>NZ_JBQFYF010000007.1:0-256080 GCF_056541325.1 Ruegeria sp. AH7 | reverse complement strand
GGCGGTCGAGATGGTGATGCCGCGCGCTTTCTCTTCCGGCGCACCGTCAATCTGGTCATACGCTTTGAAGTCACCGAAATACTTGGTGATTGCTGCGGTCAGCGTGGTCTTGCCGTGGTCAACGTGGCCAATCGTGCCGATGTTGACGTGCGGTTTTGTACGCTCAAACTTTTCCTTTGCCATTCCTCAGGCGCCCTTTTGCATTTTGGGGGACCCTTGGTCCCGTGGTTACATCTGCGCGCGCGAGATATTTGGTTCAGGGGGGAAAATCAAGCACATCCTTGGGGAAAAGCCGAGCTCAGGCCGGATTTTGCACCAGTTCGGTAGAATCGAGCGGTTGGATCAGGTCTGGTCGCTTGTCGAACCAGCCATTGTCATTGTGCTCTTCGGCCAGCCATTCTTCGACGCGGTCAGCAACTTTGAGGGCCAAACCACTCATTTGCTCTTCTTTGGTTCGGGTGCGCCCCGAACCGGCAAAGGCGCTTTCCCCAGTCGTATCTTCCAGCACTTGGAACTGTTTGGCCTTGGCCAGAAACTCTTTCTTTTTCACGTCATAAACGTTTACCAAAACAATCGCGGTGCTTTTGGGATTATAGATAACGGGAACTCCGGGAGGAGCCAGCATATAGCCTTCGAGGCTGATGCCGATGTCATATTCCTGCGCGCCTTGGTAGCGCCCCAGACGGATATCAACCGCGTTCTGGATCGCGTCTTCCCATTCTTTTGGGGTTGCATCGCGCGAAACCGGACCCTGTTTCGCTTTTTCGGCAAACGCGTAGTTTACACGTAGCTTGAATTCACCCAGTGACTCGGGTTCTTCGTAAACCTGTGTCTGCGTGCAGGCGCCCATCAGGGCCAATCCGGTGATCAGTGTCAGAATGCGCAACATGTCTCGTCTCGATAGGCCCGTTTTTCTTTTGATTTAGCGCACCAACACAGGCCATGCCAAGTCGCATCAGCAGAATTTCACCCGCGCAAGCCCTTTGATCACGAGAATTTATAGTCGCGTGGGAAACCATAGGGGGGCTTTTTCCCAACACTGGCGCGTTTGGCCAGCCACTGAGACATATCCGCCTCGTGCCGTGTCTTATCGCCACCCATCGACCATTTGAGGCCTTCCTCCCAGTTGAAGGTGGTGATGTCAGACAGGCCGCCATCCAGTTCCAGCGTCCCCTGCCGCCCGCGCGCCATATTGTATTTCTGCAGACGCACACCTTTGCCGCGTGTCATCTCGGGCAGGTCTTCGGTCGGGAAGACTAGGAACTTACCGTTCTGAGATACGACCGCCACATGGTCGCCTGCGACCGGCTTACAGATCATCGCCGTTTCGTCATCCTTGACGTTGAGCACCTGTTTACCGTTTCGGGTCTGGGCCAGCACGTCATCCTCGGGCACCATGAATCCGTTGCCTGCGTCGGAGGCCACCAGCAGCTTTCGACCCGGTTTGTGGATCAGGATGTCGATGATCTGAGCCTCGTTCGGCAGGTCGACCATCAAACGCAGCGGTTCGCCCATGCCACGCCCGCCCGGCAGGTTGGCGGCGCTGACCGTGTAAAACCGCCCGTTTGACGCAAACACCAGCAGCCGATCGGTGGTCTCTGCGTGGAAGATGAACCGGGGGCCGTCGCCGTCTTTGAACTTCAATTCGCGTGCCAGATCGATATGTCCGGTCATTGCGCGAATCCAGCCCATCTGAGAGCAAACAACCGTGATCGGTTCCTTGTCGATCATCGCCTCAAGCGGCACTTCCTCGACCTGCCCTGCCTCGGCAAACTGCGTCCGGCGCGCGCCACCTTCATAGTCTTTGCCGAAGGTCTTCTTGGTCTCTTTCAACTGCTCGGCAATCTTGGCCCATTGCAAGGCGGGATCGGCCAGCAGGTCTTCGAGATTGGCGCGTTCCAGCATCAGGTCGTCGCGTTCGCGGACCAGTTCCATCTCTTCCAGGCGGCGCAAGCTGCGCAGCCGCATGTTGAGGATCGCGTCAACCTGAACCTCGGACAGTTCGCCCTCGCCCGGTTTGGGTGAGACATAGTCGGATTCGTCGGTCGCGCGAACATGGTCTTTGCCCCAGTCCTCGCGCATCAGCGCGGCCTTGGGGTCGTTGTCGTATCGAATGATGTCGATCACACGGTCGAGGTTGAGGAAGGCGACGATAAAGCCCTCCAATACCTCCAACCGGTGGTCGATCTTCGCCATGCGGTGGCGCGAGCGGCGGATCAGGACCTCTTGCCGGTGATCGAGGAAGGCGCGCAACACTTCCTTCATCGAACAGACCTTGGGCGTCACCCCGTCGATCAGCACGTTCATGTTCAGGCTGAACCGCACCTCAAGGTCCGAGTTGCGATAGAGCATCCCCATCAGCACCTCGGGGTCCACGTTTTTGGAACGCGGCTCGAGGATCAGACGGATGTCGTCGGCGGATTCGTCGCGCACATCGGCGAGGATTGGGATTTTCTTGGTCTGAATCAGCTCAGCGATCTTTTCGATCAGCTTGGATTTCTGAACCTGATAGGGAATCTCGGTGACCACGATCTGCCATTGGCCGCGGCCCAGATCCTCGACCTCGAATTTACAGCGCAGCCGGAAAGATCCGCGCCCGGTGCGATAGGCTTGCGCGATATTCTCGGGCGGCTCGACAATCACGCCGCCAGTCGGGAAATCCGGGCCGGGCACATAGTTCAACAGCGTATCGTCACGCGCATCCGGCGTTTTAATCAGGTGCAGGCAAGCATCGCAGAGTTCCGAGATATTATGCGGCGGGATATTCGTCGCCATCCCCACCGCGATACCGCTGGCACCGTTGGCCAGCAGGTTGGGGAACTGCGCTGGCAGCACGACCGGCTCGGTCAGCGTGCCATCGTAGTTGTCGCGGAAATCAACGGCGTCTTCGTTCAGACCCTCAAGCAGCGCCTCGGCCACGATGGTCATCCGCGCCTCGGTGTATCGCGAGGCCGCTGGGTTATCACCGTCGATATTGCCGAAATTCCCCTGTCCGTCGACCAGCGGGTAGCGGACGTTGAAGTCCTGCGCCAGACGCGCCATCGCGTCATAGATCGCAGCGTCCCCATGCGGGTGATAGTTCCCCATCACGTCGCCGGAAATCTTGGCCGACTTCCTAAAACCTCCGGTTGCACTGAGTCGCAGCTCTCTCATCGCATAGAGGATTCGCCGGTGAACCGGCTTCAGCCCGTCCCGTGCATCCGGCAGGGCGCGGTGCATGATGGTGGACAGCGCATAGGTCAGATAGCGCTCACCAATTGCGCGGCGCAGCGGTTCGGCTACCTCGCCCCCACCTTCAGGGGCCTCCATATTGGGGTCGTCGATCGTGTCATTCATAGATGATGTGATACGACGCAAGCGCGGCTGGGTAAAGCAAGCATGGTCCATTTTGCTGGGGACAAGTCGTGCTTTTTGCAACAGGGGGAGGCAAGCCTGTGTTTTCCCCCGATTTTCGACTCAGCCATCAAAATATGGTACCATTCCGACAATAAATGAATGCTGCCTTTTTGTTGTTGTAACGATTGATTTTGGGGGATGCGCCATGACGCGCCTTATTCTTATTACATTTGCCGCACTCGGCTGGACCTTTTACGTGATGAGCGGAGGTCCGGATTTTGAACCACGCGGCCTGCGCGCGGATAATCCGCAACGTATGGCCGAAGCTTTCAAGCCCGCCTCTAAGCCCGTGGCCTCAGCCGCGGTGGAAGAGCTTGTGACACAGGTCAGCTTTGAACCGACCCCCTCGGATCGTCCTGCACAAACGCTTGAGCCGCTTGCAGAGCCTGAGCCAGCCCTGACCGAAGAAGAAACCAAGGCCATGCTTGCACAGGTGGCCGCTGGCCTGCAGGCGAACCCCTCTTTGTTCGAAGATCAAACGGTGTCGCTTGCGCTGGCATCGCTTGAAGACGGTGTTGCCTCACTTCGACAGGTGGTCACAGACGCCGATCCCGAGATAGTAGGCGTGCCCGCTTTGCCCGAACCAGAAAAGGACATCCGCGAGATTTCAGGCACGCGCGTGAACATGCGCGATGGACCCGGTACGATCTATCCGATCATCGGCAAAGCCCGGATCGGCCAGCAGGTCGAAGTTCTGAGCGACTCGGGCACCGGCTGGTTGCGCCTGCGCGTGTTGCCCGGGCAACAGGTCGGATGGATTTCAACATCGCTTGTCCGAAAAACATCAAACTGATTGTTTAGCGTCATTGTCCTGCCCCAATGCTGATCGTAGCTATTGAGCACATTCTGGTGCGGGACACTCATGCAAAAATCGATTCTCATCACAGGTTGTTCTTCGGGTATCGGGCTTGATGCGGCACACGGTATGCGAGCACAAGGATGGCGGGTGTTTGCCTCGTGCCGACAGCAGCGTGATTGTGATCGGTTGCGCGCCCAAGGCTTTGAAAGCCCGCGAATCGACTATGCGGATGCAGACAGTATCAAGGCCGGGTTGACCGAGGTTTTACAGGCCACCGGCGGCACGTTGGACGCCTTATTCAACAACGGCGCCCATGGCCTGCCCGGCGCGGTCGAAGATGTACCCACAGACGGGTTGCGTCACATCTTCGAAGCCAATTTCTTTGGTTGGCACGAACTGACGCGGCAGGTCATTCCTGTCATGCGAGACCAAGGGCATGGGCGAATTGTTCAATGTTCTTCTGTACTTGGTCTGGTGGCATTCCCATGGCGGGGGGCATATGTGGCGACGAAATACGCCATCGAAGGGCTCAGCGACACGATGCGTCTTGAATTGAAGGACACAAACATCCGCGTGATCCTCATCGAACCAGGCCCGATCACGTCAAAACTGCGTGAAAAGGCCATCCCGTTATTCGAACGGTTCATTGATTGGGAAAACTCGGCCCTACGAGCGAAATACGAAAACTCACTGCTGAAGCGATTGTATGAAAGCTCGGGGCCCGACAAGTTTGAACTGCCTGCTTCGGCGGTCACGGCCAAGCTGGTCCATGCGGTCGAAGCGCGCAGACCCAAAGCCCGCTACTATGTCACCACGCCGACCTATATCGCCGGCTATCTGCGCCGGATATTGCCCACAAGGGCGATTGACCGCATTCTGTCCGACATCTGAGACGAAATTACCGGTTCGCTTTTTCGGGTATCGGAGCTAGATCAGTCCAAACGAAACAAAAAAACGCAGACGGTGAACCCTTATGGACCTTCTAATGGTCGTTTTGCTTCTGGCCATGGCGTCAGTGGTGGTCGTATTGGCGATCGGCATTTCCAACTTCGGCAAAGGCGGCATGGCGGCCGCGAAGAAAAGCAACAAGATGATGCGGCTGCGCATCCTGTTTCAGTTCATTGCCGTATTGCTGATCCTGCTCTACGTCTACCTCAAAGGACAGGGGGCATCTTAAATGGTTGTACTAAACAAAATCTACACACGAACCGGAGATGACGGGAAAACCGCCCTCGGCAATGGTGAGCGGGTTGCCAAATACTCTGGCCGGGTGGCCGCTTATGGCACCGTGGATGAATTGAACTCCTTCGTGGGCGTGGCACGCACAGAGGCCGGTGGTGAAACCGACGCGGCCCTCGCCCGCATTCAGAATGATCTGTTCGATCTGGGGGCCGATTTCTGCCGCCCCGACATGGAAAAAGATGCCGAGGCAGACTATCCGCCACTGCGCATCGCCCCTGCCCAGATCGATCGTCTTGAGGCCGAGATTGATGCGATGAACGCCGACCTTGAACCGTTGCGCAGTTTCATCCTGCCGGGTGGATCCCGTCTGGCGGCCCATCTGCACGTCTGCCGCACCGTGTCCCGTCGGGCCGAACGCCTTGCCGTTGAGCTGACAAATATGGAACCGGTGAACGAGGTCGCCGTCAAATACCTCAACCGTCTCAGCGACTGGTTTTTTGTGGCGGCACGCTGCGCCAACAACGACGGCAAAGACGACGTCTTGTGGATTCCGGGCGCGAACCGCTGACTTGCGCGCCTGCAAACCAACTGCTTCTATCCGCAACAAAGTTTCGCGCCGTGGCGTCAAAAAATTCAAAACGCGACGTCCCAAGCTTATGACGTGACGATTTTGCCCTGTTGTCGCAAGACATGAGACGTTATTCAGTCGTCCGAGAGCATTGGTGGAGTCGCATTGCGGCTTGCCGTTTTTGTGAGGAGAAAGCGCAAAATGAAGGTACTCGTGCCTGTCAAGCGCGTGATTGACTATAATGTGAAGGTCCGCGTCAAAGCGGACGGTAGCGGTGTTGATCTCGCCAATGTCAAAATGTCGATGAACCCGTTCGACGAGATCGCCGTGGAAGAGGCGATCCGCCTGAAAGAAGCAGGCAAGGCTGACGAAGTCGTCGCCGTTTCGATCGGCGTCAAGCAGGCGCAGGAAACCCTGCGCACCGCGCTGGCCATGGGTGCCGACCGCGCCATTCTGGTTGTGGCCGCAGATGATGTGCACACCGATATCGAGCCTCTGGCGGTTGCCAAGATCCTGGCCAAAGTGGTCGAGGAAGAGCAGCCCGGTCTGGTTCTGGCGGGCAAGCAGGCGATCGACAACGACATGAACGCCACCGGTCAGATGCTGTCGGCCCTGCTGGGCTGGAGCCAAGGCACCTTTGCGTCGGAAGTGGACATCGAAGGCGACAGCGCCAAGATCACCCGTGAGGTTGACGGTGGTCTGCAGACCATCAACGTCAAGATGCCGACCATCGTAACCGTTGACCTGCGCCTGAACGAGCCGCGCTATGCGTCGCTGCCCAACATCATGAAGGCGAAGAAAAAGCCGCTGGATGAGAAAACTGCCGCCGATTACGGTGTCGACGTCACCCCGCGTCTGGAAATCGTCAAAACCGAAGAGCCGCCGGCACGTGCCGCTGGTATCGTCGTAGGCTCGGTCGACGAGCTGGTCGAGAAACTCAAAGAAGCGGGGGCTGTATAATGGCTGTTCTTCTTCTGGCAGAAGTCAACAATGGTGAGCTGTCGATGGACGCTACCGCCAAGGCCGTCAACGCGGCGAAAGCGCTGGGTGACGTGACCGTTCTGGCCGCTGGCGGGTCTGCCGCCGCTGCTGGTGAGGCCGCCGCCAAGATCGACGGCGTGTCCAAGGTTCTGGTCGCCGAAGACGACTCGCTGGGTCACCGCCTGGCGGAATCGACCGCGGCTCTGATCGTGTCGCTGGCCGATGGCTATGAGCACATCGTTGCCCCTGCGACCACCGACGCCAAAAACGTCATGCCGCGCGTGGCAGCCCTTTTGGACGTGATGGTGATCTCGGATGCGTCGGGCGTGGTTGACGGCTCGACCTTCGAACGACCCATCTATGCGGGCAACGCGATCCAGACCGTCAAGTCGAACGACGCTAAGAAAGTCGTCACTCTGCGGACTGCAAGCTTCGACGCAGCAGGCGAAGGCGGCTCAGCCTCGGTTGAGACCATTTCGGTTCCGGGTTCTGAAGGTCTGTCCTCGTGGGTTGAAGACAAGGTTGCAGCAAGCGATCGCCCTGAACTGACGTCGGCTGGCGTTGTTGTCTCGGGCGGCCGTGGTGTCGGCTCGGAAGAAGACTTCAAATTGATCGAAACCCTGGCCGACAAGCTGGGCGCTGCTGTTGGCGCATCCCGCGCCGCCGTGGACTCGGGCTATGCTCCGAACGACTGGCAGGTGGGTCAGACCGGTAAGGTTGTTGCCCCCGATCTGTATGTAGCTGTCGGCATCTCGGGCGCGATCCAGCACCTTGCTGGTATGAAAGACTCGAAGGTCATCGTTGCGATCAACAAGGACGAAGAAGCGCCGATCTTCCAGGTCGCCGACTTCGGACTGGTCGCCGACCTGTTCCAGGCCGTGCCGGAACTGACCGAGAAACTCGGCTGATCTGACAGACCAGGTTTTTGCTGAAGCCTGTCGAAAGGCCCGCCAACAGGCGGGCCTTAGTCGTTCAGATCTCTGAGGTTAGGCAAGATAGCATCCGCAATGGCACGATGCGCGGCGGGGCCGATCATGTGTTCGGCCATTGGCTGCTGCAACGTGCCAAACAGCACATCCTCAAGCATCTCAGACGCACCTGATACGGCAACCTCGGCTTTGGCCACTTTCGCAGCAAACTGTCTGAGTTGACCCAGCATCGCATCGCTGATCTGTATCAGGGTATCCTCGACAAGCTGCACCCGACTCACCGTGAGGTGCAGCAGAAGAACCGGATTTTCGATGTTTAGCAGCAAGGTTTTCATCGCCTTCACCCAGCCTTCTTGCAGCTCCTGGGCGACCATCTCAAAGCGGGCATCCTGATTGGCCTGAAGCCGGGTCAGCAAATGGCGCACAAAATTGATCTCGGCAAAGTCAATCTCGGGATACAATGCCAGAAGGTCGGGCGTAGGAGCAAGGAAGCGGTCGTTGCGGCGAGGGTGCACGCGATAGAATCGATTCGATTGACCATGAACCTCTGGCAGTTGCAGAATACACATCTGGCTGCCATTGATCAGCTCCAGCAAACCGTCGTCGCCAAGAATGGCATCAACACCTGAAAACAGGCTGCCCAGGTTGACGCATGTCTGTCGCAACTTGTCTTGAAGAACAGCAGGATACGGGTGCTCGACAAATCGCCCAAAGGTTTCATCCATGCCGACACAAGCCACATAGGGACCATCCAGCGCATTGGCAGGCCCGCGAAACCACAGTTTCGACCCAGAATACTGACATAGTTCGCCCCCGGCCACGCCGGAGCCTGCCTGATGATAGCTCATCTCACTCACCCATTTTTCACCCAACTGCCATCTTGACGCCCCAGATGTTGAGATTTTCCTAATATGCGCATTTGAAGCGAATTGCGGCCATACCTGCCCCTTGCCGCCCGCCCCGAACTGCCGATACTGTCGCCCATAACGCGCAGGGCAAAGGCAGCAGAACATGGATGTAAAATCGGTCGGAGTTATTGGCGCAGGTCAGATGGGCAACGGTATCGCTCATGTGCTGGCCTTGGCGGATTATGATGTTCTGCTGAACGACGTCAGCCAGGAGGCGCTTGACCGGGCGATCAATACGATCCAAGGCAATCTCGCGCGTCAAGCCTCGCGCGGGAAGATCAGCGACGAGGTAATGCAGGCTGCGTTGCAGCGGATCACAACAACGCTGGAACTGCCACGACTGGGCCAGACTGATCTGGTCATTGAGGCCGCAACCGAGCGCGAGACGATCAAACAGGCGATTTTCGAAGACCTGCAACCGCATCTTCTGCCACATACGATTCTCACGTCGAACACCTCGTCGATCTCAATCACACGACTGGCCAGCCGGACAGATCGGCCAGAGCGGTTCATGGGATTTCACTTCATGAATCCGGTTCCCGTGATGCAACTGGTCGAATTGATCAGAGGCATCGCGACCGATGAGCCAACCTATGCTGCGTGTAAAGCAGTGGTGGACCGTCTGGGCAAAACCGCCGCGAGTGCCGAAGATTTCCCAGCCTTCATCGTGAACCGCATCCTGATGCCGATGATCAATGAAGCCGTGTACACGCTTTATGAAGGCGTAGGGAACGTTCAGTCCATCGATCAATCCATGAAGCTTGGCGCAAACCATCCGATGGGGCCATTGGAACTGGCGGATTTCATTGGGCTGGATACCTGCTTAGCGATCATGAATGTGCTGCATGACGGATTGGCGGATACAAAATACCGCCCCTGCCCGTTGCTAACCAAATATGTTGAAGCCGGATGGTTGGGTCGCAAAACGGATCGTGGCTTTTATGACTATCGCGGTGAGGTTCCCGTGCCCACGCGCTGAGGGGGCCAGCCCCCTCGCCCGGATGGTATCCGGGCTCACCCCCGGGATATTTCTGGCCAGATGAAGAGTAGATCAGGACCTGTCTGATGTGCCCAAGGACATGGTGCGATCTCTGAGCCACGCCATGAACCCGCGCGGATCACGTTCCAGAAGCTGCATATCCTCGTCAGAGATCGGCTCTCCGATGACCGGAGATTGCGGTTTATTGCAAGAGCGGACGATCTCATGCAGCAACAATCCCTGGCGTAGGATCGGCGACAGTTTATTGGCAATCTGATAGGCACGTGAGTTACGACCCGGGAAATAGATCGGAACAACCGTTGCGCCCGAGCGGCGGATCATTTTGGCGGTGAAAACGTTCCACTCGCGTTCAATCGCCGGACCGAACCAATCGTCTGAGGACATCACCACCCCAGAGGGGAACAGCGCGACAACGCCACCATCCTTGAGGTGATCCATCGCCTTACTGCGCATTTCCAGCATTTTTGCCTGCGCTTCGGGGTCATGTGGGAAGGGCACCGGGATCATGAACGACGTGGCGGCCTCATCCAGACCGGTTAGAACCGAACGTGTCAGGATGCGGTAATCACTGCGGACGCGCCCGATCAATTCTGCAAAGATCATACCATCCACCATGCCATGCGGGTGATTGGCAACAACGACAACAGGGCCGGTTTTTGGAATACGCGCGATCTGTTCTTCGGGCGTTGTAAGGGTAATGCCCATGGTCTTGAGCGCGCCGCTCCAGAACCGTTGGCCACGATACAGCTCGTTCTTCTTTTCGAACTTGTTGACCATCCTCAGAATGGTCAGCTTGCCGGTGCACCATTCGATGGCGCGAATAGCGGTTGCGGTCCAGGCATCGTCGAACGAGTTCGCATAGGTGAGCGTTCTACGATCGTAAATCTCGCCCTGATCCTCGGCCCCGTTTACAATCGGGCCTGTCTTGGTCTCGTGCGTTGTTTCCGCCAATTCCTGGTCTTCCCGTAGTTCCTGTTCCGGTGGGGCGGCTTAGAACCCTTCTCCGAACTTGTCATTCACAAGCGCTTCCAAGGCTTCTGCCAATGCCTCAGCATCCGGTCCCGAGGTCTGAACGTCAATAGTCGTTCCGCGTGAGGCTGCCAACATCAAAAGACCCATGATGCTGTCGCCGGAGGCAGAAAGGCCATCCTTGGAGACTTCAGCATTGGCATCAAACCCCTCGACAACCTCGACCAGTTTGGCGGAGGCACGGGCATGAAGGCCTTTTTCGTTAATGATTTTCAAGCTTCGGTTGGTCATTTCAATCTGTCCGGTCTTAGTCCAATGTCACATTTTGCGCATTGATGTATTTCCGTCCAGCCTCCATCGCCTGACGTACTGCGTCGGCAACCGGCAGGTGGCGGCTTTTGGCCAATTTGATCAGCATGGGTAGGTTCGCGCCATAGAGGATCCGGCGATCCTGGGGCGCGCAGGCTTTGAGGCTGAGATTCGAGGGGCTACCGCCGAACAAATCGGTGACGATGACAACGCCGTCACCCAGATCAACCTCGTTCGCTGCACGGCAGATTTCGGCTTGTTTCTCTTCGCGGTCATGATCGGCTTCGATCGCGATCGCTGCCAAACCAGGTTGCGCCCCCACCACATGCTGCATAGCGGCCAGATATTCCTGAGCCAAGCCGCCATGCGCTACGATTACAATCCCGATCAATCCGGCCTCACATTCAACGCGCGTCGTTCCATTTCGCGGTGTCTAATTGCCACCTGCTGGCCCTGTTCTGCAAGGGCCTTTGCAACCGCTTCAGCCATTGCCACCGATCTGTGTTGCCCGCCGGTGCAGCCAAACGCTACCGACAGGTGCGCCTTACCCTCGGCGCGAAACGCCGGCAGCAGCAAATTTAGCAGATCGGTGGTCCGGTCAAAAAACGACGCATAGTTCATATCCGATTGGACATAGTGCGCGACATCCGGGTTTCGACCATCTGCCGACCGCAATTCGGGTCGCCAATAGGGGTTTGCCAGAAACCGGCAGTCGAAGACCATATCCAATCCACGCGGCAAACCGCGCTTGTAGGAGAACGATTCAATCGAAACCGCCAGATGTCGACCGTCTTTGGGGGCGAACCAGCGCTCAACCTCTTCGCGCAACTGGTGCACGTTTAGGCCGCTGGTATCGATCAGAGTATCAGCGATCTCTCGAATGGGCGCCAACAGCTCTTTTTCACGACGAACGCCGGTTTCTGGGCCTGCATCCTGAGCAACTGGATGGCGCCTGCGGGTTTCGGAAAAGCGCCTCAGCAACACATCATCGCTGCAATCCAGATAGAGAACTGTCAAATCCACCTGGGGCATGCGGCCCAGCTTCTCGGCTAGTTCGATAAAACCGATGGTCGAAAAATCCCGGTTGCGCGCGTCGATACCAAGAGCCATGGGTCGGTCAGCTTCTGCTCCGTCCATTAAACGCGCCAGAAGCCCCATGGGCAGGTTATCGATAGCCTCAAAGCCCAAGTCTTCCAGCACATGGATCGCTGTCGAGCGACCTGCACCCGACGGCCCTGTGACCAGAACGGTTCGCTTTTGCGGTGTCATGTGTTCGGCCATTCCGGGTCTACGCGTCCGAATCTAAGAAGTTGCAGCAGGGCTGGTGCCAAATTGGGCACAGCAGCGCCCCGAAGCAAGGGCACGGTGCCCCTAAGCAGCGGGATCGTGATCGGATCAGGCAGGCGCGCTGTCTCTTGCTGGTCCAGATCCACTACGAAATGCAGCGCAACAGACGGCGTATTCTGTGCCCCCAGCAAACCGATTCCGCGGGCTTCGATCAAACCGGCAATCTCGGGCACGGGTGAGGCCATGATGCAATCTCGTGCCATCCCAAGATCGACCTGATCATCTCCCACCAACTGCGCGCCCAGCGCCATCATTTGCAAAGCTAAAGAGGATTTACCCGAACCTGAGGCCCCTACGATCAATAGCCCCCTATCAGCGACAGTGACACAGCTGGCATGAACGCGGGCGCTGTCCCGGTCTGCCGCATCTTTCAGGGATGGGATTTTCATTGGATCAGACAGGCAGCCCGACGACAAAACGCGCGCCTAGCGGGTCCGAGGTGACATCCGCCTCGGTCGGGCGGATGTTTTCAGCCCAGATCACGCCGCCATGTGCCTCGACAATCTGCTTTGAGATCGCAAGACCAAGGCCGGAATTGTTACCAAAATGCTCGACCGGACGCTGCGAGTAGAACCGTTTGAAGATCTTTGTCAGGGCCTGCTCCGGGATCCCGGGGCCAGTATCTTCGACTACAACCAACACTCGATTGTCGCGCTGGCGCACCCAGACGCGGATGGCGTCGCTTTCCTCGCAGAACGAAATCGCGTTGGTTATGAGGTTAACGAACACCTGTGCCAAGCGCGCCTCTAGCCCGTTCACGACAATCGGATCGGCAGGCAGATCAGTGATATAATCGATACCCTGCGCACGGGCGTCCTCACCCAAAAACTGCCCGATATTGCCAAGCAGTTTAAGCAGATCGAAAGGCTGTTCTTCCTCTTTGACCAGTTCCGCATCCAGACGCGACGCGTTCGAGATGTCGCTGACCAAACGATCCAGCCGCTTCACGTCATGTTCAATCACACCCAGAAGCTTCTCGCGCTGATCATCGCGTTTGACCATACGCAGGGTTCCGACGGCGGATTGCAGGCTGGCAAGCGGATTCTTGATTTCATGCGCGACATCGGCAGCGAATTGTTCATTCGCATCAATCCGATTGTACAGCGCAGTCACCATACCCCGCAGCGCGCGGCTCAACCTGCCAATTTCATCCGGTCGGGCGCTGAGGTCCGGAATGCGAATGCGCCCCGGATTGACACCTGTGCCCCTGTCCTTCCCCATTTCGGCCGCCGAGGCGAGATCTGCCAGCGGGTTGGCAATAGTCGAGGCCAGAACCAGGCTAAGGCCGATCGAGACAAGCAGCGCAACAACAAACATCTGAAGGATACGTTCCTGCTCACGCCTTGCAAGCGCATCGATCTCACCCGCAGGACCGGACATTGCCACGGCACCTGCTGGAACGCCTTCATACAGGATCGGAGCGGCGGCCACGATCACCGTATCTCCGGCATCATCCTGCACAGCCTGAACCTGACTCTGGCCCATCAACGCTTGCGGAATAATAGCCTGCACCTGTTGTGCCAATGTCGGAGCCTCGGTGCCCGAAGACCAGTTGAAAATGCGCGACAATCCCGTCCAGACCGCATTCAAGGCGTCACTGATGACGGTGCCGCCTGTCCGCATCTCGGTGTCCGGCCGCAAAAGTACAGGAAGCTCCGATGCTTGCGGCGCGCCCCGTGTCCAGCCGATCAGCGTACCGCTGGCATCGTAAACAAAAACCTCGCCCCCTTCAGGCAGGCTGAGACCAGCCAGCGTGTCCTTAACGTCAAGTTGGCTTGTATCCTGCGACGATTGCACAACACCCTGTCGCAACTGTGTTTCGAACACATTGCTGACCAGCTGCGCATCGCCCATTAAGTTGCGTGCGGTCTGCTGTACCTGCTCGGACCGCGAGTCATCCAGATAGAGTAGCCCCGTGACCAAGATCACGAGAGCAATCAGGTTGAAGGTGATGATCTTGCGGGCCAAAGGTGACCCGCGCAAAGAAAACAGGTTCCTGCGGGACCGCTTTTCTCGTAACTCCGCAGACTCGGGGTCCTGGGGGATAACCCAGTCATCCCCGAGAACGACATCACCGTCGCGCGTTTCATTGGCTTGTTCGGTGTCGCGCACGGGACCCCATTACCCCTTGTAGATGGCCGCGCCTATTCTTCGTTGTATCTGTACCCGATACCATAAAGCGTTTCGATTGCCGAAAACTCAGAATCTGCCGCACGCATTTTCTTGCGCAGACGCTTGATATGGCTGTCGATGGTGCGGTCATCAACATAAACCTGATCATCATAAGCCACATCCATTAACTGATCCCGGCTTTTGACAAAGCCCGGACGCTGTGCAAGTGCCTGCAACAACAGGAATTCGGTCACTGTCAACGAGACATCGGTGCCTTTCCAACTGACCGCGTGGCGCAACGGATCCATCCGCAATTCTCCGCGTTCCATGACCTTGGTGTCGCCGGTTGCGGCAACAGTTGCATCACCGCTGGTGGCTTCTTGCCGACGCAGCAGCGCACGAATGCGCTCAACCAACAGACGCTGAGAGAATGGCTTTTTGACATAGTCATCAGCCCCCATACGCAGGCCCAGAACCTCATCAATTTCGTCATCTTTCGAGGTCAGAAAGATCACCGGCATTTGCGTCTTCTGGCGCAGCCGCTGCAACAGGTCCATCCCGTCCATACGCGGCATTTTGATATCCAGAACGGCCATATCCGGCAGTTTCTTGTTGAACGCGTCCAGCGCGGCCTGTCCATCATTGTAGGTTTCAACCTCGAAACCTTCGGCTTCGAGCGTCATGGATACGGACGTCAGAATGTTTCTATCGTCATCCACCAGTGCAATCTTTGACATCGGGCTTACCCCTATTCCTGCTCACATACGCAATAATACGCTTTTTTGTAAGGTATTGTTGGCGTTTTTGCTGATCCGAATCAATCCGTAACCCTGAATCGTGCCATTGTTGCGGCAGCTATGCGGCAAAAATGCCTTGCTGCCCGCAAAATGCTGCCCAGTTTTCCGACAGGAAATATTTGGTGGCGCTAAACCTGAACTTGGTTGCGCTAACTGCGCCAAACCGTCCTGTTCACGCCCCAAAGGACCATGATAAGACCCGCTCATCGGCCGGTTTTCCCCGGCAAACTGCCCCAATGGTGCACCCGGCCAAACACGCCGCAGCGCCGCCACAGGAGAAGACACGCATGACATCTGGACGGGTTAACCCGCAATTCCGCCTCGAAAATCAGGGGATCGAGGGCCTGGGCAATGTCTATTATAACTTCATGGAACCGGCGCTAATCGAAGAGGCGCTGAAGCGTGGCGAAGGCACGCTGGGCAACGGCGGTGCCTTTTTGGTCACCACCGGTAAGTTCACCGGCCGCTCGCCCAAGGACAAGCACGTCGTCAAGACCGACAGCGTCGCCGACAGCATCTGGTGGGAAAACAACGCCGCGATGAGCCCGGAGGGGTTCGATACGCTCTATGAAGATATGCTCGAGCATATGAAGGGCCGCGACTATTTCGTACAGGACCTCGTAGGCGGAGCTGATCCTACCTATTCAATCAATGTGCGCATGGTCACCGAGCTGGCCTGGCACAACCTGTTTATCCGCCATCTGCTGCGCCGTCCTGATCGTGAGGATCTGGACGAATTCATCGCGGATTTCACCGTCATCAACTGCCCCAGCTTCATGGCCGACCCAAGCAAGCACAACTGCCGCAGCGAGACAGTGATTGCGTTGAACTTTGACCGCAAGCTGATCCTGATCGGCGGCACGGAGTACGCAGGTGAGAACAAAAAGTCCGTCTTCACCCTGTTGAACTACATGCTGCCGGAAAAAGGCGTAATGCCGATGCATTGCTCAGCCAACCACGCCGTGGGCAACCCAGTCGACACGGCGGTTTTCTTTGGCCTTTCGGGCACAGGTAAGACCACGCTGTCGGCGGACCCAGCACGCGTGCTGATCGGCGATGACGAACATGGCTGGTCGGATCGCGGCACCTTCAACTTCGAAGGTGGCTGCTACGCCAAGACGATCAACCTGAATGCCGAGGCCGAGCCCGAGATCTACGCGACAACCAGCAAGTTCGGCACAGTCATCGAGAACATGGTCTTCGACCCCGAAACCAAGGAATTGGATTTCGATGATGACTCGCTGACCGCGAACATGCGCTGTGCCTACCCGCTCGAGTATATCTCGAACGCGTCCAGTAGCGCTCTGGGCGGTCACCCGAAGAACATCATCATGCTGACTTGCGATGCGTTTGGCGTCCTGCCTCCGATCGCGCGTCTGACACCGGCGCAGGCGATGTATCACTTCCTGTCTGGCTTCACCTCAAAGGTTGCAGGTACCGAGCGTGGCGTGACCGAGCCGCAGCCGACCTTCTCGACCTGCTTTGGCGCACCCTTCATGCCGCGTCGACCCGAGGCCTATGGCAACCTGCTGCGTGACAAGATCGCCCAGCACGGCGCCACCTGTTGGCTGGTCAACACAGGTTGGACTGGCGGCGCTTATGGTGTGGGCAGCCGGATGCCGATCAAGGCGACCCGCGCGCTGCTGACAGCTGCGCTCGAAGGGTCTCTGGCTGACGCCGAATTCCGCAAGGATGCCAATTTCGGCTTTGACGTACCCGTTTCAGTGCCCGGCGTTCCCGAAGTTCTGCTGGACCCGCGCCGTACGTGGGACGATCAGGCAGCCTTTGACAAGCAAGCCGAGAAATTGGTGCAGATGTTTGCCGAGAATTTTGAGCAATACATCCCCTTCATCGACGACGACATAAAATCGGTCGCAATCGGCTAAACAGACAGGGGCGCTTGCGCCCCTTCTTTTTTGCGTCATCAATATGGCGCTTTGACCTTCAATAGTTACGCGACGGCACCATTCTCCACAATTTTATTGTTTTGACACTCAGATTGAGATAGGCACTCTGCCCATTACTAAGACCTCCGATGCAACTGCGCCGGAACCAAAACAGAAAGCACCACAGGGTTTCTCGCGCCTGCATACTCACCTCTGCAGATCGGGCCACCCAAATAGCAGAGTAAACCACTTACACGGGGATACGTGCCAGCGCGCAACTTGTTGAACACCCAAATTCAACCGATTTCGCGCCACCAGGACTGGACAGTGTCAGGCACGAAGCAAGACAGGTAAAATATGACAGAAATTTCGAAACTGACCGAGCTGCGCAAGTTGATGCAGAGCATGGAGCGTACATTGGGGCTGGAGAATCTCTCACCGGTCGAGCGCGACATCTACTACGCGGCCGAGGAGCTGTCGAAAGCAGATCAAGAGGTTCGGACATTCGGCTTGATCGAACACACACTGGTCCAAAGAGTTTCGCGCCCGACTTTTTTTCGTGCGCTGAAATCGTTGGTTAAAAAAGGCTATTTGTCTCAAAGCGGCAATGCAAATCGAGGGCGATACATCGTTCATGCGCCCAGATAAGCTGCGCCTCTTACGCGTTGTCGGTTGATCCCGGTGCGCAGGTGGGTCACCGAAACTTTCTTTGCCTCTTTGGCTTATGTGGTCGCATCACTCCTCACCTTTGAGGTTTTGATGCCGCTACAGAACATGTTCTTTCCAGAATATCCCAGCCGGGCAAGCCTGCTGTTTCTACCGCACGGAGTGCGCGTGCTATCCGCTTGGCTGTTAGGTTGGCGGGCGATCTTTGCGCTGTTGCCGGGGGTCATTGCGGTTTTTGCAATACTGGGCGGGGTGGATCTGTTCCTGCCCAGCCGCCTGATGGCCATTGCCATCGCGGTCACAACCGTGCCGGCGGTGTTCTACCTTCTGAAATGGATGGGTTGGGATTTGTTCCCAAGAGCCGACAGAAAGCCCTGTTGGATTTGCGTCATGGGCGTTGGCGTAATCACGTCAATTCTGGTCTCTGGCCTGACCAACATGGCCTTTGGCAGCGCGACGGTTGAATATGTTGCCTATTTGATCGGCGATATCTCGGGCCTGTTTTTCCTGATGCTGGGTCTCTATTTTGTGTTTCGCTTAGCAGACAAACGGGCATAACCGGCTAGCCAAACAGACCGCGCCGCACAAGGTTCAGCCCTGCGATCAAAAGCACCAACAGAGTGATTTTCCGAAATCTGACCTGATCAATGCGCGTTTGCTGCCGCATCCCCAACCACAACCCTGCAAGGGCTGGCACGACCAATACCGCCGAGAACGGTGCAGTGTCACGATTTAGAATCCCCGATCCGATATGAGCAACCACCAAGGCAACGGCGCCCAGGCCATAGATCACTCCCTGAACCCGGAATTGCTCTTGTTTCGGTGTATTCAGGGCTGTCAGGTAAGCCACGGTCGGCGGACCCCAAACCCCCGACATCCCTCCAACAAAACCTGCGACAGCGCCTATTGCGGCCTCAACGAGGGTGGATGCTGACGTCAGTGAGACCTTAACTCCGAAGACCTGGATCAGCGCAAAGACTGTCACTGGCACACCAATCAGCAGCAAAAACGTGGCCGTGGGCACAAGCGCCACCAGCTGAGCGCCGATTAACAGAAACACCAAACCAACAGTCAGAAAAACCTTGAACCGCCGGATCGATTCATAGGCGGCCCGAACCCCTTCGCGCAGCGCCTGCACGCCGTTGGTCACCAGTGTGGGCAAGATCAACCCGGCGACTGCAAGCTCGGGCGGCAAAATCATACTGAGACCCGAGACCAGAACCATGGGCATTGCAAACCCGACCATGCCTTTTATCCAACCTGCTAGGCACGCAATTGTGGCAGCCACGGCAAGATCAAAAGGGGAGAGCATAGAAAGCAATGTCATGGCTTCTAGATATCATTGCAGAAAATCTCTGCACTGCAAAAACGAAAGCGCAATTTTTGAACTTTTTCGCAGCGTAATAAGTATTTTTGTTGCGCTGCACGTGCAGCATGATATGACCAGACCACCCAAGACAGGACGCGATTCATGGCCCATGATGGACAGGACATATCCCAGATGACCACCAATGCAACTTTGCCAGACCTTCTGAACCTGACCAGCAAAGCTGTACCCGCTGTTGAAGCTGTCTTTGAAAAGGCGCGCGTTTCAGTACGGGACAAGGTGACATCTGATGGGCGCGTCTCTGGTGCGTTGATCGAAGCCAACCAAACCGCCGCCCATGGGCTTGCATGGCTGGCCACATATCACCAATCGCTACAACAGATGCAGCGGTGGGCCGAAGCACTGGAAGCCGCAGGCAAGTTCGGTGAGATCGAACAGCTGCTGCATCAGATCGCCTTTGGTGAATACCTGCATCAGGTGGCCGGTGGCATCCCCATGAACCAGGGCGAAGTTGTGCGCCTTCAGGATCTTGGCCTTGGTTGGGATGCGTTGTCCGGGTTCCAATGCCCCGAGGTGCAGACCCTCATGTCGCAGGCCAACTCACAGGCCGCGCGGACACGTTTGGTCGAATTGATGGAGGCGCAGGCCGGTGCCGCCATGTTCGGGGCTTCGGGGCTGGATGAAGAGCTTGAGATGATCCGCGACCAGTTCCGCCGCTATGCGGTCGAAAAGGTCGAACCCAACGCCCATGACTGGCATCTGAAGGACGAGCTGATCCCGATCGAGATCATCGAAGAGCTGGCCGAAATGGGCGTGTTCGGCCTAACCATCCCCGAGGAATTTGGCGGCTTTGGTCTGTCCAAAGCATCGATGTGCGTGGTTTCAGAAGAGTTGTCGCGCGGCTATATCGGCGTCGGCTCACTGGGGACCCGGTCCGAAATTGCAGCGGAATTGATCCTGGCTGGCGGCACGGACGAACAAAAAGCCAATTGGCTGCCCAAGCTGGCCAGCGCCGAGATTTTGCCGACCGCCGTGTTTACAGAACCCAACACCGGTTCGGACCTCGGCAGCCTGCGCACCCGTGCGGTCAAGGATGAGAACGGCGATTACCAGATCACCGGTAACAAAACCTGGATCACACATGCGGCCCGCACCCATGTCATGACCCTGCTGGCCCGCACCAACCCCGACAGCACCGACCACCGTGGCCTGTCCATGTTCCTAGCCGAAAAAACCCCGGGCACAGATGAAAACCCATTCCCCACCCCCGGCATGACCGGTGGCGAGATCGAGGTTCTGGGTTATCGCGGGATGAAGGAATACGAGCTGGGCTTTGACGGCTTCCACGTGAAAGGCGAAAACCTTCTGGGCGGGGAAGAAGGCAAGGGCTTCAAACAGCTGATGGAGACGTTTGAATCCGCCCGCATCCAAACCGCCGCACGCGCCATTGGGGTAGCGCAAAGCGCATTGGATATTGCGATGCAATATGCGCAGGATCGGAAACAATTCGGTAAATCGCTGATCAACTTTCCCCGCGTCTCGGGCAAGCTGGCAATGATGGCGGTCGAGATCATGATTGCGCGGCAGCTGACCTATTTCTCGGCCTGGGAAAAGGACCATGGCCACCGCTGCGACCTTGAGGCCGGTATGGCCAAACTGCTTGGTGCCCGCGTTGCTTGGGCTGCAGCTGACAATGGTCTGCAAATTCATGGCGGCAATGGCTTTGCGCTGGAATACAAGATCAGCCGCGTTCTGTGTGACGCGCGCATTCTAAATATCTTCGAAGGGGCTGCCGAGATTCAGGCACAGGTCATCGCACGACGTCTGCTCGGGTGATCGAATAAGGCGGCCTTGTTTCCCCAACTGACCCGGTCTTTGCACCGGGTCTTTTCTTGCGCCAGTTGTTGCAACCAACGCAGTCCAATTTCCTAAACCAGTAGTGTTGGCAAACCTGCGGCCAAACTTCCCCTATGAAATCCGTCGATACCGACTTATTGCCACCAAAAGAAACTGGACAATTGCTGGCACCCGACATGACACGAATATTGGTTCTCTGGGCTATGTTGACAGCCCTGACCCTATGCGGCTGCGCGGTACCGCAGCCAACCGCAAATCAAGATGATATCGACGAACTGGCACAAGCCATTCAATCCCTCGGGCCAGAGGTTGATCCAATTGAGGCACAAACCGCCGCATCAATCTCGTACAGCTATTCTCAGCACCTCGCCCGGGATTGGAACGTAACCGACCCGGCGATCATACATAACGCCAAGGTCGCCAACGGCTTTCGGGAATACGGGCTGTGCAATGACTGGGCACAGGCCATGACGCGGCGACTGCGGCAGGAAGGGTTTCGAACACTCGAACTACACTGGGCTACATCCCCACCCACACCCTTTCGGATCATTCACCATTCCGCCCTGATCAGCGCCAAGGGCGATTCGATGTATGACGGCATAATCCTTGATCCGTGGCGCAATAGCGGCGCCTTGTTCTGGGGGCCTGTTCGGAAAGATACCCGGTACAACTGGCGCCCAAGGATGGAGGTGCGCACACAATTGCTAAACGGTGAACTTGCGTTCTGAGATCAGGACCCCGTCTCGCATTTTGAAATGGTGTCGATCACTACGGGCAGCATCCGGGCCGCCACCAGTTTCGAACCTTCCGCCGTCAGGTGCGTATAGTCGACATACAGGCTTTTGTCCTTGTGTTCAGGAGCTGCGATCTCAGCGATTTCGGTATAGGGAATATCGGCCTGATCAAACAGCTCCGGAAACTCAGCGCGCGCGCGCGTCATCACCTGCTCTCGTCCGGGCACGTACCAGTCGCGCGTAATCTGAGCGATTTCCTGATCTGCCGCGCTCAGGTTTTCGACGTTTTCGAATACCACCTCAGGCTGCAGGAAGACATGGTAGCAGAACCCGTGATAGGCACCAAAAGACTCGATCAGCTTGTAATTGCGCAAAAACCCACGACGTGCGGTCTCGGCCAGCTCGGCTGAGAAATCGCGTTCCAACGCGGTCACGTCGCCGGTCAGATTGTAGTTGGGTGCCTCATAGCGCTGATACAAACCTTGGGTGAATTTCGACGCCAGCTTGAACGTATAGGAATACTCGGCCGGGGCCCGCAAGAACGCATAGGCCGCAAAGAAAGGCTCGCGGTCGTTGAGCGCATCCACCATCCGAGCCGAGGAATAGCCATAGCTCTGGATCGGATTTGTAACCCCCACATTGTAGAAATCATTGTGACCGTCCAGAAAAACAATCAGGTCAGGCTCGTACTCATAGAGCGTCTCGTAGATATACAGCACATGCTGAAAGCTGTGATAGGCGGCAACACCGGCGTTGATCACCTCGATCTTCACGCCGGGCATTTCATCCTTCAGCTGCTCGCGGAGAGTTTGTTCAAGAAAGTAGGACACCGTTTCACTATTGGTAAGCGTCGGATGATCTGGATACACGCGCCCTTGTGATCCGATGGCATAGGCGGTGGAGCCGCCCATCAGAAAGATGCGGTAGGTGCTATTCGGCTTGGGCAGATCGACAACGGAGTCATACCGGAACCCCTGATCCGAATGAATGCGCTGCCCGCCAGTATCGAATTGACGTTGGTAGTCGGGGTTAAGTTCATGCCCTCGGATCGAGGAGTAAAGATGACGCTCGGCCTTGCCACCGAGCGCATTGTCAAACAGGTGGACAACCGCGAGGTAAGACAACAATTCAACCAGCAGGAACAAAAACACCAGATAAACCAGGACGATCACGACTTTGACGATGGGCCGCGTTCGCTTTTTGGTTTCGGTGTCGCTGACCTGTGACATGAAACAAACTCTGCTTTTGCGCTACCAGCTTAATGGGCATTGCCCTTCGGGATTAGCTGTGATGCTGACTAGGGCCCGGGTTTGGCTTGGCTCCACTATGTCGATTTGTGACCTTGGGTCAACTATGGCCTGAGTATTGCGGGAAGCCCTCAACTTGCTTGACGATTCCGGATTGACACGCCTAAAGGCAAAGCGTTCCAAGGTCGTAGGAGACTGATATGATCCGCCTTGCCTTTGCGTTACCGCTCATCGGGCTCTTGCAATGTGACCGGGATGAAACCGTGTCTGCCTATGGTGCGGCAGAGCAGACATGGCAGTTGCAGGAGATTGATGGCCAATTATTTGAGGCCAGCGCGCTGCTACGGTTTCCCGCAGACGGGCAGATTGCCGGAAATGCCCCCTGCAATAGCTATCAGGCGACGATCAGCGCGCCCTATCCCTGGTTCGAGATCGAAAACCTCAGCGCGACGCGTGCGGCCTGCGCTTCGCTCGAACTGGAAGGGACGTATTTTGCCGCGTTGATGGCGATGACTCAATCCGAGGTGTCGGGGAACGTACTGATCCTGCGCAACGATGCCGGGCACGAGATGGTGTTCAAAGCCGTCGAGTAAGTTGATCTACAAACCGCGCCCGTGCCTGAGGCAATGGCGTATGACCCAACGCAGGGGCGACGCGGTTTTCCAAAAAATAGCCCGTGGTCTGTAGGCCGGTTGCAACCTCAACATCCGGCGCATCGCCTTCGCCGCGCAGGCAAAGTGGCAATGGCAGCAACCGATCTGCCCAATCACCTGCGCCCTCTGTGCTGACCGCCCGCCCCGTTTTGGGTGAGACAAAGGCCAACCCCTCCGTCGCGCCGGTGACGGCGCAGGCTGACAGGTCCAGACCAAAGCCCAGTTCCTCAAGCAGCGCCAACTCCCACTGCAGATAGGCCAAAGGCCAAATGTCATCCTGTCCCAATAGGTCCATCAATTGTTCGGTCTGCTTGTAGATCGCCGGATGAGGCTCTCGCTCTGGCAGGCAGAAGGATAGCAGCGACACAACCGCGTTCAAACCTGACAAAGCCAACCGCCCGGAAAACGCCGCCGCTGCGCGGGACCGCAAAGGTTCAACCTGAAACGTGCCGATATGCTCCTCCAACCGCGCGCGCCACAGCACATCCAGCTGTGCGCCCGGCTGTAGGATCGGCGCAATCTTCCGGCTGGTCCCACCGCGCACGACCCCGGCATGGCGACCATGGGCTTCTGTGAAAACCTCGACAATCGCCGATGTTTCGCCGTGTCGGCGAGAAGTCAGAAGTATGCCGTGATCGCGCCAATCCAAGGCTGTATCCGTTCGGTTGTCTTGTCTATTCGCAGAAAATCTCATGCCCGCTGAACACACAAGGCAGAAACTGGCCTAGGGGATTTACAGGGTCGAACAATCGAATTGCGCGCTATCACCGCACTGGCTAATGTTCGCCCAATGTTCTTAGAAAGGAATTCAATCCATGTCTCTTAACTACGTAATGATCGGCTCAAACGACGTTGCTAAAGCCCGCAAATTTTACGACACAACAATGGCCGGAATTGGTGGCAAAGTCGTAGCTGAATACATGCCATACGCTGTCTGCTACCAACTGCGCTACGGCGGACGAATATGGGTTTCGCTGCCACATGATCAAAAAACTGCAACACCGGGTAACGGAAACATGGTCGGCCTGATGTGCGAAAGCGAAGATGAAGTGCGCAAAGTCCATGCAATCGCGATCGCCAATGGCGGCACCAACGAAGGCGACCCGGGACCGCGCCCGCAGTATGGCCCGGACTTTTTTGGCGCATATGCCCGCGATCTGGACGGCAACAAGATGAGCTTTGTCTATTTTGCAGACTTAGACTGAACGCGTTTATGTTCAGGCAAAAGAGTGGATACCGAACTCGCTAGAGTTCTTACTCCAACCCCTCTTCCCTTAACAGATGCCGCCCTTGCCTATCCTCGACCTCGATCACCCAAAGATCGGGGTCAAAGCTGCGTTAATACTCCAGAGTTTCTGCGCGTCTATATATGATTATCTGCACTTCTCAGAGCCCATCGTCTTCTCTAGTGCTCAATTTCACTTAAATCGATTCCTTCCACGTACTAATAGTTTGTATGAAAATCATCCGATACTCTGTACTAGCGCTCATTGCATTCATCGGTTTGTTTGTAGCGATGATCGCTATCCTTCGCCATCCTACAGTCTCTCTCGCCTTCTCTTCGTCGAGTTACAAACTGAAGACGACGGAATTGAATGGCCTGACAATCGCGGCACAAAAAGCCCCCATTCCGCTCTCCTTTGGGTGGGAAAAGCACCGCAGGGTGGTCGTTTGTGACGGCTCTGTCTTGTGTACCTCAGAGCATCTGATTGCCGATTATGCACGAAAGATAAACTTATACAGGCACGAAAATGGCTCAATCGTAATGGTAAATGACATTTGGATGATGGAGTTGAATCCGGGTCCGGCGATACGAATCTACGATATGCAAGAGGAAGCAGACGCCCGGCTACGGGAACCCGGCTGGAAATGTAACGAAACGGGATCTCTGGTGACATCAGGTTTCCCGGAATCTGTTTTCTTTAAGGACATGGAATATCTCGGAGCATTCTCGATGCGCCACAATCCCTCACAACCTATTTTCAGCATTGTCTATCGCGGAGCAAGGTTCGTGCCATCCACGTCGCATGGTGAAAAATTGTGTCGATATCCCTCCAGAGGTTGAGCTACTACTCCAACCCCTCCTCGCCCAACATATGCCGCCCTTGCCGGTCCTCGACCTCGATCACCCAAAGATCGGGGTCAAAGCTACGCTGTCTGGTCAGGGCGGCGTCAACATCACCCTCGGGCCCTGAGGATAGCTCAATCCATTTCCGCTCACCGCTCATAAGGTCAAAGCTGCGTTGATAGGCGATGGCCTGACCGTCGAGCGTGTTCATCTTGACCAGCACCGCGCCTGCAGTGTTGTCCCCATGGGCCACAACAAAAGCGGGGATATCCTGTAGCCGCAGCCGCGCCATATAGGCATGCACCCAAAATTCGGCCGTCAAGCGGGTCATGCGTTGCCGTCTTTGAAATCCAGCCCCATCTCCGAATAGCGCTCGGATTCTTCCAACCAGTTGGGTCGGACTTTCACCTGAAGGAACAGGTGGATCTTGCGGTCGAGAAACTCTTCCAACTCAGCCCGCGCAGCCTGGCTGACAGCCTTGATCGTCTCGCCGCGCTTGCCCAGAACGATGCCCTTGTGGCCGTCGCGCATGACATAGATGACCTGATCGATCTTGGCCGAGCCATCCTTGCGCTCTTCCCAGTTTTCGGTCTCGACCGTCAACTGATAGGGCAGCTCCTGATGCAGGCGTAGGGTCAGTTTCTCGCGCGTCATCTCGGCGGCAATCATACGCATCGAAAGGTCCGCGATCTGGTCTTCGGGATACAGCCACGGGCCTTCGGGCACCTCGCCAGCCAGCCATTTCCGCAGATCATCAACGCCGTGACCCTTTTCGGCCGAGATCATGAACGTCTCGGAAAAGGCGTAGCGCGCGTTCAGGTCGCTGGTCAGGGTCAGCAAGACTTCGGATTGAACCCTGTCGATCTTGTTGATGGCCAGCGCAACTTTGCGGCCCTGTCCGATTTCTTCCAGACCTTCAAGGATGCGTTCAACGCCTTCGGTAATGCCGCGATGGGCCTCGACCATCAGAACAACCACATCCGCATCCGCAGCGCCGCCCCAAGCGGCGGCGACCATGGCGCGATCCAGGCGGCGGCGGGGTTTGAACAGGCCGGGCGTATCGACAAAAACCAGTTGCGCGTCGCCCTCCATCGCCACACCGCGAATGCGCGCGCGTGTGGTCTGCACCTTATGCGTCACGATCGAGATCTTGGCCCCGACCATTCGATTCAGAAGGGTGGATTTGCCTGCATTGGGCTCTCCGATCAGGGCGATAAATCCGGCGCGTGTGGTCATGTGTGCTGCGATCCTGTTTGCAAGTGCGCACCCGTATAGCAGAATGGCGCTGCGGGCCAGAGGGATTTGTCGCGTTCCGAGCGGGTAGCGTAGTTGAGGAGCGTTCGGGAAGCTGGACGCTTCAGTGTCATGCCATCAAGCATTGGAAGACCGGGCCAAGCGGCTTTACCCAGCAGATTGACTTTAGGCTTGCCCTGGTATCGTCAAAGCCAGCACATGGTTCGGGTAGGCTTGATCCCCAATACGGAAATCCGTGACACCAACCTGCTCGAACCCTTTGGACAGATAGAAATCAATTGCGGGTTTGTTCTCGGAATTGGTTGTCAGCCAGATCCCATTCCGGCCTTGCTCCCGAGCATATTTGATCGCAACATCCAGCAATGCGGAACCTATGCCTTTGCCGTGATGGCGGGGCTGGACGTAAAACGTAAGGACTTCAAGATCGGAAAGCCCGTCAACAGGTGCAACGCGTTTCTCTGACAGGCGAACATAGCCGTCGATCCCGTCGCTGTTTTCCGAGACCATCAGCATATCACCCCCCTCTTCAAGCAGAGCCTCGAACTGGGCGGTCGTGAATTCGGATAGAACAAACTCGGCGAAGAATGCGTTTACACCATGCCGCAGGTAGGTACTGATCCAGACCTCAATCGACAATGCCGCAAGGCTGGCAGCGTCCGTTTTCTCTGCGGGCCTGATCTTCATGTTCCGACTTCGGCAAAACAGCTCAACTCAACTGACCCAACAGAGATTTCGCAGCAGCCTGCTCGGCCTGGCGTTTTGAGCCTGCGGTCGCCTGCGCCTCAGTGCCATCTTGCAAACGGGCAGCGATGGTGAAGATGGGGGCGTGGTCAGGGCCGGTGCGCTTGACCTCGACATAAGCCGGAGGTTTCTGACCGCGGGCTTGCGCCCATTCCTGCAGCGCGGTTTTGGCATCACGGGCGTCGGCTTCAACCTTATGAATGCGCTCGCCCCATAGGGCTATGATGACGTCCCGCGCCGCCTCAAAACCAGCATCACGATAGATGGCCGCGATGACCGCCTCCATCGCATCGCCAAGCAGTGCCTGTTTGCGGCGACCACCCGACAGCATCTCGGACCGGCCCAGTTTCAGGACGGCCCCCAGATCAATCTGGCGAGCGACATCTGCACAGGCCTCTTTGCGGACCAACGCGTTGAAGCGCGGCGCCAACTGGCCTTCGGTGGCTTTCTTGTCCGCCTCTAGGAGCGCAGTCGCCATAACCAACCCCAGCACACGGTCCCCCAGAAACTCCAACCGCTGGTTATCGGGCCGCGTGGCCGAAGACACTGATCCATGAGTCAATGCGCGCACCAGCAGTTGGGGATTGGTGAATTCGTATCCCAAACGCTGCTGGAATGCTTTTATCTCGGATGAAAGCTTCAATTCACCGCCTTAAAGAACCGATCCCCACGCCAGGTCCAGAAGAACAGCATGGAGCGCCCGGCGGACGAGAACATGATCCGGTCAGCACGGCCAATCAGGTTTTCGTAGGGGACATAGCCAACGCCGCCAGCAGATTGCGGCAGACGGCTGTCGGCGGAGTTGTCGCGGTTGTCCCCCATGAAGAAGTAATGGCCTTCGGGCACTGTATAGATGCCGGTATTGTCTGACCCTTGATTGCCGATGTTCAGCACATCATAGGACACGCCATTGGGCAAAGTTTCAATTAGGCGCGACTTTTCGCAGGTGCCGCCATTTCCAACCGGCCCGTTTTCACAGCGCGGGCGCAGGCGTTGCGGCCCCTGGGGTTCGGCGATTTCTGTAAACACCCCGTCAGGCTGTTGCGGCACCGGCGTGCCGTTCAAAATGATCTGACCTTCGCGCACCTGAATGCGGTCACCCGGCAAACCGATCAGACGTTTGATGTAGTCCCGCCCCGTAACCGGATGTCGGAATACAATGACATCACCGCGCTCGGGCTCGCCGCCCCAGATACGCGTGTTGTCATCGCCGGGCAGCCAGCCACAGATGTCTTCGGCATCGATATTCATGAAGGTCAAGCTGGGGCAGGAGGCATAAGAGTAGCCATAAGCCATCTTGTTCACGAACAGAAAGTCGCCAATCAGCAGGGTCTGCTTCATCGAGCCGGAAGGAATCCAGAACGGCTGAAAGAACAGGGTGCGGAAAACGCCCGCGATCAAAAGGGCATAGACGATGGTTTTGATCGTCTCCCACACGGGGTTACCTGTTTTGGCGTCCTCGGCCATACTGCTCTCCGGTCATTGAGTTGTTGGGATGCTACATGCGGGGCGACTGGGGCCAAGTCAAGGCCGCAGCCGTGTCAGCAAAGGGTCTGGCCTCAATCACCACGAAAGCCTGCGCCCAAGGGTGATCATCCGTCAGCGTGACGTGGATGATCGCCTCATACCCTTCGGGCGTCATTTCCCTGAGCCGTTCGGCCGCCCAACCGGTGACATGCATCACGGGTTGACCGGTTTTAAGGTTGGTGACCGCCATATCTTTCCACGAGATACCCATACGCAAACCAGTGCCCAGCGCCTTGGAACACGCCTCTTTCGCGGCCCAGCGTTTGGCGTAGGTGCCAGCGGTGTCAGCGCGGCGTTCGGCCTTACGCTGCTCGATCTCAGTGAAGACACGGTTGCGGAACCGGTCGCCAAAGCGATCCAGCGTGCCTTGAATGCGGTCGATGTTCGCGAGATCTGTGCCGATACCGAGGATCATTGCAACCGCACCGTCAGGATCTTGTAACTCGCCAGCCCGAAGAACCCGGCAAATGCCAGGTCAAACCAGCGGCGGGCGCGACGGTAACCTTGGACCATGCGGCTTGAGGAAAAGAGAAAGGCATAGCCGATAAAGATCAGCAACGACCCGACATAGAGCAGCGCGAAATACCCAAGCAACATCAGCAAGCTGGCATCGTTCGGCGCGACAATGGCGTAGATAGAACCCCAGCTGAGGATTGCCTTGGGATTGGTTAGGTGGATTGCAGCGCCTTTGGCAAAGATTGTCGGCAGAGAACCTGTGACAGGTTGGCCCAAAGCAACTTCATCCGAGGTCATCGCGCGGCGCAGAGCTTTGAAGGCAAGCCAGCCCAGATAGGCCACGCCCACATATCGGATGATTTCGAATACCCAGACATTGGCCAGCATGATCGCCGACAGGCCCAGTGCAGCGGCGATCCCCCAGGCTGCAGAGCCAGCACAAATGCCCAACGCGAAGGCCAACCCGGCGCGGCGGCCTTCGTTCATTGCGGTTCCTGCGATGCCCATGGTTGCAGGCCCCGGAGAGCCCCCGGCCATGATCCAGGCAAACCAGATCGCAATGAAGCCGTATGTGATCACGCGCGCGCCTCATCCATCAGACGACGCATCTGCTGGATGGCAGGCGTGAGGCCCAGAAAGATCGACTCGCCAATCAGGAAGTGACCGATATTCAGCTCTTTCACCTCAGGGAAGGCAGCGATCGGCTGAACCGTGTCATAGGTAAGTCCGTGGCCGGCATGCACCTCAAGCCCCAGAGAATGGGCAAAGCTCGACATTGTGCGCAGCGCCTCAAGCTCGTGGGCAGCCTCCTCCATGCGGCCTTCGGCATGGGCATCGCAATAGGCACCGGTATGCAGCTCGATAACCTCAGCCCCGATGCGATGCGCAGCTTCGATCTGGCGTTGATCTGCAGCGATGAAGATCGACACACGGCAACCTACGTCGCGCAACGGCGCAATGAAATGCGCCAGCTTGTTTTCCTCGCGCGCGACCTCAAGCCCGCCCTCGGTTGTACGCTCCTCGCGCTTTTCGGGAACGATACACACAGCATGCGGTTTGTGGCGCAGGGCGATTTTCTGCATCTCGTCCGTTGCCGCCATCTCGAAGTTCAGCGGGACCGACAGAACCTCCATCAGCCCGTCGATATCGGCGTCAGAGATATGGCGACGGTCTTCGCGCAAATGGGCGGTGATGCCATCGGCCCCCGCCTCTTCGGCCAGCTTGGCAGCGCGAAGAGGGTCAGGATAAGCCCCGCCACGCGCATTACGTACGGTGGCGACGTGGTCGATGTTTACACCCAGGCGCAAGAGGTTGTCAGACATCGTTCGATTCCTTTTTCAATGTTTGACCCGAGCCTAGGGGTTTTGAGGTCAGGGCGTCAGCCGATTCTTCTGCCCGTCGTTTGATTTCTTCGAATTTCGCTTTGATCTTATCGCGGCGGCGTTGCTGATACGTGCGGATCAGCGGCAGGCTGAGGTAGTGGCATATGGCACCGGCCAAAAGGCCGGGTAGAATGCCCCCAACGAGGTAGGGATAAAACACCTCGTAGTAAAACACGCCAAGCCCGTGCCAGTCCGCGACACGGTCGGTGAATATCGACAGAAAGTTATTTTTGAGATCGCCCAACGCGCTGGCGAACTTACCCATCAACCCGCGCTCAACACTCTTGTCGAACTCTGTGCCCAGAATGAAATGGCCTGTTTGTAGGCAGATCACACCAATCGGTACATAAGTCAGGGGATTACCAAAGAACGTCCCGCTGAGCGCCGCAAGGATATTGCCGTTGATCAGGCGTGCACAAAGCGCGGCAACAACGAAGTGCATCCCATAAAACGGCGTAAAGGCTGCAAAAACTCCGGCGCCGATGCCACGGGCGATCCGATCAGGGGAATCCGGCAGACGCCGCACCCGATGTTTGACGTAGTGAAATGCGCGGGTCCATCCACCGCGCGGATAGACGAACTCCGATGCGATCTGGACAGGCGAGCGTCGATCTCGGCGCTTGAAAACCACTCGCGATCACCCCTACTCAGCCAGCTGCCACAACTGGTTTCGCCTGTTCCCTGTGTCGCTCAACGGCGGCGACATCGCTTTCAGCCTCAAGCATCAGCATAAGCGAATGCAACTGTTCCAGGTCACGCAACTCAACATTGATTAGCAACCGGTAGAAATCTGGTTTCCGATCAACAAACTCCAGGTTCGAGATATTGGCCTTTTTCTCACCAATCAATGTGCAAATTCGCCCCAGCACCCCCGCGTCATTGCCGATGGTCAGATCAAGCGTCGCACCGTAGGCGGCGGGGTGCGTGCCGGAATGCCAGTGCAAATCGACCCAGCGTTCCGGTTCGCTTTCGAACTCGCTCAGCCGGTTACAGTCGATGGCGTGCACCACCACGCCTTTGCCACGATAAGTGATGCCGACAATGCGTTCGCCGGGCAAAGGCTGGCAGCAGGGCGCACGGTCGAATTTTTGCCCCGGTTCCAGACCGATCACCGCGCGGCGCATGGGGACCGCATCACCTTCGTCCTTGGTCAGCTCGGGATAGACGGCCTCGACCACGTCATGGGCGGTGAGTTCTGCGCTGCCCAGACGAGCGAGCAATTCGTCACGATCTTTCAGACGCAGGTGCTTGGCGGCGGTATCCAGCGCTTTGTCGGTCGCCTTGCGGCCCACATGTTCAAAGCCCGAACGCGCCAGTTCTTTGCCCAACCGAATAAAACGCTCGCGGTCAACTTCGCGCAGCGCGCGACGGATCGCGGTGCGGGCCTTGCCTGTTACCGCGATCTCAAGCCATGTGACCTGCGGCGTCTGCCCATCTGCAGTGATGATATCCACCGATTGTCCGTTCTTGAGCCGGGTCCATAGCGGTACGCGAATGCCATCCACCTTTGCTCCGACACACGCGTGCCCAATCCGGGTGTGGATCGCATAGGCGAAATCAATCGGCGTCGCCCCGCGCGGCAATTTCACCACATCGCCCTTAGGCGTGAAGCAGAAGACCTGGTCGGAGTACATTTCCAGCTTTACGGCTTCGAGGAAATCTTCGTGGTCTTCTTCGTTGTCGAACTGTTCAGTCAGGTTCGAAATCCACTTGGCCGGGTCCACGGCAAACGGGTTTTCAGTGCGCACGCCATCGCGATACGACCAATGCGCTGCGACCCCGGTTTCGGCGACGTCATGCATCTGACGGGTGCGGATCTGCACCTCAACCCTCTTACCATCGCGGCCCGACACGGTGGTGTGGATCGAGCGGTATCCGTTCGATTTCGGCTGGCTGATATAATCCTTGAACCGCCCAGGCACCGCGCGCCAACGCTGATGGATGGCCCCAAGCGTGCGATAGCAATCCTCCTCGGTCATGGTGATGATGCGGAACCCGTAGATGTCGGACAGCCGCGAGAAACCCTGGTCTTTCTCCTGCATCTTGCGCCAGATTGAATAGGGTTTCTTGGCGCGGCCAAAGACCTCGGCCTCAATCTCTGCCTTTTCCAACTCATGGCGCATATCGCCGGTGATCCGATGGATCACATCGCCGGTTTCGCGTTGCAGGGTGATAAAGCGGCGGATGATCGACTGGCGGCCTTCGGGGTTGAGAACGCGGAAGGCGAGGTCTTCCAGTTCCTCACGCATCCATTGCATCCCCATCCGGCCTGCAAGTGGCGCATAGATATCCATCGTCTCGCGCGCTTTTTGGACCTGCTTTTCGGGGCGCATCGCCTTGATCGTGCGCATGTTGTGCAGACGGTCAGCCAGCTTGACCAGAATGACCCGCAGGTCCTTGGACATGGCCATGAACAGCTTGCGGAAATTCTCAGCCTGTTTGGTTTCGCGGCTAGAAAGCTGCAGGTTGGTCAGCTTGGTGACGCCATCCACCAGCTTGGCGACCTCATCCCCGAACAGCTCGGCCACTTTGCCGTAGCTGGCTTTGGTGTCTTCAATCGTGTCGTGCAAAAGCGCCGTGATGATCGTCGCATCATCCAGACGCTGTTCGGTCAAAATGGCGGCAACGGCAACGGGATGGGTAAAATAGGGCTCGCCAGAATGGCGGAACTGCCCCTCATGCATCTGATGGCCAAACTCATAGGCCCGCTCGATGCGCTCGGCATTTGTCTTGGGATTGTAATTGCGGACCAGCGCAATCAGGTCTTCTGCTGAAATCATCCGGTCCGCACCTTTATCGCTGGGGTTAACCCTGGCCTTGCGCCTCCATCAGAGCACGCAGGAGCTTTTCTTCGGACATGTCGTCATCGGCGGGCTTGTCCGTTTCTGCACCCATCAGCAATGCCATCTGATCTTCTTCGGGCTCATCAACCTCGATCTGGGTCTGGTTGGCTTCGATCAGACGCTCGCGCAATTCATCCGCGCTCTGGGTTTCGTCGGCGATCTCGCGCAGCGACACGACAGGGTTCTTGTCGTTGTCACGGTCAACGGTGATCGGACCGCCGGCAGAAATCTCGCGCGCCCGGTGGGCGGCAAGCATCACCAGTTCGAACCGGTTCGGAACCTTGTCTACGCAGTCTTCAACCGTCACGCGGGCCATTGGGCGCTCTCCGTTACTGAGTCCATGTCAGGAAGAGGTTTATCTAAGGCCGATTGTACGCCTTGACAAGCAAGAAATGCTGCCCCTGCACCAATCACAGTGGCGTGACCTCAGCCACGTCTGCAGCGGGTAAGGCAGCCATCATCTGCATCACAGTCTTGTTCAGCACCGGATGCCGCCAGTCCGGCGCAATGTCGGCCATAGGAATCAGCACAAACGCCCTGTCCTGAAGACGCGGATGCGGTAGGATCAGCTCGTCCGGGGCCGCCCGCGCCTGCAGATCCGGATCAAGATCACACCAAAGATCGAAAGTGGCGCGATCTGGCAATACCTGATCCGCGTAGCAGATCAGATCCAGATCAAGGGTCCGCATGCCCCATCGCTGCGCGCGTTCTCGACCGAACTCATGTTCCACGGCATGCAAATCCTGCAACAACTCCACCGGAGCCTTGGCCGTTTCAATCGACGCAGCCGCATTCACATAATCAGGCCCCGCACCTGCGGGAAAACACGGTGTGGAAAAAAACCGGCTGACGTCGCGAATCACCAGGCCCTTCTCCGAAAGTGCCGAAAGCGCCTGCCGTAACGTCAAGTGCGGCTCAGTTCGTCCCAAACTGAGATTTGCCCCCAAGGCAACGATGGTTTTTGGCACAGAATCACTCATATGAGGCCGTATATTCGGTCAACTGCATACTTGCGATGCCCAACAAAAGCCCTAATTATAGGGGCACCAAAGCGCGACATTTTTACACCCACTCACACATCACTCACCGCGCTGTATTATACCGGAAGGGACTATTTATGTTTTATAAAGACGAACGGCTAGCGCTGTTCATCGACGGCTCCAATCTTTATGCGGCCGCCAAAGCGCTTGGATTTGATATCGACTACAAGCTGCTGCGACAGGAATTCATGCGCAGAGGTAAACTGCTTCGGGCTTTCTATTACACAGCGCTTCTGGAAAATGATGAATATTCTCCGATCCGTCCGCTTGTAGACTGGCTGCATTATAACGGCTTCACCATGGTGACCAAGCCGGCCAAGGAATACACCGACAGCATGGGGCGTCGGAAGGTCAAGGGAAACATGGATATCGAGCTTACCGTCGATGCGATGGAACTGGCACCGCGGGTTGATCATATCGTGCTGTTCTCGGGCGATGGGGATTTCCGCCCGCTGATTGCCAGCCTGCAACGACAGGGCGTGCGCGTTTCGGTGGTCTCGACCATCCGCAGCCAACCGCCGATGATCTCGGACGAGCTGCGCCGTCAGGCCGATAACTTCATCGAACTGGAAGACCTGCGCGACGTGATCGGGCGGCCCCCCCGCGAAATGCCGGTTGAACCCCGCAGCGTCGCAGTCGCTAGCGGAACCTGATCGAAGCTTAACCTCCAAAGGCTAGTAAGGTTGCGCGGCCAGGGCTCACTGATCTGGCCGCGCTTCATTAACTATAGCTTGGTGCTCAAACACCGGCTGGCTAACACCGATTCATGTCAGATGGATGACAGATCTGGCGGCTGGACCAATGCCGGGAAAAGACTTACCTGTGCCGTAAGGAGACACCGACATGATCAAGCCACCATTGACATTGTACCTGGCCGCGCCTCGCGGATTTTGTGCAGGCGTAGACCGGGCCATCAAGATCGTCGAAATGGCGCTGGAGAAGTGGGGGGCGCCTGTCTACGTGCGCCACGAAATCGTTCACAACAAGTTTGTCGTCGACGGTTTGCGCGACAAAGGTGCTGTCTTCGTGGCCGAGTTGGACGAATGCCCGGATGATCGGCCTGTGATCTTCTCGGCTCATGGCGTTCCAAAATCTGTCCCGGCTGAGGCATCCAGGCGCGAGATGCTGTTTGTAGATGCGACCTGCCCGCTGGTGTCAAAGGTGCATATCGAGGCGCAACGCCATTTCGATGCCGGTCTGCAGATCGTGATGATCGGCCATAAAGGGCACCCGGAAACGATTGGCACGATGGGACAGCTGCCCGAAGGCGAAGTGCTGTTGGTCGAAACGGTCGAAGATGTCGCTGATATCGAGGTACGAGACCCGGACAAGCTGGCGTTCGTGACCCAGACCACTCTGTCGATTGACGACACGAAAGACGTGATCGCCGCCTTGCAAGACCGCTTTCCAGCCATCGTAGGGCCGCACAAGGAAGACATCTGCTACGCCACCACAAACCGGCAAGAAGCTGTCAAAGCCGTGGCCCCAAAGTCAGACGCCCTGTTGGTGGTCGGCGCTCCGAACTCGTCAAACTCGAAACGTCTGGTCGAGGTCGCCTCACGCGCCGGATGCAGCTATGCGCAACTGGTTCAGCGCGCACCCGATATCGACTGGCGCGCCCTTGAGGGCATTGCCAGCGTGGCCATCACAGCCGGTGCCTCGGCCCCCGAGCAACTGGTGAACGAAGTCGTTGACGCTTTCCGCGAACGCTATGACGTTACAGTTGAGTTGGCTGAAAACGCCGTGGAAAACGTGGAATTCAAAGTGCCCCGTGTGCTTAGGCAGCCGGCATGAATGGTGTGCCCAGGGCCGCACTGTACTTAGGTCTGGCGGGGTTGATCCCGTTTATCTGGGGTGCTTTGACTTATCTAAACAGTGATCTGAACGCGTGGGGTTCACGGCAGTTTGGCGCGCGTTTCGTAGGGCCATATATCCAGCTGTTTTACGGCTCGGTCATTCTGAGTTTCATGTCGGGGGTGCTTTGGGGTTTTGCAACCAAAGCATCAGGTAGCCGAGCAACAGTGGGGTATACCCTGTCTGTTCTGCCTGCGCTCTGGGCCTTCTTCATGACAGGTGGCGGGCCTGTGAATGCAGGCAACAATCTGATTGCTGGCTTTGCGGGGCTTTTGGTCTTGGATGCCATCTTTTGGTACTGGGGTTTGGCACCCAACTGGTGGATGCGACTGCGCATTCTGCTAACCGTGATTGTACTGCTTTGCCTAGCAGTTGGAGTTTACCTGTGAGCAACCGCAACACCATATCCGTCTATGACGCTCAGGCGACGCGCTACGCCGAGCTGACGAATGAAGACAATAAGGGCGATCCTCAATTAGGTCGGTTCATCCAAGCAGTGCCCGCCGGTGGCAAAGTGCTGGATTTCGGGTGTGGACCGGGCGCATCCTCTGCAATCATGGCCAAGGCCGGATTACAAGTCGACGCAATGGATGCATCGGAAGAAATGGTGAAACTGGCCTCGGAACACCCCGGTGTATCGGCCAGACAAGCCACGTTTTCCGACCTTACAGTCGTGGGCATCTATGATGGCATCTGGGCCAATTTTAGCCTGCTGCATGCCACGCGGGCAGAATTTCCCAAACACCTGAGCGCTATTCACCGCGCACTGAAACCCGGTGGTGCGTTCTTTATCGCCATGAAACTGGGCGAAGGTGACGGGCCTGACCGTTTGGGTCGATATTACAGTTACTACTCCGAGGACGAATTGAAGACTTATCTGGAAGATGCCGGCTTCAACATCACGAACCGAAGACGAGGCAGCGGTACTGGACTTGACGGCTCGGTCTCGGAATACATCGCACTGGCCGCCCATGCCTGAACTGTTCGCCTACACGGACGGAGCCTGCTCTGGCAATCCCGGCCCCGGTGGTTGGGGCGTGCTGCTGCGCGCGATCGAGGGTGAGAAGGTCCTGAAAGAGCGCGAGTTAAACGGTGGCGAGGCCGAGACAACGAATAACCGCATGGAATTGCTGGCCGCAATCAGCGCCTTGGAAACGCTAGAACGCGCATCCCGTATCACCATCGTGACCGACAGCGCCTATGTAAAAAACGGCGTCACCGGCTGGATTTTCGGGTGGAAGCGTAACGGGTGGAAAACGTCGAACAAAAAGCCCGTTAAGAATGTGGACCTATGGCAACGTCTGGATACCGCGCAAGAACGCCATGATGTGACCTGGGAATGGGTCAAAGGCCATGCGGGTCATCCCGAAAATGAAAAAGCCGATGAACTGGCCCGCGCCGGCATGGCCCCGTTCAAACCCAAAAAGGCGCAGGCGTGAACGGGCTTGCACTGCTCGACTATGCCTCGGTCCTGATCTTTGCATTGACCGGCGCGCTGGTTGCAAGCCGGGCGCAGCTTGACCTTGTTGGGTTTGCATTCATGGCCTGCCTGACGGCGGTGGGCGGCGGCACCGTTCGGGACCTGCTACTGGATCGTCACCCTGTCTTTTGGGTTGGTCAGCCCGATTACATCCTGATCGCAGTCGGCGCCGCTGTTCTGGTGTTTTTCACCGCTCATCTGGTTGAAAGCAGATATAACTGGCTGGTCTGGCTTGACAGTTTCGCCCTATCCATCGCTGTTGCTGCCGGAACAGGTGCCGCGCTATCGCTGGGCCAATCCGGGATCATCGTGGTGTTGATGGGAGTTACAACCGGATGTCTGGGCGGCCTGATGCGCGATGTGGTTTGCAATGAGGTGCCTCTGGTACTGAAACAGGGTGAGCTCTATGTTTCCTGCGCCTTTGCGGGCGCGTTAAGCGCGGTTTTGGCCACCAAGTTCGAGTTGGAGGGCCTGCTGGCTCTTGGGTTATGTGCTCTTGTTTGCTGGGTTCTCAGAGCTGGCTCTTTGCTGTTTGGCTGGCAACTACCGGTTTACAAGGCCCGTCCACCGCGACAATAAGCTCGATACCAACGCACCATCTTTGGGCTGTTTGCAGTCTGCCAAACTTTGGAGATCAAAGACTGATGAAAGCATATGCGATTTTGACGGGTCTAACCGTCCTGACCGCCTGCGCGGAGCAATATACACCCGTCAGCTTTGTCGCCCGAGGGGATCAGATCATTGCGACCGGCACCATTGATCACACAACGCTGGAGGCGTTTGAAGAGGTGATTGGACAGAACCCCCAAGCCAAAACGCTGGTATTGCAGCAAATTGAAGGATCGGTCGATGACGATGCGAATGTCATCTTCAGCCGCGTTGTTCATGAGAGCGGGATGACTACGGTGGTGCCCTCTGACGGGTTGGTCGCATCGGGCGGGACCGACCTTTTTCTGGCCGGGAACACCCGTGTTCTACAACCCGGCGCCTGCGTCGGTGTCCACAGCTGGAGCGGTGGGGGATTGGTTGCAACAGAGTTGCCAGAGGATGACCCTGAACATGACCGCTATCTCGACTACTTCGAAGATATCGGCGTGGACGAAGACTTCTACTGGTTCACGCTCGAAGCCGCCCCGGCTGAAGACATGCACTGGATGACCGCGGCCGAAGCGAACCGGTTCGATATGACCAGTCTCACCGCAACTCGTCTGAGCTCAGCAACAGTTTGCGACGAACGCTAAGACGCGCATTGCATTTGCTCGGACAGCATAGGGCCAAAGAAGCTCGCTATCGACGACGAATTGCCTGCCAAATCCAGATCACCAGCAACGCCCCGAGTACAGCCCCCACAAATCCAGATAACCAGCCCATCATCGTCGCCAGGGCCCGCAGAAGGAAACCACCAACCAGCGCTCCTACAATGCCAATCAACATCGTCGTAGGGATATCGGATTCGATCCGCATCAAACGAGTCGCCAGAAAGCCCGCAGCGGCACCGATGATGATCAGGGCGATAACGGGCATGTCACTTCCTCCAATGGGTCGGCACGATGATCAGCGCCCCGATAGAGGACAAAACTGCATCCAGCCCCGGAGGACCAAAGCTGATGCCGAACATGATGCGCACGAAATAGAACAGAAATGCCCCGCCCACGCAGATGATGATAGATTGCAAATAGCCATTGTGAGTGAAGCGGGTTTTCTCGGACAGGTAGCCAACAATCCCGGCGATCACCACAGTACCCATCAAGACCATGAACATGAATGCGCTACTCCGATACCAATCGCGTGCCGGGTGGGATCGGCCAGCCCCGCAGGAAGGTTTCCCGATCCTGCGCACCTTTGCCTGCCCTTTGCAAGCGCAGTAGCTCAACCGCGCCCTGCCCGCAGGCCACCCGCAGATCATCGTTCAAAACTTCACCGGGCGCGCCCTGCCCCTCAACCAGGCGCGAGGACAACAGCTTGATCCGCTCTCCATCGATCTCGGTCCATGCACCGGGAAATGGAGAAAGGCCGCGTATCTGGCGATCAACCTCGGTAGCGCTGCGTGACCAGTCGATCCGCGCCTCGGCCTTGTCAATCTTCGAGGCATAGGTGACGCCTTCGTCGGGCTGCGGCTCGGGCGTCAGATCAGACAGGCGGTTCAGCGCTTCAACGATCAGCTCTGCTCCCATAACTGACAGGCGGTCGTGTAGCTGTGCTGTTGTCTCTTCGGTCTGGATCGGTGTTGCTTGCCGCAACAGGACGGGGCCTGTATCCAGCCCAGCCTCCATCTGCATGATACAGACGCCGGTTTCTGCATCCCCCGACATGATCGCACGATGTATCGGGGCCGCCCCGCGCCAGCGCGGCAATAGGCTGGCATGGATGTTCAAACAGCCCTGCGCAGGCGCATCCAGAATGGCTTGTGGCAGGATTAGCCCATAAGCGACCACAACCGCCACATCGGCGTTCAAAGCAGCAAAGGCGACCTGTTCTTCCGCTGATTTCAGCGACACCGGATGACGTACCATCAGGCCCAGCGCCTCGGCGCGTGCATGAACTGGCGTCGGGCGATCTTTCTTGCCGCGGCCCGCCGGACGTGGCGGCTGACAATAAACGGCGGCAATCTCATGCCCGGCCTCGACCAGCGCATCCAGAACCGGGACCGAGAAATCGGGCGTACCCATGAAGACGACGCGCATCGTTACCCCTGTTTTTTGGCTTTGCGCAACAGCATGTCACGTTTGACATTGCTGAGCCTGTCGAAATACATCTTGCCGTTCAGATGATCGATTTGGTGCTGCACGCTGGTGGCTTCGATCCCCACGAAATCGCGGCGGTCGATCATGCCGTTTTCGTTCAGGAACTTGACCGTTACGGCACGCGGGCGTTTCACCTTGGCCGAAACACCCGGCAGGTTGGGACTGGCCTCATCATGCTCTCGCAGCTCGATTGAACTGTGCAGGATTTCCGGGTTTGCCAAACGCACCGCCCGGCCCCGTTCGGTTGAGCCATCCACCACGGCCAACCGCAACATCACGCCGATCTGCGTGGCAGCAAGGCCAACGCCTGGCATCGCCTCCATCGTGTCGATCATGTCGTCCCAGATGGCGCGGATTTCATCCGTGATCTCGGTAACGTCTTCGGCCTTGGTGCGCAGGCGCTTGTCGGGCCAGGGCAGGCAAGTCCGAACGCTCATGCCCGCGCCTTTTCACGCTTCAGCTTCTGCATTTTGCGCGTGATCATCTGCCGTTTCAGTGGCTTGAGGTAGTCGATGAACAGCTTGCCATCCAGATGATCGATTTCGTGCTGCACACAGGTCGCCCAGAGCCCATCGAAGGTTTCTTGCTGCAGGTTGCCGTTCTGATCCATCCAGGCGACATCAACGACCTTGGGGCGCGTCACCTCGGCATATTGTTCGGGGATCGACAGGCAGCCCTCTTCATAGACATTGGTCTCATCGGAGGCGGCAATGACCTCGGGGTTGAACATGATCAACGGGCGCGGCGCCTCGCCCTCTTCCTTGACACAGTCCAATACGATCAACCTATCCAGTACACCAATCTGCGGCGCAGCCAGGCCAACGCCGGGCGCGTCATACATCGTCTCCAGCATGTCATCAGCCAGCTTGCGCAAATCATCCGTCAGGTCAGCCACCGGTGCGCAGACCTTTTTCAGACGTGGATCAGGGTGGATCAAAATAGTGCGTTTCATGGGGCTGATTTAGGACATCGCGCGCGCCGCCGCAACGCCCCCCTTGCACGTGCTGCAATTCCGGATAGCTTGCGAAACGATCATACAGGAGACACCCATGAGCTTTGACGACCTCATCAACCGCCACGGCACCCATTGCGCCAAGTGGGACATGATGGAGCCGGTCTACGGCGTGCCAGCCGATGACGGCCTTGCAATGTGGGTCGCCGACACCGACTTTCGCGCACCGCCACCCGTTTTGAATAAGATGCGCGAGTTGCTGGATCATGGCGTTTTTGGCTACGTAAACCTCGACCAACCCTACACGGACGCCATCCGCTGGTGGATGCGCACCCGTCACGACTGGGCGGTCGACGCGGATGCGATCTTTACAACCACGGGTCTGGTCAACGGGGTTGGTATGTGCCTGGACACCTTTACCAACCCGGGTGACGGGATCGTATTGTTCACCCCGGTCTACCATGCCTTCGCCAAAGTCATCCGGAATTCAGGGCGCGAAGTTGTTGAATGCAAGATGATCAATACCGATGGACGGTATGAGATGGATTTCGACGCCTATGACGAACAGATGACCGGCACCGAGAAGATAGTCATCCTGTGCTCACCGCATAATCCCGGCGGCCGCGTCTGGAGCCAGGACGAGCTGCAAGCCGTTGCCGATTTTGCCAAGCGTCATGACCTGCTGATCCTGTCGGACGAGATTCACCACGATCTGGTCTTTCCGGGTCACACTCATATCCCGATGCAAAACGCTGCCCCCGAGATTTCCGACCGCTTGCTGATGCTGACTGCGCCATCAAAGACGTTCAACATCGCAGGTCTGCACACCGGTCAAGTGATCATCCCCGACCCTGAATTGCGCGGCAAATTCGCCAAACGTATGGCTGCCTTGTCGCTTGCACCCAACTCGGTCGGCCAATTTGCAACGGCAGCCGCGTATTCGGCAGAAGGTGCGGCATGGGTGGATGATCAGGTCGCGTATATCGACGCGAACCGCCAGATGTTCGACACGGCCATCGCGGGCATCCCCGGCCTCAGGTCGATGCCGCTGGAAGCAACATACCTTGCCTGGATCGATTTCTCGGGAACCGGGATGGAACGTGCCGAATTCACCAACCGTGTCGAACAGACCGCAAAAATCGCGGTCAACCACGGCACAACTTTTGGTACAGGTGGTGAAAACTTCCTGCGCTTCAATCTGGGAACCCAGCGCGCGCGGGTTGAGGACGCCTGTGCGCGGCTGAAAGAGGCCTTCTCGGATTTGCAATAAGCGATCTGCTTTTGCGTAGAAAACACAAAGCCGGGCGTACTTCCTTACGGAGCACCCGGCTTCGATCTAGCCTTAAGGCCCTAGTCCTCGTGTCCCAACAACGCGATTGGTGCGTCCGGTGCGCGGTAGAAATCCAGCGGTGCCTTATCATGCGCCGCTGTGCTGCGCTTGAACTCGTATCGCATCTCGCCGCCTTCATCCTCATCCGCGATGATCAGGCACTGGTACAGATGGTTCGCCCCGTCGTAGATATCGACCAGCCCGCGCAGGCGTGGCGTGGTGGCAGCCTCAACCGTGAACCCATCTTTCCACAATTTCAGAATCTTGTAGGTATTGTCGCCCATCTCAACCCGCAAACGGCTGGATTTTTTCAGGGCAGCGATTCGAGCGGCATCTAATTCGGCGCGAATCTCCTTGGAAACATAAGTACTCATCAAACTATTCCCCCTCTTGTATCCATTATTGTGGGCACGCGAGCGTAAAAATCCAGTGAACTTCGTCACATAGACCTGAGCGGGTGGCAAAATGTTGCGCAGCCATCGCAGGCCTAACTGTGCAAAGGTGCAGGCCAGATGCGCATAAGCTGATGTGGCGTGGCTATCCCTGCGCTCCTATCTTTGCTGCAGCCTCAAAATGCGGAGGATGACCAATGGGTTTGCTAGTCGATGGGACATGGCACGATACCTGGTACGATACTAAGTCCACCGGCGGGGCGTTCAAACGCAGCGCCGCGCAATTTCGCAACTGGCTAACGGCTGATGGTAGCGCTGGACCATCTGGTAAGGCCGGGTTCAAGGCGGAACCGGATCGCTATCACCTCTATGTCTCTCACGCCTGCCCTTGGGCACATCGCACATTGATCTTCCGCGAACTCAAAGGGCTGCGTGATCTGATCCCCGTCTCAGTCGTGCATCCGGACATGCTGGACAAAGGTTGGACGTTCGAAACGGACAATCACGGCGCAACGGGCGATGACCTCTATGACCTCGATTTCGCCCATCAGATCTATAGCAAGGCCGATCCCGCCTATTCCGGTCGCGTTACCGTGCCGATCCTTTGGGACAAACAACAAGAGACAATCGTGTCGAACGAAAGCTCGGAAATCATCCGCATGTTCAACACGGCTTTCGACGGGATCACCGGCAACACAGATGATTATTGGCCCGAAGAGATGCGCGCTCAGATCGAAGAGGTCAACGCTCGCATCTATTCTGACGTCAACAATGGCGTCTACAAATCTGGCTTTGCCACCTCGCAAGAGGCTTACGATGCCGCCGTAGGTCCGTTGTTCGACACACTGGATTGGCTCGAAGACCGCCTAAGCCGAAATCGCTATTTGATGGGGGATCGCGTGACCGAGGCGGACTGGCGCTTATTCACAACCCTGATCCGGTTCGATCCGGTCTATCACTTGCATTTCAAGTGCAACAAGCGCCGGCTGGTCGATTACCCGAACCTTTGGGCCTACACCCGCGAGCTATATCAATGGCCCGGAGTCGCACAGACGGTGAATATGAACCACATCGTGCGGCACTATCATTATAGCCACGACAGCATCAATCCGCACCGGATCATCCCGGTGAACCCGGTGCTGGACTACATGGAACCGCATGGCCGCGATCAGCGACCTGCTGCGTAGTGTTCAACCATCGCCGCCAGATCCTCTGGCGGCGTGCCACTTTGCACATAGGCACAGGCATTGGGGCTATGGGCAAAGATCGAACCATCTGAGAAGAACGTTGTGTTGGTAACAAAGATCACCCGCGCCTCGGGGCGACGATAGCTGGCAAAGTCAGCCACAGCCAAGGCACTGCCGCTTTCCAGCACCAGATCCAGCACGATAATGTCAAACGCAGTGCTATAGAGCGCGAGGATCGCAGCCTCTTGCCCCGTGACCAGTTCAACATCTGCACCTTGTCTTTCAAGATGTCTTTTCCAGACCCGACCAAGGTCGGGGTTACTCTCAACAATCAGAACTTTCATTTGCAACAACCTCGGCACTTGGTATGGTGAGTGGTGCCGACCCCCGTGGTCTGTGATCCCGTTATTTCCTTAACAAAGTGTTAACGACACCAGCGACACGCGCTGATCACGCGGATTTGCTTGTCAAAACGGCAAAAATCCGCTTGAAGCAACGCGAATTCGGCGGTTGAGGCTTGAGGCGCGATGACTGAAAACATGTTGAATCCGCGCACCGAACGCGACCATGGCGGCGGGCTGGATCAGGCGATCAAGCACTATGGCGGCACCCGAAGCGATTGGATAGACCTGTCGACCGGTGTCAACCCACACCCCTATGACCTGCCAGCCTTCCAACCCGAAGATTGGGCCCAATTGCCCGATCATGGCGCTTTTGAACGGCTCTGTGAGGCAGCGCGGGGTTTTTGGAATGTGCCCGAAACTGCACATATACTGCCTGCCCCCGGCGCATCCGCTGTGATTGCACGCCTACCCGCGCTTGCGCCCGTTGGGCGGGTGCAAATCACGACGCCTACCTATAACGAACATGCTGCTGCCTTTGCCGTGCAAGGCTGGCAAGTTCAAGAATACGGGTCGGCCGATGCGCGCGTTCTGGTGCACCCGAACAACCCAGACGGACGCCTCTGGCGTGAAGAGGATGCCAATGCGCCCTTGACCGTGATTGATGAAAGCTTCTGCGACGTGAGCCCAGAGGCGTCTCTGATCCAGTTATCCGCCCGCCCAGGTGTCGTTGTACTAAAGAGTTTCGGCAAGTTCTGGGGCCTGGCTGGGCTGCGGTTGGGCTTTGCGATTGGTCAGCCTGGCATGATCTCTCGGCTGAACGACCTGACCGGTCCTTGGGCGGTATCCGGACCAGCGTTGCGAACGGGAACCGCCGCTTTGCAAGACAGGAACTGGGCCGAAGAGACGCGCGCGAAACTGGCAACCAACGCCGATCGTCTGGACACTTTGCTACTGGACAGCGGCGCGCAGCTGGTCGGCGGCACCACGCTGTTTCGTCTTTACAAGGTCGACAACGCACGAGGTTGGCGGGACCGTCTGGCCAGCACACACATCTGGAGCCGCATCTTCCCCTATTCCGACACCTATCTGCGCCTTGGACTGCCCCCATCAGACGGGTGGAGCCGGCTGGAAAACGCGTTATGAGCACGGCCTTTGTGCTGGCTTGCGCCATGCTGCTGGACGCGGCACTGGGCGAACCCGATTGGCTCTGGTCCCGCGTGCGTCACCCTGCGGTGATCATGGGGAAAGCGGTTGGCACGCTTGATAAGACCCTGAACCAAGAGCCATATCAACGCTTGAAGGGCGTAGGTGCTTTGATCCTACTGATCGGCCTAGCTGGCCTGTTGGGCTGGGCGCTGGCCTTACTTGGCCCGGTTGCCGAAGGAGTCATCTGCGCCATCCTTCTGGCCCAGAACTCACTTGTTTCGCATGTGCGAGCCGTAGGTAACGGGCTTCAACAGTCAGTGGAGGCAGGTCGAGCCAAGGTCGCCATGATCGTATCCCGCGACACGACGGATATGACCGAGGCTCAAATCGCCCGCTCGGCCATCGAAAGCGCGGCAGAAAACCTGAGTGACGGGGTCATCGCCCCTGCCTTCTGGTTCCTGATTGGCGGCTTGCCTGGGCTGTTGATCTACAAAATCGTCAACACCGCCGACAGCATGATCGGCTACCGCACGGAAAAGCACCACGCATTCGGATGGGCCTCGGCCCGGTTCGACGATCTGCTGAACCTGATCCCGGCACGGCTGACCTGTCTGATGATCATCGCTCTGTCGGGCCAATGGTCCCGCTGGTCCGAGATCATCGCAGATGCGCGCCGCCATATCTCGCCCAATGCGGGATGGCCTGAGGCTGCAATGGCGCGGGCCCTGAACATCGCATTGGCTGGGCCGCGCAGCTATGATGGACAGCTCCGCGATCTGGCCTGGGTAAACGGAAACGCCGAGCGTGAGATCGGAGCTGAGGAGATTTTCCGCGCATGTACCATCTTGTGGCGGGTCTGGGGGCTTGCACTCGGCCTTCTGTCAGTGTGGGTTGGGATCACGTTTATTTTCTGAAGGACATCCAATGCGTTTGTTGCCCTCTCTGTTCGCCGCCGCCCTGTTTGCAGCACCTGCCTTTGCCCAATGCGGTGGCGGTTTCAACCAATTCGTAAACGGGCTGAAATCCGAAGCCGCGCAAAAGGGCTTTGATCAGGCCACGGTGAATGCCTTCTTTCAAGGCGTCCAACAGGACCCAGCGGTGCTACGCGCTGACCGGGCTCAGGGGGTGTTTCAGAAACCTTTCATCGATTTCTCACGCCGCCTGATTTCGCAAAACCGGATCGACCGGGGGCAATCCATGTCGCGCAAATACGACGCGGTGTTTGACCGGATCGAGCGTGACTACGGCGTTTCACGAGGCGTTTTGCTGGCTTTCTGGGCATTCGAGACCGACTACGGCGCGGTTCAGGGTGATTTCAACACCCGCAACGCGCTGGTCACCCTGGCCCATGATTGTCGTCGCCCCGATTTGTTCCGACCACAGGTTTTTGCGGCCATCGAGCTGTTCAGCCAGGGTAACTTCGACCCGAACCGCACCACCGGGGCCTGGGCCGGTGAAATCGGCATGGTGCAAATGCTGCCGCAAGACATTCTGGACAATGGCGTCGACGGCGATGGCGATGGCAAGGTTTCCCTAAAAACATCGGCCCCCGATGCGTTGGTGTCCGGTGGCAAGATGCTGTCACATCTGGGCTGGCAACCGGGCCAGCCCTGGTTGCAAGAGGTGATAGTGCCTGCCCAGATGGATTGGTCTTTGTCTGGCCCTGGCAAATCACGTTCAATCGCGGATTGGCAGGCAATGGGCGTTCAGGCGCGCAGCGGGTCTCTGGCCAGCCTGCCCGCATCGCTGATCCTGCCACAGGGGCACAAAGGCCCTGCCTTCCTCGCCTATCCGAATTTCGACGTCTACTTCGAGTGGAATCAGAGCTTTGTCTATGTGCTGACCGCCGCCTATTTCGGCACCCGACTTGAAGGCGGTCAAATCTATGACGCAGGCAACCCTCCTGCGGGATTATCGGGTGCGCAGATGAAACAGCTGCAAACCAAATTGCAGGCCAAAGGCTATGACGTTGGCAAGATCGACGGCATTCTGGGTGCGGGTACACGCGCCGCGGTACAGGCTGAACAAAAGCGGTTGGGGCTACCTGCGGATGCTTGGCCAACCGCAGACCTACTGAACCGGCTGTAACAGGGCAGCCTTAGGCAACCTCGACCTGATCCAAAGCCTCGAACGGCCTGAACGAGTGTGCCCTGACCAAGGACCCCTCGGTTTCAATCGCCGTATTGGGTTGGATTTCGATCCAACCCTCATTGTTTCCATCCAGCGGCTCGGATGAGATGATGATGCCGTCCGTGCAGGTTCGGTAGTGCAGACTGGGCGCGTATTTGTCGGACGCATAGCGCGCTGCGTATACGCGTTCGCCATCTGACCAGCATGCCGCGAACCTCATGTACGGCAATACTCTTTGCTGACTGGATACCTGTTCCACCCGCGCAACGGCGCGTGCCATCGCACCAATCGGATCCGTTTCCAGCCCTTCACCATGCGCGATCAAGAAAATGGCTTCGCTTTCTGTGGCCCCAAACCGCTGCCCGTATAGATGCGCCGGAATCATCGCATCCAGTTCCTGCCGTATCAGATCATGCCCGCCCGCCTGACCATTATGCATAAAGCTCCAGTGATCAACGCCAAAGGGATGGCAATTATTCCGGGATGTGGCTGTGCCGGTAGAGGCTCGCACATGGGCCAGAAAAAGTCGCGACTGCGTGTGATGTGCCAGTTGTTTCAGGTTGGCGTCCGACCAGGCCGGATTTGTGTCTTTGTAAAAGCAAGGCATCTTTCGGTCTGAATACCAAGCAAGGCCAAACCCATCCGCATTGATCGGTGTCTTTCCGATCAGGGCATTGCGGCTTTGGATGACAAGAGATTGCTCTTGCTCCAGCACCAGTTCATCAAGATATCGCTGCTTGCCGACCCAAGCCAAAAACCGACACATCTAATCACTTTCTTCACCATTCGAGTCGAGGGAAGACTATCAAAGCAGTACGCAGATTTTTTTCGGTTTTGCCTTACGAATTTCCTCTTCTTTCGATCAAATGATCTTCCAAGAAGACAAAAGCGGGTCAATTAATTCGGTCGCACCGGATATCGATCGCCTTTTTGATCAATCAGGATCAATCGCTCGCCATTGCGCACATACAGATCACACCGGTCAAACCCATTGCGGTAGGCGATGCAGACACTGCCATCTTCAGCGATGGAGTATGTCCCAAAGGCCGCGTCGCCGCTGGAATAGGTGTAGGAATACGCCCCACCTGCCGAAAATCTGGCCTGACCGTCATCATAGAATGTCAGTGTTTGGCCTGCCAAAGCGTCCAATTCGTCAGAGGACAAAGGAATGTCACCAGATTTAGTGGGCCAATCAGCGGCAAAGATCGGGCTGGCAGCGATGAGGGCGGGGATCAGAATGCGTTTCATAGACCAAAGTTAGCGCGATAATCCCGACATGATCGTAACGATCCGGTGAGGGGTCAGGCGACCATCTGCTCGGCCTTCTTCAGATCGACCGAGACCAGCTGGCTGACGCCTTGTTCCTGCATGGTCACACCAAACAACCGGTCCATCCGCGCCATGGTCACTGCGTGGTGGGTGATGATCAGGAATCGCGTGTCAGTCTGGCGGCACATCTCGTCCAACAAATCGCAGAACCGCGTCACGTTGGCATCATCCAACGGCGCGTCAACCTCGTCCAGAACACAGATCGGAGCAGGGTTGGCCAGGAAGACGCCAAAGATCAGCGCGGTCGCGGTCAGCGTCTGCTCGCCACCCGACAGCAAGCTGAGGGTCGAGAGTTTCTTGCCCGGTGGCTGGCACATGATCTCAAGGCCTGCATCCAGCGGGTCGTCGCTTTCGACCATAACCAGATTGGCCTCACCGCCGCCGAACAGATGCTTGAACAGCATTGCGAAGTTTGAATTCACCTGTTCGAACGCAGTCAACAGACGCTCGCGCCCTTCACGGTTCAGGCTGGCGATACCACTGCGCAGGGCCTTGATCGCCTCTTCCAGGTCAGCTTTTTCGGTGTTCAGCGTGTCGAACTCTTCCTGAACCTCTTTGCTGTCCTCTTCGGCCCGCAGGTTCACAGCGCCCATCGCATCGCGCTGGCGCTTGTGGCGGTTAACCTCTGCCTCCAGTGCATCGGCGGCAGGCATCTGATCAGGGTTCACATCCAGCTGGTTCAATAATTGGTTTGGGGTCAACTGCTGATCTTCCGCGATCCGCTCTGCCGCCGCGACGACGCTTTCCTTGGCCGCATCACAGCGCGCTTCGGCCGCCGCTCGGATTTCGCGCGCTTCCGAGGCTAGTCGCTCCGCCTCGCGCTCGGCCATCACAACCTCGCGCTGCTGGGTTTCGGCAGTGGCCAGCTTGTCGGCAGCTTCAGCCCGGCGGGCCTCGGCGGTTTCGATCAGAGTGTTCAACTCGGCACGCGCCTCGGCGATTTCACTCGGCGCGGCGGTAGCCTCCGTCAGTTCTAGCTCAGAGCTTTCCTTGCGCTCAGCCAATTCGGAAATGCGTTTCTCGGCCGTTTCCAGGCGATGCCGCCATCCGCTAAGGTCCTTGGTGACCTCCTGCGAGCGCCGTGTCCGGGCGTCGCCTTCGCGGCGAAGTTCATCATGGGAAGAACGATGAGTCAGCATGGTAATGCGCGCCGCTTCGACCGTCTGTTTGATATCTTCAACCTGCGCCCGCGCACTATCAAGATCACCCAACCCTGTCAGGGTACCTTCGGCCTCGCGCAGTTGCGCGCGGGCAGCCATGGCGTCCTCTTTGTGGCGATCCACAGCCAATGTCAGGGTCTCAAGCTTGCCCTGCGCCAGATTGCGGTCTGCCTCTGCCCGGCTGAGCTGTCGGGCGGTTTCGGCCATACGCTGATCGGCTGCCCGGCGTGCCTCTCGTGCGCGGCGGTCAGCTTCAGTCACCTCTGCGAGTTGTTTTGACAGGGCCTCATGTGCCGCGCGCGCGCCATCGGCTTGTGCTTCGATCCGCGCAAGCTCTTGCTTAAGCGCTTCCAGCTTGTTCAGCTGTTCCAACCGCAAGGCCGCCGCGCTTGGGGCATCCTCAGCCCAGGCCCGGAACCCGTCCCAACGCCACAAATCGCCCGACCGAGAAACCAACCGCTGGCCCGGTTTCAACTGGGTCTGCAAACGCGCGCCCTGATCTGCATCCACCAGCCCGATCTGAGCGATCCGTCGGCTCAACCGATCCGGGCCGTTGATATGCAAGGCCAAAGGTTCGGCCCCTTCGGGCAAAGGTTGGTCGCTGTCATAGCCCGCCATCGGAACCCAGCCGGATGGCCCGTCGCCTTCGACCAGCGGCGCGCGCAAATCGTCGGCCAGTGCAGCGCCCAAAGCCTTCTCATAACCCGGTGCCACCCGAAGCATGTCCAACACTTGACCACCCTCAGCGGTATCGCGTTCGACCAGCTTGGCCAGCGCCATGGTTTCAGCGCGGATTGCACCCAACTCGCCTTCGGCCTCGGACCGTTGCGCCCGCGCTTCGGCCTCACGCGCCTGCGTTTCCGAGCGCTTCTCATCCGCTGCCGTCAACGCCTGTTCGGCCGCATCCGCTGCCACACGGGCCTCTTCCTCACCGACCTGCGCCGTCGCAAACGCTTCACTAGCACGGGTCAGGGCCTGTTTGGCATCGTCCACTGCGGCGCGGGCTTTGTCCTCTTCACCCTCCGAACGAGCCAAGGTTTTCCGGCTGTCCTCGACCAGACGCTGCGCCGATTGGTGACGGGCCACCAGCCGGGCCATATCTTCTGTTTCCTGCGACAAGTGATCTTCGCGCTGTTGCAAAACGGTGGCAGCTTCGCGGGCAATCTCAGCAGCTTGAGACACTTTGTCATCGTAACCTTCGGCGGCTTTGGCAAGCTCGCGAGCCTCCCATTCCAGCCGCTCGATCATCTCGCCCGCGTCACGATTCAGGCCGGATTCGCGTTCGATATCGTTGCCCAGCTGCTTAATCCGGTTAGTCAGTGTCTCAATCGTCTGACGCGCGCGCGTTTCCTGATCGGACAATTGATCGCGCTGAACCTGCTGGCGTTGCAGTACCGCAGCCGCAATAGCCTCTTCTTCGCGCAGGGGCGGCAGCGTATCTTCGATCTGGGCCCGCTCGACCCCGGCTTCACGGGCGGCGGCTTCGGCGCGTGAGGCTTCGGTGATCCGCTCGCGCAGCTTCTCTTCTGCCGACTGGCGCGCCATGTCAGCCTCTTTCCAACGGCGATACAGCAGCATGCCTTCGGCCTGGCGCAGCAACTCTCCAATCTCGCGATAGCGTGCTGCCTGCCGAGCTTGACGCGCCAACTGCGCCAGTTGGCCGCCCAACTGTTCCAGTACGTCATCGACGCGGGTCAGGTTGGCCTCGGTGCCTTTCAGCTTCAACTCGGCCTCGTGACGCCGTTGATAGAGGCCCGAGATCCCGGCGGCCTCTTCCAGAATCCGACGACGCGCACGGGGTTTGGCGTTAATTAGCTCGGCAATGCGGTTCTGCCCCACCAGCGCTGGCGAATGCGCACCAGTTGAGGCATCCGCAAAAAGCATCTGCACATCGCGCGCCCGTACATCTTTGCCATTGGTCTTGTAGGCGCTGCCCACATCGCGGGTGATGCGGCGCACAATCTCAAGCTGATCGCTTTCATTGAATCCCGACGGCGCGAGGCGTTCTGAATTGTCCATAGTCAGGACAACCTCGGCAAAATTGCGTGCAGGCCGGGTAGCCGCCCCGGCAAAGATCACATCTTCCATAGCGCCGCCGCGCATGGATTTGGGACGGTTTTCGCCCATTACCCAACGCAAAGCTTCGAGAAGATTGGATTTGCCGCAACCATTCGGACCCACGACCCCTGTTAACCCGTCCGCGATGATAAGATCGGTCGGGTCAACGAAGCTTTTGAAGCCGGTCAGTTTGAGTTTGCTAAAGCGCAATGGCTGCTCTTTGGATGATTCCTATGGATAAGAAGTCTGCGCAACGGATCACAGAGGTGTCAACGTGAATGCGCAGGATATGGCATATTGCGCCGACTTATCCACAATATCTTGCCGAAATACGAAGTGAAACCCGTGTTTCAATACGGCGTGCACTCGAACACTTCGTAAGCATAGCCACTGGATGCGCCATAATTTACGCATTCGTAATTGGGGCGTGAGATTGCAGTCAGCAGCAAACGTTCCCCGGCTTTGCGATCACAGCCCAGCACTCCAACCGTGACAGCAGCGTCGCCTAGCACATCCAAAATAGGACAACCGGACACCTGCGCCATGGCGAGTGCTGCCCGATCGCGAATTGGCCCCAACCGAGGCGCGTATTGAGCATTGACGCGGACCGCCTCGGCCAGCTCTCCGCGCACACGCACATCGAACACGCTGCCATTGACTGATACGCGCGTCGCAGGCAGATCGCGGAAATGTGGCGTGCCAGCCGAACAGGCCGCCAGCAGCAGAGGGACAAGATACCGGATCATGCCCGTAGGATTGCAGGGTATTGGTTAACAGAACCTTTCCGCACTCAAGCACGCAGCACGACACCTAAGCGGCGAATACCCTCGCGGATCGCGTCTTCGTTGGAATTCGAAAAACTCAGCCGGATCGTATTGGCACCGCTCCCGTCAGGAAAAAAGGCCCGACCGGGAACAAAAGCGACCTTCTCCGTCTCCAAAGCTCTCTCTAACAAGATGGCGCCATCGATATCTGACGGCAAAGTCAGCCAAACGAACATACCACCTTCGGGCCGGGTCCACTGAACACCATCTGGCATATGCTGTTCCAGCGCCACCAGCATCGCGTCGCGGCGCGCCTGATAGGCCGCACGGACTTTGGGGATATGCGTGTCGAAACAGGTCTCAGCCACATGGTGCACCGCCATCTGGTTGATGGTTGCCGAGTGCAGATCGGCGGCTTGTTTCAACAGCACCATCTGAGAAATGATCGGTTTGGCCGCGACGACCCAACCCATACGCAGCCCCGGTGATAGAGTTTTGGAGAAACTGCCGCAGTAAATCGTACGACACGCTTCGATCTTTCCTTTGCGCTCAAACTCCAGCGCCAGAATCGATGGTATGGCCTCTCCGTCATAGCGCAACGCTTGATAGGCCCCGTCCTCGATGATCGCACAATCAAGCTCCTCTGCCTGATCAAGCAACGCCTCGCGGCCGCGTAGATCAACGGTTTCCCCCGTCGGGTTTGAAAAGTCGGGCGACAGATAGGCGAACTTCACGGCCCCATCGCCGGCAGCATCCCGATATTCCGCCGCACCGCGATTGCCCTGAGGGTCAAGCCGGTCAAAACGTGGTTCATAGGCGTCAAAGGCGTTAATCGCTCCCAGATAGGTCGGCCAGCCGACCAACGCCGTATCACCAGGAGACAGGAATAGCTTGCCCAGATAGTCCAACGCTTGCTGCGAACCAGAGGTGATCAGGATGTTGTCAACATCACACTCCACACCGATCCCGCGCATATGATCCGCCAGCCATTCACGCAACGGGGCATACCCTTCGCTGACCGAATATTGCAGCGCCTGCGCCTGCTTCTCAGGCCCGAGTGCGTTCTGAAACGCCTCTGCGAATGCGTCCGCCGGAAACAAGTCCGGATCGGGAATGCCCCCCGCAAAAGAAATAATGCCCGGTTGGCCCAGCAGCTTCAGCAACTCACGGATTTCGGATGCCTTCATCCTCGATGTGCGGGTGGCGTATAGCTGATCCATCTATCTGGGCCTCCTCTGCCCCAGCGCAAAGATTAGGCACTTCACCCTCTAAGTCAACAATACTGACCTATTGTTTCAAGCACCGTGATCGGCTTGAACGCCGCCATCAATCGTGGTCAATTGACTTGACCAATTTTGGAACGTCTATGCCCTTTCAAAAAGTTCAAACCGAAAAACTGTCTCTGGCCGTCGTTCGCCAGATCGAGTTGCTGATCCTGCGCGGCATCCTGCGCCCGGGTGAGCGCCTTCCGTCCGAGCGCGAGCTGGCCGAGCGAATGGGAGTGTCACGCCCGTCGTTGCGAGACGCCATTTCCAACTTGCAGGAACAGGGGTTACTGACACCCAAAGCCGGATCAGGGATCTATGTGGCCGAAGTGCTGGGGTCGGCATTTTCACCGGCCTTGATCCGTCTGTTCAGCAGCCATGATGAAGCTGTGTTCGACTACTTGTCCTTTCGCCGTGACATGGAGGGATTGGCTGCGGAACGTGCGGCGCGCTTGGGATCCGACAGTGATCTGAAAGTGGTTCAGACCATATTCGACCGGATGCAATCTGCCCATGATCGCAATGCACCCGAGGACGAGGCACAACTGGATGCCGAATTTCACATGGCGATCATCGAGGCCAGTCACAACGTGGTCATGCTACATATGATGCGGTCGATGTATGATCTGCTGCGCCAAGGCGTATTCTACAATCGCCAGATGATGTTCCAGCAACGCGCCACTCGCGATGCATTGCTGGATCAGCACAGGGCGATCAATGCAGCCCTTCAAAGCCGTGACCCGGATGCAGCGCGTGTTGCGGTCGAACTGCATCTGGATTTTGTCGAACGTTGCATGCAGGATCAGCAGAAGGCCCTGCGTAACGAAGAGGTCGCCCAGCAGAGGTTGAAGCACGAGACTGGCGAGGCTTGATGTTCATCGGGCACCTGCCGGGGGCTTATCTGATCTTCCGGGCTACTGCGCCAAACCTTGGCAAACTTGCCCTTACAGCCACGATGATCGGGGCCGTCGCGCCCGATATCGACATGCTTTGGTTCTATCTTGTCGATGATCGCGGGCATCATCACCATTCCTACCTGACCCACCGCCCGATCATCTGGGCAGGCTTTCTATTTGCCGGGTTGGCACGGCGCCTGTGGGCCGTCAAGGCGGGCACCTTTCTGACCTTCTTTGGTGCAGGCGGGTTGGTGCATATGATGCTGGATACGATCACCGGGGCCGTTGCCTGGCTTTGGCCCTTTTCAGACGCCACCTACCCGCTGGTCGTGGTGCAGGCGACCCATTCGCACTGGATTTTGTCGTTCCTCAACCACTGGACGTTCAAAGTCGAGATCGCAATCACACTGCTTGCTCTGATGGTCTGGTTTGTCACTTGGCGCAGATCAAAACAAGCGCGCTGATAAGAAGAAAAAACCCGAAGGCCTGAGGCCCTCGGGTCTTTCAGAGACATATGCTCGTAGAGCTCAGTGCAGCTTGGCATCCACATCCGCAATGGACGCGTCAATCAGCTTGTTGGCTTGTGCCGCGCTCATTTGCTTGGCCAGAACCGCACTGGCTGCCGAGACCGCCACAGAAATCGCCTGATCGCGGACTTCTTTCACAGCCGAGGCTTCCGCCGATGCAATCTGGTCCTGAGCAGCCGCCAGACGCCGCTCGATTGAGTTTTGCAGATCAACCTTTGCCTGTTCAGCAGCACGGACAGCGTCTTCCTTGGCGGCGGCCACGATAGCGTCTGCCTGCGTTTGCACTTCGCGATGCTTACGCTCGTACGAGGCCAGCAGGCTGCGGGCTTCTTCGTGCAGTGCGCGGGCTTCGTCCAGTTCCGACTTGATGCCCTCGGCACGATTGTCCAAAGCTCCGCCGATCATGCCGGGGACCTTGAAGTAGAACAAAACCGCGATGAAGACGATGAATCCCAGCAGTACAACAAAGTCCGTGTTGCCCAACGAGAAGAACGGACCCTTGGCCGCCAAGGCTGGGCTGGCAGCGCCGAAGGTCAGGATAAGGGCAAGAGTGTTCCGCATGTCACTTATCCTTTCATCTGCGCGTCGATCGCACCGTCGATGGCTTTGGCATCCGCCTCGCCGCCCAGTGCTGTCACCAATTCAGCCGCCGTATCTTTGGCAACCACTTGAATGCTTTCCAGCGCGCCGGCACGGATTTCAGCAATTGCCTTTTCCGATTCAGCCGCTTTGGCAGCGATTTCCGCATCCGCCGTCGCAATCGCGTCATCCAGATCAGCCTGAATTTCCGCACGTGCTTCGGCAGCGATCCGCTGCGCCTCGGCACGGGCATCGGCCAGCGCCTTGTTATAGGCCTCTTCGGCCTCGACCGCTTTGGCCTTCAGATCTTCGGCCGCAGCCAGGTCATTTGTAATGGTCCCCTGACGTTCCGCCAGGATTGCCGCGATACGCGGCAGAGCCACGCGAGACAGGACCAGAAAGATGACGACCAGCGTGATGACCAGCCAGAAAATCTGGTTGGGGAACCAATCGAAGCAGAGCTGCGGCATCCCGATGGCAGAGCCATAGGAGTCGACGCACGAGCCGGCTACCTCTTTTGTAATGGGTTCAGTCGCCATGATATCCTCCGTCGGAAACTTGTCTTTACAACAGGTGGGCCGCCATGGCTTGGACCCACCTGCGCGTAAGGATCAGGTTCCGCAGATTATACGGCGAACATCAGCAGCAGCGAGACCAGGAATGCGAAGATCCCCAGGGCTTCTGCGAACGCGATACCGATGAAGAGGGTTGCGGTCTGCGAAGCAGCCGCCGAAGGGTTGCGCAGGGCGCCGGCCAGGAAGTTGCCTGCTACGTTGCCCACCCCAATTGCGGCTGCGCCGGAACCGATTGCTGCCAGGCCTGCGCCGATGTGTGCGAGATCGCCTTCCATGATGTATCTCCTTACGAATTGGAAGTTTCGATGTTGGGTTATCGTTCCTGTGCTCAGGGTTACCCCTGATCAGTGATGCGGATGCAAAGCGTCCTTCAGGTAAACACAGGTCAGAATGGTGAAGACGTAGGCCTGGATGAAGGACACGAGGACCTCGAGGCCGTACATTGCGGTGATCGCCAGAACGGACACGGGCGAGATCACGGCAATCGCGGCAAAGCCTGCGAAGACCTTGATCACCGCGTGGCCTGCCATGACGTTACCGGCAAGACGAATGGAGTGGCTGACCGGGCGCACGAAGTACGAGATCAGCTCGATAATCGCCAGAATGGGACGCAGCGCCAGAGGGGCGCTGGACACCCAGAACAGGCTCAGGAAGCCTGCGCCGTTTTTGACAAAGCCCAGCACGGTCACGGTCAGGAAGACCGACAGCGCCAGCGGGATGGTCACGGCGAAATGCGACGTTGTGGTGAAGGACATGGGAATCATGCCCAGGAAGTTCGCGCAGACGATGAACATGAACAGGGTCATGACATAGGGGAAGTACTTAACGCCTTCCTTGCCGCAGATGTCTTCCAGCATCTTGTAGATGAAGCCATAGGCCAGTTCTGCGACCGACTGCATCCGTGTCGGAACAATCGCGCGCTTCGAGGTCGGCACGATCAGCAGCAGAATGATGGCCACGATCGCAAGGAACAGCCACAGCGTCACGTTGGTGATCGTGAACATGCCAACCGCACCGTCGCCGAACAACGGCTTAACGATGAACTGGTCCATCGGGTGGAAAACCAGGCTGCTGCCTTCTGCTGCGGTGGTCTCAGTTGCCACGTTCAGTCCCTCTCGTCCTTCCCGGCCGCCTCAGCCGCCGCTTGTTTCTCTTGAACCTCTTTCGCGCTGCGGAGCATAACCTTCACGCCCGCGACAAGGCCCAACAATGTGAACAGCACCAGAAAGATCGGGATCGTCCCGAGCAGGCTGTCCAGCCCGTATCCGATGCCAAATCCGATCCCCAGACCGGATACCATTTCGATGACCATCCTCCAGGCAAGCTCGCCCCCGGACACGTCAGCATCTGCACGGGGCTTGGGCGCTTTGGCCTTTTTCGCCGCGTCGATCTTGGCCTCCAGCTGCGCCATACGCTGCTTTTGGTCATCATCGGTCAAGGGCGTTTTCCTCGCACAGTCTTGAGGCTAGGTGCTAAGGGCGAACAGGCACAGAGTCAACGCTATAGAATGCCCGAATTGCCGCATACTAACCTATTGTTTTATACATGATTTTCACGCCTTACTTCGCAAGCAAATCGACGCGAATACCCACTGCCACCGGAAATCAATGGAATTTCCGATATTCAACCAATCGGTTGACCAAACCCATGCAGTATGGTTCAGCGGGCCATGTCTAATGATCTGGATACCGTGTTCGCGGCGCTTGCCGATCCGACCCGGCGCGCCATCCTTGCGATGCTGCTTGAGGATGATATGGCCGTGACGGATGTGGCCGAGCCGTTCGAAATGTCGCTTGCGGCCATCTCGAAGCACCTAGTCATTCTGACCAAGGCCGGGTTGATCTCTCAGGAAAAACGAGGCCGGGTTAAGTGGTGCAAGCTGGAGCCAGACGCACTACGAGCCGCCTCGGTCTGGATGCAGGGATTCGGGCAGTTCGAGCCGGTCAACCTAGATGCGTTCGAACGGTTTTTGGAAGCGGAACTGCCCACGTCGCAGGATGGTCCTACCTGACCACAAAAACCGACACCTTGGCGTGTTTCGCCAGATACCCGGCATGACTTGAGAAGATATAGTCCGTGATGCGCGGCGTATGGGTTCCGACGACGATCAGATCCGCACCCAGTTCCTCTGCCGCGCGAGCCAGATCGCCATCCACCTCTGCCGCGACATCGACGGAATGAATGTTTCGGGTTTCGACCTGCACACCAGCTTTCGCTGTCAGATCCTTGGAAAGCGCAGCCAGCCCCTCAGCAACTGAATCTTGGGAAACAGGCGCGTCCCCAGGCTGCGTGCCCGTGACGCTGACAAGGGTCACCCTTGCGTTCTGCCATTTGGCGATGTCACCAGCCACGGCAATCGCCTTATGGACCTCGGGCGGCAAATGAAGGTCTACTGGGATCATGATATGTTGAAACATGGTGTCCTCCTCTCCTTACGGAAAAGCATAGACACCGGGTCCTTTCGGGACCTTGATCTGCCTCAACAGAGGTTTTGGCGCAAATTTAGCCCTGTATCACGCTGGTAATGACACCCGTTTGATCAGCGGAACATAACCACGGGTCGCTTTGACCTTCGGCTAGAACCGTTGTGACAGACCCCGTCGGGTTCGTTTGTGTTTCCTGCGCTTTGACGGCGTCGATACGCACACCACTTTCGGCTGAAACCAATGCCTCGCAACTGGCTTGCATGGTTGTCTCGTCACCGGAGCCTTGCAAATTGCTTTGCCCGCAAGCCGCCAATAGCAACACGACTGAGCTCGATAGAGTGAGTTTCATTGACCTACCCGACATTTTTTATCTTCACCGATTGCATGGTGCCAGACGCAGACGCGAACACAAGCCTCAATCCGCAGTGTATAAATCAGCGCTTGCGCTGGGATTTTCTTCCTTCAACAGCAAGAGTAAGGCCAAGACGGTCAGCGCGATACCGATGATAATCAACCCTGTTGGGGCGCCGTTGCCCAGGGCGATCTCCCACAGAATGACCCAACTGGGCACCAGATAGGTATAGGCCATAACCTTTGCCGAAGGCAGCCTGAGCGCCGCGAACTGTACCAGCACAAAGCTGACCGCCGTGGCGAAGAAGGAGACATATAATAGACCGATCCAAAAAATGGTCGGCAAACGCGACCAATCGGTGCTAGCCAAATCTGACCAGCCAAACGCCACCAATAGGGCGCATCCCGCGACCAAAGTGCCAAAGGCAAACACGACCGCAGGTTCGCCTCGGTTCAGCTTGCGGACCATCGGCGTGTAGATCGCATGGGCGACACAGCCAACAAAATAGATGACTTCACCTTGGCCAATCTGAAAGGCGCGAAAAAGCTGCCAATCGGCGCGAAAGATCACCCATAGCGCCCCGGTGGCCCCCACAGAAAGCGCAAGCGCCATCCTTGGGGTTGTGACCTGACGCAACAAGACCCATCCGGCAATGGCCGATAAGACAGGGGTGAGGGTAAACACAGCCGCTGCGCTGACCGGCGGGGCAGTCTGCAGGCCGTAGAACATCAGCACGAAATAGGTGGCAAACAAACCACCAAGAACCAAGTAGCGCCAGGGCGCTTGCAGCGCCGCACGCGACACACCGGTTGTAACGAAGGCGGCGATCCCGATCACAACCGCCGCAATTCCAAAGCGCACAGCATTCAGCGCAGCTGGCGCAATCTCATTCGCGATCATCGATCCCAGCGAAAAGCTGCCCGCCACCAGCGCCGAAAAGACCAGCATGGCCAGATGGCCACGGGTTTGCTCAGTCACAGATCCAATCCTTGGACTTCGCCTTCAGGAATTTAAGAAAAGCCTGGACCTTGGTGGTGCGGTGCAGATCGACATGGGTCACCAGCCACAGCTTTCCGGACCATTCCGGCAGACTGTTCATAACCTCTTCCAAATCGGGATATCGGGCCGCTTCCCAACGCGCCATAAACCCGATCCCGGCCCCGGCCCGGACCGCCTCGGCCACGGTGAAGTTGTTCGAGCATCGGAATGTCAGCGCCTCGGCTGGGGTATTGGCTCGCAACCACTGCGAAAAAGGCGCGCGGCTGTTTTCGTCATCATTGCCGACAAAAGCGTGCTGCGGAAATTCTTCAATACTCTCCGGCTTGCCCCGGCGGGCGATGTAGTCCTTGCTTGCATATAGCCCGACATCCTGCGTCACAAAAGGCTGCACCACATTGTCCGGCTGATCCGGCGCTGACCCGGCACGGATGGCAACATGCGCCTCGCCATACTCCAGCCGAAACAGGCGATCTCCGGTTAGATAGCGCACAATCAGGTCCGGGTGGGCTTGCTGGAACTCGCTGAGCGCAGGAGCCAATAAAGGTACGAGCGATGACAACGACGTCACCACCAACTCGCCCGAGACATCGTCACCCCGGCCCTTCATACGCCCCACCAACTGATTGAACTGATCCTCGGTCGCCTGCGCCACCCGCAGCAGGTCCTCGCCCGCTTCGGTCGGCGTGTATCCGCGGGCGTGACGCTGGAACAGCTTCACCCCCAACCGAGCCTCGATCGCATCGATATGACGAATGACAGTGGCATGGTGCACACCCAATACTTCGGCCGCGCCACTAACCGTCCCCATCCGGGCCACCTGGTAGGCCGTTCTCACTTCGTCCCAGTTATCCATAGCGCTTTCACTATTGTGCAATTTCTAACATTAGATGTTGGTATATTCGAGTTTTGTTCGAAAAAACAATATTCATATCATCGGTCATAAGATAACTCTCGACCAAAGGACATGAAAATGACCAAGACCATCCTGCACATTGACGCGTCGGCCCGCCGCAGCGGGTCTGCGACCCGAGATCTGTCTGACCGCATCGTCAAGCACTTGGGGGCAAGCCGGATTATCCGGCGTGATCTGGCATCGCCACTGCCGCTGTTAACTGAAGACTGGATCGCTGCCAACTTCACCCCCGCCGATCAGCGCGATGCAGTGCAACGGGATCAACTGGCCTTGTCGGATCAACTGGTCGAAGAGCTTCAGCAAGCTGATACAATTGTCATTGGTTTGCCAATCTACAACTTCTCGGTTCCCGCAGCATTCAAGGCTTGGGTCGACCTGGTGGCGCGGGCAGGCTTGACCTTTTCCTACAGTGAAAACGGTCCTAAAGGCCTGCTAGAGGGCAAGCGTGCTGTTCTAGCCATAGCCTCTGGCGGCACGGCAGTTGGGTCTGAGATCGATTTCGCAACCGGCTATGCGAAACATGTTTTGGGCTTTATTGGCATTCATGATGTCGATGTGGTTGCCGCTGACCAGTTGGCCATCGATCCGGACACTTCAGTTCAGAACGCGCACAAAGCAGTCTTGGAACTGGCGGCTTAATCGGTCTGGCCAATCTATTCAGAAATGTCCAATCTGCTGCTGATATTGGCTGCGGGTTGGACATAGACCATGAAGAAGATCGGAATACTTGGCGGCGTTGGCTGGGCTTCGACCGTCGACTATTATCGGGCCATTGCGGAAGGCTCTGGCCGACACTTCGCGGCACGTGGCCACGGGTCGCCGCTGCCTGTGCCACCGATGACAATCGAGTCGGTGACGCAAGCCAAAACCCGCGCCCTGCGCGGTGTCGCTGGCGATGAAAGCAGTTGGCAAGATTTTGATGCGGTATTCCGTAACGCTTTGATCACGCTCCAGCGCGCTGGGTGTGACTTTGGCATCATTGCATCGAACACCCCCCATGCACGACTTCATGCAATCCGCCAGGGTGTGACGATGCCGATCCTGAGCATTTTCGACGCGACCGCAGAGGCGACGAAAGCCACCGGTTGCAAGACAGCACTGGTGCTGGGGACAAGCGTCACAATGCAGGCTCGAAACTACGCAGATCGTCTGGCCCAAGAAAGTATTTCGGCAAATGACACTCTACCCGAGGCAGACATCGCCGAGATGCAAGCCATGATCGACCGTGATTTCTACGGCGGCACGTCAAGTACGGCACGCGCGCGGTTGGTGGCCTTCTGCAATCGGCATGCTGAACCTGGCACCGCAGTGCTGTTGGCCTGCACCGAGCTGCCATTGGCCTTTCCCGATCACCTGGACGATCCGGTGTTCGAGGCGGATGGACATTTGTTCGTGAACCCATCTGCCGCCCATGTCTCAGCCGCGCTTGCGCTGGCCCTGAAGGGGGCCTAGGGCAACCAGTTCACCTCGCATCCTGTCTTGTCGAAGAATGTCATCAGGGCGTCGCGCGGAATCGCAACGGTCCGGTCATTGACCAGGGGGTGCATATAGATGACATCCGCCTGCTGCGCGGCGCTGTCCATGAAAAACCGTACATCATTCTGAACGCCGTTGATCATCGCCAGGGGGCTTACGGCACCGGGGCGGATACCGAGGTTTTGCAACAGCCGATCCGCAGATCCAAAGGACAGGCTGCCAACCCCCAACTCGGCGCCCAGCGCTTTCAAATCGATCTCGCGGCTTTGCTCCAGCGTCACCAGATAGTTCCGCTTTTTCTTGTCGCGCAGATACAGGTTCTTGAGACGCAGCGCGTTTTCGCCAGGGATCACGAACTGATCTTCAACCGCCTTCGACTCCTCAACGGTGCGCAACGGGACATGAGTGTGTAGGCGGTAGGTCAACTCCCAAGCATCTAGCTGCGCCAACAGCGCATCCGAGCTGAGCGGCAATGTATCTTGAAGAGCGGAAGATGCGTCCATGGGAAACCTCCTGTCTGGCACGCTCATCGCGCAGCGTGCCGGCAAATACAAGCCACGACAGCCCTTATAATCGATGCTAGCGTGCCGCCATGAAAGTCACGCTCAATACGCCGGACCAGTTGATCCTAAGCCACAAACCCTGGTTTTTCGGCATCCTGTTTTCTTTGAACACGCTGATTTTTGCCGCATCTGGTCTGTTGCTGATCTGGGCCGGAGGCACCGCTTTATGGTACGGTCTGGCACTGATCATCGCCGGAGCTGCCTTTGGCGTCTGGAGTTTTTATCTTTTGGTTCGGCGCGTTCAGGTCATATTTGATCGCGCCAAAAGCACCATCGTTATTCGCCAGAAATCGATCTTGGGATATGAAGCCATCGAACACACGCTGTCCGAGCTATCGCATGCCGAAGTGGAAAGCGCAGCGCAAACGCCTTCTTGGGTGGCAAAACCGCGTTACAGACCCACTCTGGTTCTGGACAAGGGCATGAGCGCGGGACGTCATCCGATCATTCTGGCCTACTCACCGGGATCAGACGCGAAGCGCATCGTCGATGTCATCAACGACTGGCTATCAGTAGATACGGTTGACTCTGACAGCCAACCGACCTAAATCGCCCCCAAACATCCGGAAGCGTTTGACCTTCCGGTCCCTTGAGTCGTTCAGGGATCGCCCCCCACCAGCGAGTTTCGCCCGTGGGGGCAATGCCATTTGGCATTACCCCCACGTCTAATTCAGTGGGAGGGGGCGTTTGTGCATTTAACCGACGCATCCTATTTAGGACGCGCCACCAGATAACCGGCATAGGAGGCCGAAGGCATGTTTGAAAATCTATCCGAACGCCTTTCCGGCGTCTTTGACCGGCTGACCAAACAGGGTGCCCTGTCCGAAGAAGACGTCAAGACCGCCCTGCGCGAGGTTCGCGTTGCCCTGCTTGAGGCCGACGTCTCGCTGCCGGTGGCGCGTGAATTCGTCAAGAAGGTGCAGGAACAGGCCACCGGTCAAGCGGTTACGAAATCGATCACCCCCGGCCAACAGGTCGTCAAGATCGTACACGACGCGCTGGTCGATACCCTGCATGGTGAGGAAGACCCCGGCGCGCTGAAGATCGACAACCCGCCTGCCCCGATCCTGATGGTCGGTCTGCAGGGCTCGGGTAAGACCACGACCACCGGTAAGCTGGCGAAACGCCTGAAAGAGAAAGAGGGCAAGAAGGTCCTGATGGCCTCGCTGGACGTTTATCGCCCGGCGGCGATGGATCAGCTGGCCGTTCTGGGCACGCAGGTCGGCGTCGATACGCTGCCGATCGTGCCCGGCCAGAAACCGGTTGATATCGCCAAACGCGCCAAGCAGCAGGCAACGCTGGGCGGCTATGACGTCTATATGCTCGACACAGCCGGTCGTCTGCATATCGACGAAGTGCTGATGGACGAGGTCGAGCAGGTTCGCAATGCGGTTGATCCGCGCGAGACCCTGTTGGTCGTCGATGGTCTGACCGGCCAGGTCGCCGTTGAGGTGGCCGAAGAGTTCGACGCCAAGGTCGGCATTTCTGGCGTGGTCCTGACCCGGATGGACGGGGACGGACGTGGCGGTGCGGCACTGTCGATGCGCGCGGTCACCGGCAAGCCCATCCGCTTTGTCGGTCTGGGCGAAAAGATGGACGCGCTCGAAACCTTCGAGCCGGACCGGATCGCCGGTCGTATTCTGGGCATGGGCGACATCGTTGCCCTGGTCGAAAAAGCCCAGGAAACGATGGAGATGGAACAGACCGAGCGCATGATGAAGCGCATGGTCAAAGGTCAGTTCAACATGAACGACCTGAAAATGCAGCTGGAACAGATGATCCAGATGGGTGGCATGCAGGGCATGATGGGCATGATGCCGGGCATGGGCAAGATGGCCAAACAGGTCGAAGAGGCGGGCATGGATGACAAGGTGCTCAAGCGCCAGATCGCCATGATCCAGTCGATGACCAAACGCGAACGCGCCAATCCCCAACTGCTGCAAGCCAGCCGCAAGAAACGCATCGCCGCCGGTTCGGGGATGGAGGTCAGCGACCTCAACAAACTGCTCAAGATGCACCGGCAGATGTCGGACATGATGAAGAAAATGGGTAAGATGGGCAAAGGCAAGATGCTGAAACAGGCCATGAAAGGCATGTTTGGCAAAGGCGGCCCCTCACCCGAAGACATGGCCGCAGGCATGGACCCAAAAGCACTGGAACAGGCGGCCAAGGCGATGGGTGGCCGCGGCGGCCTGCCTGGACTGGGCGGCGGTATGGCCCTGCCACCGGGTCTCAGCGGTTTTGGGAAGAAAAAGTAACGTGACCCTTGCGCCCACCATATCTACCACGCGCCTGACACTGCGCCACCACCAGCTTGAGGATTTCGAGCCGATGGCGAAGCTGTTTGCGACCGATTGGGCGAAATACATGGATGGGCCGTACTCGGCGCAGGACCTGTGGTCTATGCTGGGCTCGGACGTGGCCAGTTGGCAGTTTCTTGGGTTTGGCGCGTGGGCGGTCGATCTGACAGAAACCGGCGAGTTCATTGGGCAGGTCGGGATCAACAAACCTCCGAAGTTCCCGGAAACTGAAATCGGCTGGTGCATTTTCCCCGGATTTGAAGGCAAGGGCTATGCATTCGAAGCGGCCTGCGCCGCGCGTGACTGGGCGTTTGGGAATACCGAACTGACGTCTTTGGTCAGCTATATCGATGCGCCTAACACCCGTTCAATCGCGTTGGCCAAGCGGCTTGGGGCAAGTGAAGACCCAAGCGCAGCGCGCCCGGACCCCGAGGATGTCGTCTATCGTCACCCTCACCCTGATGAGCGGCAAAGCGGATCGGAGGCCTACGCATGACCTTCCGGTTCGAAGCTGCGCCAAATGCTCAGGGGGCTGAACTGGCGGCTCGGGTGGCGGGTGCCATTCCAACGCTCGAAACCGAGCGTCTGGTTCTGCGCGCGCCGCAGTTGTCGGATTTCGACACCTACGCCCAGATCGTGGCCAGTCCGCGCGCGCGGTACCTAACTGTCATGTCGCGTGAAGACGCATGGTATGATTTCGCTCAGATGGTCGCCATCTGGTCGCTGCGCGGCCATGGCCTTTGGTCGGTTGTTGCGAAGGCAGACGGTCAACTGCTGGGGTTCGTGGTTCTGGGGTTCGAACCGGAAGACCCAGAGCCAGAGCTTGGTTTCATCTTCACCGAGGAAGGTGAGGGCCACGGCTATGCGTTTGAGGCTGCGAGCGCTGCGCGCGGTTTTGCGTTCGAGCAACTCGGCTGGGACACTTTGGCGAGCTTTATCGTCAAAGGGAATGAACGCTCTCAACGTCTGGCAGAACGGCTCGGCGCCTTTGTTGAACGCGAAATCGTTGAACAGGACGGCGTTACCTTGGTGTATCGCCACCTCGCCACCGATGTCGACGGCGGGATGGAGGCCTACGCATGACCTCATTCACTATTCCGACCGTTGAAACCGAGCGTCTGATCCTGCGTGCGCCGCATCTGGATGATCTGCCCGCGATGACCGCGTTTTTCGCAACTGAACGCAGCCATATGGTCGGCGGCCCCAAGGATGCGCGAGAAAGCTGGGGCTCTCTGGCCAACCGTCTGGGGCACTGGGCGCTCAAAGGCTTTGGCCTGTGGCATCTGACCCAGAAGACCAGCGGCGCATTTGTGGGCTGGGCCGGTATGATCGACGCCCCTGGATGGGCCGAGCCCGAACTGGGCTGGACGCTGATGGAGCACGCCGAGGGCAAGGGGCTGGGCTTTGAGGCGGCACAGGCTGCGCGCTCGCATGCCGCTCGGCATCAGGGGATGAACGGCGTGATCAGCTATATCGCCCATGCCAATGACCGCTCGCGCGCGCTGGCCGAACGGCTCGGTGCGACGCTGGAGATTGAAAACGCCGAGCTATTGGGCAAGCGCGCCCAGATCTGGCGGCACCCGCAGATTGACTTGACCACCGAAAGGACCGGCCAATGACCAACCCCGTGACACAGGCTGCCACGCTGTTGAAAGAGCATCGTGAAAGCATCGACCGGCTGGATGCGATCCTTGTCTATACGCTGGGCGAACGGTTCAAGCACACGCAGGCCGTTGGCAAGCTCAAGGCCGCACACGACCTTCCCCCGTCCGATCCGTCGCGCGAGGCAGCGCAGATCGCACGGTTAGAAGACCTGGCGAAAGAGGCCGATCTAGACCCCGATTTCGCCAAAGCTTTCCTGAATTTCATCATTCAGGAAGTCATCCGACACCATAAGAAACACCAGAACTAGCCGGGCCAGTCCCGGATACGCCATTCAAAGGAGATACCACCATGGCAATGAAAATTCGTCTCGCCCGCGGCGGCTCGAAAAAACGTCCCTTCTACCGCATCGTGGCTGCTGACAGCCGCATGCCTCGCGATGGCCGTTTCATCGAGAAACTGGGCACCTATAACCCGCTGCTGCCGAAAGACAGCGAAGAGCGTGTGAAAATGAACATGGAGCGCATCCAGTACTGGCTGGATCAGGGCGCACAGCCCACCGACCGTATCGCGCGTATGTTGGAAGCAGCCGGCGCACGCGACAAGGCCGAGCGCAACAACCCCAACAAGGGGACCCCGGGCAAGAAAGCTCAGGAACGCGCCGAAGAAAAAGCAGCAAAGGCTGCTGAGGCAACTGAAGCGGCTGAAGCTCCGGCTGAAGAAGAAGCTGCAGCGGCTGAAGAATAAGCAGGCGGGCGCGTGCGGGATCAGGCCTTCACCGACGACTTTCGCACGCAGTTCGATCTGTTGATGCGGCTCCGGCGCGATGTGCGTCGGTTCCGCACTGACGCAATTGACGAGGCAGTGCTGACGCGCTGCCTCGACGCGTTTCGGCTGGCCCCTTCGGTGGGGCTAAGCGAGCCCTGGCGCGTCATCCGCGTCGAAAGCCAAGTCGCACGTGATGCGGTGTTGAAGAATTTCCAAGCCGCAAACGCCGAGGCACTCAAAGGCTATTCGGGCGAAAAAGCGCAACTTTACAGCCAATTGAAACTGTCAGGTATGCAAGAGGCCCCGGTGCAACTGGCGGTGTTCTGCGATGACAGCACCGATAAGGGACATGGGCTCGGAGCAGAGTCCATGCCCGAGATGCGACGCTATTCTGTCGTCTCAGCGGTTACCCTGTTTTGGCTGACCCTGCGCAGCTATGGGCTTGGGTTAGGCTGGGTTTCCATTTTGGATCCCGACCGGCTGAGCCGGGACCTTAACGCGCCAGACTCATGGCGTCTGATTGGGTATTTCTGCATCGGCTGGCCGGAAGAGACGTCCGACACGCCAGAACTGGAACGAGCGGGTTGGGAATGCCGGGATGATACTCTTGCCATTGAGGTACGATAGCTGATGTTTGGATTGTTACGCCTTCCCATCCTGCTGGTGATCGCCTTTATTGTCGGTGTGTTCTTTGAACGCAGCAATCAACGCGAGGCCTGCGAGGGTCTGGGAGAGTGGAAAAGCGGCATATGCGTAACTTCGGGAGGTGCAAATGAGTGATCTGATCTGTGTCGGCACCATAGCGGGCTCTTACGGGGTGCGCGGCGAAGTGCGGCTAAAAAGCTATTGCGCTGAACCATCGGATATCGAGAGCTATTCTCCACTGACCGACGAAGCTGGCAAAGAACGCTATCCTTTGGTTCTGACCCGCACAATCAAGAACGGGTTCGCCGCACGATTGGGCGGAGTGGAAACTAAGGAAGAGGCAGACGATTTGAAGGGCCTGCGCCTGTTTGCGCGCCGCGATCAATTGCCATCTTTGCCCGATGACGAGTTTTACCACGCCGACCTGATCGGGCTTGAGGTTTTTGACACCGGCGGCACCCTGCTGGGACAGGTGAAATCCGTTCAGAACCATGGTGCAGCCGACCTATTGGAACTGCATGGGCCAGGGCTGAAATCAACTGTCCTGCTGCCCTTCACGCTTGAGGCGGTGCCGACAGTCGATTTGGACAAGGGCCGCATCGTTGCAGACCCGCCCGAAGGGCTGATCTGATGCGGCGCGTTTTGCTGCATCTTGGGCTGCACAAAACCGGCACCACTGCGGCGCAATCCTTTCTCTATGAAAATCGCGAGCTGATTTGGCCGCATTATTCACTGGTCTTGCCCTACAAAACGCGGAAATCGGGTCTGGCAAACGCAGCGACGCGCCATTCGGTCTATCGGCTGGACGACACGCTGGCCACATTCGGCAGCAAGATGAACATGTTTTTGGGGCAGATCGATTTCGGAACGCGCCGGGGTCTGATCCTCAGCGAGGAGAACTTTGGCGGCCTGCGGCCAAGCAGAAATCGCGCCGAAGGCTACGCCGCCATGCCCGAGCTTGCATCGACATTGGTGGGCACCATTCGCCGCCAACTGATCAGGGACGGGGTCGACATCACCATCTATCTGTCGCTGCGGGAACGCTCTGAATGGCTGCGCAGCCTTTGGGCTCATGATCTGCAGCGCCGACGCCTGGTTGAGGATTTCGATGCATTTTGCGCGGCGCTGGATCACCTTCCAGATTTGCCGACTGTCGCCGACAGAATCCAGGAAAGACTTCCCGAAGTGCATGTGCAGACAAGATGGCTGGAGCATTTGCAAGAAACCCGCTTTGGCCCTGGCACCCCCTTCGCAGAGTTTTTGGGGCTGCCGCAAGACAAAGCATCCAAGCTTGTACCGCCGTCAAAGTCCAACACCAGCCTGCCGCAGGATGCACTTATCGAATTGCTGGCACTCAATCGCTCCTCGTTGGAGGACACAGCGCTGGTTGCGCGGAAGAAAGCCCTTATCAAAAGCGCCCGGCACGCGCTGGCGGATCAGACATGACCGATAAACCAAGCAAATCCCACGGGCGCAAAGCCATCCGCCCAACCTTGAAACCACGAGAGTTGATGACGCCCACACCGGATTTGCATGGCGTGTGGAAGGCTAAGATCATAACCCTGTTCCCGGCCGCATTTCCCGGTGTCTTGGATGAAAGCCTGACAGGCAAAGCCCTACAGGACGGCTTATGGCAGCTGGAAACTGTGGATTTGCGACAGTTCGGTATCGGCAAGCATCGAAACGTGGATGACACACCCGCAGGTGGGGGCGCGGGTATGGTCCTGCGTGCAGATGTGTTGGGCGACGCCATCGAGCACTCGATGGCGAGTATTCAAGGCAACTGGCCGCTGATTTACCTTAGCCCGCGTGGCCGCCGGATGGACCAGAAGATGATGCAACACCTGGCGCGTTGCGAGGGCATGACTCTGCTATGTGGCCGGTTCGAAGGTGTCGATGAACGCGTGCTCGAGCATTATGGTGTACAAGAGGTCTCGCTCGGCGATTTCGTGATGACCGGGGGAGAAATTGCGGCACAGGCCTTGATCGACGCCACGGTCCGATTGATCCCCGGCGTTCTGGGCAATCAGGCCTCGACCGAAGAAGAGAGCTTTTCTTCGGGTCTGCTGGAGCACCCGCAATATACACGCCCCGCCGAATGGAAGGGCCGCCCAATACCAGAGATTCTGATGTCCGGCCACCACGGACGCATCGCCGAATGGCGTCGTCAGATGGCAGAACAGATTACGCGTGAACGACGCCCGGATGTCTGGGAGGAGTACAATGCTCAATTGGATGAGGACTCCAACTAAACCGACGATGTTCGCACAGATTTCGGCTTCAGAAGCCGCGATCCGCTGAGCGAGATTTCAAGGCACCCCGGCCTTCCATTGCGACCACACCTCGGGTGAGCTGTGAAAGACGTTGATATCCACCTTGCCCTGAACGCCCGGCACCAACCCGGTGCCGGTGTATTGCCAGAACCGCCAAACCGCTCGCGGATAAACCTTGCTCGGGTGCCCAGCGACTGACCTTAGCCAGAAATCGGTCTTGGGCAGGCGTCCGATCTGAGTGTCTTCGTAAAAATCCACGGTGGTATAGACGATGGGCCTGCGGCCATAGTGGCGTTCAAGGATGTCCAGGAAGCGCTGCGCCTCGGCCCGGACGGTGCGGCCATCGGGGCGTAAGGTGCAAGTTCTTGAATGTGGCGTCCATTCCATATCCAGCACGTGCGGCAGGTCTGCGCCCTTGGGCACATTCTGTATGAACCAACGCGCCTGTTCCCGCGCAGATCGGCAGAAATAATAGTAGTGATAGGCCCCCCACGGCACACCTGCTGCCTGCGCGCCCCGGCGATGATCCTGAAACAGCGGGTCTGCTACGTCACCGCCTTCGGTCGCCTTAAGGAAGGCAAAGCTGATCCCTGAGGCTTTGGCCTGGCGCCAATCAATCGGCCCCTGCCAGCGGGACACATCCAACCCATGCACAGGATAAAGCCCGGGATGCCGCCCCTCCCAATCATGCGGGTCGGCGTCACCGAAGTCCGGATAGATCACCGAAGGGGCCGTTCGATCCACGCCTAGAACCTGCTCGACAACCTGTGGCGGCGGCCCCTGTCGCCCGCATGAGATCACGGTAAGGCCCACAAGTGCCAGCAAAACGGAAAACCGCATGACATTGTCCTGTTTCTGAAATATCTGCTCGTTGAATTGAACCCAGAATGCCTGAACCGCCCGTCAAGGCAATGGCGCAGTTGCCGAGCGGCGAAATCTCACCGGCAACGCCTGCAATTTAGGCTTGATCCCTGCCCGCAAACCCCCTAAAGCAGCGCAATCCGGTGCCGCGAGACGCGGCTCCGGTGTTTTGGTTTGTTTTCTGACGTAACGCCCGGCTTTCTTCGGCCACGGCGCGACAGGAACGGGCCAGGCAAAAGGAACATTCGATCTGACCTCTGGCGGGCTGTTCGCAGGACCCGGTGAAGACCAAGAGCTCTCAGCCCGTGCTCAAACTTCGTGGACCAACCACGAGCAGATAGGAGTAAATGCGATGGACCTGATCGCACAGCTAGAGGCGGAACAGATTGCCGCCCTGGGGAAAGACATCCCCGATTTCAAAGCCGGAGACACCATTCGTGTCGGCTATAAGGTGACCGAAGGGTCGCGCACCCGTGTGCAGAACTACGAAGGCGTCTGCATCGCGCGCAAGGGCGGCGAAGGTATCGCCGGTTCGTTCACCGTTCGCAAAATTTCGTTTGGCGAAGGCGTGGAGCGTGTGTTCCCCCTGCATTCGACCAACATCGACAGCATCACCGTTGTCCGCCGCGGCCGCGTCCGTCGCGCCAAACTGTACTACCTGCGCACCCGTCGCGGTAAATCCGCACGTATCGCAGAAGTCACCAACTACAAGCCCAAGGCTGGCGCCGAGGCGTAAGGAGCGGAAAGATGAAAAAAGACATCCATCCCGATTATCACGTCATCGACGTCAAAATGACCGATGGCACCGTTGTTCAGATGAAATCCACCTGGGGTGCCGAAGGCGACCAGCTGGCTCTGGAAATCGATCCCTCCGTACACCCGGCATGGACCGGTGGTTCGTCGCGCCTGTTGGACGCTGGCGGCCGCGTGTCGAAATTCAAAAAGAAATACGAAGGTCTGGGCTTCTAAGTCTGACCCGGTTCGAATGCGAGAGGCCGTTCCTTGGGGCGGCCTTTTTCTTTGGGCCGTCCGCTGCGTGCTTGAATTAAGAAATCGTAATCTTTTGCTCATAAGGAAGGCAGATCGCATGAACATCTAAAGGGTACCAAAGCGTTACCCAGGAGGTTGCAATGCTATCGCCAACCAAATTGCTCGCCGTTACAGCAACTGCAGCTCTACTGTCCCACGCTGCTGTTGCAGGTCCAATGGATCACGACACCGACGTTTCTCCACAGGAGGAAAACTTAGTGGAAGGTATGCCCCTTTGGGGCCCGTTCACACCAGATTTCCCACTGTCCTTGCTGATCGAGAACTGGAACAGCAGGCAGCCCGCGCCACCGACAATGGTCTAGAAACAAAGTTGTTTTCAGTTTTGCGGACAGAATTCACAGCACAAGATCAATCGCTTCATAGGCTCATACCCAAATGGAAAGTGCTACCGGCAGCACAAGGATGGTCGTGAGTGTCGACACGAGAATGAACCCGGCTACATCGGGCCCATATTCCGGGACCTGCTGGTCAATGAACAGATAAGTCGCAACCGAAGATGGCATCAGGCAGCAAAGGATCAGCGCGCCCCGTTCTGTACCTGTGAAGCCAAAGAACCAGATCAGCGCGCTGGCGACCCCCACGGCCATGAGAAGATGCAGCCCGGTCAACAATACAGCGCGCCCAAGGCTAGATATCTTCAACGTAGCAAGCGTGTGGCCCAGCGTCAGGAGCATCAATGGGATAGACAACCCACCCAAGATATCGAACGACTTGGCAATAGGCTGCGGCAAGCTTGTGCCTGTACTCATCAGGATCAGCGATGCCGCCACCGCATAGATGATCGGTGAAGTCGCTAACTTTTTGGGTGAGAATTCTCCGGCGGGGATCCACATGCCCACCGTGAAGATACTGATCAACACCACAACAACAAACGCCATCGTATAAGCCATACCCGCATCCCCCAACGCCAGTAGCGTGATCGGCAGGCCGATATTGCCTACATTGCCATGCATCAATGGCGTCAAAAAAGCGCGCACCGGCAGGCGCAGCATCTTAAGTGCGGCAAATCCCAAAACGCCAAATCCCACCACGGCCAAAGCCGCAGCACTCATCATGTCCAGAAACGTACTCACATCCAGATTGGTGGCCGCCAGGTGAGATATGATCAGTGTTGGATAGCCGACTTTCGAGACAATCCCCCCAATCACCTTGTTGTCGAACGGCGTTTTGGTCAGCGCCAGCCCATACCCGATGCTTGCGCAAATCAGCACCGGCAAAACCACGTTGAAAACGTTCAGAAACAGATGCTCCAAACCCAAAACTCCGTGCCCGGCCTTTGATTGGACAGTGAATCAGCCGCACCAGTTTAGCAAGCACCCCGCGTTAACCCGCGAAGGGTGTTGAGTTTTCCAAAATTGTATCAGATATCGCCACAAACCACGGTCAGAGGTTCTTTTCATCCCTTCAGACACAACATATAGTGGGTTCTAACAACGTGTAGACAAGCACGGCGGGACTTGGGAATACAAGCATGGCACATATCATTGTAGTCGGGAATGAAAAGGGCGGCGCCGGGAAATCGACCGTCTCGATGCATGTAGCAACGGCACTGGCCCGTCTGGGCAACAAGGTCAGCACCTTGGATCTGGACCTGCGCCAGCGCAGCCTTGGTCGCTATTTTGAGAACCGCAGCAATTTTCTGAAAAGCGGCGATCTAACACTACCCAGCCCGTTGCACCACGACCTGCCTGAGATCGACGCGAGCACGCTGAAACCCGGGGAGAACATCTATGATCACCGCCTGTCCGCCGCTGTAGCCGAACTGGAAAGCGACAGTGACTTCATTTTGATCGACTGTCCGGGATCGCACACAAGGCTCAGCCAGGTGGCACATTCGCTGGCAGATACGTTAATCACGCCGCTGAACGACAGCTTTATCGATTTTGACCTGCTGGCGCGCATCGATTCAAAGGGTGAAAAGATTCTTGGACCCTCGGTCTATTCCGAAATGGTCTGGAACGCGCGTCAGCTGCGGGCGCAGGCCGGGCTGAAACCCATCGACTGGGTGGTCGTACGCAACAGGGTTGGGACCCAGCGCATGGTCAACAAGGAAAAGATGCAACGCGCGATTGAGATGCTGTCGCAGCGCATCGGCTTCCGCGTTGCCTCTGGCTTCTCGGAACGTGTGATTTTCCGCGAGTTGTTTCCCCGCGGGCTGACCTTGCTGGACCTTAAGGACATCGGGGTTAAACAGCTGAACATCTCAAACATCGCCGCCCGGCAAGAGCTGCGCGACATGATGCGTGAGCTGAACCTGCCGGGCGTGGAAATCGATTTCTGATCGCTCGACGCCCAAACACGAGCAGCCTTTCAGTGATACAGAACCGGGTCAACTTCTTCCGCCGGATCAACAATTGGATCAAGAACCAGCAGCAACCGGGTTTCGCCCGTGCCTTCAATGGGTGGTGATCGATGCAGGAGGCCTGATCTCGGGGTCTCCGGCCAACGGGTTCCGCGCAGCAGGATTGGCGATCCGGTCGGGACAGTGAACACACGGCTCGGATCTTCTCCATTGGAGGAGATGCCATATTGCGTTCCCGTCCCACGGTATGTGCAAACAAGCCGGGCTGTGACAGCATCAATGTGGAACCGTCGACAGGCATTTGTTGCGACAACGTCCAGGCGCAACCGCACCCATGTTGCCTGCATCACATCGGAAAACACTGCGGACAACGCGGCAACATCGTCGATCAGCCGGTCTCGCTCGACACACTCCGGGGTGCCCGAGGTTTGACAAATCTTGCCCAGTGCATCGCGCACCGCGTCCGGCCGAAGGATCATACGTGCCTTGGGCAGTTCTTCCGGTTCAAGCGCGTCCAGCCAGCCCTGAAAGCGGGTCAAGGGAGCTCTGCGCCAGATCGCAGCAGCACAGCCTGGGTGATGAATCGCGCTCAGATCTTCAGGGTTCGAGGCGACGCCAACACCTATAGCGGCATCCTTCACAACCTCCCGGACAAAGCTCATGCCGCAGCCTCGGCGCGTCGCCACAGCGGGAAGGGATCGGGCAGATCCGGCAGGTCTTCGACACGGGCCGCAGCCATGGCTGGCAGCAAAGCCGCATCCAGCCGCGCTTTGAGCGTCGGCCAGTCGATACCGCTGCCGATAAACACAATCTCTTGCCGGCGATCACCCCATGGCTCTTGCCAATGGGCCTGCATATAGGCCCGAGCGCTTTCGTGATCCGGGCGGCGATCTTCGGGAACCGTTGCCCACCAGGTGCCCAGCGGCTGAACCGAGGACAATGCGCCCGCTAGCGAGAACTCGGCCACCCAATCCGGGCGCGTGGCGATCCAGAAATGCCCTTTGGCACGGATCACGCCGGGCAAGTCCCCGTTCAGCACCTCAAGGACTTTCTCGGGCACGAAGGGCTGCCGAGCACGATAGACAAAGCTGGTAACGCCATATTCTTCGGTTTCCGGCACGTGATCCGCAAACCCATAGAGTTCTTTGGCCCACATTGGATGCTCATGAGCCTTCTCAAAATCGAACATCCCGGTATCGAGAATGGCATCAGCCGCGACATCGGAATGGTTCGTTTCGATAATTTTTGCATCTGCATTCAGGCTGCGAATGATCTTACGCGCGGCATCCACACGCTCGGGCCCTGCATCGTCAACTTTGTTTAGGATTACCACATCGGCAAACTCGATCTGGTCGGTCAGCAAATGTACCAGGGTACGCTCATCCTCTTCGCCCATCGTCTCGCCACGATCGCTCAGGAAATCATGGCTGGAATAGTCCTGTAGCAGGTTCACCGCATCGACCACTGTGACCATAGTGTCCAGTCGCGATACATCGGACAGGCTTTGCCCAAACTCATCGCGGAAATCGAATGTGGCGGCGACAGGCAAGGGTTCGGAGATTCCGGTCGACTCGATCAACAGATAGTCAAACCGGCCTTCACCGGCCAAACGGCGAACCTCGTCCAGCAGGTCGTCACGCAGCGTGCAGCAGATGCAGCCGTTCGACATTTCGACCAATGTCTCATCAGTGCGCGACAGTTCGGTGTCGGCACGCACCAGATCGGCGTCGATGTTCACTTCGGACATGTCATTGACGATCACCGCCACCCGGCGGCCATCGCGATTGTTCAGAACACGGTTCAACAGCGTGGTTTTACCGGCGCCGAGGAAACCTGAAAGAACTGTTACGGGAAGCCGGGTATCGGTCATAGCATGCTACCTGTTCTGTTAAATCTGGGTTGTTTGGTGCGTCAGACCGAACCGATCCGGGGTGCACCGAGCATAGCTATTTTTGTTATGTAATTACATTTGTATTGGCAAGGGGTCTTTTTCCGGTATCGCCCCTTAGGCCTCTATCAACTGTTCGGGTTGTAGACGGTAAACAGCTCTTTGGGCTCATTCACGCCACGCAGCATGTATCGCCCAACCGAGATCAGTTCGGGCTCGCACGGATCGGCCGCGCGTGCGACGTCGTCCGATACAAGGATTCTCTGACCCAGAGATTTGTGCATCCCCGCAATCCGTGCGGCCTGATTTACCGCCGGGCCAATCACTGTAAAGTCCAATCGGGTTTCCGATCCGATATTGCCATACAGAATCTCGCCGGAATGTAGGGCCAGCGTGTAGTTTGATACTGGAAGCCCTTCGGCCTCACGCCGCGTATTCAGCTCTTGCATCCGCGTTTGAAGCAGGGGTACTGCCGATAGCGCAGCACGGGCATCTGCGTCAATTTCACCGACATCGAACATGGCCATCAGCCCGTCGCCCATAAACTTGAGAATGTTTCCACCGCAATCGTGAACCACACTAACTGCGACCGCCAGATAGTCATTCAGCATTTCGATGATCTGATCTCCGGGCAGATCCTCGGACATATTGGTGAACCCTTCCAGATCGAAGGTCCAGATCACCGCATCAATCTGTTGCAAAGACCCGCGTCGTATTTCGCCGGACAATACCCGATCGCCGGCATCGCGCCCCAGATAAACCCGCATCAGATCCTTTGACATCACCTGGTTCTTTGCAGATTTCAGCGCCAACCCAAGATGCGGCAAAACCGCGTTGATCCGCGCTAGGTCACCATCTTCAAAACCCCTTGGCGCATCGCTGGTCCAAGACATCAGCACCCCGTCGCTGACCTTTTCGGGCCCGGTGTGGCGCACCTGTTCGGACAGATCAAAAGGGATGCCGGTCGCGTAATAATCCGTCGCACCTTCCTCTCGCAGCTCATTCAGCAGCGGAAATCGGCTTGGTTCATTTTGATCCACCAGTTTGACACGAATATCGTCCAAATCTTCGTTCAGCAAAGCATACAGGGGGCTGCGCAACCATTGCTCGCTTGGTGTGTCCGTGTTCTCGAATTTCTCAGATGTTCCGCCACTGGCCCGGTACCAACTGTAGCCAAAGCCGCCATAGGCGGGGTGCAGGGTCGACTGTGCCGCATGGAACCGCATCAAAGGGATACCCTGATCCACCAAAGTGGAACAGAAACCCTCCAACAGTTCTTCCTGCCCGGCACCTTCCAGTCCTTTCCGGACCAACCAATCAATCAGGTCGAAAAATGCAGGCGGAAGGCGGTCAGAAGGGATCATTTGAGCGTCCATGTAAATTCTTTGCAACAAATGGGTACGGATGCACCGTTCTACCAGAGGCTATTCGAAACCGGCCAGCCGTCTTAGCATTTTTCGCAGGATCGCAATCTCGTCTACATCAAACTGACCCGCCAGTTTCGCGTCATATTGCACGGCAATGTCCCGCAACTCGCGATAAGCCGATTCACCCATCGGTGTCAGTGCCAACCATTCGACGCGCCGGTCTTGATCATCCCGCGTGCGTTTCAAAAAACGGCGATTTTCCAGCTGATGCACAGCGCGGCTGATCTTGGTCTTGTGCGTCTTTGCCCGATGTCCGATCTGTTTGGCCGTCATGCTGCCAAAGAGCCCCAGATGAAACAAAACACGCCATTCGGTGCGCAGCATCCCATAGCGGTCCTTGTAGACTTTCTGAAAGTCGATCGAGGCGGATTCTGCCGCCTGATTAAGCAGGAATGGCAAAAAGTTCTGAAGGTCAAAACCGTCGGTATCGGGGAATTTATCGTTTCTCATGCTTGTTAGTTACAAAAACAACTATTATCCGACAAGCAGCAAACGGAGGAACCCCAATGAATCGTCCGGTAGAACCGCACAGTCTGACCCAGGCCAGCACGCCCGTTGGAACCCATTCCGGCTATATGCCCGGCTTTGGCAATGATTTTGAAACCGAGGCGCTGCCAGGTGCCCTGCCCCAGGGCATGAACAGCCCCCAACGCTGCAACTATGGCCTGTATGGTGAGCAGCTTAGCGGCACCGCCTTCACCGCAAACCCGCCCGAACGAACCTGGTGCTATCGCATCCGCCCCTCGGTCAAACACTCGCACCGGTATGAGAAGATCGATCTGCCTTATTGGAAATCCGCCCCCTGCATCGATCCGGATGTAATCTCTTTGGGCCAGTACCGCTGGGATCCGGTTCCACATTCCGACGCTGGTCTGACCTGGCTAACCGGTATGCGCACCATGACCACGGCAGGGGATGTGAACACGCAGGTCGGGATGGCCAGCCATATCTATCTTGTCACCGAGTCGATGGTTGATGACTACTTTTTCTCGGCCGATTCCGAGCTGTTGGTCGTGCCACAGGAAGGTCGGCTGAGATTCATCACCGAGCTCGGTATCATCGATCTGGAGCCTAAGGAAATCGCCATTCTGCCGCGCGGGCTGCTGTATCGCGTCGAAGTGCTGGAAGGGCCGGCACGTGGGTTTGTGTGCGAGAATTATGGGCAGAAATTCGAACTGCCAGGCCGTGGCCCAATCGGGGCAAACTGCATGGCCAACCCCCGCGACTTCAAGGCCCCGGTTGCTGCGTTTGAAGACCGCGAAGTGCCCTCGACCGTAACCATCAAATGGTGCGGGCAATTCCACACCACTCAGATCGGTCACAGCCCGCTGGATGTGGTTGCATGGCACGGCAACTATGCACCGTACAAATATGATCTGCGCACCTACTGCCCGGTTGGGGCCATCCTGTTCGACCACCCGGACCCGTCGATCTTTACCGTCCTGACGGCACCGTCGGGCCAACCCGGCACGGCCAATATCGACTTTGTCCTGTTCCGCGAACGCTGGATGGTGGCAGAGGATACGTTCCGCCCGCCTTGGTATCACAAGAACATCATGTCCGAGCTGATGGGCAACATCTACGGCCAGTATGATGCGAAGCCACAGGGCTTTGTCCCCGGCGGGATGAGCCTGCACAACATGATGATCCCGCATGGGCCAGATCGCGAGGCGTTCGAAAATGCCTCGAACGCCAATCTTGGGCCCGACAAGCTGGACCGGACCATGTCATTCATGTTCGAAACACGCTTCCCGCAGCACCTGACCGAGTTTGCAGCCAATGAAGCGCCTTTGCAGGACGATTACATCGATTGCTGGACTTCGCTGGAAAAGAAATTCGACGGCACCCCTGGCAAAAAGTGAGTCTGAGATGAGCTTTGATGTTTGGATCACTTATGCCGCCACGGTCCTGCTGCTGATGAGCACTCCGGGGCCCAGCCAATTGTTGATGCTGTCTAACTCGGCAACAAATGGCTTGGGGCGCGGGCTTTTCACGGCGGCGGGGGACCTAACGGCCAATTTGCTGCAAATGCTGGCCGCTGGGCTTGGTTTGGCCGCCATCATTGCGACCTCGGGGGCGGCTCTAGCTGTCATCAAATGGCTGGGTGTGGCCTATTTGGTATTCCTCGGGGCCAAGATGATCTTGGGGGCAAAACGCGAAACCACACAAGCCGCGCCACGCACCAGCCGCAAGGCGCTATGGATGCAAGGGTTTGTCACGTCGGCTGCCAACCCCAAAGCTGTGGTATTCTTCGCGGCTTTGTTTCCCTTGTTTATCGACGGTGCGCTGCCATTCTGGCCCCAATTTGCCATCCTATCTGCCACTTATCTGGTCATAGACGGGCTTTTTCTGACCGCATATGGCGGTAGCGCCAGCTGGCTGGCCGCACGACTAAGGGGCACGGCCCGGTTATGGTTGGATCGGGCTGGCGGCGGTTTCATGATACTTGCCGCCCTTTTGCTAGGGCTGAAATCCCTACGTGACGCGCAATAGACTTTAGAGACAAGGATCACAGATGCCTTTGATGAAATCCTGGGTAACTTCGGCCAATGACCCGGCCCACCCCTTTCCGCTGAACAACCTGCCATATGGTGTCTTCTCGGTTGCGGAAGATGATCTGCGTTGCGGCGTGGCCATCGGTGACATGATCCTCGATGTAACGGCAGCCGAAGAAACTGGGCTGGTCGTGCTTGGCGAGGACCCGCTGTTTGACCTGCCCTTCTGGAACCCTCTGATGGAACAAGGGCCTGCCGTATGGGCCGCATTGCGCAACAGACTGACCGAGCTGCTGTCAGTAGGCGCAGGGGAGCAGGACAAGGTCGAACCTCTGCTGGTGTCGCAAGACGACGTGCAGATGCACATGCCTTTGGCAGTCAGTGAATACACTGACTTCTACGCAGGTCGACACCATGCCACGAATGTGGGCACCATGTTCCGCGGGCCGGAAAATGCGTTACCCCCCAACTGGCTGCACATCCCGATTGGCTATAACGGGCGCGCCTCATCCGTCGTGGTGTCTGGCACGGATATTCGCCGCCCTTGGGGCCAGTTGAAGGGACCCAACGATGCCCTGCCCCGTTTTGCGCCATCGCAGCGGTTCGATATCGAGCTTGAAATGGGTGCCATTGTAGGAACCCCATCTGACGGTCCGATCTCGGTACAGGAAGCGGATGACAACATCTTTGGCTATGTGCTGCTGAATGATTGGTCGGCCCGAGATATCCAGGCGTGGGAATACCAGCCATTGGGGCCGTTCCAGGCAAAGGCCACCGCCACTTCGATCAGCCCCTGGATCCTCACCAAAGCCGCGCTCGAGCCGTTTCGCTGCGACACCCCTGCAAGAGAGTTCGAATTGCTCGATCACCTGAAGGATTGCGGCCCGATGCTCTACGATATCGATCTCGAAGTGACGATGGCCCCTGCGGGACAGTCAGAGACAGTGATCGCCCGGACCAACTACAACGAGATGTATTATTCCGCAGCCCAGCAGTTGGCCCATCACACGACATCTGGCTGTCCGATGAACACCGGGGATCTGCTGGGATCGGGCACCATCTCTGGCCCTGAAAAGCAAAACCGTGGATCGTTGCTGGAACTCAGCTGGGGGGGCAAAGAGCCTCTGACGCTGGATAGCGGTGAAACCCGCAGCTTTGTTCAGGATGGCGATACGCTGACCTTGAAGGGACATGCCAAGGGCGACGGCTATGTGATCGGGTTTGGCACCTGTACGGGAACGATCCTTCCTGCGCTTGAAGATCCTTACAAAAGGTGAGGCGCTGATCTTAGCTTGCGCGATGCGCCTATCAGAGGTGAAGAATGAATGAGACCATCTTGTATGACTACTGGCGTTCTTCGGCCAGTTATCGGGTACGGATTGCGCTTAATCTGGCCGGGATTGCGTATCGATCGGTTTCGGTCGACCTGACGAAGGCGGCGCACAAATCTGACCAGCATCTGGGTCGAAATCCGCAGGGGCTGGTGCCCGTGCTTGAGATTGACGGCCTGCAACTGACCCAGTCATTGGCCATCATCGACTATCTGGATCAGACCCGACATCTTGGCCTTCTGCCCACCGAACCAGCGGCACGCGCCAAAGCGCAGGCATTGACGCAGTCGATTGCGATTGACATACACCCGGTTTGCAATCTGTCAGTGGCCCGATATGCGACGCATCTGAGCGGTAATGCCGAAGGGATGCCCGGGAATTGGATGAAGCGCTTTATCCGTCCGGGGCTGTTGGCGTTTGAAACCCTGCTCGGCAATTTCGAACAAACCCCCTACTGCACCGGCAAACAGCCGGGCCTTGCTGATCTGTGCCTGATCCCACAGCTATACAACGCACGCCGGTATCAGGTTGATCTGGCTGATATGCCCTGCCTTCTGAGCGTCGAGGCCGCCTGCGCAAACCACCCGGCCTTTGCCGACGCGCACCGGGACCGGCATCAGCAATAATCTCGCACACAGGACCTGTGTAGAGCTACAAGTATGCCTGTCAGAAGTCGCTGTTGCGGCTATCGCAATCTACTGATCGAGAGGCCCGAACTTAAGACCTGTGTGGCCAGCTGTTCTTGGGTTACTTTTGGTCCTTCTTCACCAACTGCGCCGCGAAGGCAACGCCGGTCCCCGGACCTGCATAGGTGACCATGATTACATCATCTACGTAGACGCCATTGAAGATTCCGGATGACACATCATCCCCCGATATACCGGCCTCAGCCAACACAAATCGGGTAGGATCATCCAGACTGAAGGTGCCCATGGCTTCTTCGACAATCCACTCGGTCTCACCGATACGTCGCCAGCGGTTGGTGGCGGTGATCAGGTTGCCGTCCAGCTTGGTGATCTCCAGCTCCATCTCTGTGCGCAGCAGACCTTTGTCGTGGTTCGGGTTCGATTTGGCAAAAGCCACCAGATAGGTGCCGTGCCAAGTACCGACGATCTGAGGGAAGCCGCTGCCATCGTCGGCAGAGACGGTGGTTGCGAATATCAAAGCGATGGAGAGGGCGAGGCCACGAGCAAAAAATTGTATCATAGAAAACGGTTCCGATTGCTGGGTTGAATGCTCCCACGCTATCGTAGTGCAGACGTTTGGCAAGCTTTCTAAGCGCATCTCATGTTATGCTTGGTCTTTCCACTTAGGCTATCGAACGTTGCCAATCGTCTTAGGTTCAGGTGGAATTCGCTTCACGTTGTGGTTCTGGCTCAGGGATTTGTTCGATGCCGAAAGCTGTTGTTTACACTGGTGGATGCCTGTGCGGGAACATCCGGTTCGAAGCCCTTGGGCCAGCACTCAACCCACATACGTGTTCTTGCAGGATGTGTCAGCAGCACACCGGTGCACTAACAGCCGTATGGGTCGAGTTTGCCAGGGACTCAGTAGCTTGGACTGGACCCGGAGGCGCACCCACCGCCCATCGGTCCTCTGACCATTCCAGTCGCGCTTTCTGCCCAAAATGCGGAAGCAGTTTGGGCGCGATCGATGATGCGCCAACAATTGCGCTGTTGACAGGATGTTTCGACAGCCCAGGTCGGAAGGATTTGATCCCTACCACACACTTCTATCGTGGGACGCATCCAAAGTGGTGGAATGTCAACATAAAAGCCGACTAGCGGAGCTTTCGCACTGTCGTTTGAGGGTTATATTTGAAACAAATGTGAGTAAAAAACCGGCGCCTGAAGCGCCGGTTTCTAAGCGTTTACTGTAGGCGACTGTGGCGGGATATCAGCCGAACACACGCCCCAATGCGCCATCGACCGCATCGGTGATCTGGTCGATATCATCCGCTGTAGCGATCAGCGCGGGCGAGAAGCACAGCGTGTTGTTCCGACCGGGGACCGAGCGGTTGGTGACGCCGATGATCACGCCCTGCGCCATGCAATCGGCAACCACGGCCTGTGCGAGTTTTTCGTCCACCGGCTCTTTGCTACCACGGTCTGCGACCAACTCGGCGCCCAGGAACAGGCCTTTACCACGGACGTCGCCGATGACCTTGTGCTTCTCCATCAGCGCCTGAAGGTTGCCTGTCATCCGGTCACCCATGGCCGCACAATTGCCCAGTAAGTTCTCATCCTCGATAATCCGCATGTTCTCGATTGCAGCCGCCGGACCAGCGGTGCAGCCCCCGAAGGTTGAGATGTCACGGAAATAGTTCATGGGGTCAGCCGCATCGTCCTTGAACATGTCAAAGACGTCTTCGGTGGTTACGAGGCAAGCAATGGCTGCATAGCCCGAAGCAACACCCTTAGCCATGGTCACAAAATCAGGCTTCACGCCGTATTGCTGGTAGCCAAACCAAGTGCCAGTCCGACCAACGCCGCAGACGACCTCGTCAATGTGCAGCAGCACGTCGTATTTCTTGCAGATCTCTTGTACGCGCTGCCAGTAACCTTCGGGCGCTTCGATCACACCACCTCCGGCGGTCACGGGCTCAAGGCACAGCGCACCGACGGTGTCCGGGCCTTCGCGCAGGATCACCTCTTCAATCTGATCCGCTGCCCATTCACCGAAATTCTCTTCGGGCGCGCCGTCCAGCTCGTGCTTGCGGTACTCCATGCAGTGCGGCACGCGGATGAAATCGGGTGCGAACGGTCCGTATTGCGCGTTGCGCTCATCCTGCCCGCCAGCCGACATCGCAGCCAGGGTCGAGCCGTGATAGTCGCGGTCGCGATACAGAATTTTGGTTTTCTTGCCGCCATAGCGCTTATGCGCAATTTGACGGATCATCTTAAAGGCTTTCTCGTTCGCCTCAGAGCCTGAGTTGGTGTAATACACCCGGCTCATGCCCGGCATCTTTTCAATCAGCTTTTCGGCAAAAAGCGCACCGGGAATCGAGCCCGCCGAATTGGCAAAATAGCATAGCTTCATCAGCTGGTCATAGACGGCCTTGCAGATCGATTCGCGACCATAGCCGACATTCACGGTCCAGACGCCACCGGAGACCGCATCCAGATGCTCTTTGCCTTTCTGGTCCCAGACACGCATGCCCTTGCCTTCGACGATGATGCGGGGATCATTGGTTTCAAAGGGTTTATGCTGGATCAGGTGATGCCAGATATGGGCGCGGTCAGCTTCTACCACGCGGGAAAGATCGTTTTCACTGAACGTTCCGTCCATGACATGTCCTTTCAATCAGGTGCGGTGTGTAGGATGTGGGCTAGGTCCCACAATAGCATGTGTTCAAGATGGCTCAGATCACCGCGAATGACCGATGGAATATAGGGCCAGATCACATGTTAGCATAAAGCCAGAACGCAGGTTTGGCGTATTTCTACGGGTTTGTCAGCGGCGCATGTTTGTGCTCAAGTCAGCCAACACGCGAATGGGGAGGATTGGCGTATGCAAGCGACCAACATATACGAGCGTCACCTGGATAAGACCCGCGCGAACTACACGCCGCTATCCCCGCTCAGTTTCATTCAAAGGACGGCGGCGGTGTATCCGGATTACCCCTCCGTCGTATATGGAGATCGCCGGTATACTTGGGCACAAACCTACAGCCGCTGCCGCAGGTTGGCCTCGGCTTTGGCGGTGCGGGGCGTTGGAAAAGGCGACACAGTATCTATCATCGCCGCGAATATCCCCGAGCTTTATGAGGCGCATTTTGGTGTGCCGATGGCAGGCGCTGTTCTGAACGCGATTAACACGCGGCTGGATGCGCCGATCATTGCCTTTATCCTGGCCCATGCCGAGGCAAAGGTTCTGCTGGTTGATCCAGAGTTCTCAGCGGTGGTCAAAGAGGCGCTGTCGCAGATCGAGCACGACATTCTGGTTGTCGACATCGAAGACCCCAGCTTTGACGGCGGCAAAAGACTGGCGGGTCTAACCTACGAGGCGCTGCTGGCAGAAGGTGACCCGGACTATGATTGGCAGTTGCCTGACGATGAATGGGACGCGATTACGCTGAACTACACATCCGGGACCACGGGTAACCCTAAAGGTGTGGTCTATCACCACCGTGGCGCTGCGTTGAACGCGCAGTCTGATCTACTCGATTGGGACATGCCGCGCCATTCTGTTTATCTGTGGACCCTACCGATGTTTCATTGCAACGGTTGGTGTTTCCCATGGGCGATGGCGGCGAATGCGGGGGTGTCAGTCTGTCTGCGCGCCGTTCGGGCAGAACCGATCTATGCCGCATTCCGGGATGAGAAGGTTACTCATTTTTGCGGGGCGCCGATTGTTTTGAATATGCTGGCACATGCGCCGGACCACCTGAAAGACTTCGACCATCAGATCAAGGTGATGACAGCAGGTGCGCCGCCCCCCGCCGCAGTCATCGAAGCAATGGAGGCGATGGGGGTCGAGGTGACTCATGTTTACGGTCTGACCGAGACATACGGTCCTTCGGTCGTCTGCGCTTGGAAAGAAGAATGGAATGCGCAAAGTCCCGAGGATCGCGCGGCGCTGAAGGTGCGACAGGGCGTACCCTATTCAGCGCTATCTGGGCTGATGGTAGCCAATCCCGAGACGCTGGAGCCTGTACCGGCAGATGGCGAAACCATGGGTGAGATCTTCATGCAAGGCAATGTGGTGATGAAAGGGTATCTGAAGAACGCGGACGCCACCGATGCGGCGTTCAACGGCGGGTGGTTCGCGTCAGGCGATCTGGGTGTGATGCATCCAGACGGCTACATCGCGCTGAAAGACCGATCCAAGGACATCATCATCTCGGGGGGAGAGAATATCTCATCCGTCGAGGTGGAGGACGTTTTGTACAAACACCCTGCGGTAATGGAGGCAGCGGTCGTTGCGCGCCCGGACGAAAAGTGGGGTGAAACACCCTGTGCCTTCGTCGAGCTGAAGCCCGAGGTCAGCACGACCGAAGCGGAACTGATAGCGTTCTGTCGGGACAACATGGCCCATTTCAAAGCGCCCAAAACGGTTGTGTTTGGAGCCTTACCAAAGACGTCTACCGGAAAGATCCAAAAATTTGTCTTGCGTGATCAGGCACGGGCGTTGGAGTAGGTCAATCAAAGAGCGATAGGTCGAACGGAAAAACCTCAGCCATTCACAAGGCGCGATCGCAATGATCGGCAAGGCGACCCCCGCTGTCAGGTTGGGTCAACACTTTCAGCCAATAACGATCTAAGTCGCCCACAGCATAACTCGATCAGACGTGCCGGCGACGAACCCCAATTGGCGGCTCAAGCGCAGGCGGGCAGCGAGGGATAAGCATCTGGCTTAATATTGCGTCACACCGCTCTAATGCTTGCTATCTAGTTGTATTGTTAGGTTTTGGTGGAGCCTAGGGGAGTCGAACCCCTGACCTCTTGCATGCCATGCAAGCGCTCTCCCAACTGAGCTAAGGCCCCATCTAGGTACTGCCGCGGCAGTGGACGGACGTTTATGAGACGGGGGCGGCGAGTGCAAGTCCAAAAATGGAAACGCGCCAAACTTTCCGTCTGGATCCAAGGGATGTCCCGAGGCCGCCTCAAGCCGCCTCGGGGAACAGATCAGTTTTCGTCTTCCGATGACATATCCTTGATGTCATCCAACGACACATCGTCGTTGTTGTCATCGTCATCATCCAGTAGATCGTCGTCAAGATCCACATCGACGTCTTCGTCATCGTCCAGAACCAGATCGTCTTCGGAGGCTTTCTCGCGCGCTTTGGCCGTTGCCGCATCTTCAGCATCGGCGGCGATCATCCGGCTTTTACCGGTTTCAAGCTCCACAACCTCGCCCGTATAGGGGCTGACGATCGGGTCTTTATTCAGGTCATAAAACCGCTTACCAGTGGTCGGGCAAACGCGCTTTACGCCCCATTCTTCCTTGGGCATGTCAAATCCCCTTGATATCAGGTGAGTCGTCTTAAAGATTCAGTTCACCTGCCACAGGCGGCGGGCACTGTCAAAGCCTTTGCGCGGAAGAGGATGGGATATGGGGGAACATGCGTTGCCGGGTACGCCGCCTGTGCCATTGACGCTGCGCAAATCGGCGCGGGCGCGGCGGATCAGCCTGCGGATTTCCCAATTGGATGGGCGGGTTACGCTAACTTATCCGCATGGCGTGCCCGAGACTGAGGCGCTGAGTTTCGCGCGTAGCAAAGAGGACTGGATCCGACAGCATCTGGAAGGTCAACCCGATCCAGAACAAGTGCGCGTTGGCAGCGTCATCCCGGTTGAAGGGCGCGAACATCGAATCGTAAGCACAACCGGCCGACGGGTTTTGTTGAGCGACAAAGAAGTTGCTGTTCCAGCCGGGTCAGAAGAGCGCCGCTTGGCCCGGTTCTTGAAGGAACTGGCGCGGGATCGGTTGACCGAGGCTTGCGATGACTATGCCGCCATGCTGGGACGCTCCTACAACAGCCTGACTCTGCGGGATACACGCTCGCGCTGGGGGTCCTGCAGTTCCGATGGGAGTTTGATGTTCTCGTGGCGGCTAATCCTCTCGCCGCCTGAGGTTCTGCACTATGTCGCGGCGCATGAGGTGGCGCATCTGGTTGAGATGAACCATTCGCCCGCGTTCTGGGCGCAGGTCGACCGCATTTTTGGACCCTATGACACACCACGCCGTTGGCTGCGCGAGTATGGAGCAACCCTGCATCTATACCGTTTTGATTCCGATGCGAGTTGACGCTGCGGTTTTTTGTGATCACATGAAGCCATGTTAGCGACACGTCCCTCAGATTCTCAAATCGCAACGCATGATCGGGTGTACCGTGCCCTGCGGTCCCGAATCTTGCACGGAGAGATTTCACCGGGTGAGGCACTGACCCTGCGGGGGATTGGTAAAGAGTTCGACGTCTCGATCACCCCCGCGCGCGAAGCGGTGCGGCGTTTGGCTGCCGAGGGTGCCTTGATCCTGTCCTCGTCTGGCCGCGTGTCGACACCGGAGCTGACGAATGACCGGATCGAAGAATTGGCGGCACTGCGGGCGTTGCTAGAGGTTGAACTGGCTAGCCGCGCCTTGCCGCGTGCGCATATCGCACTGATCGACCGTTTGCAGAGCATTAATATGACCGTCGCCGAGATGGTGACGAAACGAGATGCGGTGGGATATATCCGGTCCAATCTGGAATTTCACCGCACGCTTTATTTGCGGGCCCAAGCCCCCGCGATGTTGGCTATGGCCGAAACTGTCTGGCTGCAGCTTGGCCCTACGATGCGTGCGCTTTATGGCAGACTGCGCCGTACCGAGCCGCCACATTATCACAAGCTGATCATAGCCGCGCTCAAGGCCGGGGATGAGCCTGGTCTTCGCCTTGCCGTGCGTTCGGACGTGACACAGGGCTTGCGATTGCTGGTCAGTTAAGCGACGAACCGCCTACCTGTCGAATTCGTCCCGGTCCCTGTCTGTCGTTCTGGTTTGCGCGCGTGCTCTGCGCTAGGCTGAGGCAAATCACAAACAAGAGCAGATGTCAGACATGATCAATCGACGGACCTTTTCAATCGGCCTTGGCGCGGCGGTCTTGGCGGGGTGTAGCAGCGGGGTTGCTCCGGCACGGGCGCCCGCATCACGCATGCAATCTGTCCCGAATGCAGGATATGATACCTGGGTTGCTGGTTTCAAAACCCGAGCGTCTTCTCAGGGCATCTCGCAATCCACCCTGAACCGCGCCTTTCAGGGGGCAGGTTATCTGCCCGGCGTGATTGAGCGTGATCGCAATCAGGTCGAATTCAAACGCTCGCTGGAGGATTATCTGGCCATCGCCGCCTCGGATGAACGGATCAGCACCGGCCAGCAGATGCTGCAGCGTTACAACGGCACGCTTTCTCAGATCGAAGCACAATATGGCGTCGACAAAGAGGTGGTCGTGGCCGTTTGGGGACTGGAAAGCCGTTATGGCGCGCGGCGCGGGGATGTGCCGGTGATCTCGGCTACGTCAACGCTGGCCTATGACGGGCGGCGCGGTGCGTTCTTCGAAAAACAGCTGGTGGCAGCGCTGCGGATCATTCAGGAGGGTGATACCTCGCCCTCAAACATGACCGGCAGCTGGGCCGGGGCGATGGGTCATACACAGTTCATCCCGACCTCGTATCTGGCTTATGCGGTTGATTTCACCGGTGACGGACGGCGCGATATCTGGTCCGAGGACCCGACGGATTCGCTAGCCTCAACTGCCGCCTATTTGTCGCGAGCGGGTTGGGTGCGTGGTCAACCCTGGGGCGGAGAGGTCGGCACCGTATCGGGCACGCCCGTCGCGGTTTTACAGCCGCAGGTTCCGGGACCCCAAATCGCCGTGTTCCGCAATTTCAATGTGATCAAGCGGTACAACAACTCGGACAGCTACGCGATTGGCGTCGGGCACTTGTCCGACCGGATCGCCGGGGGGGCGCCGTTCAACGTCTCGTTCGGGCCGGATGCAACGGGTCTGACTCTTGAGGACCGGAAGGACCTGCAACGCCGCCTGACGGTAGCCGGGTACGACACGCAAGGCGCGGATGGGGTGATCGGCAAGAATACCGAGGCCGCGATCAGCGGCTATCAGCGCGCGAATGGCTTGGCCGTAACCGGCATGCCTTCGGTTGAGTTGTTGCGCCGTTTGGGCGGCTGACGAGTTACGCCGCCAGTCCCTTTGAGCCAATATCCAGGAACTTCTGACGGCGGTCTTTGATCAGGGCCGCTGCGTCTTTGCCGTCCAGCTCTTTCAGCATGGCAGCGATTGCCGCGCGCACCGACTCGACCGTCTCGGGGCGACCGCGATGGGCACCGCCCTTGGGTTCGGTGATGATGCGATCGCAGACGCCCAACTTGTAGAGGTCTTGCGCGGTTAAGCGCAGCGCTTCGGCGGCCTCACGCATCTTCTCGGCATCTTTCCACAGGATCGAGGCGCAGCCTTCGGGCGAGATGACCGAATAGACCGAGTGTTCCAACATCGCGACACGGTTTGCAGTGGCAAAGGCTACGGCCCCGCCGGACCCACCTTCGCCGATGATGACCGAGACCAGAGGCACGCCGATTTTAAGGCACATCTCAGTCGACCGGGCTATTGCCTCGGACTGGCCGCGTTCTTCTGCCCCTTTGCCGGGATAAGCGCCCGCAGTGTCGATCAGGGTGATTACCGGCAGGCCAAAGCGACCAGCCATTTCCATCAGGCGCACCGCCTTGCGATACCCCTCGGGGCGGGCCATGCCGAAATTTCGCTCGATCCGCGATTTGGTATCCGAGCCCTTTTCGTGACCGATCACCATCACTGGCTGATCATTGAACCGGGCCAGTCCGCCAATTACGGCCAGATCGTCGGCAAAGTTCCGGTCCCCCGCCAAAGGTGTGAATTCCGTGAACAAGGCATCGACATAGTCTTTGCAATGGGGGCGTTCTGGGTGACGCGCCACCTGACATTTCCTCCAGGGGGTCAGATCCGCATACAGCTCATCCAGCAGCTTGGCGGCCTTGGCGTCCAGTGCTGCGGCTTCTTCGGCCACATCCATCTCTTCATTGGCGCGGGCCAGCGCGCGCAACTCTTCCGCTTTGCCTTCAATCTCGGCCAAGGGTTTTTCGAAATCCAGATACTGGGTCATGCCGCCTCACCTGCGTGAATTTTCCTAGCTATATGCCGTGTGGTTGCCCCGGATGCAACTCAGCAAGATTTGTGGTTCAAGAATATGCAAATTCAGTCGGGCGAGGAAGAAAGGGAAGACACCGATGGTGACCCGCTACGAAGACCGAATGCTGCGCGTTCTGACATATATTCATGACAACCCCGCCGGGGACCTGTCGCTCGATGCGTTGGCCGATGTCGCCGCAATGTCGCGGTTCCACTGGCACCGCGTGTTTCGGGCGCTGACGGGCGAGACCTGCGCGCAAGCGGTGCGACGGTTGCGTTTGCATCGCGCCGCGACCTGGCTGTTACAATCCGACAGGCCGGTGCCACAGATTGCAGCCGAGATTGGGTATCCCAATCTCAAGTCCTTTACGCGGGCATTTTCTCAGGCCTATGGCAGCAGCCCTGCCACCTTTCGCAAAACGGGCCAAGTTCTTCCGTCGCATCCACATTTCAAAACTGGAGAATATCCCATGCATCCTGTGACGACGCGAACAGAACCCACCCGCCGCATTATTGCCCTGCCCCACAAAGGCGCTTACTCCGAAATCGGTAGAAGTTTCGAAGCCTTCGGCGCCCTGTGTGAATCCCGACAATTGTGGCCCCAGATGGGCCCGGTGATCGGAATTTACCTGGATAACCCTGAAGCAGTGCCCGCGGATCAGCTACGCAGCTATGCCGGCGCTGAATACCGGGGCGATGAAACGCCCGAGGGTATGGAAGGTATGAACATACCGGGTGGGAAAACAGCGGTACTGACGTTCAAAGGCCCATATTCCGGCATTCATGCGGCCTATGACAGCCTGTTCGGAAACTGGCTTCCAACCTCGGGCGAGGAACCGGCGGATCAACCATGCTATGAAGTCTACCTCAACGATCCACGCGAGACTGCGCCCGAGGATCTGCTGACGGAAATCTGTCTGCCGTTGAAGTGATCAGTTGGACCAAAGAACTGGATAGAGCGATGCGATCAACAGCGCGGCCATCGTCCAGTTAAACACCACCAACCGGCGCGGATTCGTCAGGAACCGCGCCATTTGTTGCCCCAGTACCGTCCACGTGCTGACCGAGGGCAAGTTGACCGCCCCAAAAACAAGCGCGACGATGAGGATGACATTCAGAGTCTGGCCCGGCGCATAGGCGGTTGTGGCAGTCAGGGCCATTGCCCAAGCCTTTGGGTTGACCCATTGGAACGCGGCCGCTTGCATAAAGGTCATCGGCGTACCGACCTCGGCACTGTTCTCAGTTGGGGCTGCATGCGCGATCTTCCAGGCCAGGTACAGAAGATATACGACCGAGGCGATTTTCAGCACCGTGTAACTGATGGGATACTGATTGAACAGTTGCACCAGGCCAGCGCCCACCAGCAGAACCATAAAGGTAAAGCCCAGACCAATCCCAAGCATATGCGGGATCGTCCGGCGAAATCCGAAATTCGCGCCCGACGCCATCAGCATCAGGTTGTTCGGCCCCGGTGTGATCGAGGAGACGAAAGCAAAGGCAATCATGGCGAGCAGGATATCGTAGGTCATCGGACGAATATTTGCGGCAACTTACGCAAATGAAATTGCGTTCTTGTGCGCTATTGCAATAACTTCACAATTAATGGCGAAAATTGATCAAATAAACCGTGATATATTGCGAGAGCTGACAGCGGATGGGCGCATTAGCAACCTGGAACTGGCGGATCGTGTTGGTCTGTCCCCTTCGGCCTGTTTGCGGCGTGTGCAGGAGCTTGAGAAGGCCGGGGTGATCTCGGGCTATCGCGCGGTCTTGAACCCGGTTGCGCTGGGCAAAGGTTTTGTCGCCTATATCGGCGTCGGATTGGGTGAACATACCAAAGCGGCCCAGGAAGGGTTCGAGCGTGCGCTGCAGCGTGCCCCCGAAGTTGTCGAATGTCACAACATCACCGGCACGATCGAGTATCTGCTGCGCGTAGAATGCGCCGACCTGCCATCCTACAAAACCTTCCATACCGAAGTGCTGGGCACGCTGCCGCACGTAACGTCGATCACCTCTTATGTGGTTATGGGGTCTCCCAAGGATCAGCGCGCTTGAGCTTGATATTGTGATCTATCACTCTCTTGCGAGGTAAAAAATCTCGTCATAGTGTTAACTCAATGACGACGCCGATGGGTCCAGCCCGAAGCAAGGCGCGCACAGGGAGATAAATATGAACTACATTCCAATAGGGGCAATGGCACCTGCCATCGCGCTTCTCGCTGGAGTTGCTGTCGCAGCCCCTTTGAAATTGCAACCCGCTGATCCGCAGCCCAGCCCCAAGGCAGGGCTGGATGTGAAATACGCGTGGGAGGGGAACCCCCCACGAAAAATTCAGAACCTGTCCAAAGTGGACTACCTTTTGAAAAAGGCCAAAGCAGGGCCACCCTTAAAGGGGTTGGACTATCGCGATACTGAAGACGGCGACCCAGTTCTCACGTTTGATAAGGCCTACAACGTTGCTGCCGACATTACTGGATACATCCGTTTTGATTCAGCTGGCGTCTATGAACTGGAAACATGGTCGAACGATGGGCTTGATGCGTGGATCGGTGGGCAGCAGATTGGGTATGTGAACGACCGCCAGCCATGCGAAGCCAATCAACGGACCGAGGTTGAAGTTCCGCAAGCGGGTTGGTACCCATTGAAGATAAAGTATTTCCAGAAATACGGGTCGTCCTGCCTGATGATGAAATGGGGCAAGCAGGGTGAAAGGTTCACCTGGACGCCAGATGATGTATTTGGCCGATAGTCTAATGATCTGTTGGAAAAAGGCGCCGCAATGGGCGCCTTTTTTTGTATTTGCTTAGCCGTTTGCGGCGATCAGTTCGGCCTGAGCCACGATGACTTCGGCCTGCTTGATCGATGCGATGTCGACAAGACGGCCTTTGTAAACGGTGGCTCCTTCTCCATTGGCTTTGGCCTGCTCCATCGCGGCCAGAATCTCACGCGCTTCCGAGACGGCTTCGTCCGATGGTGTAAATACCTCATTGGCCAGCGCGATCTGCTTGGGGTGAATCGCCCATTTGCCGACCATCCCCAGTGTGGCGGAACGTTTGGCCTGAGCGATGTAGCCGTCGTCATCGCTGAAATCGCCGAATGGCCCATCGACTGGCAGAACACCATGTGTGCGGCAGGCGGCGACGATAGCGGCTTGCGCCCAGTGCCAAGGGTCAGACCAGTGCTTCTCACCTTCGCGCAGCATATAGTAGTTCTCTTGCGTGCCGCCGATCCCGGTGGTCTGCATTCCCATCGATGCCGCGAAATCCGCAGCACCCAGGCTCATGGCCTGCATGCGTGGAGATGACGCCGCGATCTCTTCGACATGGGCAATGCCTGCGGCGGATTCGATAATGACCTCGAACGAGATCGGTTTGGTTCGGCCCTGTGCACGCTCGATGGCCGTGACCAGTGCATCAACTGCATAGACATCGGCCGCGCAGCCAACCTTGGGGATCATGATTTGATCCAAGCGGTCACCAGCCTGTTCCAGAACATCCACCACATCGCGGTACCAATAAGGTGTATCCAGTCCGTTGATCCGCACAGACATGTATTTCCCGCCCCAATCGATGGTGTTCAGCGCCTCGATCACATTGGCCCGCGCGACGTCTTTGTCAGAGGGTGCTACGGAATCTTCGAGGTCCAGATTGATCACATCCGCAGCAGACGCGGCCATTTTGGGAAACAGTTTGGTGTTCGAGCCCGGGCCAAACAATTGGCAGCGATTTGGCCGGGCCGGTGCGGCGGGTTGGATGCGAAAACTCATCGGGACCTCGTGCGAGTAAGGAAATTACGATTTTTCTTTAAATTGAGGTATTAAATTACACAGGCTGGCGCAACCGTGATTTTGCACCCGCGGCATTGCATGTGCAGAAACTGCGATTGTGGCGTCCGAAGCAGGTGATTAAAGTTTAATCACTTTAAAAAGTACGAAGATTATTGCATGTGAAATGCATCTTGCGCAAAAAAAACGCGCGGTAACGTGGCCGGGCTGGCGAATACGCGAAACGCTCGTTCGCGGGCTTCTCTAGCTTAAGCCGGAATCAAAGGAGTGCACCGCAATGATCGAGACACCGTATCTATTGTTTTTGGGCGATGCGCCCGACCTGTTGGCCGCAAAGGTTGCGATTGGTATCCGTGATTGGCGGCCGGAAAACGCGGTAGGCCAAATCCGGCTGGAGGGGTGTAAAGCTGACCTTGGATTGACGGAAATGACGCTGGCCGAAGGTAAGGCCGCTGGTGCCAAGACGCTTGTAATCGGGGTTGCAAACCGCGGTGGCATTATCAGCGAAACCTGGAAAGAGGTTCTGATAGCAGCGCTGGAGATGGGTTATGATCTGGCATCGGGCCTGCACAACCTGCTGCGGGATGAGGGTGATCTGGTGGCCGCCGCCCAGACTCATGGCTGCACTTTGCATGATGTACGGGTGCCGACTGTGGGTTATCCGATTGCTAACGGGAGAAAGCGTACTGGCAAGCGCTGCCTTGCTGTTGGAACCGATTGTTCTGCAGGCAAGATGTACACGGCGATGTCGATGGATGCCGAGATGCGCGAGCGCGGCATGAAGTCCACATTCCGGGCCACTGGTCAAACTGGGATTTTGATCACCGGTCAAGGCGTGCCTCTGGACGCGGTCGTTGCAGATTTCATGGCGGGATCGGTGGAATACCTGACGCCTGAGAACGACCCTGATCACTGGGATCATATCGAGGGGCAAGGATCTTTGTTCCATGTCTCCTATTCCGGTGTCACCATGGCGCTAATCCATGGCGGGCAGCCGGACGCATTGATCTTGTGCCATGAACCCACCCGGACCCATATGCGTGGTCTGCCAGAGTATTCTCTGCCGACACTGCAGCAGCTGCGTGACACCGCTTTGCCCTTGGCGCAGGTGGCAAACCCCGATTGTCAGGTGGCAGGTGTGTCGATCAACACACAGCATCTAAGCGAGGATGACGCAAAGGCGTATATCGCAAAGGTTGAGGCAGAATTAGGGCTTCCGACCACTGACCCCTATCGCTTTGGTGCGGGCAAGCTGGTGGACGCGCTGGCCGCTTTGTGATCTGAACATCCCGTCAGTGGCTCCCCACGTCTCTGGCGGGCGTTTTTCGAATAGATGAAGGAGCTTGCGCGTGCAGGTAGAGGTCTCTCGTGATGTGTTCCGACTGGCGCAGGTGTTCACCATCTCGCGCGGGTCGCGGACCGAGGCGAAGGTGCTGACGGTTCGAATTTCGGATGGAACCCATCAGGGCTGGGGCGAATGTGTACCTTACGCGCGCTACGATGAGACGCTGGACTCGGTTGAAGCCGAGATCGCGGGCCTGCCGACAGAATTCACGCGTGAGACGTTGATAGAATTGTTACCGGCAGGCGCCGCGCGGAATGCTGTGGATTGCGCGCTGTGGGATCTGGAGTGCAAACGCGCAGGCAAGCGGGCTTGGGAATTGGCTGGTCTGCCGGTTCCGGGTCCTGAGATCACGGCCTATACGCTGTCGCTGGCAACGCCCGAAGCGATGCAGGTTCAGGCGGCTGAGAATGCGCATCGTCCTTTGCTGAAGATCAAGCTGGGCACGCCCGATGATATGCCCCGGCTAGAGGCCGTACGGGCTGGCGCGCCGAAGTCGACCATCATCATTGATGCCAATGAAGGTTGGTCCGCCGAGGTCTACGCCGACCTCGCACCGCATCTGGTGCGGTTGGGTGTGGCGCTTGTTGAGCAGCCTTTGCCCGCAGGTGAAGATGACGCGCTGATCGGGATGGACAGGCCTGTGCCCGTTTGTGCAGACGAATCCTGCCATGATCGGGCCAGTCTGCCCGGACTGAAGGGTAAGTATGATGTGGTCAATATCAAACTCGACAAGACCGGTGGTCTGACCGAGGCTTTGCTGCTGCGCGAGGCGGCGTTGGCTGAAGGCTACAAAGTCATGGTCGGCTGCATGGTCGGCAGCTCTCTGGCGATGGCGCCTGCGACACTGTTGGCGCAGAATGCAATGGTCACAGACCTTGACGGCCCGCTTCTGTTGGCCGAAGACCGCGACACACCGCTTACTTTTGATGACGCCGGGGTGCATCCGCCGGAAGTGAGCCTCTGGGGCTGAGGAGACAACACATGACCCGCACTGTTTACGTGAATGGCGACTACTTGCCTGAGACCAAGGCCAAGGTATCGATATTCGATCGTGGGTTTCTAATGGCTGATGCGGTGTACGAGGTGACCAGCGTTCTGGACGGCAAGCTGATCGACTTCGAAGGTCATGCGGTGCGCCTGAAACGGTCACTGGACGAATTGCAGATGGCCGAGCCCTGTAGCAAGGACGAACTGCTGGAGATTCATCGTAAACTGGTGGAACTGAACGGTATCGAGGAAGGTTTGGTTTATCTACAAGTCTCACGCGGCAGCGATGGGGATCGGGATTTTGTCTTCCCGCCTGAGGATACCAAGCCGACCATCGTGCTATTCACGCAAAACAAGCCGGGTCTGGCAGACAGCCCTGCCTCGCGCAAAGGTGCAAAGATCATCTCGATCGACGACATCCGCTGGGGTCGCCGCGATATCAAGACCACGCAGTTGCTGTACCCCTCGATGGGCAAGATGATGGCCAAGGCCGCTGGGTGTGATGACGCCTGGATGATCGAAGACGGCTATGTGACCGAGGGCACCAGCAACAACGCCTATTTCGTGAAGAATGGCAAGATTGTCACGCGCCCGTTGTCCAATGACATCCTGCACGGCATCACCCGCAAGGCTGTTCTGCGATTGGCGGCTGAGGCGCAAATGGAAGTTGAAGAACGCCTGTTCACCGTTGATGAAGCCAAAGAGGCGGATGAGGCCTTTACCACCTCGGCCAGCGCCTTCGTCATGCCAGTAGTTGAGATCGATGGTGTCACTTTGGGCGACGGCACGCCGGGGCGTATCGCCAAGCGCTTGCGCGAGATTTATCTGGATGAAAGCCGCAAGGCCGCGATCTAATCAAAAAGACCCGCCAATCTGGCGGGTCTTACTCTATGAGTCTCAGTCTTTTTTGCCCACATTCTCTTCGAAGGCGGTATTGAATGCGGCCTGTTTTTCCGCGCTGGCCTCGGTCTGGTAATTGGCCTTCCACTCATCCATGGTCATGCCGTAGAAAACTTGACGAGCCTCGTCCTTGCCCATCTCGATGCCTTTTTCATTCGCAGCTTCCTGATACCAGCGTGACAGGCAGTTGCGACAGAATCCGGCCAGGTTCATCATGTCGATATTCTGAACGTCGGTCCGGTCTTCCATCAGGTGCTTTTGCAACCGACGGAAAGCCGCGGCCTGAAGTTCGATTTCGGTTTGCTTGTCCATTGTCTGGCTCCGGAATACAGGTTGCGATCTCTTTCTGACCTAGCGTTCTGGCGTCTTTGTTTCAACAAGCTCTGTGTCATGCCAGCTTCAGGGCCAGCCACGGGATGATGCAGAAGATCAAGGTCAGTATCTTGTAGTTGGCCAGAAACCGAAAATAGGCACGTCGCACGTCTGGGCGTTCCATCTGGAATATACGGCCATGAATACCGGCTATCCAGCCCTGCATCAGAACAATCATAAGGGTTGAGAACAGCAAAACCGCGATGTTGAGCAGCGCCATCCAGCCAAAGACAGTTGTCAGAAACTCCTGTGTCATGGTCACCTCCATCTGCCCTGAATATGGGGGCTAAATGGAGGTGTCACAATGACGTGGATCAAAGGTCGCTGGCCACCAAGGCGTCCTGCAGGATCACCGCTAAGCGATCGGCCCAGGCCCGTTGCCCGGTGTGGTCTGCGATCAGATCATTGCGCAGCTCGATCAGGGCGTTTGGCCGATTGTGGGCTGTCCCATGTTTGTCAATTGCATCACCGGGGAGGACGCCGGTGTAAGGTTCGTTTACACCAACGCACAGATCATCTTCGACCCCGAGCCTATCGATCAGTGGGCGCGAAAACCTCTCATCCGGTGTGTGCAAAACGCCGACATGCCAAGGACGCGGCTCGCGACCCCTGAGTTGTCGGGTGAACGAATGCATCGAAATGATGATGGCATCCGGTTTATTGACCAGCTTTTCAAGCGCATCGTGATACGGGCGATAGCATTGGTTCAAACGCCGCTCCCGTTCGGCTATGTCTGCATGACGATTGCCGGGGATGATTGAGCCGTCATAGAGTTTCATCAAAAGGGTCGGATCGTCCTCACCTCGGTTGGGGTCGATCACCAGCCGAGAAAAATTGGCCGCGATCACCGGGGCATTCAGATGCTCCCCCAGATGTTTTGACACCTCATAGGCGCCAACATCATAGGCGATGTGACGCTCCATATCTTCTCTTGGAAGGCCCAGGTCTCCGCCATTGATCTGTGGCGGAACAGTGTTGGTTGCGTGGTCGCAGGTGATCAGCCAACGGGAGGAGCGATCCTCGCCGTGCACAAAGTAAGGAGAATACGTCATAAGCCTGCCATCAAGTTTGCCGCAGGTGTAGGGCAGTTGCGTCAAAAAGGGAATTGCGCAATAAGCATCCCGACGACTGTTTGCGGTAACATTTTGTGACTGCCGAGGGACAAGGAGAGCACAAACAATGCGACGCCTTAGAAATGTAAAAATCGTGGCGACGCTGGGACCGGCGTCCAATGACTATGACACTATTCGCGCTTTGCACGAGGCCGGGGCAGATGTGTTCCGCCTGAACATGAGCCATGGCAGCCACGATGAGATTCGTGAACGGCACCGGATCATACGGCAGGTGGAAAAGGATCTGGACAGCCCGATTGCCATTCTTGCTGATCTTCAAGGCCCCAAGCTGCGGGTAGGTGTCTTCGCAAATGATGCTGAAGACCTTGCTGAAGGGGCAGCATTTCGTCTGGATCTTGACCCGGCTGCCGGGGATGGCGCGCGTGTCTGCTTGCCGCATCCCGAGATTTTTGCGGCGCTCGAACCGGGCGCGCATCTTCTGGTCAATGACGGTAAAATTCGCCTGATCGTCGATGAATGTGGACAGGATTTTGCGAACTGCACGGTTGAAATCGGTGGCACGATCTCGAACCGCAAGGGGGTGAACGTTCCGGACGTCGTGCTGCCCTTGGCGGCTTTGTCGGCCAAGGATCGTGACGATCTGGAATTTGTCTGCCAGCTGGGCGTCGATTGGTTGGCGCTCAGCTTTGTGCAGCGAGCCAAGGACGTGTTCGAAGCGCGCGCGCTGGCCGATGGCCGCGCCGCGATTCTGTCGAAGATCGAAAAACCTGCTGCGGTTGAAGCCTTTGATGACATTCTGGATGCCTCGGACGGCATTATGGTCGCTCGCGGTGATCTGGGTGTTGAACTGCCCGTTTCTGCGGTGCCACCGATCCAGAAGCGCCTCGTGCGCAAATGCCGTGGGGCAGCCAAGCCTGTGATCGTGGCAACCCAAATGCTGGAAAGCATGATCGAAAGCCCGATGCCGACACGCGCCGAAGTGTCCGACGTGGCCACCGCCATCTATGAAGGCACGGATGCCATCATGCTCAGCGCGGAATCTGCGGCGGGGTCTTACCCAATCGAAGCGGTGCAGACCATGAACAAGGTCGCTATCGAGGTTGAGGCTGATCCAACCTATACACAGATCATTGCAGCCTCTCGCACTGCAAAGGGCACGACTGTGGCCGATGGGATCGTAGCTGCTGCCCGTGAAATTGCCGAGAAGACTGAGATCAAGGCAATTTGTTGCTTTACACAAAGCGGCACCACCGCGTCACTGACAGCGCGGGAACGGCCCGGTGTGCCGATCATTGCCATGACCTCGCTGATGGGGACTGCGCGCCGGTTGTGCCTCAGTTGGGGCTGCAATTGCGTCATGACACCCGAGCTTGAGCGTTTCAAAAGCGCAGTGGTCAATGCAGCCCGCGCGGCCCGCGCCGGTGGATTTGCCTCAGAGACCGATCAGATCGTGGTTACCGCAGGCGTGCCTTTCAACGTGCCTGGCAGCACCAATATTTTGCGCGTGGCACCCTGCGACGAACGCCTGATCTACAGCACTGATCCCGAATAACGGGGCACGTCAGTTGCTTCAAAACGGCCCGCTCTGCCTTGCAGGGTGGGCCGTTTTACCAAGAATCTTCTGATTTCTAAGCGAATTTTGTCCGTTTAGGGCGAAACTTACAGATTGTATTTCATTTTCCGGTGGAAATTCCCGATAAAGGCCCTAGGGCGATCACTCAACATGTTCCAGGTTCCGGTCGCCCGCCGGGGGCACGGGCCCCGGATAACAACCATAAATGGAGGAACGAAATGACAAACAAAATTGTCATCGGACTGGATGGGACAGAGACCGGAGAACGCGCGCTCACCTTCGCCAAGGAATTGGCCAAAGGGATGGGTAGCTGCGAGCTTCTGGTGGCCTATGTCATCGAATGGTCGCCTTACACATTCCAGACCCCTGAAGAAAATGCCCAACGTCACAAACGGCGCGAGGAGGAGCTTGAACTGGCGACAACGCGCATCGTCACCCCTGCGGTGGACGGCCTGAAGGCAGCGGGCTTCACAGCTCAAGGCGTGGTGCGTCACGGAGACGTGGCAGAAACGCTGAATGCGATCACGGTTGAAAACAACGGCTCGCAGATTGTCGTTGGCCGATCCTCGGCCGACGGTATCAAAAAGCGCATCTTTGGCAGCTCGACGCAGAATCTGGTGATGCATGCCGACGTGCCTGTCACAGTTGTGAATTGAGGGGGCAGAACAATGAAAACTTTGAAACTACTTACTCTGCTTGTCGCATCCTTGTTCACGGCAAGCGCTGCTCTGGCGCAAGAGGCACCAGGATTAGATGATCGGATCAATCAGGCCTTTGCCGAATTAACAGGTCCATTCGTAAATACAATCTTCGCGCCATTCCCGGGAACCAGCTTTCCCTGGATCGTAGGTTGGCTGGTCGTCGCGGCATCGGTTTTCTCGCTGTATTTTGCCTTCGTGCAATTTCGCTTCTTCGGTCATGCGATCCGGCTGGTGAAGGGTGATTATTCGGATCCCAATGACGCGGGTGAGGTCAGCCACTTTCAGGCCTTGGCAACAGCTCTGTCCGGTACAGTCGGCCTTGGGAACATCGCCGGTGTGGCAGTTGCCATTGGCATCGGTGGACCGGGCGCAACCTTTTGGATGATTCTCGCCGGTCTTTTGGGTATGGCCTCAAAATTCACCGAATGTACGCTGGGGGTGAAATACAGAAATGAGTACGAAGACGGTACGGTTTCCGGTGGCCCGATGTACTATATGTCCAAAGGGTTCGACGAACTTGGCCTGCCAGGTGGCAAAATTCTGGCGATTCTGTTCTCGATCTTCTGTATTCTGGGCGCGCTTGGTGGCGGGAACATGTTCCAGGCCAATCAGGCTCACCAGCAGATCGCAGGCATCGTCGGCGACTATCCCGGCTGGATCACAGGCATTGTGTTCGCTGTGGTGGTGTTCCTCGTTATCGTGGGCGGTCTGAAGTCGATCGCGCGCGTGACCGAGAAAGTCGTGCCCTTCATGGGGGTCATGTATGTCGCCGCTGCTTTGGTGATCATCATCATGAACGCCGACATGATTGGCTGGGCCTTTGGTCAGATCTTTACAGGTGCCTTCACCGGGCTTGGTGTTGCAGGCGGCATGGTTGGTGCGCTGATTCAGGGCTTCAAACGTGCGGCGTTCTCGAACGAAGCCGGCGTTGGCTCTGCTGCGATTGCCCACTCGGCTGTTCGGACCAAGGAGCCGATCACCGAGGGCTTTGTGTCTCTACTGGAGCCATTCATCGATACGGTTGTCATCTGCACCATGACCGCTTTGGTGATCATCATCACCCAGCAGCTGCTCATTGATCCAGAAACCGGAAACTACTTGCTGAACGAAGCAGGCAGCGCGATTGCAACCGTTGATGGCAATACCGGCGTCAGCCTGACCTCGGCAGCCTTTGGCAGCGCCTTCAGCTGGTTCCCGTTCATCCTGGCGATTGCGGTGGTGCTGTTTGCGTTTTCAACCATGATCAGTTGGTCCTACTACGGCCTCAAGGCCTGGACTTACCTGTTCGGCGAAGGCCACACCAAGGAACTGGTGTTCAAGATCATCTTCTGCATCTTCGTTGTCATCGGTGCGGCGGCCAACCTTGGCCCGGTCATCGACTTCTCGGATGCGGCGATCTTTGCGATGGCGGTTGTGAACGTCTTTGCGCTCTACTTCCTGATGAAAGTGGTGCGGCAGGAGCTGGCCTCCTACGCTTCACGGCTGCAAAGCGGTGAGATCCGCAAGTTCGAGCACTAAGCAATCTCACCGGGGCGGCCTACGTCGCCCCGGTGCCTCTGACCGCCGTCGGAATCCGCGGATTCTGGTCAAAACCCCCTTGCCAGCATGACAGAACTTGCGTAAACGGCGCATCTGTTGCGTGACCGGCCGAGATGGCATGCCGAGTCGCGTTTGAAACCGAACCCGAGTGAAGGAGACGGAAATGCCTAAGATGAAGACCAAGTCGAGCGCCAAAAAGCGCTTTAAGGTGACTGCGACCGGTAAGGTCCTTGCTGGCCAGGCCGGCAAACGGCACGGCATGATCAAGCGGACCAAAAAGTTCATCCGCGACGCCCGTGGTAACACCACCCTGTCCGCCCCCGACGCAAAGATCGTCAAGGGCTACATGCCCTACGACCGCTAAGAGGAGATTAAGAGATGTCCCGCGTTAAAGGTGGAACCGTAACTCACGCCCGTCACAAGAAGGTCATCAAGGCCGCCAAAGGTTACTATGGCCGCCGCAAGAGCACCTTCAAAGTTGCCCGTCAGGCCGTCGACAAGGCCAACCAGTATGCAACCCGTGACCGTAAGAACCGCAAGCGCAACTTCCGCGCGCTGTGGATCCAGCGTATCAACGCTGCCGTCCGTTCGCATGACGAGGCTCTGACATATTCCCGCTTCATCAACGGCCTGAACCTGGCCGGTATCGAAGTGGACCGCAAAGTTCTGGCCGACCTAGCCGTGCACGAACCGGAAGCGTTCGGCGCGATCGTCGCCAAAGCTCAGGCTGCTCTGACCGCCTGACCCTCTGAACAGAGACAGTGAAAGAATGGCCGTCCCATTTGGGGCGGCCTTTTTTCTGTCCTCAGAGAAAGGTCGCAAGACACAGGTCTTAAGCTCATGATGCACTGAGTCCGCGCTGTGAAACGCACTGCCTGGCGGCGATGCGTGATCTGGTTCGGCAAGCAGACAGATCACCGGAGGGTAGAGACACAGCACGGTCAGTGCCCGAAGCTATGCCTCTCAGCCATCGCTCTCGCAGCTATGGTTAGTCTCTGCCAAAACGTTGATGCATCAAATGTGCTGATACGCGACGAGCGTTGCGCCCGAGGTTTGGGGTGCCAAAACAATTGCATGTGACCGGACGCTGAACTGATCTAGCGGTTGTATAAAATCTCATTTGCTCCTTTTTTCAGCATGAGTGAACAGGCAACCAACTGTTGCATGGAAATGAACTCATCGGGCTTGTGACCCTGTTCAGCCATGGACCCTGGCCCGCAAACAACCGTCTCCACCCCAAGTTCGGATAAAATCCCCGCCTCGGTTCCAAAGGCAACGTGGGTTGTGCCGCCACCACACTAGGATTGTACCAGTGAGACCACCGGCACAGAGCCTGCGATCGACAGCCCGGGATATCCTGCCAACCTCTCAAGTGTGATTTGAGCGGCTGGTGGAAAGCTCGCTATAACCGCGTTGGCTGCTTGCTGTAGCTGTGCCTCGAAGCTATCCGGGTCATCCTCTGCCAAATGTCTGAACTCAAACAAAAGTGTTGCTTTGTCGGGCACCAAATTTAGAGCTGCACCGCCTAAGAGCTGCCCCACATGAAAGGTGGTGTAGGGCACATCATAAGCGTCGTCACGGCTTCCGGTTTGTCGAACCGTTTGCTGCATCTGGCGTATCTTTTCGACAAAACCAACAGCCACATAAAGTGCGTTGACAAAGTGGGGTGCCAGCGCAGAGTGGCCGGCCTCACCACGAATGTCGGTTCGGTATGCGCGCTTCCCCTTGTGGCCAATCGCCACCTGCATCTCGGTCGGCTCGCCCACGATGGCCAATTTCGGACGTCCCAGTAGCGGAAGCAATTGGCCTTTCATACGCGAAATCCCGACACATCCGATTTCTTCGTCATAGGAAATCAAGAGCTTCAAAGGCGCTCGAAGGTCGTGGTGTTGCACGGTATCAGCAAAAGCCAACATTTCCGCCAAAAAGCCTTTCATATCAGTCGTTCCACGCCCGAACAGCCGACCACCCTGCCGTGTCAGTTTGAAAGGGGGAGCGCTCCAAACCTGACCATCGACCGGCACAACGTCAGAATGCGCAGAAAGTAGTAGCCCCCCTTCAACTGACGGACCAATTTCGGAAAAAATACCCGCCTTCGGCTCGTTCGCGTCTGCAATGCGCTGCACGCGGAACCCGCGAGAACGCAGAAAGTCCTCAACAAAGGCAATCATGGCGAGATTTGAGCGATCACTCACCGTTTCAAACGCAATCAATCGCTCCAGCACCTCCAGTGAAAGCGTCACGTTAGCGCCTCCCCTCTTATGCCTTCGAAGGCGCCAGAACTGGCCTGATTCTGAGCGTAGTCGATAAACGCCCGCACGGTGCGGGATTTGTCCGCGCCATGTGTGGTCAAAAGGCCCATGCGCAATGACCGGACGGGCCCTGAAATCGGAACGCAGACCAGAGGGCTGCCATCCGGCGAAACATCGCTTTGCGGCCGCACATTGGCAATTGAATAGCCAAAGGCGTTGCCCACCATTGACCGCATCACGGCCATGTCGCGCGTCCGTTCTACGATCCGGGGCTGCAAGGAAGAGGCTGTGAACAAAGACAAAAAATAGTCGGTGCTGATCGGCAAGTCGAGCAGAACCATCGGCAAGTCTGCCAGATCAGCCATCGACACAGATGTTCGCTGAGCCAGCTCGTGCCCAGAATGCAGCAATGCAAAGGGATAAAGACGCACAAGCCCGATGAAGTTGAGGTCCGTCGGGATGTCCATGTCATAGGTGAGCGCAATGTAGATCTCGGAACGTTGCAACGCATTCAAGATCTCTGCCTGGTTCAGTTCTCGTTGGATAACCCTGACATCCGGATAAACGGTTTCAAACCCGCGCCGCATCCGTGGCAGGACCAGTTGCGCGAAGGTGAGCAAGCAGCCCACCGCCAGAGGGCCGCGCGCAATGCCAGAGATTTCGGCGGCAATGCTTGTGATTTCCCGTGCGCCATTTAGGACCTGGCGCGCTTGTTCGAAGACTCTTTGTCCGCGTTGGGTCAAAGAAAGGCCCTGAGCGTGCTTGATCCTCCCCGCCCTGTCGGCACCTTGAATGGTCGCTGTTTCGAGACAGTCTCTCCCGGCTTTGGTTGTTCGACTACCTTCTTCGGTTCCAAGTTTCGTAAACACCAAGATAGGTTCGCTCACCTATTAGGTGCCCTTACGCAACTTCGAATTGAATTGAAACAGTCAACCCAGGTGAATTGTTTGTGGCCGTTAAGAGCGATGAATGGTGGTCTGCGATCGCTTTCACCAGCGCCAAACCCAAACCATTCCCAACACTATTCCGTTCACTTTCTAGTTTATAGAAGGGAACAAAAAGCTTACCAAGTGTGTTCTCGGGGACGCCAGGGCCATCGTCAACAACCGAAAGCGTAATGGTGCTTTCTTCTTGTTCTACAGTTAGGAGAATTCTGGAATGTTCCGGACAATGATCAATAGAGTTCTGCAAGAGGTTTGCACAGAGCTGTTTCAGCATACCCTCATCGCCTTCGATAAGCGTGCGCCCTGCTTGGTTCTCCGCAAATCTAAGGCTTTGTCCTTTCACTTCCGCCAGTGGGATCATGTTCTCAACTGCTTCTCTACCTAGTCTATTCAAATCCAGATAGCTGAACGCCTTGGAACTGTTGCCTTCTTCGATGCGATTGATCCGCAAAACTGTTTCAAAGGTCCATTTTAGACGATCAAGTTCCGATTGAATTTGGTCAATAGCTTCGACAGAATGACCATCCGATTGCAGTGAATCCTTAGCTTGCTGAAGTGTGATGTAAGCATGGGTGAGCGGGTTCTTCAGATCATGCGCAATGGCCGCGGCGGCTGATCGTGTTGTTGACATCAAAGCACTCAGGTTGTCGAGATGGCTGTTCATTAGCCTTGAAACCCGGTCGATCTGGTCATTGTTCTTGCCGACCGGAAGCCTCGCCTTGACTTCCCCTCTTGAGACTTTGTTGAGTGTCTTCGCCATTTGATCAAGTTTGCGATATGTTCTTATGCTGGTGATGTAGCCAACCAACAGCGTGCACAGCGTTGCTCCTAATCCGATTGCAACCAAAGACCAAGCCAACGATCGAAGTGTGCTTGTTACAAATGCAAGATCGCGACCAACCACGATTACGAAGCCACGGTAGGTTTGCACATTTACACGATGGATACGTTTTTCACCCCCCAGGTTAATGCCATCATCCTCAATCTCTCCCCAACCGCGAAAGGATGGGTATTCGTCGATGTTTCCTGCCAGACGCTTCCCCTGTTTGTCGAACAGGCCAATCAAACTCGTGTCAAACGGCAACCAGAGTGTCGCGTCATCAATCGCTTGTACAACGTCGGAATCGTTGTCGTTGTCGTCCAGAATTTCCTGAATGAAACGCATTTCATCGATTAACAACGAGTCCATTTCACGCTGCAAATCGCCACGAATTCTTTCAAATGTTAAGAATGCCAATGCTGCAACCGAAAAAAGTATGACCACCGCTGCATACAACGCGGTAGTAAAAGCTGCTCCAGATACAATGTTTGAGCGTTTCATTTTTCTTCAGTCCGGTTTTTGTGTCGTCACCATTTGGTTCGGCTAGCGACGAACCTGTTCTGGCGGATCAAGTATGTGATCTGAGGGTTTTAGCTGCATTTTCAGTCGAAAAATGGGGAATTTGGCCGAATGTGTTGCAACACTAGCGATGCAGACCCAACGAAGTTCAGTAAAGTCGATGCGTTGGCGTCCATACAAGCTGCACTCGATTGCGCACAGCGAGCCACTTTTGACAGTCAGCTCACAGCCGGCTTCCGGAAGCAACAAAAAGCCAAGTTTAAGCGAACTTACAACGCGCCCTTCCGAGGGGGAGGAAGGGCGCGGTGCTTTGACTGAGAGAGGCGTGCTTACGAGTGAGTGGTCCGTGTCTTCACGGTACCGGTAATACCCTCAAGGAGGGGTACGAGTGCTTCCTCAGTCGGGTATTCGCATTCAGTTCCGAACCTGACGGCATCTTTTGCAACGTGATCTTTCCAGCGGGTTTTCACCATCCTTACGTTTTTGAAAGGGTTTTGCGATCTTCCCTGCGAACACCGAGTGATTTGCATTGATCATTCACTCTTTGTGCAGTGCCCATGATCTTCGATTGGTGTGGCACTATGAGTGGACAACTCATAGGTCATGGTTGGGAAGTGGAGCACCAACGTCCAGACTTCGTCAGGCTTGACGTGGATGAATGTCACGCCGTCCAGACCGTGTGCGACCGAGGCTGTGCCTTCTGTATCCTGCACTATCAGTCGCGCTTCTGAGAGGTCAGTATCCTGAAAAACCTGAACTACTTCTCCGTTTGTTTCTGACGTGCATTGGAATACTGTCTCGCCCGCCGTCGCAGCACTCGCAGGCAAGAGCGCCATTAGGAATATTGCATTTTTTATCATTGTGTTTCCGATCAAAGAGGTTGAGCTTTCAGGTCTGAGTGGTACTGGTGATGGTTAGAATTCTGAGCTGCACAAGTCTTCCGCTTGTGTTCAGGCCGCAATCGGAGGCTTTCCGAAGCTCACACATACCCGCAGGCCCGGTTTGTTGTTTTCTGCGGTGATAAGTGCGCCGTGCTGCATCGCGATAGCCTTAACAAGCGATAGGCCAAGTCCATTTCCGGCGTCGTTTTTTGGGTGGTCAGCTCGGAAAAACGCGTCAAAAATCTTGGTGATTTGTGGGTCCGGAACCCCCGGTCCATTGTCTTCAACAACCAGCTGTATCGCTTCAGTCGTGGCCGTAAGGGAAATCCTGATCCAACACCCAGAAGGGCAAAACCGGAGTGAGTTATTCACAAGATTGACGAGCAGCCGTTTAAGCATGTTTTCGTCGCCTCGTATCAAAATCGTGTCAGCGTTGTAGTCAGCGGTGATGTGTTTACCTGCTTCTTCCGCAACCGGATGAAACGCCTCTGCCACATTCTCAACGAGCGCACTTAAATTGACGGTTTGGAAGCTTACTTCATGGCCGCCTGCCTCGATCTGAGATACTTTGAGTACTGTGTCGAAGACAGTTCTGATGCGCCTAAGGTTTTTCTCTAAATCGCCGAGGCCTGGACGCGGGTCGCCACCATATTCAACTTCGCTATACACCTTTTGTAGCGCCATGAACCCGTTCGTTAGTGGGCCCCTCAAATCGCGGGCAATTGTGACTGCAGCGGTTTGAGAACAGTTGGGTGAGCTCGAAATCCAATCGAGACGTCGGTTGATCATATGGCAAATTCGATCGCATAGGTCGCTTGTATCTGACACGGGAAGACGAAAATTGACATCTTCTTGAAAGACTTGGTCGAGGTTTCGCTCAATCCATTGGAGTTTTCGGATGTTTTGAGCACTGAAGTAGTAGCCAAGACCCAGGACAGCGGCAGTTATCGAAAGCGTCAGCAGCAACAACCCTCCCCAAAGGGTTTTCAAAGCCTGATTAACTGTTGTCAGGCTACGGGCGACCACTGTGCGATACCCAAGATACTCTGATACATGGAGAAGATAGACAGGGGCGGTCCCACCGATTTTCAAAAAATCTGGATCGACTTCGTGCCAACCTATCGTTTCGGGTGTTTTCGCAATTGATCCAGCAAGTGCTGAACCGTTCTGGTTAAACAGCGCGACGACGTGAAGCCCAGTTCGATTGGGACTATTCAAATGTTCAATTGCTCGCTGAACTGCGTCCGAGCCGCCGTCCTGTAAGATCTCATGAAGCAGGAGCTCTTCGTCGAGGATTTGTTGCTGGAGATCACTGCGAAGCCTGTCTGCAAGCGCTAAGTAGGCAGCATAGCCAAACATAGCAGTTATGATCCAGACTATCAATGCCGCGAAACAAGCTGATCGGAACGGGGCACCTGAGAGAATGCTAAAGCGGCCCATGAAGGCTGTATCCAACGTTTCGAGACGTGTGCAAAAGTGGCGTCTCGAAGGGTTTGTCGATCTTCGACCTCAAGCGACTTATATACGTCTCGATCACGGTCGAATTTGGATCAAAGTTGTAGTCCCAGACTTGCTCCAAAAGCATGTTGCGTGTCACGATCCGACCGGCATTCCGCATCAAAACTTCCAACAGCGCAAATTCACGAGGTAACAACTCTATTTTAACGTCTTGCCTTTTAACCACTCTGCTAAGCAGATTCATCGTTAGATCGTGGACGTGAAGCTCAGTTGAGGCAATGCTGGTCGGCTGTCGTCTGATAATGCTGTTTAGGCGCGCCAGAAGTTCTGAAAAATGAAAAGGCTTAACCAGGTAATCATCCGCCCCTTCGGTCAAACCCTCAACTCTGTCCTGAACGTCGCCTATTGATGTGAGGAACAAAACTGGAGTCTGTTTCTTCGCTGCCCTCAGGGCCTTGAGAACAGATAGACCATCCATTCCAGGCAACATACGGTCTAAGACTATGGCCTCACATTCGTTGTACAAACAATACGAAAGAGCATCTCGGCCATCATCATACCACTCCACACTGAAGCCGTTCGCTCTCAGCCCGGAGTTGACAAAATCGGCGGTCTTTTTGTCGTCTTCTGCGACGAGTATTTTCATTTTAAGACCTCCGACTCTATCGTTGGATCCGTTTATCGCAGTTACCAATGCGGGGTAAACTGAACTCAGCCATAACGGGATGGCTAAGTCCATTTGGCATTTCGTTACAGACTAGAGGCTGAGCGTTTCTTCGACAGCTTTTACTTGTAGTCGGGCGAGACCCAGATTGGCGGTCTTCTTGTCTAGCGCGACGTACACAAAAATGTTTGGGTTTTTGTCCAGTGGACGAACCAGGTGAAACTGTTTGCCAAGCGTGATCAGAATGTCTTCGATAGTATCGTTAAGCTTCAAAGCTTCAATTGCCTGAAGTTTGGCACGGACGACTTCAACATTTGCTGCCCCTGCGGTATCAAGATCAAACTTGGAACCGCCCTCTGTACCCAGAGTAAGGCCAGTATCACTGTCGACGAGGCACGCCCCCAGAAGACCTTTGATTTCACTTAGTTTGGAAATGTCCAACGACATGCTTGGCTCCTTTTTGGCCTTGGAATTGTTGGTCTGAACCACACCAGACGCTTTATTGTCTGGGCCGGCTCCGTTGTTTGCGGGTGGAATGGTGATTACGTGCCTTTGAACCAGGCCAAATCTCTCGTTAAATCTGGCCAGCACTGAGGTGGCCTCATCTTTGGGTCTCGACATTTACAATCCAATTCTCGTTGTGATCGTGGAAGTAGAACGTCGAACTGGGTGACTGTTGTTTCGAACTGCTTGGGCGTGAAGAAACACCTGATCAACCAATCTTTCATCCAAACAAGGAAGAACTCTTTTCCTTTGATGGGGAAGACACTTGGGTTCTGATGTGACTTTCAAAATTGTTGCACTTGGGTCTCGGGAGCTGTTCTGGCCTCTGTGCAAAAAACTCAACGCGACAACGCAGGCTGGGGCCATGTATTGGGCAGTGTTGGTTGAAAGAGCCAATACACTTTCCGGACCCATAAGGAATGCGGGCCACAAATGTCCGAGTTCGAAAAGAACGCCAACCAGAACAGGTAGAACAGAACTCAGCATCAGACCTTCGCCTCGTTACCAAACAACTAAGTGGTCCGTAGAGTATCCAGAGTTTTAACCAACCTTTCAGAAAGCTTAAACATTTGTAAGAATTGATTTTTTACGTTGACGGAAAATAGAAGCTTCAGCGCAAATGGTTCATCAACCGGCCTTGCGAGTATTCAGACGCCGACTGTGGCTTAACGTTGAAACAACTTGGTAGGCCCCCTAAGGGCGAGAGCAAGCAAGCTGTTGGTCTATTGAAGAAAGTCGCCAGACTTCCTGACAAATTACGCGATGGCACAACCAGCTAAGAAGCTGGCATGATTTGGTCAAGCTCCGCAAAAACGATTGAGAGGCCTCTGCAATTTTATCGGGTAGAAGTACTTGATGCGAAAGCATTGAATACTCACAGACTGGAAATGAACTGGCTGAAGGTCCGCAACGGCCCGACCAAAGTTAAACATTTGGGACTCGATCACTCACGCCGCTGCAAAGTATAGCCAATTGATCATCTGGTTAATTTAGTCTGCGGACACGATGGCTTAGACTCCACGCCGAATGCCTGCAAGGCACTACATAGCGTCGCCAAAATTCATCTGACGTTCATCAGAAAAATATCAGCGTTTCATCCGAGCACGCTAACTTGAACTACTGAGATAGAAAAACTTGGCTCTCAAGGAACATTCGTCGGTTAAAAGGATATCTTTGTTGTTAGATCGACGCGAGGCGGCGACGTGCAGAAAAAGGACATTCAACCATATATACTGCTCGTTCGTTTTTGCCCTTATCCTGATAATCGGCCTTGGTTTATCGGCGAAGGCCTCTGCACAGACAGCAAGTTTTCGCTCTGTCGATACAAATTCCGATGGCGTTCTCAGTTTCAATGAACTCGTGGCTGCGTTCGGGGAAGCAGGCGCACGCAGGTTGATTGAGGATATCGATCGTAATGGCGACAACCGGATTTCAATCAGAGAACTGCGGCAAAGCTCGGACGACAAGAATGATGATCGAAACGGACGCGGAGGAGAGCGAGACGACGACCGTGATGACGACGAAGGAGATGATAACGGCGATGACAATGATGGGGATGATGGAGGCGATGACGATTGATCGTCGACGAGCCATTGCCAAACGTTAAATTCACCTCACCCGTCTCTGCCAATACGGGTTCAATCCTGGGTGAAGCTACCACTAAGCTAAGTTTGCGCTCAAAACTGCCGCCCGAACAATGCTTTCATCTGCTGTTCATTCAATCGCATAAGGTCCCTTCATACGCCTTTGCAACCTTTCTCACACGGTGCTGACAAAGTGAAACCATGGACACGTCAGCCACGGAGCAAAGCATGAAACAGTTTCCCCCAATCCCCCTCAATGCCTGCGAAATCGCAAAATGGGCATTCACGACTCGCCGCGTTGATCGGTCGGATGTCCACGGCTTCAGCACACAGATGAACAGTGCTAAACCAGGTGATCTGATCCTTTGCGAGATCGTCGAGATCGGGCACCATAAGAAAATACAGTTGGCCGAGCGGCGGGTCTCAACCAGCTATCCGGGTGACTTTGTAGTTCTATGCCTGGGCGATCGATATGCGCCGGACCAGTTCCTTGCGAGTGCTGTTGTCGACGATGATCACATAGATCTGGTCGCAGGTGGCGGTGTTGTTGGTCGGGTGGATGCCGCACATACCCGCATGGAGGACCCCACGCGGTTGAAACCCCTAGGCCTTCTTACCAACGCCCAAAACCGGGTGATCAATATCGCGGACTACGCTCTGCCCCAATTGCCAGCGAATGACCAAGTAACTGTTATCGGCGTTTTTGGGGCATCGATGAATTCCGGCAAGACAACCGCTGCATCAAGCCTGGGCCATGGCTTGATGCGCTCGGGTTACTCAGCGTCGGGTGTCAAAGCCACAGGTACCGGGGCATTTGGTGATTTCAACAGTTTTGAGGACGCAGGCGCGCCCGCACTTGATTTTACGGATGTCGGAATGGCGACAACCTATCGGATGCCTCTGGACAAGATCGAAATTGGTTTCGACACTCTGGTTGCCACAGCTGCATCGCGAGGGTCTGAGGTGGTGGTCGTTGAAATCGCGGACGGTGTTTTCCAGCAGGAAACGCGCGCAATTCTGCGATCATCGCGCATCCGGGACCGTTTGGACGGCATACTGTTTGCAGCGCCAGACGCGCTTAGCGCATTAGGTGGCGTCACCGTGCTGAAACGGGTTGGCTTAAGTCCATTTGCGATTTCCGGGAAAGTAAGTTGCTCACCCCTAGCATCGGCCGAAGCGCTTGAAGCTACCGGGTGCCCGATCCTTTCGCGTGAAGACCTGTGGTCGCCTGCAATGATCGCCAAGCATGTTGCACCCCTGATGCGGCATGAACCAGAGAACGTGGCCGCATGACCCCCCTCCCCAGACTGGCCACTCGGGACCGCATCATTGATGCGGTCCTCGTGGTATCAAGCAGCGTCTTTCAGGCGATCGCGCTGGCCTATGCTGCTTTCGCAACGCGGGACGCGTTTGGGGCGATTCACGCGGGACATGTGCTTGCCATCGAGACCATATTGCAATTGGCCGTCTCTGGCGTGATCGGCGCCGCGTGTTTGTTTCTTTCTCGATATCGCGCGGAAGCGCTCGGCCAAAGCTATGCGATCTGCTTGCGGCGTGCGTTGTATCAGCAAATCGCGCAACTTCCCAAGTCGCGCCATGAGAAACGCCGGGTTGGTGCGCTATCTCTCAGGTTTGTTGGTGATTTGTCAGCAGCCCGGCTGTGGTTTGGGCGCGGTTTACCTTGCGTCTGCTCTGCAGCAGTTGTGATCCCGGGCGCTGCATTCATTCTTTATAGTCTTGATCCGGCGATTGCGGTCAGTGGTCTGGCAGCGCTTGTTTTCTCACTTCTGCTGGCAGCGGCGATGGCCTGGCATCTTGAGCATAGACACCGAAGGCTGCGCCGGCGCCGGGCCAACATCGCGATCTCCATGATCGAACGGATTGCGATTGCCCCCGAACTCGATCTGATGGGTCGGACTGACCGCGAATTGCAAAAGCTAGACAAGCAAGGTGCGTCACTGCGCAATGACGCGCTGGCGCGCCGCGGTCGAGTGGTCAGCCTTCAGGCGATTCTGCAATCGGGTGTGGCTTTCGCGAGTCTCTGCATGCTTTGGCAAGCCAGCCAAACAGACAATGCCCCTGCGATCGTTGCGGCCGGTCTTGCGGTGATGGCGCTGATCGCTCTGCCGTTGCAGAACCTCGCCAGCGCATGGGATTATTACTGCGCTTGGCGTGTCGCGCGCGAGAAAGCGCAACGGCTTCTTTCGGAACCGACGGTCAAGCGAGGTTTTGCAAAACAGACCAATGCCAAGGTCATTGAGGTTAATGGGAAGATTGACGAAACGCCTGTCACATTTGTTGCCAGATCGAACAAGATCTCAGAGTTGACGGGGCCAAGTGCCAACACGCTCGCGCGATGTATCGCTGGATTTGACACTTGTGAGGGCATCGAAGTGCGATATGGTGAGCAGCAAATTCTACCGAAGATCGCGTTTGTTGGAGACGCCCATATCGGGCTTCAGGGCAGTCTGCGCCGATCCGCAACCCTGATGTGCCAAAAGCGGCCCAGCAACAGCAGGATCGCGAAAGTGATACAGGAGCTTGGCCTTTCCGACTTGCTTATGACCCCCGAAGGTCTCGATCAGCGGATTTCGGAAAACGGCCACGGGTTGACCTCTGATCAGACTTTGCGGCTGGATCTTGCGCGCGCTATTCTGGGTAAGGCGGAAGTTGTTGTGATCGCCTCGATCAGATGGGCTGCCTGCCGACATCACAAGGATGAGCTGCTCGCAACTTTTCAAAGGCTTTCCTCGGCAACGATCATATTGGCCGATGCCTCCGCCCCTTCTAATATGCATGAGAACTCAAGGGTCATTTGATATGCGCTCCTCCACCCTGTTTGGAATATACGCTGCTGTTCTTGTCGGGTTTCTGGGCGGGCTTGCGGGGCTGACCCTCTACAGTCTGGAAAAAACCCGCTGGTGGGATGCTCGGATATTGCTGGCCCAAGAGTCTTATGGACTCCATCTCCGGCTCGAGGCAGACCTTTATCGCCTGTTCAAACAACATGGCGACGCGCTCCTGATCGGCGATCGGGATGACGGCGCTCGGGAAGCAGAGCTGCAAGTTAAAATCGCGAAAACTCTCGAAGACATTCGAAATGTCATCGCACGCGAAATCCAAATGGTTGGTGACGAGGAAATCGAAGAACTGGAACTGCTCGATCAGATTGAAGACGATATTGAATCCGTGAACGCAGCCATTGCCAGCCTCACAGCAGAAGGCAGCCCGGTTGAAACCTTTGTTCGCATCGAACGTCTGGCAGCCCTTCTGGACGGAGACATCGATGACGAACTTAACCGAAAAATCAAATCCGCGCTTGATGAAGAGATCGAAGAAGTCGAAGACGTTCTGACAGAGGCCACGGCTTTCCGGGAATGGAACAAACGATTGGTCTACATGATTGTGGCAGCTGCCATTGGAGTGCTTCTGGTGGCCCTCGTGTCATTCAATCGTCAGATCAGGAAGCCTTTGATCCGACTTGCCGAAGGTATCGGCCACCTGCGCAGGGCCGATTACTCTAAGCCTGTGAGGCTTGGTGGCAGTCGCGAGTTCAGGGAACTCGGTACCGTTCTGAATAGCATGGCCGAAGGTTTGGCCGCACGTGAAGCCAGCCGCGCGGAACAAAAAAGACAACTTGAACAAACCGTCGCGACAAGAACGTCCGAGCTCCAGCAACTCATCGACAAACTTGAGGCCGGGGAAGAAAACCGCAAACAGCTGATGGCCGACATAAGCCACGAATTGCGCACGCCATTGGCGATCATACTTGGAGAGGCCGATGTCACATTAAGGACAACTGACAAGCTGTCCGAAGAAGTCTCAGATTCCCTGGCCCGTATCCGGGATTCTGCCAAGCACACCAATCAGATCGTCGATGATATGTTGACGGTGGCACGGTTCGAGGCGGGTCAGCTGCGCCTTGATCGCCGGAAGACCGACTTGCGAAAGATATTGCACGATGCCATCGCCATGTTCCCTGAGCCAGTTCAGTTCGAAACACCTAATGACAAAGTTCTTGCATCCGTTGACGAAGTCCGCCTGCGCCAGTCCCTTCTGGCATTGCTGCAGAACGCACGGCGCTATGGCGGACCAACGATAGAAGCCAAGCTGGATGAAGGCCTCGCTTCTTGCACAATTACGATCGAAGACAACGGGCCCGGTTTAAGCGCCGCAGAAAAGTCCCAGGCATTCAACCGCTTCTATCGGGGGTCGAACGCCTCGGGCCAAGGGATCGAGGGCAGCGGTCTTGGTCTTCCCGTCGTCAAATCAATTGTCGAGGCCCATGGCGGAACCGTTGATCTTCAGGACCGTCCCGAGGGTGGCTTAAAAATCGTCTTAACACTTCCCAAAGGCCCCAGGATGAAAGTTGTACAAGCCGATACGTGGCGAGAGACGGGCTGATGTTCTTTTGTTTTTCTGAATTTCTGTCTTCAGAGCTGAGGAAGCCATAATCCCTTCGGCATTGAGATGGATTGATACGGCTAGTGAGTTGAGGCATGGCATGAATATACTACTTGTTGAAGACGAGATTCGCGTTGCCGACTTCATCCGTCGCGGTTTGTCCGCAGAAGGATGGACCGTCGATCACGCCTCAAGTGGCGAAGATGCGCTTGAGCACGCGACCACAGGCGAATACGATGTCATCCTTTTGGATCTGATGCTGCCGGGAATTCAAGGGCAGGATGTCTGCCGCAAGTTGCGCGCCCGTAAATCCAAAATCCCCATCCTTATGCTGACCGCATTGGACAGCCCCGAAGAACGGGTCGAAGGATTGAAAATCGGCGCTGACGACTATCTTTCGAAACCCTTTGATTTTGACGAGCTCATCGCTCGCGTTGAGGCGTTGCACCGGCGCGCCAATAGCTATGCCAGCGATCTCGGAGGCACCGTCATCAAATGCGGAACCCTGAGCTTTGACAGACGCTCCCTCCACGTGACCGTGGCTGGTGAGGAGGTTCAGTTATCTAAAAAAGAACGCGATCTTCTTCTGCTTTTTTTGACCAATACGGGTCGGGTTCTGTCCCGAGAGCGTATCCTCAATTCCGTATGGGGCATGAACGAAGATCCATTAACCAACGTCGTCGACGTTTACGTTGGCCGCCTACGGCGCAAAATTGGACTGGAGGGTCAGCGGATCGTCACCCTCAGAAATGTTGGGTATAGGATGAGTTGAATAGCACACCGAGAGCTTTGACTGTAAGTTTAGTTGGCCTCGACAAGATCCGCAGCCAGAAGTTGGTCACTTTTTTGTTCAGAACTGACATTCCCGGCAATCAGACGAGTTAAGGCATCGCCCTCCTGCGATTGGACTCATCGCCACCTCGCTAAAAAAAGGCGCAAAAAGTGGCGAGCCAGACTACTTTCGTTAGTGCTGCTCAAAACTCTCTTGTCTGCTCCAACGGCTGCTGTGAGTACTCTGTGCAGGCATCAGTGCCAGAGGCAGCGTTTCCTGTTCATTTTGGCAGTACCGACACTGTCCACACGTGGATCCAAGCCAAGGTACGCCGACTCGCTGTCCGGTCTCTAAACCGGTAACAGAACCACCTTTTTCCAGGATACGTCCGACAACTTCATGCCCTGGAACCAACGGAAGTTTAGGGGGTTTCAGGTCCCCATCCACCACGTGCAGATCAGTCCGACAGACACCACAGGCTTCAATCTTGATCAAAATTTCATGTTTGCCTGAAGGCGGGATATCAATGTCTTCAGGATGAAGTGAGCAACTATGACCCCTTAAAACCATTGCAAGTGTCATGATACTGTTCCTTGTAATGGACCGTTCGATCACATTCGAGAGTCCCCATGTTTAGAATTACTTAGAAATCAGGCTAATACAAATCCACATAAGCGCTGACGTGAAACCGCCTCTCGGACTAAGGTTATTGTAGCACGCGGCAATGAGAGCGTGGCTTGATCCAACGCAAGGCCCTCGGCCCGGTCGCCCAATAGACTCACCGTCGAACCCAATAACATCGCGCCGAATCATGAAGAAGTACTCATTCGTTTATCTGGCACTGGCTGCGCTCGTGATCGCAGGTGCGCTGCTGTATTCCATTGTCTCAAATAGCGGTGACCAATTGCCGGTTGGATTCGTTCAAGGAAATGGGCGGATTGAAGCAGAGCAGGTAGAGATTGCACCCACTATTGCTGGTCGTGTCGAGAATGTCCTCGTGGCTGAAGGCGCTATGGTTGCCATCGGTGATGTCCTGGCAGAGATGGATATAGATGAGCTATCCGCTGCGCTGGATCGGGCCAAGGCAGAGGTGGCCCTTGCGCTTCAAACGCGGGCAGAAGCAGAGGCGCTGGTTTTGCAACGGCAAAGTGAGCATCGCCGTGCCGCCCAAGAACTCGAACGCGCAAAAGCACTCCTAACGGGGCAAAACATCTCTGAAACCGTTTTTGAAGAACGCGAAACCATCCATCAAGTTGCCACCGCAGTTTTGGGTGCCGCCAAGGCACGCGTTGCAACCGCAGAAAGCCGGATCGCCGCTGCCGAGGCCGAAGTTCGCCGGATTGAGGCGCAGATTGAAGACAGTTCCTTGCTGGCACCAATGCCGGGGCGTGTACTTTATCGATTAGCAGAACCCGGCGAAGTCGTCGGTTCGGGCGAGCCGATCCTGACCCTTCTCAGTCTCGAGAATGTGTATATGGAAATATTTCTTCCAGCGCGCGAAGCCGGACTGTTGCCTATCGGCGCCGATGCTCGCATCGTGCTTGACGCTTTGCCCGAATACGCCACGCCCGCATATGTCAGCTTCGTCTCTCCTGAGGCACAGTTCACGCCCAAACAGGTCGAAACCCTTGATGAACGCGAGCAATTGGTCTTTCGCGTCCGCGTCCGTATCCCTCAGGACCTGGTTGAAAGCCGGATCGAACATGTAAAAACGGGCCTGCGTGGGATTGCCGTTGTCCGGATCGACCCTGCCAGCGCTTGGCCCGAGGTGCTTGAACAGCGCATCCCGCAAGAGCTGTTCGAATGAATGCTACAGTCGCCGCGTCAGAGTTCCGCATCGCCGGTGTGACGCACAGGTATCGCAAACACATCGCGCTGAATTCTGTATCCTTGGAACTACCGACCGGACAGCTTGTCGGCTTCATTGGACCGGACGGGGTAGGTAAGTCCACATTGCTTGGGTTGATCACTGGTGCAAAGAAACTGCAATCCGGGTCAATCAACGTTCTAGGCGGTGCAATAGATGAACCTGCTCATCGTCGACGTATATGTCCCGCGATCGCATTCATGCCGCAAGGTTTGGGTCGGAACCTCTATTCAGAACTGTCGGTACGCGAAAACTTGGAATTCTTCTCGGGCCTGTTCGGCCAGGGGCACAATGAACGTGATGTACGGATCGCCGCGTTGCTATCGGCGACGGGGCTTGCGCCTTTTGAGGATCGCTTGATGGGCAAACTCTCTGGCGGGATGAAACAGAAGCTGGGCCTATGCTGTGCATTGATTCATGACCCCAAGCTCCTGGTTCTGGACGAACCAACAACCGGGGTCGATCCGTTGTCACGTCAACAGTTCTGGGCATTGATTAGCGCGATCCGAGCGGAAAACCCTAAGCTCTCTGCCCTGGTTTCAACGGCCTATATGGAGGAGGCCGAAGGCTTTGACCGGATCATTGCCATGGACGCAGGTCGCGTCATCTTTCAGGGCAAACCCGCCGAATTGAAGCGCAACGATAAGGATTTCGAAACCGCATACCGACGCCTGCGGGCCGATGGGGCGTCTGGTTCAGAGCCAGACCAGACAACCGTTCGACAGATCGAAACGGATCCGGTGATCACTGCTCGCGGGCTGACACGGCGCTTTGGCGATTTCACCGCCGTGAACAACGTCGACTTTTCAATCAATCGCGGAGAGATTTTTGGATTTCTGGGATCAAACGGCTGCGGCAAATCCACGACGATGAAGATGCTGACAGGGTTGCTGCCGGCCAGCTCAGGTGAGGCATCGCTGTTCGGCAAACCCGTTGACGCCCGGGATCGAAAGGTGCGCCGCGAGATTGGGTATATGAGCCAGGCTTTCTCGCTGTACGGCGAATTGTCGGTACACCAGAATCTGCAGTTGCATGGTCGCATTTTTGCAATCCCGGACCGTGATGCGCGCATTTCGGAGTTGACGGAACGCTTCGGACTGGCCGCACATCGTGATACCTTGGCGACCTCTTTGCCCCTTGGGATCAAACAGCGCCTATCTCTGGCTGTTGCAATCATCCATCGCCCGCGTGTGCTGATTTTGGATGAGCCAACCTCCGGGGTGGACCCCGAGGCACGAGATACGTTTTGGGCATTGCTCGTTGAATTGTCGCGAAAAGACGCTGTAACGATCTTTGTCTCCACCCACTTCATGGCAGAGGCAGAACGATGTGACCGGGTTTCGTTCATGCACGCAGGCGAGGTCTTGGCCGACGGCGCACCAGCCGAACTGATCGCCGCCGAAGGTGCAGACAGCCTTGAGGAGGCCTTCATCTCAATTCTAGAGGCGGCGGAAAAACCAGCGCCAGTTGCAGCGCCGAAAGTTGATGTAGCGACCAGTTCCGAACATGTGGGCGGGAGTGTCGGGCGTGCACTGGTTTATACAAGACGCGAGGCCGTCGAAGTGGCGCGCGATCCTGTTCGCCTTGCCTTTGCGTTTCTTGGGTCTGCCATTTTGATGTTAGTTTTCTGCTTTGGCATTACGCTAGACATTGAAGAGCTGGATTTTGCAGTTCTGGACCTTTCTCAGGGTCCTGAAAGCCGGGCTTATGCGACTGAGTTAGCGGGGTCATCCTACTTCAAACCCACGCCCCCGTTGAACGGCGCTGTGGAAGGGCGCAATCGGCTAAAAGCCGGAGACGTTTCGCTGGTCATAGAGTTGCCGCCGGACTTTGGCCGTAAGCTGCGCACAGGAGAGCCGACACAGGTCCTCGCGACAGTCGATGGTGCCATTCCGTTCAAAGGCGAGACGGTTGAAGGATATGTCGCGGGGCTGCATCAGACCTTTCTGGATGAATACGCCCGTAACACCGGGCAACGTGACTTCGAGATTGCCCGGATAGAACCACGATTTCGCTACAATCAGAGTTTTGAGAGCATTGCAGCAATGGCCCCGGCCATGCCGGCGATTCTGCTTATCATGTTGCCAGCCGTCTTGACGGCGGTCAGCGTCGCGCGTGAGCGTGAACTGGGATCTGTGGTGAACTTCTATGTAACGCCGACGACTCGCCTCGAATTCCTGATCGGTAAGCAAATCCCCTACATTGTAATTGCGTTCGCTAACTTCCTGTTGCTGGCAGCGATGACCATTTTCGTCTTCGGTGTTCCGCTCAAAGGCGACCCAATTGCGCTGGCTGTTGGTGCGTTTTTATATGTCTGGGCTACGACGTCCTACGGATTGCTGATTGCTACAATGACATCCAGCCAGGTGGCGGCGACATTTGCGACGGCCATCGCTTCGGTTGTGCCGACCATCCAGTTCTCGGGCTTGTTGCAACCCGTTTCGACTTTGGAAGGGGGCGCGCAGTTCATCGGCTCGCTCTGGCCGTCTTCTTACTTTCTTCACTTGAACGTCGGTGCGTTCACCAAGGGCTTGGGTTGGGAAGCTCTTGCACCGGACATTTTGGCGCTTGCCTGTTTCGGGCCGGTGCTCACACTAATCGCCGCCCTTTGCCTCCGCGCGCAGGAGAAGTGAATGCAACGCCTCTATTGCATATTCTGGCTGGGGCTGAAGGAAATGATGAGCCTGCGCCGCGATTGGGTGATGATGGCCTTGCTGGTCTGGTCGTTCACGCTGGCTCCGATCATGGAGGCAACAGGCGTTGCAAGCTCGGTGAACAACGCCTCGATCGCATTTGCAGATGAGGATAACTCTCCCTTGTCGCGCACCCTTGCCACGGCGTTTTTCCCGCCGGAGTTTCAACCGGTCGTGCAAATTGAACCGGGGACTGGCCCAACGCATATGGATGCCGGGCGGTTTATCTTTATTGTCGCCATTCCGCCGGGGTTCGAAAAAGACCTGCGTGCCAGGCGCACGCCAGAGATTCAGGTTCTGATAGACGCCACGGCCATGGAGCAGGCAGGTATCGGCGCCAACTACATCACCAATATTCTGAGCGCCGAGATCCATCGCTTTGCAATCGGGGTCGATCTTGTGGATCCCCCCTTAGTCAATGTCATTCTGAGAAGCGCCTTCAACCAAAACAGAGATACAGTGCGTTTTGCAGGCATCGTTGCGCTGATCGGTCAGATCATGTGGCTCACGACCATCCTGACGGGTGCCGCCATGATCCGGGAGAGAGAGCACGGAACAATTGAGCATCTGCTGGCCATGCCCCTAACCCCGCTCGACATTGCGATGGCCAAGATCTGGGCCAATGCCGCCGTTGTCCTGATCGCTGCCGGGTTATCGTTGACTTTCGTCATGCAGGGCTCGCTGGACATTCGAATTGCCGGGTCAAAAACACTGTTTCTTTGTGGAACGGCGCTGTTTCTGTTTACAGCCACAGCGCTTGGGGTCTTTCTGGCTACGATCGCGCGCTCGATGGCGCAGTTTGCGCTTCTGGTCATGCTGATTGTCCTGCCAATGCTTATGCTATCCGGAGGGGAAACACCTGTCGAAGGGCAACCAGCTTGGCTGCAAGCCGGAACGTTGTTTCTGCCGTCGCGCCACTATATGTCAGCCAGCCAAGCAATCGTTTTCAAAGGTGCTGGCGTTGAAACGGTCTGGCCGGAATTCGTTTGGATGACTGTTTTGGGTTTGGCACTGTTAATGACAAGCCTGTTTATGTTCCGAAGGTCGGTCGCTCAGATGAGCTGATGTGAACCATTCGCGTACGCCGTCTTCAGGTATATTGGGAACGACAGTGGGCAAATACCGCGCGAATTTGATCTCGGTTAATGTGAATGCGCCTGAGGGCATGGTAAAATTGGTTCACCGTCTTCTTTCTAGAGAGTGTTCAAATGCCCACAAAATCAGTCAAACCCGAGACACAGGAGGCCCTGACCGACGTGCTGAAGTCCATGCGGGGCATGATGTCTATGAACCCCGCGGTCGCGCCACAGATCGAACAGTTTTGGAAAGCGCAGGACCATCTGCTGAGCGAGGCGGAGGAATATTCCCGTCTTTGGTTCAAACGCCGCCACGACGCTGCACGTACTGCGCTGCAAACAGCCCGGGAAACCACGAGTGGCAAAAACCCAGATCCGGCCAAAACGATGCGGGCGGTCACCGAATGGCAACGGCATTCCATGGAACGAATGGTGGAAGATGCACGTGAGTGGTTCGAAATGGTGTCGCGTTGTGCAAAATACGTGAGCGAGACAGAAGCAGACGCCATCGGCGAAAGCGTGGAAGCTGCCTACAAGGCCGCGGGCAAATCCAAAAGCTAAAACCGACTAAACCCGTTTGACGAAGCCCGTCTTTTGCAAGCTGGTGCTATGTGGCCTTGCACGTGTCGCTGGCCAAGCTGAGTGACCATTATTGCGATAGCACTCTCGCAGTATTGCGTGTTTATCCAAACGTGATTGAACGTGCAAAGCAGGGACCTAGCACTCAGGTCTGATAAATGTAAGTGCCCGGCGCCTTGGGCAGCTTGTCGACCGCCTTTCGTTTCCCACCCATCAGCGGGGGCGCAACTTTACCAGACGAACGTTTTTTTATCCAATCCGCCATCGCGGGCCACCAGGACCCTTGTCTTATTTCCGTCGCCTCCAGCCAATCATCTGGTGAGGTATAAAGCGCGTCCGCCGGTCTGTGGCCCTGACGATAGTGGCGGTTCTTGTGCCCCGGCTCGCTCAGGATACCGCCATTGTGACCGCCATTGGTCAACACGAAGGTGAGGTCGCCGTCGGTAAACAATCGTATCTTGTAAACTGAGCGCCACGGAGCGATATGGTCCGACTCTGTTCCGACCACAAACATGGGAACACGTATATCTTTGAGCGCGACAACCCGTCCTTCGACAGCAAACCGTCCGGCGCTCAGCCGGTTTTCCAAAAACAGTCCGCGCAGATACTCGGAATGCATCCGCGCAGGCATCCGGGTTGTGTCATTGTTCCAGACAGTCAGGTCTGTTGGAAGATCGTCTTCACCCAAAAAATAGCGCCTTACTGCCCGCGCATAGATCAGGTCTTCGGCGCGGATTGTTGTAAAAGTCCGAGACATCTGAGGGCGGTCCAAACAGCCCTGCAACCACATCAGATCTTCAACAAAAGCGACTTGGCTGTCGTCGATAAACAGCAATAATTCACCGGCCTCGGCAAAATCAACCTGCGCTGCCATAAGTGTGACGCTGGCAAGCCGGTCATCGCCATCACGTTGCATCACCGCAGCTGCGATCGCCAAAAGTGTGCCGCCGAGACAATATCCATTGATATGTATTTTTTGACCCGGGACGATGCTTTCTATGGCGTTGATCGCGGCCATCACTCCGTTGAGACGATAATCCTCCAGACTAAGGTCAGCTTGATCGGCCATCGGATTGACCCAGGACATCATAAACACGGTAAAGCCTTGCTCGACGAGATAACGCACCATGGAGTTTTCCGGAGAAAGGTCGAGCACATAGAACTTCATGATCCAGGCAGGCACAAAAAGGATTGGCTCGGCCTGCACGTTCTTGGTGCGCGGTGCGTATTGAATCAGTTCGAACAGCTTATTGCCAAAAACGACCCTGCCGGGAGTTGCGGCAAGGTCTTTGCCAACCTCATAACCCTGAGGGGCAGGTTCGTGTTGTTGCGTTATGGTATGGGCAACATCTTCAAGGAAATGAGTACTGCCCTCTATCAAATTGCGACCACCGGTCTGGATGGTAAGATTGATGATTTCCGGGTTTGACCACGGGAAATTAGATGGGGAGATAAGATCAAGGGCCTGGCGGATCTGAAACTGAGCTCGTTCCGCGTCGCGCGGCGCGATGCCCGGCATTTCGTCCGTTGCTGCCTGCCACCAATCCTGTGCACTCAGAAAAGCTTGCTGCCATAGCGAAAATGGCACCTTCTGCCAGCCGGGTGCACTGAAGCGGTGGTCTTGCTTGCGTGGCTGAAACGGCGGAGCAGCTTTTGCTCCGATCGCCATCTCGCAGGCATAAACCCAGAGTTTTGCGATATCGCGCGCGGCGCGCTCTGTCAGTTCAAGCTGGCGCCCGGGGGAACGACCCAGATGCAGGGCCCAATCCATCCAAGTGGCCATAATCGAATGCGGCGATACACCGGCGGTGGCACGGGCAAGCGCCGCACGCGTAGCGCGGTCAAGTTTCTCATAGGGGTGTCGGGGGGTATTCTGCCCAGTGTCTGCCGCAGGAATCTTGCCTTTAGCAGACAGCTTGTTAGGAGATACTTCTGTCATCTGGGTTCTCCAATCTGGGCAAAATGCGATGAAGCTGCGATCCTAAACCTTCGCGGCCACCAGACTCGGAGCGACCAGGCAACCGCCCATCTTCATTGGACGTATTTGTTGCCGCCGCACGGAGGCGGCGCCCCCTCTTGCAGTAGCGGCAAGCGTCCAGCAAACCGCATTACTATGCATCTTTCTCTATTTCGGCAGCATAAAGAACTCTTCCAGCACAATCTTGCCTTCCTCAACGGAATAAATGGCAATCTCGCTAAGAGTCATGCTTTGTCCCGTGTCTTTCTGCACGACCTCGGCGTGGAAACGCACCCCAAAGCGATTGGGAGGGTGAACATAGGGGCCGTCTGCAGTAAGATTCTGTATTTCATGCGTTTTCAGCCAGTCTTCTCGCTTCGCTTTGATGGCATCGCGACCCTTTGAAATCCGAAACTGCCGTACCGGAGGCACAACCGCCTCTACGGATTGAGCGTTTTCAGCGTACATCGCGTCAACGCTTGTTAAGCCTTTGCGATCACGCATCGACTGAACAAATGCCCGGCCTATTTCAACTAGCGCTTCCATGAGAGATCTCCTGCTGTGTTGATGACTGTACCTCTGTGCGCTGTGTTCAACCTTGACGAAGATCAAAATGGAACAACCCTGAGCATCGGATTGTACGGCCTGCGCCCCCTCCATTCACGCGATGGAATCGAAGGATGCCTTTGGAGCCGGAACGTCAACGCATTGCGACACAACGCACGCAATCCGAATTGCACAATGGAAGCTGAAAAAACGTGCGCACATTAAACCCGTATCTTTGATTTGAACCAAATCAAATACGGCCAAGGCAGGACCACGTACAAAGGAATCGCTCAACTATGAGAGTCTGTCGTTGCGGTGCGACTAGGCCATCGCTGCGAGGGCGCATCAACCCCAAGTTCACTGCAGCAACGACATCGCGCAGACGTGTCTTAAAAGGAGTCTGAAATGCCAGAACGCCTTAAAGTTCTGCCTGGAACATCTGGGGCCCTGCCGCACACGCAAGAAAGTGTTGATGTGCTGAAGAACCTGCAAACAATGTCCACCGGGCTTACATCAGAACAAGCTAAACTCCGTCTTGAGGAATTCGGACGCAACGAGCCGCCGCCGTCAAACAGACAAAATGTGATCCTACGGTTCCTGGCACACTTCCACAACGTTCTGATCTACGTGCTTGTCGGCTCAGCAGCTATAACCTTTTTGCTGGGGCATTTGGTGGACACTGTCGTCATTCTTGCCGTTGTTCTGGCCAATGCCTGCATCGGGTTCGTGCAAGAGGGTCGGGCTGAAAAGGCAATGGATGCGATCCATCAGATGCTCGCCCCAAAGGCTGCAGTTTTACGTGATGGGCGACGGATCGCTATCGATGGTGCCGAAGTTGTTCCCGGCGACATCGTTCTGCTCGAAGCTGGTGACAAGCCCCCTGCCGATATTCGCCTGATCGAAGCGCATGGCATGAAGGCACAAGAGGCTATTCTGACAGGCGAGTCCGTTGCCGTTGACAAAAAAGACATAGCAACTGACGCGGACGCAACGCTTGGCGACCAGCGCGGCATGGTGTTTGGCGGCACGTTGATCACGGCCGGTCAGGGACGCGGCGTTGTGACAGCAACAGGCACGCGGACCGAGATCGGGCGCATTAGCCGGATGATCTCTGAGGTCGAGACACTCTCGACGCCGCTGGTACGCCAAATGGATACCTTTGCGCGCTGGCTTACACTTTTCATACTCGCCGTGGCCGCGATCCTTCTGGCTTTCGGTTACTTCGTGGCTGAATACAGTTTCATTGAATTGTTCATGGCTGTTATTGGTCTTTCGGTTGCCGCAATTCCCGAGGGGCTTCCTGCGGTCCTGACCATCACTCTGGCGATCGGTGTGCAGTCTATGGCACGCCGCAATGCTATTGTGCGACGCCTTCCGGCAATCGAAACGATTGGCTCAGTCTCGGTAATCTGTACAGACAAGACCGGCACCCTGACCCGCAACGAAATGTTGGTGACCAATGTTGCTGTAGGAGGTCATTTCTTCGACATTAAGGGCGACGGCTATGATCCCGCCGGTGCTATTGTCGACGATGGTTCGGAACCGATACAGACTCTGCCGCCGACCCTGCGGGATTTGGCAACCGTCGCGCTCTGCTGTAACGACGCGACGCTTGAACAACGGTCTGGTGTTTGGGATGTAAACGGTGACCCGATGGAGGGTGCGCTTCTATCCTTCGCCGCAAAGGTCCTGGGCCCTTTGGGCGCGGCGCGGGCATCTTGGAACCGCCGCGATGTTCTACCCTTCGATGCGCAACGGCGTTTTATGGCGACGCTGGATCAGAGTGAGGCCGGAGCACGTAAGGTTTTTGTCAAAGGCGCGCCCGAGACGCTGCTGTCTCTTTGCGAAACGCAGCTGGACGCCGATGGCAGCGCGCAGCCAATTGACCACGAAAAATGGTCCGCGATCGAAGATCGCTTTGCTTCGGCAGGGTGCCGGGTATTGGCGTTCGCCTTCCGTCCTGCACACGAAGGTGAGACATGTCTAACGTCGCAGGACTTTTCGGATGATCTGGTCTTCCTTGGGCTTGTTGGCCTGATCGATCCGCCACGCAAAGAAGCGAAACAGGCGATTGCCGCCTGTCAGGACGCAGGTATTGCGGTCAAAATGATAACCGGTGATCACGCCGGGACAGCCGCAGCAATCGGCAAGGACATTGGTCTGGTGCACGCCGGCAACATTCTGAGCGGTGCACAGATCGACAAATTGGACGATACCGCACTATCAGTCGCGGCTCTGCAGACGGATATCTTCGCTCGCACGAACCCGGAACATAAGCTGCGCCTAGTCCATGCGCTGCAGGCGCAAGGCCTGACGGTTGCCATGACAGGCGATGGCGTCAACGACGCACCGGCGCTGAAACGCGCCGATGTTGGCATTGCCATGGGCAGAAAAGGATCCGAAGCCGCAAAGGAAGCCGCCGACGTCGTTCTCGCTGATGATAACTTTGCAACGATCGCTGCAGCGGTACGCGAAGGTCGAACGGTGTTTGACAACATAAAAAAGGTAATCAGTTGGCTGCTGCCTACGAGCGGAGGTGAAGCACTGGTTGTCATCGTCGCACTTTTGCTGGGACTTACACTACCCGTTTCGCCAATACAGATACTGTGGATCAATCTCATAACTGCCGTAACACTTGGCATTGCACTCGCTTTTGAGCCGACCGAAGAAAGCACAATGCTTCGATCGCCCCGGCCACGAGATGCACCGATCCTGGGCGGCAAGTTGGTCTGGCATATCATGCTTGTCTCCGGTCTGTTTTTGGCCGGGGTCTTTAGCATTTTCACCTATGCCTTAAAGCAGGGTTATTCGCTGGAGCTAGCGCAAACGCTGGCGTTAAACACATTGGTGGTAATGGAAATTTTCCACCTTTTCTTTGTACGCAACATCTATGGAACATCTTTGACTTGGAAGGCAATCCGAGGCACGCCCATCGTTTGGGCCTGTGTGGTAACCGTCTCTGCAGCTCAACTCGCTGCAACATACGTGTCGGGTTTTCAGAATGTACTGGGGACCGCTGCTGTCAGTCTTAAGGATGGCCTCCTCATTATTGGCTTGGGTATTGCGCTGTTTGTACTGCTTGAGTTGGAGAAACAACTCGCCCTCACCTTGGGGGCGCGGCATCAGAAGATGTGCAATAATCGGGCTCGCTAGTGCGCAGACAGATTTACTCTTTCAAGAATGCCGTCACAGATGCTTCCAATGCGGCCCAATCCGTAAACTCCTGTGTGCCATCTCGCGGATCAACATTCCGGTCCTTCAAAACGACATGACGGATGATTTCTTTTTCAAAGTAGTCATAGCTATCGGGACGCACCGCGCCGGCGACCAGGGCGGTCACGTCTGGTTTAAAGAATGTTCTCAGCAGCATTTCAGCGAGATAGTCCTGAGCCCCCTCCAGACCCTCAGGAGAGGCAGCCTTAAGGCTCACCGAGAGCATAAGCGACTTTCGGGCTCCAAGAGCTTCCCGTTGTACTTCTATGAATGTCTCGAATGGCTTGGGATGCCGTCGCTCGTGGACTGAGGCCACAAGAACGACCTTATCCACGCCTTCAAAGGATACATCACCCATCATTTTGCCGGTATCAAGCAGCTTCGTTTCAAGACCGACTTCCTTGGCAATTCCTTCGACGAAATGCGCAATCTTGGCACTTTGGCCTTCTACGGTACCGTAAGCAACAAGCACGGTCATACCGACCTCCCCAAACGGTCTGAAACGCATGCATGATATCAGTACTACTTTCTAATAGCGTTGATCTTGATCAATGGGCCCTAGTTGATGGCGTTCGAATTTATCGACGTTCTAAGAACAATTTGCGGTGAAAAGCTCTGTTTCGTCCCCAAGACAGGAACGGCTTGCCAACTCAATGAGTTTCAAAATCAGTTTGGATCATCCGGAAGTGGATGCAGCAGCACATTCAAGTTTGCAGTCAAAAGCGTTGTTTTGAGTAACTCTTGGGAAAAGAAGCCGGTCAATCAGAGGTCTGTTGGCCGTCTGGCAAGAGTATCAAATTGTTGTCTGTGTCTTCAGAACCTACAACTAGTGAGGTCAAACAAGACACACTCAACGGGTTACGTGAACCGCACACTTTGCATGATGAACAACCCTATTCGCAGTCGAACCAAGAAAGATGTTCTCAAAGCCAGGTTTATGCGAGGCTATGGCAATGCAGTCTATGCCATTGTCGCTCGCGAAGTCGACGATTGCTCTGCCCGGATGACCTAAAATCAGCTGGGCTGTTGCTCCCGGCAGTTCCAGTGTTTTCTGATGCAACTTCTCCTGAAGCTCGCGGTGGGTTTTCTGCAGCACCTCCTCTGGAACCTGAGAGGCGACGTATGCAGGAATTGGGTCCTGCACATGAAGTATCGTAAATTCAGCATCTGCATCGGCCAAGAGTCGTGCGGCTTCAAAGGCGGACTGAGTGTCGTGGTCGCTATCCAGCGCCACAGGGACCAGGATACTTTTATACATTTGAATTCCTCTCCACTAACAGCGATGACTGCTCATCGACCTCTTGGTTGTTAACCTCTCAGATTGGCTCTAAGTGCGTGAACATACCGACCTTCAATGCAACTACTGCATTATCACCAATCTATTTTTTAACGCATAGCTCTCCCCGTCGGTAGCCTATGCAAGGAGGCGGAAAGTGGTCCCGCTCCACTTATGACGAGTTACTCCACCTGTATCGTCTCGAGAAAAGACAGCAAATTCGCCAGTCGCACACCGACAATCATCTGCTGGTCATCCGAAAGAGAAAGCGCAATATGTTGATCGGAGTCGAATACCGGTCCGAAAATAGGCATTTCTCCTCCATGAGCGAGCAGGGGCGACCGTCCATCAATCATGCGGGCGATCAACTCTGTTGGGAATACACCGTCGTTTTGCGCCGACAATTTGGTGAGATCGGGTGTTCTGATTGCTAGCATTTCTGCCATCGGTCCGTTCCCAGTCGCTTCAAACCCGTGGCATTGCCAGCAATAGGTTCGATACAGGTCGTTTCCGCTCTGAACGCTGACTTCTTGTGCCTGAACGGCACCAGAAGCAATGAGACCCAATACAATCCCTCGTAAGATCAGCAAATCCTCCTCTTTTTCACATGACTTACTCAACAGCAGTTTAAGCGATATCGCCCAAACGTTGCTTTGATTTCGCTCAAAGTGGACACGTCACCTACGATTTTTTGGAGCTGATTTAGCTATGCGACTAGCTTTGTCCAACGACGTTGAATGTCTCGGCGCAATACGCGAAACGGACAGGTTGCGCTGCGATCCAAATGGCCTGAGCAAAACCCAATCTGATGAACTACAAGCTCTCGCCTATCGCATCCCAAAACACAGTACCGCAACGCATATTGCTGCAACCACGATCCAGATTGCTAGGGAGACCCGACGACGCAATGGCATTCGGTTGAGTGGATCAATCATAGTCAAACTTTTCCGAAAGAATGCGGTCCGAGGCGGTGCCGCGCGCAATCAGATGATCTTCGACAACGTCCATCATGATCGCCGGTCCGCAGAGCACAAAAAGCCATTGCGAGTACTGATCAGGAGTCAATACACGATCAAGCAATGGACCATCTATCACGCCGGTTTCGCCGTCCCAGTCTTCAGGCGGCTCTGAGAGCGTGAACACCACGTTCTCCCCAGCCAACTCGTCACGATTCACGATCTGGTCTACCTTTTGGTTGCCGTAGATCAATTGGGCATCTCTTGAGCCGACGGCCAGTCGGTTTTGACGCAAGATACTGAGCATCGGAGCTATTCCGACGCCTCCCGCGATCAGCACGACTCCGGGCTCCTGTCGCCCATCGATAGTGAGACTACCATGCGGACCATCCAGATAGCAGAGTGTACCCGGTTCTATTTGCTCCAGTGAACCCGTAAAGTCTCCGAGCTCTTTGATTATGAAAGAAATATCTTGCCCTCCGGACGGAGCGGAGCTTATCGAGAAAGGGTTTTCTTGCAGTGAAAAGACACTGTTACCCACATTCAGCCAGACAAACTGGCCCGCCTTGAAGATCAGCCCATCGTGGCCAACAGGACTGATCACAAGTTCCCACTGTTTAGGGGTCAGTCTGCGTACCGCCTCCACTTTCCATGGCCGGCGGCGCTGTCTTAGCGGTTCGACCAGATAAACAAATAGAAGTGAACCCACGGCAATCGCTGTCATAACAACCCACATACCAATTATCAGCGGATGTGACGTGTAGCGTCCCGCGGCGATGGTGTGATGTAGTAGCAATCCTGCTAGCAACAAAGCACCGATCCCGTGAGCGAGGCGCCAAGCTTCATATTTGCATCCTTGGCTCGTTCGGCTGACAGCGGACAACACCAAAGCGGGTAACAAAAGATACGCGAAGATCCCTGTTGCGAGGGCCGTCAGGTCTGTTGTGAGTGTCAGTTGCCGTGTTTCGTCCCAGGGGCGCGGGCCCCCAGAAACTGAGCCTTGGTAGAACAGCGGATGTACAATGGCAAAGGCCAGAGCGACGCGCGCCATAACCTGGTGAACCCTCATTGTAACGTCCATACCAATACCGGACGAAATGCGTCTGAAACGACCCGATAGGATGAATTCGACAAGTATTATTGAAAAGGCCAGCATACCCAGTCCGGAGGCAATTTCCTGGTGCCACCGCCGGGAGGGCCAACTAAGCGCGTAAGAAAGCCCAAGCGGCAACAGGAGCACGGCCAAATAGGCAGAAATTAGGACCAGGACCCTCATCGAAGCTGAGTTCTTAGAACAGCGGAGCCTATTGAAACGAAATCACTTCGCCACAATGCCGCTCTGACAAACTGGGCATTCATGCACTTACAATCCGCAATACAAGACAAAGAAAAACCCTTGCAAAGCCCCCCGATACCCGGAGTAGATAACACATAAACTTCACATAAATTTCGCAACGACTTGACGTGCAGAATGGAACGCGAGTTATTCTTGGGCCTCCATTCTTCAGCCAATCTATGCATTTCTGTCCATTACGATTGAATTCTTCCACATCGCATGCTTGGGAAAGCCGAACCTACTAACCGAGCCGAGTATTTTTTTGAGTTAGGCGCGATAGACCAGTCACAATTGAGTACGCTTTGTTAAGAGACTCAATTGCCTCAACAGATAGCCTTACAGTTGCTGCGAAGCACCAGTTACTCTTCCTTAGTTCGCGGAAGGTGGAATGTAGCAATCTGTGGCATCCAACGTCTTAACTGGGTCTTCCGGACCACATTGCTCCCCGGTTATCGGATATGTGTCGCTGCTTCTTTCGCAAGCACCAAGCGGAATGGGACACGTCAAAACGAACAGGGCGGCAACAGTTTTTAGCATAACAGACCTCCATTATTGCTCTCTCAAGTAAACCCAGAACCGCGAAAGATTCTATGACTTGGATCAATGGATTCGGTGATTTGCCTGTGGTTTAAAAAAACAGAAATTCAAGAACAAGTTCTCAAAATCAGAGGTTATGTCTTGATCCGAAGCCTAAGCAGTGCGCCAAACACGGCGACAGGTTCGGCCAGACCACTGATTTCAACTGAACCGAAACTTTGTAGCCGATCGATACCCGAAAGAGCGTCATTGGTCGCGGCATCCAAAAGCACCGCCGCTGCGAGCGATTTGCAATTGACCTCTAGCCTTGAGGCAAGATTGACGGGATCTCCGTACACCGTGAACGACTGGCGGGTGTCAGACCCGATCGTGCCTGTGACCAGCTCTCCGCTTGCGATGCCAATTCGGATTGAAAGCCCATGCCTGGCAGCGGTCAAGTGCAAGGCTTCCGCAGCTCTTACCGCCGCGTCCGCAGGCCTCTCGACTTTGACTGGTGCGTTGAATGTGACAAGAAACCCGTCGCCAAGATAAGAAATCACGATCCCATTTTCGGCTGAAACATCCTCGGTCGCGTCCGTGAGGAAGGCATCCAGACGTCTGATCACTTCGTCGGGGGAATGTTGTGAGGAATACTTGGTGAACGCAGCAATATCCATCACGAGCGCCGTACCAAATGATTTCTGAGGTTTCAGCGGAGCGTTGTCATCAATAAGCTTCTTTGCGATTTCTTCCGGCAGGTATTTGCCAAGAAGGTTCGAAACATGTTGTCTCTTTGCGCGTTCCCGACCGCGCTCTAGATCAGCTTCAACTTGCGCAAAGAAAACTGCTCGGGATCTGAACACAGCAATTGCTAAAATGCACGTCGCAAACAGCAGCATTCCGGTTTCTTCGATGCGATTGCCGCGACCAATGAAGTCAATGGAAAGAAATACAGTCTCATAGGTTTGGCGGGTGGCCATCGCAGACATATCTGCCCATGACAGCGTCCGCTCCATTGGTAAAGTAACCCAAAAGAATGCCGCCCACCATCCAAGCACGCAAAGGCCCCCAGTCCAGAGCACGAGACGCCAGGAAAGGCTGAGGCAAGCCAATGCGACCATCGGAAAAAGGTAGTATATTCCATAAGCGCGGAACGCGATGATCTGTGGCACGTCGTCGGCCCTGCTGATGGGGACGAGCGCAAAAAGTGAACAGATCGCCAGTGAATCCAGTGAGTAAACGGCATATTTGATCCACGGCCTGTCATAGCTGGTACCAATCAACACGAGATGGGTGACACCAATGGCAGTGAACGCGAACAACGCGAAAGTCGTGACTTGGCGCGTACTGAATTCAGGAAACAACAGTGTTGAACCCAAGTACCAGAAAAATGCTGCAGCGGTGATAGAGGTGCGACAGGCAATCGCCAAGCGTAGTCCGCGCTGCTCGGCCTTTGTGAGTCTTCTTTCGGACTCCAGTGTGAATTTTTGCGCGTCGATTTCGGTCAAATCTGGCTCCGCCGAATAGGAGTTAAGTCAAATACACTCGTCGCAGGTTACAGAGGTTTCTGTTTCCAATGTGAATAATACCAAAGTGTATCGTGACTGACATTCATGCCTTCCTGACCAACGCACGAGAAAACGCAGATGAAGCGCACCCGTTTTGACCCAAACTCCTCTGAGGACCAAAACAACCTAGCAAAAAAGGCCTGACTTGAGACCGCGTTGAGAAACAATAGCCTCTGTGTGGTTGTAACCGGGCTAACCAAGGCAGAACAGCGACGTAACTTTTATGCGGAGAAAAACACTCAGTTTTGCAGGTATTCCCAAGCTTGAGATATGACAACTGACCCTTCACCCACCGCAGAGGCAACGCGCTTGACCGACCCGGCGCGTACATCGCCCACGGCAAAAATGCCGGGACAAGACGTCGCGAAAGTTGATCCGGCATTGGCCTCGTTGCCCGTGACCACAAAGCCGCGTGCGTCCAACTGGCAGCTCTGTGACAGCCATTCGGTATTGGGTGCAGCCCCAACCATCACAAATGCGGCGCTGCAATCGAGTGGCCAGTCTGATCCGTCATGCTCAATGATGACCCTGGACATGGATTTGTCCCCAAGAAGTGTCTTTAGCTGGGACTTGTAGTGGATGGTGATCGCCGGATCCGCCTCTAACCTTGACAGCAGGTAATCGGACATCGATGCAGCCAAGCTGTCTCCTCGCACCAGCACATGGACATGTTTTGCTGATCGCGACAGGTACATCGCTGCTTGCCCCGCAGAGTTTCCGCCCCCAACCACGACGACATCGGTGCCCTTGCAATAGCGCGCTTCCATCTCGGTTGCAGCATAGTAGATGCCCAAACCCTCAAAGTCCTTCAGTCTTTCCAACGGCAGACGCCGGTACTGGACCCCCGTGGCGACTACGACCGAGCGTGCCCTTAGCTTTTGCCCATCATCCAGCGTTACACAAAACACGCCATCGGATTGACGTTGCAATTGTTTGGCCCGTTTTGGGCGAACAAATCGGGTGCCAAACTTCATGGCTTGGACTTCCCCTCGCCATACAAGGTCTGCACCCGAAATGCCTGTTGGAAAGCCCATGTAGTTCTCGATCCGACTGGATGTCCCAGCCTGCCCCCCAACCGCGAGGTCCTCCACAACAATCGCAGACAGCCCTTCCGCACCAGCATAGACCGCAGCCGCGACCCCGGCCGGACCACCTCCAACAATCAAAACATCTATGACCTCTCGACAATCGTAAGACTGTTCGAGCCCGAGCAATCGGGCGACCTTGGCTGGGGTCGGGTTGTCAACCACCAGGCTGTCACCAAAGATAACCGCGGGCTGATGGCCTGTCAGGTGACAGGACTGCGCGACCTCACATGCGGTCTCAGAACCCAAATCCATCGTTTGGAATGGGATCTTGTTTCGGATAGCAAACTCTTCGATTTGACGGATATTGCGATTCAGGTCAGCGCCAATCAGTTTCAGAGAGCTGTCGTTGTCTTCGATTTGACGTCGGCGACGTGCGGAAAAAACAGTGATGATGATATCTGACATTTCCGGAATGCGCGACATAGCGTCCAGCATCTTCTCGCGCGGCACAGAGATAGCGTGCGTGTCCTCTCGCGCCCGCATCGGCAGCGAGTAAACCCCGCCGCTGAGAAACGCGATCTCTCCCAGAAACTGCGTCGGCCCAAGAGACGTCGGTAGATAAGCCTCTCGCGTTTGAGGATCAATTACCTCAACCCGACCGTCGACAATGTAGATAAACTGGTCCATTGGATCACCGACCTCGGCGATCATCTGGCCTGCTTCAAAACTCACTTCGGTGCCCAACGCTTTCAAGGTTTCGACATGGCTCTGGTGCAAAGGCGTTCGCGTCATTTCGCGAAGGTCGGCAGCTAGGCTTTCCATGTGCAGTTCTCCTGATGATCGGCGCTGTTACAAGACCTAGCGGCTATTTCAAGATTTTCACCCATTCATTCGACACTGACGCTTCCGCCACAGACCTGCGGACGTTTTGTATCCTGCTTCCCGCGCACTGAACGTTTCAAGTGCGTCTGTCACTGCACCATTGGCTTACGTCGTGGCTTGTCGCATCGGGAATAGCGTGCGCATGGCAACGTAGAAAACAGGTGTAAAGAACAGCCCGAGCAAAGTTACGCCGGACATGCCAAAAAACACCGCCGTTCCAAGCGCCTGTCGCATCTGAGAACCGGGGCCGACTGCGATCATCAAGGGCACAACGCCGAGAATGAACGCGAATGCAGTCATCAGTATTGGCCGCAAGCGCAGTTGGCTGGCTTCGACGGCGGCATCAATAGCTGACAACCCACGTTCTTCCTGCGCTTGCTTGGCGAACTCCACGATAAGAATGGCATTCTTTGCAGCAAGCCCCACAAGAACAATCAATCCAACCTGCGTCAGGATATTGTTGTCCATACCTCTGAACATAACCCCCAGCATTGCGCCCAGCACTGCGAGAGGAACAATCAAAATAATAACCATCGGAAGCGTCCAGCTTTCGTAGAGCGCCGCGAGAAACAGAAAGGCAAACAGCACCGAAAAGGCGAAAATGTAAGCTGCCGTGTTGCCCTGATTGCGTTCCTGCAGGGCGAGTTCGGTCCACTCGTATTCCAGACCGGGTGGCATGACTGCCTCTGCAAGGGCTTCCATTTCAAGCAATGCCTGCCCCGTCGACACACCGGGCGCTGGCGACCCCTGAACCGGCACAGACACCTGTTGATTGTAGCGCTGAACCAAGGCGGGGCCGGCGGTTTCACGGACGGTAACTAGGGTGCCCAACGGAACCAAGGCTCCTGTTGCGGAACGAACTCGCAGACTTCGAATATCACTTTGGTTCAGACGGAATGGCTCGTCCGCCTGCGCACGCACCTGAAAAAGACGACCGAAAGCATTAAAATCGTTCACATAGGCAGACCCGAGGTTGATTGAGAGAGCTTCGAATATTTCGCCAATCGGGACGTTGAGCATTTGTGCCCGAACGCGATTGATCTCAAGATACAGCTGTGGCGATCCGGACGAAAAGGTCGTGAAAACGCCCTGAACTTTATCCGACTGGCTGGCACTGCCCATCACAGCATAGGCAGATTGCAACACGCGGGACATGTCTGCGCTTTCAAGTTCCTGAAGCTGAAGCTTGAAACCGCCACCAGTGCCAACCCCACGGACCGCCGGAGGTGCAATGGCGATGATAAAGGCTTCGCGCAGGGCCTGCATCCGGCCAAAAAGCTGGCCCACAATGGCACCTGCTGTCAGCCCGTTTTCCTGTCGGCTTTCAAAGCTCTCGAAGGTGGTGAAAATCACACCTTGACTGCTTGCATTGGTAAACGTCGCCCCGGAGAAGCCCGCAAATGCCACGGCGTTTGTGACCCCGGGCGTTTCCAATGCTATCTCAGTCGCTTGCTTGATGATATCGTCGGTCCGGTCCAGTGCTGCACCATCTGGCAGTTGCACCACAACGATGGCGTACCCCTGGTCCATTTCCGGTATGAACCCGGTCGGCACTTTTGTCGTGATCCAGTATGTTCCGCCCATCAATCCGGCAAAGACCAGCAGAACAATGCTGCGGATCCCGGTTGAACCAGACAGTGCGCGCACGGTCCGACCATAAGCGGACGCCATTGCATCAAACCCTCTGTTGAACCCATTGCTGAGCGGGTCTGTGACGAAGGCCAAAGGGTTTCGTGTTGGTGCACTGGAGTTTGGCCTAAGGATCACGGCGGCCATCGCCGGCGAAAGGCTGAGTGAGTTGATAGTCGAAATAATTGTTGCGACGGAAATCGTGACAGCAAATTGCCTGTAGAACTGGCCGGTAATACCGGGCACCAGAGCGGCTGGCACAAAGACAGCAATCAGAACCAGTGTCGTTCCGATGATTGCATTTTGGACTTCATCCATGGTTCGGGCGGACGCATCTTTCGGAGACATGCCGTTTTTGATGTTTCGTTCAACGTTTTCGACCACAACGATGGCATCATCCACGACGATACCAATAGCCAGAATGAGCCCGAAAAGCGTCAGCAAATTCAAAGAGTATCCAAGCGCCAGCATCACAGCAAATGTCCCGATGAGCGATACGGGAATAGCGATCAACGGTATGATGGCCGTTCGCCAGCTCTGAAGAAAAACAACGATCACGACAACAACCAGCAATACCGCTTCGAACAAAGTTCGATAGACCGCGTTCACCGAGGCTTCGATGAATTCTGTAGGGTTGTAGACTACCTGATACTCAAGCCCGGATGGGAAATCCTGTGACAGCTCTTCGACAACGGCTAAGATCTCATCCGCCGACGCCAATGCGTTCGATCCCGGTCGCTGAAAAATACCTAGGGCCACAGCCGGTTTGTTGTTCAGGTACGAGTTGGTCACGTAGGAGCGCGCTCCGATCTCAACCCGCGCCACATCCCTAACTCGTACGACGCGCCCGTCGTCAGTCGACTTAACGATAACGCGACCGAATTGGCGTGGATCTTCCAATCGACCTTGCGTTGTTAGCGTTACCTGAAAGGCGCTGTCGGTGGCATTGGGCGGTGATCCCAAGGAGCCACCCGAAACCTGAACGTTTTGTTCGCGCAGCGCCGCAACGACATCTCCTGACGTCAGCCCAAGTGAGCCAAGCCGGTCCGGGTCCAACCACACGCGCGCCGAAAACTCCCGTTCACCGAAAATAATCAGATCGCCAACACCATCAAGACGCACAAGGCGGTCTCTGACACGCGAACGGGCGTAGTTGGATACATAAAGCTGGTCAAAGGTCTCATCGGGCGAGAGCATATGGATGACCATCATGAGATCGGGTGAAGACTTGTTGGTCGTGACGCCGAGCGCCCTGACCTCCTGCGGAAGGCGCGGTTCAGCGATAGCAACGCGGTTTTGGACAAGAACCTGGGCAGCATCGAGATTGGTGCCCAGTTCAAACGTTATCGTCAGCGACATAGACCCGTCAGCCGTCGAATATGACGACATGTAGAGCATGCCCTCAACACCGTTGATCTCTTGCTCCAACGGGGTCGCGACCGTGGCGGCAATTGTCTCAGCGTCTGCTCCGGGGTAGCTCGCCCTGACCACAATCGATGGCGGCGCGATTTCCGGGTACTGCTCGACGGGCAGTTCGAAATACGCGAGCAACCCAACGATGGTTGTAACAACCGCGACAACGATCGCAAAGATGGGGCGAGTGACAAAGAAACGTCCCATATCAGTTTTCTGCGGCCAGCGGCAGTTCGACCAATTCCGCAGCAACGACGCTGCCCGGACGGGCCCGAACAAGACCTTCTATGACCAGAGTCTCCGAACCGTCCAAACCTTCACGCACGACCCTGTAGCCGTCTATTCTGGGTCCCGGTCGGATTTCCTTTGGTATGACATTGCCTTCAGCATCCACTGTCATCACAAGTCTTCGGTTCTGATCGGAAGCAATCGCCTCATCCGGGATCAGGATGCCTTCATAGGGAAGCGACCCCGGAACGTTGACGCGTCCGAATAGACCGGGTGTCAAAAGCTCATCTGGGTTGCGCAGAACTGCGCGTACGCGCATCGTACCAGTTTCATCATCAATGCGGTTTTCTGAGAAATCTAGTATTCCGTTCTGAGGCGGTATGCTTCGGTCAGCGACTGTTACTTGAACTTGAAGATTGTCTGCGCCTTCCTGCAGAACAGACCCCCGGGCACGCGCGTCCCGCGCGTATGCCAAAAAATAGCGTTCATCTATGTCGAAATAAAAATAAATCGGGTCGGTCGAGACGATCGATGTCAACAGGGTGTCTTGGGCTATGATCAGGTTTCCTGGATCAATCCGGGCCTGGTCGATACGTCCAGACATTGGCGCTCGGATCTCCGAGTACTCCAGATCAAGCTCGGCCAATTCCAGTGCAGCGCGCGCTTGTTCCAACGCACCCTGCGCCGCAAGAAAAGCTTCGCGACGTTGGTCCACCACGCTCTCCGCGATATTGCCATTTCTGATCAAAGCCTCGGCGCGTTCCAACTGATCAGTCGTGAAGGCACTTGTTGCCTCGGCGATGCTGATCTGTGCCCGAGCTTGTCTCAATGCAGTGCGAAACTGACGCTGGTCAATCGTAAAGAGCAAATCACCCTCTTCGACGAGACTTCCGTCCTTGAAATGCACCTGATCCAGAAAACCTGAAACCCGCGCTCGGACGTCAACGTCAGCCGCGGCGCCAAAGCGACCGACAAATTCATCATCTTCAACTATGGACTTCACAATCGGTTTTGCCACCGTCACGGGTGGAGGACTCTGCTGAGCCACAAGAGCGCTGGAGAGGGCGATCAACAGAATATTGGCGATGTGGAAAACCCTGATGCTCATTTTCATGCCCCCGCGATTGAAGATGCCCTAAGGTCAAATTTGCCACCAAACACTTTAGAGCGTTCTAGCACAAAGGGTCTAGTTCATTTGATGTCAGTGATCATTCTGCTCGATTTCTGGATCACATGCAGCGAAATGCGACTAACTTGTTAGCAATAAGTGTAGTTTAGGTTCGGCCCAGAGGAGACATCCAGAGCACCACTCGGATGCCCCATCGTCAGCTCGTATAGCGGACATTTGCCGCGTGCCTGCGGGATTTCGAGTTCGTCTTTGGCTTAAGTATTCGAACTGCGATTGGGAGACCTGAAGCGAGTTCGCCTGAACCATCACAGCAACCGGGTAAGTTTTGCGAGCGGGTCACATTTGGGCCTCGGTGCCGCGAATACTCCGTGCCAACAGCAGTCTCTTCGCCCATCTCTTCTCCATGAAGGTTCGCGAGTACAGCCAAAAAATATTACGACCACCCGTTTGCGGAATAAACTCGCGGGAATCAAGACAATCGACATGATCCGCTAGGGGCAGATTGGACCTTCGACAAGAAGATTCCGTCAATTTGCAGAGCACGATTGCTATATCCACCCGCTCATAGCGATAGCCTGGAAACGTACCAAAGTTTGCGATACCGCCCATCTTCCGTTTACATTGTCGGCAAAAAGGCCGTGCAGGTCACTCTGGAGGACGCCCAACAATACACTTACATGGAAGGAGGCCATCATGGCACATAGCGTCGAATCCCTCATGGACTTGAGTCAGGAGGAACTGGACGAATTGTTCTCCAGCGTGGCGGCCGGGGATATTCCCGACGGCGAGGCTGAAGGGACTGCCATCGTGGCTCCGGGCACCAGGTTCACACCACTGATCTCGCGCTTCATCAACAGCTTTGCCTGGCAGGGCAAAGTTTTTGATCAGCAGAAGGGCGTATTACGCAACCGCATCCTACCGTTCGGGCTCAATGCGATTTTGGCCAAAGTCTACAAGGACACAAGCTGGCTTGATGGAAAGGAGTGCATCGTTTTGGATTACTCCGATACGTCGCTTCTTGCGCAGTGGATTCGCGACGAAATACGTGCCGTTGGTCCCGGTCTCTATCTGGGTAAAGTCTATTGGGACGACAATCGATTGATCGATTTTGCGCTGGACTTCAATGTCGACACGTCATCGCCCTGAATGTGGTAGACTCGTCCCGCCATGACGCAGCAAAGCACATTTCTGATTTTGGCCTCTGTCGATGAAGGGCGGATTCATGATTTGCGCGCGCTGCTGTCCGAACTGGTCGTCAAACCCGGGCTCGCTGACCCGAAGAACCCGATTGTGCCCTTTGCAGAGTTTGACCGCCTGCACGTCGCGCGGTTCTTTCTTGCTCAGGTCGACACATGGCGCGACATCGAAGCCTACGAGATTGAAGCGCGTCCGTTTCCACCGCATCTGGCCTTTTTAGGTGACATTGACGGAGATCGGGACAGCTTTCTGGAAGAGTTGGCCAATCAAGCGGGTGAAGGATTGCGTCGGATCTTCTCACATTGCGAGGGGTTCCACGAAGATACGGACCTAAGCGATTGGATGGCCCGGCACAACGTCCTCGAGGCCGCCAATTACGTGAACATGCGCGGTCGCACTGTGCAGCAGGTTCGCGAAGAAGCCGCACTTGCACAGGCACTGAAACCGGAATTGCGCGCGCTTGTGGATGCACATGGCATGGATGACGCCATTCTGTTGCATGAGCGTCTGCAAGAATTCGTCTCGGCCGAACAGCAGGCAGGGCGTCTGCGATTGACGCCCGTGAAGCCAACGCCGCTGCCACAGGCCGCCCTTCACTGGATCGAGAAGATCGCGGTGCCTCTGCTGCTATTGGCTATTTCGCCGGTCGTTCTGCTGGCCTCGCCGCTGCTGCTATGGAGGCTGCGCCGGCTTGAACGGTCCGACCCCGAAATCCTGCCGCGCCCGGACGACGCACATATTGCTGAAATGGGGACCTTTGAAGATCACGATGTCACCAACCCGTTTACTGCGGTTGGCGATCTAAAACCCGGTGGTTTCCGGCGCGCGATCACTACGGTTGCGCTGTATCTTCTGAATTACGCTGCCAAACATATCTTTCCGCGCGGCTACCTGACCCGCGTGCAGACCATCCATTTCGCGCGGTGGGTCTATTTCGACAACAAACGCCGGGTGATGTTCTGCAGCAATTATGATGGGGCATTGGAAAGCTACATGGACGATTTCGTCAACAAGGTCGCCTGGGGGCTCAACCTCGTGTTTTCGAATGGTGTTGGGTATCCAAGTACACGGTTTCTGATCAAAGACGGGGCCGAACAAGAGAGCAAGTTCAAGCGGTTCCTGCGCAACCGTCAGCAAGCCACCCCTGTGTGGTACAAGGCCTATCCCGGTCTGACGGCAATCGACCTCGACAGGCATTCACAGATCCGCGCGGGGCTTGAGCGGCGGCCCCTCGGGCTCAGGGCATTGCGAAAATGGCTGGCAAAAATATGAAACAGAACGAGGATATCCCGGTCACACGGCCCGACTTTTCCGACATGCAGGGTTTGGTCCGGTTTGGTCATGGCAAACTGACCGAAGCCGAGTTCCTGCTGCTGAACATTTCTGACGCGCAGGCCGCGCGGGATTGGCTGGCGACCGCCCCGATCACATCAGCCGAGTGGATGGATACCCCCCCGGAGACTGCGCTGCAGGTCGCGTTCACAGCCAGCGGATTGCAGGCGCTTGGGCTACCGGATGAGGTTCTTTCTCAATTTTCGCAACCGTTCCTGGCGGGGATGGCAGGTGAAGCAAGCCGCACCCGGCGGCTTGGCGACACCGGCGGGAACACACCGGAAAACTGGGTCTGGGATGGTGGTGAAATCCATGTTCTGTTGATGCTCTATGCACGCGAGGGCGGGTTGGAGTCCTTGAAATCGGCTCTGCTGGAAGGCGTTTTCAAAGATGCCTTCGACATCGCCCATGTACTTCCAACGCGCGCAAATGACGGCATTGAACCTTTTGGATTTGCCGACGGTATCAGCGAACCAAAAGTGGATTGGGATCAGCAAAGCCCACCGCCAAAGCACGGCCGCGAGAAATACGCGAACCTGATCGCACCGGGCGAGATCGTTTTGGGCCATGTCAATGAATACAAGGAAGTCTCACCTGCCCCGCAGATCAATGCTACCGAGGGGGATCGCGACTTCGGACGCAATGGCAGCTATCTGGTTCTGCGCCAGCTTGAGCAGGACGTAGCGGGCTTCTGGCGGTATCTGGACTCAGCGGCAAAAGGGGACGCAGTGCAACGCGAGGCGCTGGCGACCGCCATGGTGGGCCGCGCACGCGATGGCAAGCCATTGATCAAAGGCCGACGCGAGATCGAGGGCGGGCGAAAGGGGAACGATTTCACCTACCAGGATGACGTCGATGGCGTCGTCTGCCCGGTCGGCGCTCATATCCGGCGGGCCAACCCGCGAACCGGTGACCAACCACCTGGCGTTGATAGCCGATGGGCCTGGCTTACCAGCACTCTCGGGTTCCGGCGCAGGCGTGATGGCCTGCCGGGTCGGCACGATCTTGTCGCCTCGACACGGTTTCACCGTCTTGCCCGTCGTGGACGTGCTTATGGCCCGCCGCTGTCTCCCGAACAAGCGCTGTCGGGCATGCCTGACACCCAAGAAGCAAGGGGGCTGCATTTCATCTGCCTCTGCGCCGACATTACGCGTCAGTTCGAGTTCGTTCAGAACGCATGGATGTCTTCCCCGACGTTCGATGGTCTGCATGGCGAGGCGGACCCCATCGTCGGCAGCCGCGAACCTGTCGGAGGCGTGTCCACAGACAGTTTCAGTATCCAGAGCGCGACCGGTATTGCCAAGCGGCTCGAAGGCCTGCCCCAATTCGTGACCGTTAAGGGCGGCGGCTATTTCTTCCTGCCTAGCTTGCGCGCGTTACGCTTTCTCGCAGAGCAGAAGGACTAGGAGATACTCATGCGCGCCATCCTTCTTGTTATTCGTCGGCTTTTGCACTCCCTTCTTCAGATCGGGTTGCACTTCGAACGCAGGCTCGAGCCGTTTTTTCGCCCGCAACTCAACCGCCTCTTGCGCGACCGCGCGGCACGATTCCTTCAGCGCCTCAAGAACCGCGCGCGTCCAAACCTCGGGCTTGGTGTGGCTGAGGAGAAAATATTCGATTGGGAAGAAGAGGCTTTGCAGACGATCATCGACGAGATGCGCGAGCAGATGAACCTGCATTTCCAACCCGGTGCCTACGAACGCGGCGGGAATACAAAAACCCATGGGCTGGTGCGCGCGACCTTTACTGTGAAGTCCGATTTGCCCGAACACCTGCGCAAAGGCGTGTTCGCAGATGAACGAAGCTATCCGGCCTATATTCGCTTTGCCGGGCCCGGCCCCGACGTGCCCGAAGATATCCGCGATGTCGGGTTTGGTTCCATGTCAGTCAAACTGATGGACGTACCCGGCCCGAAGCTGATGGAAGAAGAGAAATTCACGCAGGACTGGCCCGCTGTCGTCACGCCAACATTTGTCACACCAGACGTGCGCGAGAATGCCAAGCTGCAGTATTGGAGCACCATAGACGAGCCGATCTGGTATTTTCTGAACCCCAAGGATACGCACCTGATCGACTTTCTCATGCAGGGTCTGTGGAACGAAACACAGTACAATCCGTTGGGCCAACGCTATTTTAGCTGTGTGCCGTATCTGCTGGGTGAAGGGCAGGCCATGCTCTACTCCTACAGGCCTTTAACGGATGTGCCGATGGATATTCCCGGTGTCCCCTTCGGACGCGTGCCCCCGAACTATCTACGAGACAACATGGCACGCGCGCTACGCGCGGGTCCTGCCGAGTTCGAGATGCTGGTTCAGATTCAGACCGACCCGCATCTGATGCCCGTGGAGGATGCCTCGGTGCTGTGGCCCGAAGACAAATCGCCTTGGATACCGGTCGCGCGCATCCATATCCCTCAGCAGGATTTCGACACGCCTGCCCAGATGTCTTTTGCCCGAAACCTGCGAATCAACCCCTGGCATTCCTTGCCCGAACACCGCCCACTGGGCAACCAAAGCCGTGCGCGGCGGCGAATGTACCAAGAACTAGCGGCGTTTCGCCAGAAAATGAATAAAGCTGACCACGTCGAACCCGATGGGACAGAGACGTTCGAATGACAATACCACCGATCTGTTGCGAGTTTTGGGAACGGCAAGATGCAGCGTTTCCCCTCAGGATCAAACACCTAAGGTGATGCGAACCGCTCAAACATTTCCGGCAACAGCGTATTGCGGTAAAGGCCTTTAAAGTCTGACGGACGGATGGCAGCTGGCTGGCCCGCACGGGCGAGCATGCGGAAAAATGACTCCCATTGCTTGGTGGTGAGATCATCCAAAGCGTTCTTTTCCTCCAACAGCGCCATGAACTCTTCCTCGGGGATCAGACCGTCGTCATGCTTGGCAGCCATGTCAGTCAGTGCCCCCATATAGTCCGTCAACAGGTCTTCATCGATCATGCCGTTTTCGTCGTAGACCATAGTGCGTTTGCCCGGTCGGCGTTTCGCCATCTCTTTCAGCGGAATGCCGCGACCAAGTAGGAGGTTTTTTAATCCACCAAATTTGAAGGTCGACCCAAGGGTCAGAAACATCGCCCGAGATCCGCTTGTTTCAAACGTTTGCCAGCCTTTCAGGTTTTCCGGCAACCCAGCACGTGAAATGTCATTACCCAGATTGAAGGGAAGGATATGCTTTTCCATATCCGTCAACTTGAGCTGAACGCCTTCGCGTTTCTCGTCCTTGCGATAACCTCTGAGCTGGTTCACTTCTTTCTGCGTTAGAACCCACTCGCTCGCAAAGCCGGGATGATCAGGCGATTGGTAGCCGGGCCAAGGGTATTTTTTCTCGTCCAGAATGGCGTTGGCCGCGGCAATCAAATCGGCGCGAGTGACGTCATCGGGATCTTTGGTCAGCATATCGCGGGCAAAGACACGGCCCTTACCTTTCAAATTGGCAAACACGACACCATCCGTAATGTCGACGATAAAAACCGTGTCCCTATGTGCCACGCGGATCAGTTGGTTAGGCACATTGTCTTTGAAATGCGCGTCCTTCCACGGATCACCAAGACCCATGTCGCGAATATGCTGATCGCCCCAGGTGATGATACCATTGGATTCCAGTGGATGTTCGTCCGGCGCCTCAGTTGCCGAGGTGCCGACATATTCGTAGGTGTTGACCGTCTTTCGGGTCTCCAGCCAATTGCGCAGTTCTGGACAGTGCAGGTAAAGCATCTTCTCCTTATCAACCGCTTCCACCAGATTTATGGCTGTCCAACCGACTTCGTCTGGGCGCCATTTCTCAGTGAGGTAGGGGTTTTTGCGAATGCGACTGGTAGCCTCCTGCACAAAGGTCTGAAAGCCTTCATTGGTAATGGCCAGACCCTCAGGCCTATGCTCATTCAAGGTCAGCCCGATGATCGCATCCAGTGTTTCAATGCCTTCGGGGTAGAGTTCTTGGAGCTTCGCAATCGTCGCTTTGGATGCCTCGCTTGATGGATCAAGGAACAGGTGCTCCCACTTCTCGCTTGGCGGGATGTTGTGGGCCCGCTGATAATCTGTCCAGAAGGGCGTGCCACGTTCGCGGTCTTTGCGGATTTCCTGCTCCAACATGTTCATGACACCTTCTTCGGTCGCCATGTTCCGGAAGAAATCGGCCGTATTGCCAGCAACGGGTGCGCCAAGACGGGTATTCATCATGTAATAGTAGACCGCACCCAGACCCTCATCCTTGAGGAACTGGTGGCCATCAAGCTCGCGCAAGCTCATCATGTTCACTTCGCGCGTACCGTCTTTGGCGGTCTCTCCGATAGGCGGGCATTTCAGCTGATCGACCCAGATTTGGTGGCCAAAGCGATAGGCCTTGCTAAAGAAGTTCCCTTTGATCTCAGGCTTGTTCTTCTCAACCTTCCCAGCAGCAATGCCGTGAGCCACTGGATCCGTGCCTTGCTCAGGCCGGTAAATCTTCTTGTCGAAATGCGGCAGCTTGCGTTCCGCGCGGCCGAACAGATTGGCGTTCAGCCCGTTGACCACGGCTTCATTGGCAAACAGAGTGTGCGTCCAGGTACCAGTGTGGATTTTCACATAAGTCATGGTGACCACGCGCCGCGCGATCTGGAAAATCTGATTGTCTGACCAGTCCGGATAACGCTCTTTCAGAACCTCCGCGACCCAATTGTGATGGCGCGCATAGAGCGTATGTTCGGCCTCCAACGGGGCCGTCATATTGCGCCCAAAGCCGGTAACAATCTGTTTTTGCAGCGGGCCATCTTCGCTGACAGGCACGTCTTTCAGCGGGAGAAATCCGCCGGTGCCATCTTCTTCGGTGTCTTCCAGATAAAGCTTACCGCCGGGCACTGGCGTGCCGTCTGGGTATGAGCGCACTTCTGCCAGCGTTTCGATATCGCTGCCGTAAATGTGGCTCATGTCCCACCAGACCGTGGTGCCATGCATGCCTTCGCCATCTTCGCGCAATGCATGCGGGGCATCTGACCGGCTCCAATCATACTTCACACCAAGCGCGGCCCATTCACTGTCCGGGTCGATGGGAATTGCGTGTTTCAACGCATTGTCGGGCGCGGTTTGGGCCACGTCATGGACCAGCTGCTGAAGGTGGGCGGCGGCATGAAAGCTGGCCGTCTTGGCTTCGATGGTATGGCCATTGCGATAGCCAAAAACCTTCGCAACATCCGCTTCGCTTGGCAGTTTTGGATTTTGGGACTGGTCTTGCGGGCGATAGCCTTTTTGAAGACCGTGATCGACAAATTCTTGGCCCACACGGCCTTCGCCTGGCCCAAATTGTGTATCAAGATACGCGCCATCGGGGGAAAAGCCAGAATCCGCCCATTTTGGTATGTCGCCCTTGGGCAGCTGACCGACGATGTCACCGCGCTCTCCGTCAGGGTCGCGTTCGCCCTTTTCCATCTGCGTACGCGCATCGCCCAAAGCCGCGAGCCGCAGAATGCCAAGCTTGCGCTGCGTCCAACGGCCCGCATTGCCAGGCGTCGCGCCGGAATTCGCCCAGGCACCAACCGGCCCCAGCGCCAGAGAAACCAGAGAATCCTTTAAGTTTCGCGCCCTGTCCAGCAGCGATTTTTCGGGGATATGATCTCCTGGGCGTTTGAAATCTGTACACAAAACCCACGCATCTTTGTGGCCCTCATACACCTTGGCGGGATCGGCCTTTAGATATTCTTCCGTCAGTTCGTCAGGTCGAAGGATACCCACACCGTTTTGTCCATCCACTCGGTTCTTTTCGATCTGCCGGGTCCAGAATACCGCAAACTTGTGGCTTGGGTCTTTCTGAGCGGCCTTCTCGAACCAATCCGCTGCCGAAAGAAAGTCTCCCACATTGCGGAAAGCGTGCGCGCCGAGGGCATAATCTTCCGCAGTCGCAAGCCCCTCTTCGTGGCGTTCGACAAATAGCTTTATGGCTGTCGAAAAATTGCCTGCATTGATGTTTTCCAGCGGATCGTCAGAGACAAAATCGACCCGCTGGTTGTGCTTGGCAGCAACAGGGCACCCAGAAACGACGTTCATTTCAACCTCCATCAATACTGTGGGTTGAGGTGCTACAAGATACCAAAAACCCTGAATGAGATGTAGAAACGTGACACTTGCCAGCCTAAATTTGCCGGCTGGATAGAGTTTATTCTAATTTACAAGGCTTCTCAGGGCGACTGTTTTTTCTGACATGACCATGGAGCCTTAAACCTCGACTCCCGGCGGCTCGGTTGATGATGCCCTTGTGCGACCTCACGCTTTGCAGCAGCACGATACTAGCGCTGTTTGTCCGCGATGATCCGATTGGGAACGAAACCAATGCGCTCTATCCGATTAAGCTACGCGCCGGATAATCTTGCTGCTGGCTGCGGGTCTGTCAAATAGACAATCGCCCAATATATTATTGAACTAAATGAAATATATAGCAACTACACGATACTCAGTGAAACCGATCATCATTGCTTGGAAGACAAGCGTCTCGATTCAATTTTAATTCAAAAAATCAAATGGTTGCAGGATCAATTTCCTAAATTTTGCAGGTCTTGTGTCGGAAAATAAATCTTGGAGCGGGCGGCGGGAATCGAACCCGCGTCATTAGCTTGGAAGGCTAAGGTCTTACCACTACACAACGCCCGCTTAAGTACAGCATCACCTATTTCATGTGAATTTGGAGGTCAAGTGGAACCACTCAAGAGTCTGCAAACAATCTGTATTATGTCTCATCATAATTGTTGTTATCAGAACCCGATACCTGATTGGGCAGTAGTGGCTCGACGAGAGGGCGCCTGAAAGAGGGTAGTGCGGCCTCGCGTTATCCTAGGCGTGAAACCAAGAGACGCTCACTATCCATTGTTGGTTTCCTCTAACGAACGATCTTGAATTGTTTTAGGAACCATTTTGCGAAAGAATTACCGCGAGCAGTTGAATCGCCGAAAACATCAGTCGATGATTATAAGAAAAACGAACACTTGTCTCAAACTGATCTAAACCAATTTGCGCAGCAACGCCGTTAACTTTCCACGTTGATTGCGGAACTTGGCCTGCAATCGCAAGGAGCATGGGCAAGTATGACTTCTCGGTACAACCAGCGCTAAACCGGTCTCTGTATTGCGATGAAATGTGTCACATTCTTCCCATCATCCAAAACCGGGCGCAACTCACATTCATGGACAAAACGTTCACCATTCTTCCGATAATTTGTGATGCGGACTGTTCCCGATTGGCCGTTTTTTATTAGGTTTCTGAAGTGGTCAATCGCTTCTGGCTCGGTATCAGGGCCTTGCAGTAGCCCGAGACTACGCCCCGCTACGTCTTCAAGCCGATAGCCGGTATGGGACTCAAATGCGTCGGACACGTAGATAACAGGAACGCCCGGTTGAGCGAGGCAAACAACCGCTGAATGCGAACCGATGGCTTCGCTTGCACCTTCTTCTCCGCGATCCTTTACAAACCGTTTAAAGTCACTTTGTTCCATCGAGTTCCCTATTTCTGTTCGGCAGAGACAATCGCTTCAACCAATTGTACCAACCTCAACTTTTCGTTCACGTCTGCGAGTTTCACGAATGAACTAACCAAACGGGCCAGCAAGTCTGCCTCGACAGGAATTTCTGCCGTTGGGCTCGGCATGTTGGTCGAGCTTTCAGATTGTGGGAGAAGAGATTCAATAGGGACTTGATAAAATGCGGCAAGCTTCATCAGGTATGGCAAGCTGCACTTGCTTTGTGCATCTTCATACTTCTGATACTGTTGAGGGCTGATTTCCAGGAGGCGCGCGACTTCCGCTTGTGTCATACGCTTTTCAGACCGCAATCCGCGCAGTCTTTGCCCGACATGCCCATAGACATCTTCGGATGAAAGAGCCTCTTTCAGAAATACGACTTCCTTTGCGCTCATCGGACCCGCCTTTTGTATGATTTAGAGATATCAATGTGACGGCTATTTACCAAGCTTGCGCGGTACGAACAATCTGTCAGAGAGTTTTTCGCGCAACTATGTCGTAGTTCCAATCCTCCTTTTGAATTTTCCCAAAACATGGGCGTACCGCGCGCTTGTTCTAAATCTGGATGACAAAACCTCACTTTGCGAGATATTTTCTTAAATTTGACCGCTATCTAACATTTTATCGCCTGATTTGGAGCTCAATCACCTTCTGTGAGCAAAGAGTTTCGTATTGTGAGGAAGACCATGGTTGATGATGCACGGCAGCAGGATTACCACACGGCCGGGGACGAACTTCAGCCCGGCACCGAGTTGATGCGGGGTCAATACAAGATCACGCAATATTTGAATTCCGGCGGGTTTGGCATCACCTATCTGGCAACAGACAGTCTGGATCGGCAGATCGTCATCAAGGAGTGTTTTCCCCAGTCGTTTTGCCGCCGCAACGGGCGCCAGATTGAGGCCCGGTCCGAGGCCTATGTCGGTGAGCTTCGCTCAATTGTTCGGCTCTTCTCGCAAGAAGCAAGAGCGCTGGCGAAACTCAAACACCCTTATATCGTTGGCGTGCACCAAGTCTTTGAAGAGAACAATACCGCCTATATGGCGATCGATTTCGTCAAGGGCCACGATCTGCTTGCCATTATTGAACAGAAGGTCATGCTTTTGCGGCCAGATCAGGTTCGCGCGATCCTTCGTAAATTGCTGGATGCAATCGGATTTGTGCACACTGCCGGAATGCTGCACCGGGATATCTCTCCGGACAACATCATTGTAACCGATGAGCTGACCCCAGTGCTGATCGATTTTGGCGCAGCACGGGATCAGGCCACCAAAGCCACACGCGCGCTATCGGCCCTGCGCGTGGTCAAGGACGGGTATTCACCCCAAGAGTTTTATATCGCTGGCAGTGAACAGGACCCTAGCAGTGACCTTTATTCACTAGCGGCAAGCTTCTATCATGCGATCACAGGACAGCGCCCACCGGACAGCCAGGTTCGGATCGCGGCGCATGTGGCCAAAGAACCGGATTCCTATATCCCGCTTGGCAAGCTGACCTCGGATTATGATGAGGCATTTTGCGCCGCGATCGACAAAGCCATGGCCATTCTACCCAAAGACCGGATGAAAACGTCAGCGGAGTGGTCTCTGCTGATGGAGACTCCGGTCAAAACGATCTCAAGCCGCGTTTCCAAGCAATTGAAATCTGCGCGCCGCAAATCCACCCGTCCTGCAAACCGAGCGACCGCAGCTCCAGTCAAGCCGGTCAAAAGCGCATCAGAGTTGGTTGCGCGTGCATCGGCGATTGCCATTGCAGCGGGAATCATCGGGGGATCGGCCTATCTTCTACTGAACCAGGATCAGGTTGAACTCGGCACCGTCACCGCAGAGACAACTCCCCTACTTCAGCAAGAGATGGCTTCGGTAGAGACGCTCGATCAAACTCGGCCGCCTGTCACTCCAGTTTCAACTACGGCACCCGCAGCGACTGTGCCCGTCGAGCAGCCCGCTATTGTTCCGGAAAACACGCCGGCAGCAACAAAGGTGACAGTAGACCCAGTCCTGCAGGACTTCATTCATTCTTATGCGGATGGAGAGGTGGAAGCGTCCTGGAAGCTGGATCTGCCGTTTCGTCTAGATCAGGAAAACTTCGTCCTGCAAGTACCGCAGAGCCTGGAAAATCGACTACCGATAGGAAGCCGTATTTTGGAAGTTGAGGGCACGCCGGCTACCGACCTTGACGTCCAGCTCAGAACACTGGCCAGGCAAAGTGATGGCATGCAGATCAATTTCCGCGTTGTCGCCGAAGTCCCCGAAACGGGTGCCCGCCTTTATACACAGGTATCCGCGCCGATCATCTATTTGACCGACCTAAAGAACGGGTTTCGTTTTCAGACCCATTTTGATGGCTCTGTCTGGCTGACGCAGGTCATCGATGTTGCACCCGGCACCGATAGCGGGCTCAAGGCGGGCGACACGGTGGTGGCCATGGTTGGCAACAACGAACGTATTTCGGACGGGGCCACAATGGCGCGATTGCTGGCACAGGAAATCACATCCGGTCAGGGTCAGGTGCGTCTGGCGGTCAGCCGGGCGGGCACAATGTGGGTTGAACGCATCGAGACAGGAGCCTGACAATGATCACTCGCATTCGCGTGGCGGAGGCATCTTGATGCGATTTCTCAAGAAGGAAAAAAACCGAAGCCCGAATCCCAGCCGGTCTCTGCCGATTGAAAACGATGACCTGTGGCAAAGCCCGATCATGGAACAGCCGATCACCTTTTCGACGGCACAGACGGCCTCGCCCGCCATTGTTTCGCGTCCGCAGGAAAACGTGGGCAAGACACGGCTGATCGGATTTGACACCCGCAACAGGCCAGAAGACTTCGGGCCGCCAGAGGCCGAGCAAAGCGTCGAACGCCCAAGCTATATACCCGTCGGCTGGTTGGTCGTAACGACCGAGCCGGGGCGCGGTCAAAGCTTTCCCTTGATGGCGGGCCTTTCGACGATTGGACGGGGCAAAGATCAGGCGGTCTGTCTGGATTTCGGCGACAGATCGATTTCACGGGATAACCACGCGGCCATTGTCTACGACTCCAGCACCAACGAGTTTTTTCTGGGTCACGGTGGCAAGGCCAACCTGGTCCGCATGAATGGTGCGCCGGTCACAAAAACAACACCGATCCAAAGCGGCGCAGAGATTCAGATTGGAGACACCAAACTGCGCTTCAAAGCGCTGTGTGACACCGCGTTCCAATGGGACATGACCAGCCATATGGAGGACGGCGATGAAAGCCAGTTCTAAAATGTGTTTCGACGTTTCAACCGGAATTGATGTCGGTGCACGCGACTATCAGGAAGACTGTCTTGTGGCGGATTTCCCAGTGTGCGAGTCCTGTGGCATCGGTGTGCTTGCCGATGGAATGGGCGCGCATGCCTCGGGCGATATGGCCAGCGCATTGGTGGTCGGCCAGGTGTTTGCCGCGTTGAAAATGCGCCGGAATATCTTGAAATCCGACGACGCCAACATTCCCGCTTTGTTAAAAAAAGCGGTGGAAGAGGCCAATATGGCCATGTCAGATTTCATCAAGAACAACCCCGATTCAAAAGGGATGGGGGCGACTCTGATTGCAACCGTTATACGTGACAATCAGCTTTATTGGCTGTCTGTCGGGGATTCCCCCCTTTACCTGATTCGCAATGGTGAAATCCAAAAACTGAACGAAGATCACTCGATGGCGCCGCAGATTGACGCCATGGTAGCGTCAGGCCAGCTGAGCGCTGAGGTTGCCGCACTACATCCGGACCGGAATTGCCTGACTTCGGCGGTGCTGGGTCAGGAAATTCCGCGGATCGATTGTCCGGAAACGCCCATGACTCTTGAGCCGGACGATATCCTGATTCTGGCAAGCGATGGTCTGCAGACCCTGACCGACGGCACAATACTGAGACTAGCCAACAAAACGGCGGCCAGAAGCAGCGCCAAGGCGACCCAAAACTTGATGTCTGCGGTCGAAGCTGCGGCAATGCCCGAACAAGACAATATCTCGGTCATGGTGCTGCGAATCGACCAAATGCCCGAGATGTCCCACGAGCCAAAAACCGAACGACAGATTGAAACCCAGCCTGTCCATCGGTCGGCCGAAGAGGATGCCATTCTGGCAGCGCTGGTGCCGGATATCGAAGAGGCACCGGACATCATCAATCAGGCCATGGCGCTGTAATATGCCAAGCCACGAAGCGAACGACCCAAGCATAGGGCGCGCCGAAGCGAGCGTCGCGCACCCCGACTGCGAACCATAGAAGACGGAGATCTGACTATGACGAATATCATTAAGCTAAGCAAAAGCGTTGCAAGCGCCATTGCCATCGCCAGTGCCCTGCCAACGATTGCCGCAGCAGGACAAGTGGAATTATCAGCCCCCGATGGATCGCTGCGTTTGTCCGGCGAATTTCTGGACCTCGTTGACGGTCACTATCTGATCAAAACGCCCATTGGCGAGATGCGCGTTAGCACCGATCGGGTGAGTTGCAATGGTGAAGGCTGCCCCACAATCGACACCAGCGATGTCAGCCTGCGGATCGCTGGATCAGGTGTCATAGCGACCGAGTTGATGCCCCTATTGATAGCCGGGTATGCGGCGCATGCAGGCAATGACATCTCGACGCAGCTTCTTCCCAACAGCCAGAACAAACTGCTTAACCTCGTCACCGCCGAAGCGTTCGGGGATGATCTGGACAGCGTCCTTGTGATCCCCTCGGATTCCAGAGACGCCTTTGATGCGTTGGAAACTGGAGAGGCCGAAATTGGCATGTCGACCCGACGCGTTGAGAACCAAGAAGCACGCGGCCTTGCCGCCGATGGTGCGGGCAACATGACATCTGTTGGTCAGGAACACTTGCTGGCGCTGGAAAGCATCGCAATCGTGACCCATCCGGACAACCCGGTTTCGGCGATTGAGCTGAACCAGTTGCGCGATGTCTATCTGGGTAACATAACCAACTGGTCCCAGTTGAATGGCCCGGACATGCCGATTCAGGTTATCGGTCGCGACGCCGAAACCGCCTCGCGCGAGTTATTTGAATCTGTTTTGTTAGACGACACGGACATCACACCTTCCGGTATTTCGGCGGTGGGTTCCGACATTGAAGCCGCAACGCAGGTCATGGAAAATCCCGGCGCGATCAGCTTCCTGCCGTTCGGAGTGCAGCGCGGCACCAAGGCAATGAATATCATCGACGCTTGTGGCGTAGTAACAGAACCCAATGATTTTTATGCCAAGACCGAGGAATACCCCTTCGTGCGTCGGGTCTATCTGTATAACCGTAGCGATCTGGACAACGATTTTGCGCGGAATCTGCTGAGTTTCGCCAAATCGGAAGAAGCCGAGGATGCGATTTCGGTCGCTGGCTTCACCAGCTTTAGCGTCGGCAGGCTGCCGCAACACATGGCTGGATTGCGCGGTGAAACCCTGCGCTCGTCAAGAACTGACGCCTATGAGCAAAGTGTCGTTGATGAAATGCTGGAAACGGCGGGTAAGTTTGATCGCTTGTCCAGCACCTTTCACTTTCGTTCGGGTTCCTCTCGATTGGATGATCGCGGGGCCGCAGAACTCACCCGTTTGGTAGAATTCCTCAAGGATCAACCGCGCGGAACCAAGATCAAACTGGTCGGTTTCAGCGACGATGTCGGAACCTTTGACAGCAACAGACGCCTGTCTCTACGCCGGGCCAATCGGATTGCGGCCTACTTGAATACCGAAGCGGCAGATCAGCTTCCGGGCATCGAATTATCCTCAGTCGGATATGGCGAAACTGCTCCCGCCGCCTGCAACCTAACGCAGGAAGGACGGATTAAGAATCGGCGGGTCGAGGTCTGGATCGAAAGCACTGTTCAGGGGTGATCTTTTGAGCCATCGGTCCCATGATCCAGCGACAAAACCAAAAAGAAACACCGGGCCTCAGGTCCGGTTTTTTTTGCCCACGAGACTCAGCAAAACCTAAAGCATGAGAGGTGCCCGAAAGAATTCTAATTTTTCAGTATCTCAGCACACCAAAAAAAGAGGTATTCACAATAAAACCTCTCTTTTGTTGGTAATTGCCTCTCATTTTTCTCAATTATGACACTATCCAGCATCATTTTCAGATGAAACAGCAAGCAACCGGAAACACTGAAAATGATCCTTTATTCTCATCGCCTTCAAGGCGTTTTACAGCAGATGGTTGTCGAACTTGGGTTAGACCTGATTTTGTCCGACGACAATTCACCGGTGTCGCTGGTGGATAACGAGCAGACTTTGACCGAAGTCGCGGCTGGTATGAACATCGATGTCAAAAAGCTGGCAGCGAATAACGGCAGCGTTTTGTTCAGATTTCAGAGGAAAGCATGATGTCTAAGGCACGCCAAATGGATGGTGCTCCCGGCAAACGCGCTGGCTTGCCACTGGCTCGAGCCAACCGACTTGCAGAAAACGCCGAGGCCAAAAAGGGTCGCGGGCCGAACTTTATCGTGGCAACCGGGTTGCTGACCGTGGCTGCAATCGTTTCGCTTGGGGTGACACCAGGCAATACCGCGTTAAACAAATTCTTCAATAATTCAGAAAACTCTGACACCGCACCCGTGCTGGACTTATCAAAAAGGCCGGTCGCACTTGCGGAACCCGTGGCCGAACCGGCCCCTGTGATAGAACAGACAACCGCTGTTGTGGCTGGAGCGCAGGTTGAAACAGCGCCCGTCGCCGAGGCCATCGAACCCCCGGCAGAGCCCTCAAAGGAAGGCCGCCTCCTGGCCATGGTTGGTGACAACGCGAACGATCCCTACTGTATCCAAAGGATTGAGTCACGCTTGGTGTCGCTGCACGCAGCAACGCTTTCAGGCCCTGAATGGAACAATCGGGTGAATGACGTCAGCCAGCTTGTCCAGACCACGTTGGACTGCTCGCACGCAGGTCTGCAAGTCATTGGCAGCCTTGAATTGGCGGGCACCGGAATCGCCGATCTGCGCGTCAGCTGGAACCTTGAAACATGGACCCTGGACCTGGCTGTCGTCGACAGCAGCAATCCTGATGCCGACCTACAAGTGGCCAGCGCCTCGGACCAGTCAATCGAATTTGTTGTTCAGTAAAAGAGGTCGAAGTTATGGAAATACTTGAACAAATCACCCAACTGGAAGCACCGGCCAAGGCTTTGCTTGCAGATATTCAGGCCTTCGAAGCGCCGCTGCCTGACTATTTGATGCTGGGTGCGTTTGTGATCCTTTTGCTGGCGCTTTACCGGTCTGGTCGTAAGGGCATCAACAGGGTGCAATCCGACCTCGTCGGAGCCTATCAGAAAGAGCTTCTGACAGCCAATCGCCGCGCGCATCAAGCCCGCAGCGAGTTGCGCCGCGCCCATCTGGAACTGGAACGCGAACGACAGCGCAAACGTCGTGCTTTGCGCGATCAAGGGCCCTCGAGCCGGGTTGCTACGCGGCGGCGTCTCGAACCAGTCGAACGGCGTCCGGCACAGTCGGCCCCTTCGGGTACGGTGCCTTTCAAACCAACAACACAGAACCGCAACAAGACCCGGCCCGTTGATCCAATCCCGGCAACGGCTGCCGCGTCGAATGAAAACCTGTTTCTCAACGGAGTGGAAAAATGAATCTTACTCGTCTCATCTACTACAGCCAGCGCAACCCATCCATGAGCCTGAATCTGGGCGAGTTGCTGGAAGTCTGTAAACGCAATAACGCAGCAATGAATGTCACCGGCATGCTTCACTTTAACGGCAACTACTTCCTGCAGGTTCTGGAAGGCGGACGCGCCGAGGTCAGCTCGATCTATCATCGGATCTCTGCCGACCCACGGCACCTGAACATCATCTTGATCTCATGTCAGGATGTGCGCGAGCGGATTTTCCCGACCTGGTCGATGGGCCACCACGAAGGCATGGAAGGCGAAACTCGTAGTATCTTCTTGCGGTACTTTCCATCGAATTCCGTCAACCCTGAAGCGGTCAGCCCCGACAGCCTGCTCGACTTTCTGCAGGACGTATCAACCGAACTGGTCTAACGGCCAGTTCTTAAAGGAAAGATGTTGCATATGAGTATGTTCGATACCTTAGTGAACCGTCGCCGCAGGCCTGCAACCGAGTCGGTGCTGCCTGCTGAAGACGCATCATCTGCAATATCAACTACACCACAAGACGACACCGACCAACACGCCCGGAACTTGAGACAGCGTCTGATGTCTCCTAACCATTCGGTTGGCGCGGTCGGTGTCGCTGACATCGCTCCGAATGTTGGCGCTGAGCCTTTCCAGCGGATGACCGAGACACCAATGGAAGAGCTTGTCTCCGCACCTGTGTCCAAACCCGTCAGCGCCAACCCGCGCGACACGCGTACGCGTCTGATCGGGTTTGACACAACCGAAGGTACAACCAAGGATCTGTTCAGCCCGGATAATGCGCCTGAACCTGAACAAACCTTGCCGGTGGGGTGGCTTGTGATTGTCAGCGGTCCCGGTCGGGGCTACGCATTCACACTTCGATCCGGGCTGTCCCGGATCGGCCGTAACCCTGATCAGACCATTTGTCTGGATTTCGGAGATATGGCGGTCTCGCGCGACAATCACGCCGCGATTGCTTATGACCCCGAAGAGAACGGCTATTTCCTCGGTCACGGCGGCAAGACAAACCTTGTTCGCCTGCAGGGTAAACCAATCATCTCGACCGAAAAATTGAACGACGGTGATCGCATATCTATCGGAGAAACAACAATGGTGTTCAAAGCGTTGTGCGACAAGACGTTCAACTGGATTATGGGAGATGACGATGAGGACATGGTTGATTTTCTCTGACCTTGTCGTCGGTACCCTGCTGGAATGGCGTGTAAGATGAATAGTCCATCATGCCCGCAGCTAGACCTTCACTCGCGTCTGCAGGCTGCCGCGACAAATGGCGGAGCAAACGCAGACGTTGCGACGCGTGCACTCACGTATCTGGCAGCACTCACAAGACCCATTCGCGTTTCCATATTGGCTCCGACGTATCTCGATCGGGCCAACCTGGTAAATTTTATAATAGGGCAAGCCGTGCTCCCGCAGACCGTCATGTGCGACCTCGTTCGCCTAAGCTTTGCCGAGCAAGAAGAATTGACGGTTGTGAAGCGTGACGGAGCAAAGGTCGACTACCCATCGCCCTTCGATCTAATTGCATTGGCAGAAACCGATGCCACTGAAGTGAATTTGGCTTTGCCTCTGAGGGCCCTGACGAAGATATCTGTTTTGGCCACTGCGGCAGCGGATCTAACAGGTGCATCTATTGAATGGCTAGCCCTGCAAACAGATATTGCGATATGGTGTACCCATGATTTTGATCATATAGATCAACGGGTTTGGGCACAGATGCCCAATAAGTTGAAGGATCACGCAATCCTGGTTTCGATCAACTCGGGACGCGAGCGCGATGAAACCGAAGCGCGCCTTTGCGCTGAATTTGGGTCTGAGTTTCTGGACTTTGTTTGCCTTTCACCTGAGGACGCCTCGCAGGCCCGGTCGGGCTCTAGTTTGGACAAGATCCTGTTTCGTGCATCAGGCGGGCACAAACTGATCTCGATTCTAAGGCGCGACATTGACGCGGCGAGAGAGCACGCTACGGGGCAGGCTGAACTGTTCCTGCAAGGTAAGGTTGGCCTTTTGGGTCCCGACGACGCTAGTATTGAAGATGCTCGAAATACGGTGACCGATCCTACGCGGCCGGTGGGGGAACCAAAACTTGCCGCTAGTCCTATTCCAGATACCATTCCGGCCCCCGACTTAGATGACGCAATTAACAAACTGTCCCGATTGAGTGACTCTCCCGCATTAGGCAGCGTATTTTCAAACTCTGATTTTCTGACCGAAATGGCAAAGGTTCTGGAAGAGATTGAACTCGATCTGGACGCGTGGTCGGATGACGTGAACATGCGGGGGGCATTCCAGATGCTGCGCGAGCTTGTAGACCTGGTTGAGCTGTTCCGGATCGAAGCAGAACGGGCAGATGTGACTGAGACCATCATGGCCACAATTCAGCTAAAGAGAGAATTATCTCGCGTCAATATCTCAGAAAATACGAAAGATGCCCCGATATAGTCATATTACTTACCTATTGAACCTTAAAATCATCATGTGTGTTAAAGATGGTGATGGTTATGTCCATGGTTGTGCGGACAGGTAGTCAAGTCAGTTCCGATCAAAATGCTACTGGAGCTCAGGTCTTGCTGAATGATGGTTTGGGCCCCTTGAACGATCTCAGCAGCTACATTCAGTTTTGCAAAGAGACACTTTTAGGTAATGCAAGCCTCGGCGGTCTTAACACGCAAATGAAACTGCGATCGACGTCACGCGATGTTGAGAATTTTTCGCCTGAGATCACGTTCATCGGCCAGATCAAATCCAGCAAAACATCCCTAGTCAATGCAATAGCGGGCAAGCCAGGTCTGTTGCTATCGGGCGTTAACCCCCGGACCTCGGTTCTTATGTCAATGCACTTGAACGTCGAAGACAGCGGCAACTGTGTCACAGAGTTTCAGCTTTTGGACGCAGACGAGTGGGACATGCTGATCCAGAACTCGGGTCAAATCGGAGAAAACCGATGCCTGATTTGACCGATTTTCAAGGCAATTTGTCTAAGTTAGCGACATGCCGCTTTCCGTTTCTAAATGGAAGGCTGCCGTTGGAGGCTGCTGATCCAATGGCGGCAATGCTGCGTGAAATCGAAAACGCTGTGCTTGGGACAACACTGAGGTTCGTATCCGATGAGAACATTCTGGAATTGCAGGTCACAGGCCGCCGAGTGGTTCTAGTTTCTGACTGCAGTAATCCGGGATTTCAAGAGATCATTAACCAGGCGCCTATCGTGAATTCCGACGACATCGTGAATCTGATCGTTAGTTTCACCGACGCAATTGGCCCCGTGTCTGATTTCGCTTTGATCCCAGGACCATTGCGTTCCGATTTGTACGGTGTTTCCGGAATGGTATCGGTCGCGGCAATCCGTCAAGGAATTCTTAGTGTGGCTAATCCCAATGACCACGGCTCAATGCTTAATGTCGTCTTACGTAGGTTGCAGAATCTTACATTAGCATCCTTGCAGTTTGGCATGGAGCGGACAGGGCACGCGAATGGCCCAGAAGGCTTGCTCTCTGATCTAAGGGATTTCCAGCAAAACAGGCTTGAGCAACTTCTCTCGGTCGAAGGACTAGTGGCTCCCCAAGTGCCTGAACCCGACCTGACCGTTCTAAGCGATACCATTGGTGCAGGCGTCTGCGTGGGACTCATCCGATGGGACACCGAGTTGGCCCTGATCGCCTTTGACGTTGCATCCTTGTTCGATGTCCTCAAAGAGTTCGAAGTTAAGCACAAAACAGAGTGCTGAACTGGTTCGGCAATCAAGCCAAAGTACAGACGATCAGGTCCAAATATTTGAACAACTTTACTGAACAGGACCGCAGATATATCAAACGGCGCGTACGGCACATGTGCTGGTTCAAGTCTTTCGGATCGGCTTCCGCAACATTGGATGGCATTGAGGTAGCCAACATGATCCGCAAGAAGAAATTCTCTAGCGATACGATACGACTTCCAGCTTTCTGATGTTTGCTGATATCGCAGGATAGCTGCAACTAGCATCGCGCTAGCTCCGGTCGTTATAAAATTTTGCGACACAACCGGTAATCTCATGTGTTATTGCCGCATATGGCAGTTTCTGCAGAAGATATGTGTTTAGTCTGAGCAATCCCATAGATCCAACGACACTCTTCACAATTCGTGGGAATTTATGAATAGAATGTTAACGAAGTGTTTCTCATCCATTCAATGGCAGTTTTGCATGTTGAGAATTGTTCGCTTTGGCGACAAGACTGCAAAACCAGAAAATGGGAGCGCTAAGGGGATCGGATGTTAGACTTTTTGCTGACTTTCAGTGCTGCTTCGACTTAGATCAATGTTGGTATTCTTGCGAGCTTCAATAATGCCTAGGAACAAGGACACTAAAATCGGTGCATGAACCATCAACCCCAGAAACTGCTATATTGAATGCTCTACGACTGCATGACAGCGATGCAGAGTATGGCGCGGCCATGTGGGCGGCATGTGTTCTGATGGCACTCCACAAAGAGCAGACTAATTTGTTGTCCGAATACGCAAACACATGGGCAAGCAAATCAGAACTCTCTGGCCTCAGAAAGTAGCCACCCAACCCTTTCACAAAGCTTAATAAATTTGACAAACAAATTCCACGTTTCCGAACAAGGGTAAGCCCGTGAAACTTGTAACGTTAGAAGGTAATTTGGTTTTGGACGGATCAACAATAGGTGGGGATGCCACACTGCGGCATATTGAGGGAACTTTGAAATGGTTCTCGGCCATGATAGGATACGGTTTTGTGACCTGCAATGTGTCGGGCGAGGATGCCTTAATGCATCAGAACGCGCTGCATGATTTTGGCCAGACATCAATCGCAAACGGATGCACACTAGAGGCATTTGCAAGTGTCAAACAGAGAGGACTCCAAATCGTTGAGATCCTGAGCATCCGGTCGGAGGCTTCCTGGACAGTCCCGCACAACAAGCAAATTGGACTCCAACCCATCAAGCCGACTTCAATGCTGCCTGCAAGGGTCAGGTGGTTCTGCAAGGAAAAGAACTACGGCTTCGTCAATGTCTTCGATTACACCAGAGACTGTTTCTTGCACACAAACGTACTTGAGAAAGCTGGACTCGGATCGGTCGATGTCGGAGAAGCACTATGCGTCAAAGTGATTGATCGGTCTGGCGGACGAGTTGTCGCCTCAGTTCGACCCTGGACCTGAGTCAGCTTCCGCTGGATAGTCGTTCAGAAGGATTAGGTATTCGCTTTCAAGTTGCGGATAACGATAATTCCACCCAGACAATCATCTACTGGGTATTGCCAAGTTGCTTGTTGTATGCACCGTCACATCTTCGCCAAACCCCCACGTTGAGCCCTACAAGGCCGGCCCACAGCCGACATTCGATATCTCTCAGAGTTCACCCATCGGCTTTCCGAGAACTGCCGTTCGTTCAAAACGCAGAAATTTCAACGAGCGGATGGCCGTGAGGCAAACAAACCTGCGAACGTTGAGAAGCGCTGTTAAGCAAACTTGATTGCTTTTAGAGACCCGACTAACGTTTCTGCAACCATGTATTTTCGCGATTTTTAGGACATGTAGATATAGATGACACCTGATGTACAAACCGCCCGCCGCTTAGCTCAAGATCATTGCGCTGCTTGGACCAACCGGACGCCCGACGATGTCGCCGAAAGATATGCTGAACATACTATCATGATAATGAACGGTGGCGACCCAATGAAGAGCCGGACGGAGATTGGCGACATGGCGGCGGGATTTATGGCTGACTTCCCTGACCTCGTTCTTAACCTCGACACGGTTCTCGTCGCCGATCACCACATGGTCTATGCGTGGACTTTCGAAGGCCATCATAAAGAGACTGGTAACCATGTTCGTTTCTCGGGCTGGGAAGAATGGGACTTAGACGACAACCTGAACGTCACCAAATCGCTCGGTTGGTATGATGGTGTGGATTATGACCGCCAAGTTGCGGGAACATGACCATATCCGGCGCCAATTCGCGCATTGTACGCACAGTCGTATACGGCAAGTCAGATCCAATTTGACTCTGGTCGATGCTCTTTACTGCCTACAGCAAGTGAGAGGGCGTCCATCGGAAAAGACTTTTCTCATATTCGGTAATTGATTTCGAGAGCCACTGTACGAACAGCTTTGCCGCTGGTCGAACCGGGCCCGGCAACGTGACAAGGTAGTAGCCGATCTGCGGTATTGGATCATCGAATAGCGCCACAAGTTGCCCCGACTTCAACTCGTCAGAGATAAAGGCTGGTACCGTCGCTCCGACACCATCTCCGCGGCGGATGCCATCCAGCAACATATTGCCCGGCATCCGCACAACTCTTCGTTCCGCGTCGGTGGGAATCCCCACCTTTTCCAACCACAGGTCAAACTCGACCGAAGCGTGCTCTTGGAGAAGTGTAAAATCGAGCAATTCCACAGGGTGCCTGAACACACGGTTTCCGATCAGTTCGCTTGAGGCGACGACCGTCAGACAGCCTGGCAGCAGCATCTGCGAGACAAGCCCTTGCCATTGACCCGTTCCGTATCGGATGGCCATATCAATTCCGCCCGGCTTGAGGTTGACAGCCTGGATCGTTGAATCGATCCTCAATTCGATATTGGGGAATTCGTCAACAAACGTTGACAGACGCGGCATGAGGAACGCGCTTGAAAACATCGGTGTCGCGCTAACCACTAACGGTCGAACCGATTCTGCCTTCGACACGCTCTCGGTCACTGAGGCCATTTCAGCGAAGGCGTCAAGCAGGCCAGCCGACAAGAATTCGCCTTGCGATGTCAGAGAAATGCCGTGCCGGGTACGAGTGATAAGCCGGGTGCCGAGCTGTTGTTCGAGCCCGCGGATCTGCTGGCTGACTGCGGAATGTGTCACGTTCAGTGCCTTTGCCGCCCGTGTCAGATTTCGAAACTCGGCAGCGGCGGCGAAGGCTCTGAGAGATGTCAAAGAGGGAAGCGTGCGCCAATCCATAAGTTAGATCATCTAACAATATAGAAGAATTTACAACTATGTGATCCCCCAATGCCGGCGCATGTTGGTGCAAGAATTTATTGGCGGATACAGGAGACCGACATCATGAAACTTGCTGTATTGGGACTGGGCAATATGGGCTCAGCGCTGGCGCATTGCCTGCTCAAGGCGGGCCACGAAGTCAGCGTTTGGAACCGCACGTCGGAAAAGGCAGAGGTTTTTGCTGAGGCTGGAGCCACGATCTGCTCTTCACCGAATGATGCCATCGCAACTGCTGAATTTGTCATCATCTGTATCAAGGGCCACAAGGAAACTGTTGAACTGGTCAACGGGCTGAGTGTTTCGCTAAAGGGAAAGACTATCTGCGACATGAGCACGGGCGATACCTCGGATGCCGTTGGACTGGTCGCCATCCTTGAGGGACAGGGGGCCGACTACATGCTGGGCATGATCAATGCCTACCCTTCCGGCATTGGTGGTGACGAAACCACAATCCTCACGGTGGGCAGTGCCGGAACCTGGGACCGTTATGGCAGCATCATCAGAGAATTGGGTGGAAAGTCCGCCCATGTTGGAGAGAAACCAGCGGCACTTGCCGCGCTGTTTGCCGGCCTTTTCACGGTTCGGCAGGGGTTTATGTTCGGAATGATCTACGGTGCACTTGTCTGCCAAAAAGCGGGCATCCCGATACAGGTTTATGCCGACCAACTCCCTACCACGATCAAACTGGTCAATGACTACCATGAGCTCTTTGCCAGCACTGTTCCGTTTGAGGATTACGACAGTGCGGAAGCCTCCCTGAAGGTTTACGCGATGGCGCAAGAGGATGCGTTGAAGACCTATCTCTCACTTAATGCTCCCGCTGATTTCATCCAGTTGATGCATGACCGCACCAAAACGGCTTGGGACGATGGCCACGGCGACAGACAGCTGACCTCACTGGTCCAGCATATGGCGGATGCCTGACGCAAAAAGGCTCCGGTCCAAACCTGCCATTGGCTAAGGCTTGATGACGCTGCAGTGTGGCCCGCCGAAGGAGAATTTCGCTGCGGTTGAGAGATGCCCGGGAAAATGAGGTCATGCTCACGGAATACACTCTGTCGCCGCACTAAGGTTCACAGGAGACCCGAGATAATGTAGGTATCTATGAAGACTTGACGTCAATAGGTGTGGATCAGAATGGCGCGACAGTTCCCGCTCGAAGGTGACAAAACCTTTTTGGTTTATGCCGGCACTGGCACCGACCTGATATTCAATCATGGCGTTGATTTACCCGGTTTCGCATCGTTTCCATTGCTGGAAGAACCTGGCACCAGGGCAATACTGGCCGGTCAAATGGAGGCACTTGTCGATCTCGCCCATGAAATGAGTGTCGGATGCATCCTTGATGCACCCACATGGATGGCGAACGCCGATCGGGCAGCGCCGTTGGGGTACGATACAGACCGGCTCGTTGAGGTGAACAAAGATGCGGTCAGTCTAATGGAGGAGGTGCGCCAGGCTGCCGCTCGCGATGATGTACTGGTGTCGGCCTGTATCGGCCCGCGCTATGACCCTTACGCCGACATCCCTCCGGTGACGGTCGAAGATGCACGCCAATACCACGCCGCTCAAATGCACAGCCTGAAAGACACAAGCGTCGACCTGGTCACCGCTTATACGTTCAACCGTCCAAGTGAGGCTGCGGGATGCATCCTCGCTGCCCGAGACGCAGATCTGCCGATCATCATGTCTCTAGTTGTCGAAACGGACGGGTGTCTGGCGGACGGGACCAAACTTGTGGACGGAATTGATCAGATCGACGATGCAACCGACTCGGCGGCGCTGTTTTTTATGGTCAACTGCGCTCATCCGACCCATTTCGCCGGAGCGCTTGGCAACCACCCCCGACTTAAAGGCATGGTGGCAAACGCTTCGAGTTGCTCGCATGCGGAACTTGACGAAGCAGATGAGCTGGACGAAGGCGATCCAGCTGAACTTGGTAAACAGATTGCCTCGATTGCGAGGCAGAATCCGTCGATCCAAGTATTTGGAGGGTGCTGCGGCACCGACATGCGCCACCTGAAATCGATGGCCAGCGAATTGGCGTAGCCAACTTAGTTCAATCTGAGCGATAGCGCTGATATCTAAGGTGATACCGTGATTTCTTTCCGCCACTTGTTATAAGCGGCCCTTTGCTGCCATTCACCGTCCGACCCAGATGCTGCGGTGCGGTCCGCCGAAGCAGCCGTTCGCTGCAGGTGCAAAATCTGGAGATGATCGAACTCAAAGTTCGCGGGACAAACTGGGGTGACGCAGCATAGCTGGCAGGATCGTTATAGCAATCCGAGGTTCTGGATGGCAGAGTAATGGTGATGCCGCACTCGCCCTCAACCGATCCCACCAGAGACCTGCCGCTCGCCATTCTTTTGAATGGCCCGTCGAGTGCAGGGAAATCAACACTCGTGGGTGCGCTTCAGAACCGGTTTCAAACGATGTTCTTGGGCTTCGGGATCGATAGCATCCTGTATGCGCTACCGCCTGCCGATCTCGCGGCTATGAAGGCCGGGAGGCCTATCAATCGCGAGGGATACGCCTAGGACCTGCTGGTTGAGGCACACCATGCTGCGGTTCGAGCGGTCCTTGGGTCGGGATGCAGAGTAATCGTGGACACCGCCCTTCTGCGTCCAGCGCATCGCATTGGTTTCGATACGGCAGTCAAAGGCTTCGACACGTTCCGCATTGGCGTAACCTGCAATCCGGATGAGTTGGACCGACGGGAGCTCGAGCGCGGGGACCGCCCGATTGGAAGTGGGCGACGCGAGGCGGGTATCGTCCATGACGAGATGCCCTACGACCTCGTGGTAGACACGACGGACACGCTGGTGGATGTTCTACTGGATCAAGTGCTCGATGCGCTGCATAGATGGCGCCCTTAGGCGGCCACTTGAACGAGCGTCAACTTGCTGTTCACATTGGAACTGACAGACCAACTTTAACCTGGTCAACGACAACGTTCGTGTGAAAGCGCCGAATGTTGGGATTCTCTGTAAATACCTGACGGGTGAATAGCTCATAACTCGCCATGTCTTTCGAAAGAACGATGAGGACAAAATCTGTATGGCCCGTGACGTAATAGCACTGCTGTACTTCTTCTAGCTTCAGGATTGATCGACGGAATTCATCCAGCAGGTCGATGCGTTCCCGTTCCAGTTCCACCTCAACGATGAAAGTCATCGTTGCATCGGCATGCCGTGTGCTCACCACAGCAACTTCTTTCTCAATCGCGCCACTTTCGCGCAAAAGCTGAACGCGCCGTTGCGCTGAGGATCGCGAAATACCGATCTTCTCTCCCAGGTCTTCCGAAGAAAGCCGGGCGTTCTTTTGTAGTTCGCGCAGGATTGCCCGGTCTGTTTCGTCTAGCATATGGTTGGCTGCTCTTCTGAAGCTAAAGTTTATGGCAATCTACCAATTTTGTAACGTAAATTTAGGTAATGTGCCAGATCTGCGCTGTTAGAGTACTGCGGAACCTCAACAACGAAATAGCCGCAAATGACGTTCCCAACGATATCGCCGTCCTACGCTGACCCATATGACTATCCCCGAGGCATCGCATTTCAGGACGGGCAGTACCTGCACATGAAAGACGCAAAAGTGTCAGTTCTGGATTGGGGGTTTCTGCATTCAGACGCTACCTATGACACGGTGCATGTCTGGGACGGAGCGTTCTTCCGACTTGATCTACATCTGGACCGGTTCTTTGAAGGCATGGAAAAGCTGCACATGGCGATCCCGTTTGATCGGGATAACGTCTCATAAATCCTCTCGAATTGCGTCGCCTTGTCCGGTCACAAACGTGCGTACGTCGAAATGATCTGCACGCGCGGGGGATCACCCAGCTTCAGTCGGGACCCGCGCGAGGCGACAAATCGTTTCATGGCATTCGCTGTGCCATATGGGTCTGTTGCAAATCCTGACCAGATGGAACGCGGCCTTCGTATTGCGATAAGTGATGTTGTGCGCATCCCGCCAAAGTCTGTGGACCCAGCCATCAAGAACTATCACTGGCTGGACCTAGTGCGGGGTTTGAATGACGCCTTCGACAAGGGAGCGGAAACAGCACTGGTTGTTGATACGAACGGCAATATTGCCGAGGGGCCAGGGTTCAACGTATTCGCTGCCAAAGATAGCATGCTGCATACGCCTGAATTCGGCGTGCTGCCAGGCATAACTCGGCGGACCGTATTTGATCTATGCGAACAGTTGAACATTGAGGTCTTAATCGGAGATGTATCGCCGACCTTTCTGAAGGCGGCAGATGAAGTTTTCATCACCTCTACTGCGGGCGGCATCATGCCGGTTAGCTCGGTTGATGGGGTTGTATTAGGCACCGGCAATCCCGGACCACTAACCCTGAAAATCAAGTCTCTTTACTGGGACATGCACCGCCATCCAGCCTGGTCGACCCCAATAAACTATCCGGCAGGCACATCTTCATAAGCCTTAATAGAAGTGCGCCCCATACTGGATATACGGTCTTCGAGGACCGGTTTCAGGCCAAAAAGGGAGAAATACTGTGTCAGAAAATGACCTGAGCACCCTATCGTCGCCCCACTTCAAACTGGAGCTGGTCTTCACCGTCAGGGTCGAGCTTGGCCCCGAAGACGACGATCGAGTCCGATTGGCGCTGTCTGAGAATATTGGTCTGAACTACGGAAACTACGACTACGTGTCATTCGAAACGGCCGTGGGGGTGCAGTTTTTCCGAGGCCATCAGGGAACGGCCAGCGGTGCGATGGAGCGCGCGACCACACGTCCTGTCCGCTCATTGATGTTCTCTATTCCCAGAAATGAAGAGACTTTGAAGAGCGCGCTGGACATCATCCATCGGCTCCATTCCTACGAAGAACCGGTGATCTACGTGGACGAAGCCTATGCAACCCGCTCCTGCGTCAGAGGACGAGACACCAACCCAAACAAATGGTGGCACAGCAACGTTTCAGAGCGGGATTGAATGCGTGACAAGTCTGAGCAATTAAATATCTCAGGTGCTTCTAACGCGGGTCGCGACTTTCAACAGCTTTTGAAACCGCGCGCAGTCAAAGTGATCGTCATAGGGACAATCCGCGACGTGGCGCAGCATCTGCGCGAGACCGACCAATCGCTCGGCCTGGGCTTCCAAACTGTGCGCCTTATCGGTCAGCGCGTCGCGGGGAACGATTGGTGTGCCGGGGCGACGCAGGACAGAGCCAATGTCATCCAATGAGAAGCCAGCCGACTTAGCGAGGGTGATCAGCGCCAGTTCCTGAAGAACCGCGGGCTCGTGTTGGCGGCGCAATCCATTGCGCGCCACCGAATTGATAAGCCTCCGTTTTTCATAGTAGCGCAGGCCCGACGGGCTCACACCCGAACGATCTGACACCTCGGCGATATCCAGAAGCCTTTCCATACCGACACCTATTGACTTGAACTTGACTTCAAGTCGTACGGTGCGTGCTCGCAGTTTGCAATGGAGCTATTTGGATGACCACGCCCTCCCTGAGAACCGACAAAAGCAAGGTGCTGGTGACCCTTTCTGGGCCTTGCCTTTCGATCATTCTGGCATCTCTTGGCACCAGCACGGCGGCTGTGACGTTACCGGCGCTGTCGTACAGTTTTCAAAATCAGGGCATGAACCCGGCCTTGGTGGTGTCCGCCTACATCCTCGCCACGACAGCGCTCATCGTTCCGATGGGCCGCGCGGGCGATCTTTATGGCAAGCGCTCCGTGCTCGTAACCGCATTGTGTCTCTATGTATTGGGCGCATTCCTTGCGTTTCAAGCGCCCGCGCTCCCAGTGTTGATCGCCAGTCGGTTTGTCCAAGGCGCGGGTGCTGCCGGAATGATGGCGATGCCACTTGCACTGGTCCGCGATCTTGTCCCATCGGGGCGGATCGGGCGATGGATGGGGGCCGTTGGTACGATGTCGGCCATCGGTACCGCATCCGGTCCCGCCATTGGAGGCAGTGTTGTGGCCGCCTTTGGCTGGCGCGCTGTGTACTTGTTACAGATCCCTCTGGCTTTGGTCGCGTTGACCCTTTGTCTGGTCTTTGTCCGCAGCATCGGACCAACCACTGCGCCGAAAGGTATCGACCTTCCCGGTGCAAGCCTCCTCGCCCTCTTCCTCGCGACGCTTACCTTTTTGGTATCTGATACAGAGGGCGGCTTCGATGTCACACACGCCATGCTTGCTTTTCTCTCGGTCGGCGCACTTTTCGCGTTTGTTCAGGTCGAAAAGCGCGCCAGTTCACCGATCATCCCGATTGGACTTTTTCGATCTGTGCCTCTGCGGATCAGCCTCGCCATGAACGCCATCGTTTCTCTTGTCATGATGGGCACATTGGTGGTCGGGCCGTTCTATCTGGTGGACGGCCTTGGGCTGACAACGGCTCAGATGGGTCTCGCCATGTCTGTTGGCCCAATCATGTCTGCCGTCAGCGGCATTCCAGCCGGGCGATTGACAGAAAAGCTCGGCGCAAGTTTTGCGTTGATTGCAGGTGCCCCGGCGATGGCGCTGGCCACCGCAATGATGGCCGCTTTCCTTACCTCTTCGGACTTGCCGGGTTTATTGTGTCGTTCATGTTGCTCGCGCCATGCTATCAGCTTGTTCTTGCTGCTTTGAACACCTCGGTGATGGAGGGCGCGTCCGAGGAAGAGCGCGGCATCACCTCGGGTGTTCTGAATTTGAGCCGCAGCTTCGGCTTCATTCTGGGTGCCGGCGCAGTCAGCGGCGTTTTCGGCTTTATGACCTGCATTGAAACCGCAAACGCTGATCCGGCCCACAGCATTGGCTTTGCAATGGCGGGCACGTTCGCGATCTGCTGCGTCCTGACAATTGGCGTGGTTCTTCTGGCGTTCCAGATGTACCGAGAGCCAGACCGCGTAAAATAATCCCACGATGCGCAGCCCTTACAGACGCGTCTCGGCTTGGCCTAGGTCTTCTCCAAAGTAAACTTGCACGATTGTCCATAGCGCCAGTGCGGCCTTCGGGGGCCATTGTACCCAAGTTTCAAAAGCTCACGCGCGAGGTATCGGTTGAGCATCCCATGCCCGATCAGCGCAACGCTGCGATGCTCCTTCGCCAGATCATCTAATCGGCGCGCCGCTTCTGTAACACGCGACCGGAAAAGCCGTTGGCTTTCACAGTTTCGATGTGCTCCGAGAAACCAGCCGAGGCGCGCTACAACAAACCAATGTGATGGGTGCAGCTTTATGGGCAGCTTAGGCAAATCCGGCAATTCGGCCTCTCTGAAAAGCGGATCTGTCAGGTCAACGCGGCCAAACATCTGGCCCGCTGTATCAATGCTGCGTCGCAATGTGCTGGCAACAATGAGGTTGGGGACGGGTTCGGCCTTTTTGAAAAACCCGCCTTCTATCGGTGCCGAATTGTATACCCGAACGGCCTCCGCAATGTGATGTGGCCCGATAGTATTCATCTGAGTCTGCTGCACACGACCATGCCGGTAGATCAGGATTTGTCTGTTTTGCATCGCGTTCATCACCTTGGCCTTCTCACAACACAGACAGTGTGACTGTTTTTGGAGGCATCAGATCGGATTGTTGAGGAAAGAGTGTTATTGTGGTACCATGGTATCAGACCTATATCAATTAGGAGATGTCGGTGCCTGACCAAAAGAAGAAAGTTGAACGCGTGCAAACCGGCGTTCGTATCGAAAAGCGGGTACTCAAAGTCCTCAAGGCTGTGGCTGCACAACATGAAATGGGCCTTGGCGAACTCATTGAGGGTATTGTCCTGCACAGCTTCGAAGGCCGTTCCTTGTTTGGACCTGAGTGCCAACCATTCATTCAGCGTTTGCGAGACGCATACGAATTGGACCTCACCGCCGCTGATAGCCAAAGGCTTGTCGAGTGACGTGTGTGAAGACACTTGTTCCGGCACAAACAAGGCTGTGTCGTGCATTCGTCTATGACCGATTTGGTCCGCCGCAGGAGGTGCTGCGGCAAGTCGATAGGCCGCTCTCAGACCTCAAGGCAGGATGTGTCCGGGTGAAAATGGCATTGGCACCGATAAATCCATCCGATCTGATTCCCATCACGGGGGCCTATGCGCATCGGATCTCCTTACCGGCGGTCGCCGGCTATGAAGGCGTCGGCCGCGTGATTGCTGTCTCGCAAGGTCAGGAGCACCTGATGGGAAAACGCGTTTTGCCGCTGCGCGCAGAGGGTACGTGGCAGTCGTTCGTTGATTGCGCTGCAATCGACGCGGTCGAAGTGCCTGATACGGTCCCGGATGTGATTGCCGCCCGCACCTACATCAACCCGCTAGCGGCCCACACGATGCTCAACCTCTGGCCCGTGCTCGGGAAAACGGTTCTCTTGTCTGGTGCGGGATCAACCTGCGCTGATCTGCTGGGGCAGTGGGCGCTAAAGCAGGGCGCGCGCCACGTTGTCGGTATCTATCGTTCGGAGGTGCGGCGGAAGCGTCTCACGGACCTCGGGATAGACCCCATGCCACAAACCGGCATTGCAAACATACTGGCGGTTGCACGTCAATCGGATCTGGTTTTCGACTCCGTTGGCGGGCCGCTCGGGTCATCCATATTGAGTGCACTTCCGTCAGGATCGATTTTTGTGGGTTATGGCTTGCTATCAGGGCAACCAGTTGCTGTGCCAAAAACGTATCAGGCTCAAGTCCAACGCTTTCACTTGCGAGATCACCTGTCATCGCTTGCGCCTAAAGGCTTTGCCGATCTCTTAAGAGACCTCAGGCCCGAAATGGAAAAAGCCGACTGGCCGCTAGTCAGGGTGTTCGATGCAGATCATTGGCAGGACGCCATGCATGCAGCGGCCGTACCGGGTGCGCCAAAATCCGTCTTGAGGTTCTCAGACCATGAGGCTTGAGACAAATCCACTATCCAGAAGGAGTTGTGTCGACATGGAGAATTATACTGGAGGGTGTCATTGCGGCAGCGTTTCCTGGAGCTTTGCACCTCCGGCGCAAGCCGTTCTGAAGTGCCATTGCAACAACTGCCGGAAACTTCAGGGGTCAGATTACAGCACGTGGGTTGTTGTCCCATCAGATCAGTTTTCGTTGACCAGCGGACATGAGCAGGTTTCCAGATACACCACCGGAGTATCCAGCCGAAGCTTTTGCTCGCAATGCGGGACGACTGTCTTTCTTAACAATGGTAAGCACTTCCCAGCAGCAACAATTGTTCCTTTGGGTCTCATCGAAAACTTCGACAACGCCCTTGCACCGAAGGCACACGTATATTCCAGCGACAAAGCAGGGTGGATGGTGATCCCAGAAAGTGAAGCGATCTTGAGCTGATTTCCAAGCTTACGGTTCTAGTCATCCTGGTGAGTCGTCTTCATCAATAGTCAAAAAAGGTATGTCCAGCATGGTCGAGTACACGAGCGGCGTAGTGCCGCAAATGTCAGAAATAGCTTCTTTGTATGCTGCCAATAACTGGAGCTCAGCCTTTACCAATCGTGAACGCTGAATGAATGTCTGCGTTGCAAAAGATATACAAACTACATTCTTTGGAAGGGACTTATGATGCTTGATTGGCAAACAATCTGGGTGTTCACCATTGCCTGCATAGCGTTATGTGCCACGCCAGGACCTGACATGATCGTGGTAGCAGCACGAAGCACTGCACAAGGCCGAACGGCGGGGCTTATGACACATCTCGGTGTCGCTACCGGATCAGCGTTTCATGCCCTGCTCTTGGCACTTGGTTTGTCCCAGTTGTTCTTGGCCGTTCCATACGCCTATGACTTAGTCAGGTATCTCGGCGCGGGGTATTTGCTGTTCCTTGCATGGCAAGCTTTTACCGCTCGAAGCAGCTTTTCTACTCAGTCGTCCCAACTGCCTCGCCGCCCCCTGTTTATTATTTTCAAGCAAGGGTTTCTCTCGAACCTTTTGAACCCAAAGGTTGCCCTATTTTATCTTGCTTTGTTCCCGCAGTTTCTGGACCCTTCCAGTGGGTCGGTGGCGGGTCAAATACTTCTGCTAGCAATCATACTTCAGATCGTGGGATTGTTTATTCATGGAGTTGTAATCTGGCTCGCAAGCGGAATGCGCCACTTTATGGCTAACGGGAGGACCTTCGTGAAATGGTCCAGGGTTTTTCTCGGAACAGTTTTCGGCACTCTTGCCGCCCGGCTTGTTTTTGATGGCCAAAAATAGAACCACACACAACAAAAGCGGGCTGTTGGTAAAGTTGAGGAAAGCCGTAATTGATTTGTCGCCAGGGAACGTGTCACCGATGACGGACAGGGAACGGGAATAAATCACCGGATGAAAATGTTTCAGGTGGATGCTTTCGCTGACCGTGTTTTCGCTGGGAACCCTGCGGCCGTTCTTGTGCTCGATGACTGGATGGAAGATGCACTCATGCTGTCCATTGCCCAGGAGAACAACCTCGCAGAAACGGCTTTTGTAGTCCCGCGAGAAGGTGGTGGCTGGCGTCTGCGTTGGTTCGCTCCGGCGCATGAAGTCGACTTTTGTGGCCACGCAACCATCGCAACCGCGCATGTCCTCGCAACCGAGTATCACGTTGAAGGTGAGATGATCTTCGACACTCGCGTAGGTGAATTGCGAGTTTTGAAAGAGGGGAATGCCTACCAGCTAGATACTCCGCGCCTCGATCCACAGCCACTTTCCAAGCTTCCAATAGAACTCGATGGTGTATTCGCTGAATTGCCAATTTTCTTGTTCCGCAATTTCGAGAACATATTTGCGGACCTCGGCTCCGAAGCGGCGGTCCGCAAATTCATTCCCGACCTTTCCCGGATCGCTCGCCTGGGTCCGGTAGGGTTAGTTGTTACGGGGCAAGGAGACGGCAATTCCGGGGCTGCGTTCGTTTCACGCTACTTTGCCCCGGGTGCAGGTATTCCTGAAGATCCGGTCACAGGCTCTATCCACGCAACCTTAGTTCCCTACTGGTCAGAGCTTCTCGGGGACATGCGCCACCGGGCCTATCAAGCGTCCGGACGCGGTGGTTGGCTGGATTGTGAACTGACAGCAGACCGCGTGTTTCTTCGGGGCGGTGCCATCACTTTCATGGAAGCAGATGTTATCTTACCTCTTTGAAGTTGACTGACGCCACAGAAGCACATCCAACTAATCGGTCATTAGATCGAAGTATGGTTTGTAAATTGACCAGCTTATGTATCCATCACTCTCTATACCCTTAGGCGAATGCTATTGATTGAGCCGCCTATCGACTTTGTTCCTGCCGCAATGAACAAGAGGCCGATAGAGCGTGTAATGAACGTGCTATGGCGAGAGAAAACACGCCGAGTAGCAGGCAACCCCGTCCAGAAAATGACTCCGATGGTTGCCACGCAGAAACCCGTAAAGGCGGCAAGAACTAACGGTATCGCATTCTGGAAGGTCATGGCGTCTTCAAATCGAGCAAAGACAGCCGTGAACATCGCAAGCGCAAAGGGATAGGCCTTCGGGTTCGTAAAGCCAAAAATCAGCCCTGATCGCCAGGGGGTATGAACTATCGCCCCGATTTTTGTCTCCTGGGATGTGAGCGCCTTCCATCCAAGCCAGATGAGATAGGCACCGCAGACGATACCCAAGATGTCAAAGAGCATCGGTCCCATCTGAGACACACCAACAATCGCTGAGATTGCGAGGATCGTCCAAGCTAGATCACCAAGCAGATGACATCCTAGAAATGCCGCACAGGCTGAACGTCCCGGGCCTGCAGAAAGGCTGAGGGCAGCCAAGGTGGCTGGCCCAGGAATGAACACATACAATAATCCGGCAACAAGTGTCGTTGCTAGAAGTTCTGGCATCGTTTGGACTACCCCGATGGTGTCTCTCAAAATTGAAGTTTCGCCGCGACGCAGAATTCTGTCAATGTGGGTTCGACAAGAAGCATAGTCGAAAAACTGCTGAAACAAGGCATGGCTGGACAAAACAGAGATTTGTAGCGCTCACGCGATGGCCGACTTTTTCTTGGACGAGTCTTTAAGCCTTCAAACAAAAACTACAGGTCAGACGTCGCGCCGGTCTGCGCTCAAGAGTACGCGGACCAGCGCCGGTTGCGCACGCACACCGGTCTTGTCGTAGATGCGTTGCAAATGCGTCTTCGTTGTATTGGCGCTTAACGACCCTACCAAAGCTCTGGTTGCAGACATTGATGTAAAGTGCAGCAATCGTGACACTGGGCCCTCTGCCGACCTCTGTGGATGCGCTGCATCTACTCGACTAGTCCCCAACCATCTTCGAGGCCGGCCCCTACCAGCTATTGGCCCCTACTTCCTTCCGCTGCGCTGCGGCCCGTGGAACCGGCCATTCGCTGCGACAGCGAGAACCGGCAAGTGTAGAACTGGAACTGTGCGGGACTTTGCTTCTGTTCGCCTTCCCGAACCGAAGGTCTGCTTCACCCAAATTCTGAAGCAATCCAGTCAACGATCCGCCTTATGCGCGCCTGTCCCAAATGGTCCTTTGACCATGAGACATAGAGCCCATCATCAGACGGGTCGGGATTGACCCAGATCTCCACAAGTTTCTTTGTTTGTAGATCATTCTCCACCATGTATGTCGGTGCGATAGCAACGCCGTGACCACCGATGGCAGCGTCGAGCGCCAAGGCGGATCGGTCGAAGTTAAGCAGTTTGTGCGTGTCTCCATACCCGGTTTCCTTGATCAGCTTTTCCCAACGCCGGTGCGCATCCTGAAGGAGCGGCAGCGTCAGCAACGTCTCCAGCCCCATTGGCCAATCCGGTCGCAGGAAATCAGGACTACATACGGCAACCAAGCGGATATCGGCCAAGCAGTGCGATCCGTGGGCCGGATTCACGTCACGCTCTTTGCCCGGCCAGATCGCGATTTCGTTCCGGCCCAGACTGCGCGCCAGAATCTGCTCGTGGACCTGTGTGGTCAGGGAAACGTTCGGAAACTTGGCTGCGAAAGCGTCCATCCGGGGCATCAACCACTTCGTTGCGGTGGAAGAACCAAGGTGCAGCGTGATGCGATCACTGTCCTCGCCGATGCTCACAAAGGCAGTGTCGAGGATCGCCAAAGCGTCTTCCATCGCCGCATGACAGCGCTCACCTTCCGGAGTCAGCGAGACACCGCGTGCGCCACGCACGAGAAGAACAACCCCCAGCTCGATTTCGAGCTGCTTGATCCGCTGGGAGACAGCGCCACGCGATAGGTTCAGCTCCTCAGCTGCACGCTGTAGGTTCCCGTGCGATGCGACGACGGAGAATACCCGGAGCGCGTTCAGGTTCACGTTCTTCATTCGATACCTCAAAGACGATAGTTTTTCTAAACGCTGGTTGAATTATCCTGCTTTGTCAAATTGCTGTAAGTGGCAGATACAAGCAGGCAAGCAGCATTCAGCAATAGCTACAAGAGACCAAGAGATGACGCAGACTATCCGTCCAGCAATACCCGATGACATGCCGTGCCTGGTCGAGCTCCTTATGTTGGATGCGCAGGAACGCCATGCAAAGGATACCATCCTCTGGAAGATGGCGGATGACGCGCCCGCGCAAATCGAAAAGGCGCTTACATTTGCGTTGACGGCCGAGCAACAGCCATTTCGACAGTTTTGGCATGTCGCGGACGATGGTGGTCAGATCACGGGTGTCATTCATGCGATGCTGCTGCCGGTCCCCCCAATCTATGCAGGCCCGTTCGGTGAACCGGGACTGATCCTGCCCGACTCTTTTGTGGCAACCGATGCGCCAAGCGGCACTGTAGAGGGCCTGTTGGCCGCAGCCGAGGACGCCCTTCGGGAAGCCGGTGCCCGGATCAAACTGGCATCCTACGTGGCGGGCGAAGCTTGGCGAACCGCGTTTGAGGCAAGCGGTTATGAGCCCCTGACACTTTATCTGTCGCGCAGTGACCTTGGCGATCAGGGAATGCCGGTCAGAGTTCGGCAAGCGACGGAAGACGATATTCCAGGTATCGTTGAACGCAGTGCCGAGAACCGGCAGGTTCTCTTTGACATCGACCCTTTCTGGGAAATTCATCCTGACGCTGATCCACGTTTTTCGGCCTGGATGACGCGGAGCCTGACACTTCGGGATCGGGACATGATGGTTCTGGGCGCGTCAGAAGATTTGCAGGGCTACATCATCGCACAGCCTGCCTCACGGCTGCACTTTCCTCCTGCCCACGACATAACGGGGACGGGTGTGATTGATGACTACTACCATCCTGAGTTGGCCAACCCGGCGGCACTTGATCGAGGGAGCGAAGGCTCCCATGCACTGTTGCGCGCGGCCGAGGCGGCGTTCGCCAACCGAGGTATGGGCACCGCCTTTGTCGTCTGTCCGGCGGGATGGACGTCCAAGATCGAGTTGCTGGAAGCTTCTGGCTACGAGACCGCGATGGTCTGGTCCATCAAGCGATAGAAACCGCCATACCGCTCAAGTTACAGCACGCCTCAACGGCTTTTTCACGCCGCCAAAGTGCGAACCCATATGTCTTTGAAAGGAAAAGCTCATGAAGTCAGAGCAAGTCATAGAGACGATCAGCAACGAATTACGCGATCTTTCCACCGTTCGCGGTCTTTTCCTGAGCGGCAGTTTCGGCAATGGACGGGCAGATGCCTTTAGCGACATCGACTTCGTTCTGGTGTCGGAAAACGGTCCAACCGACGACGTCGCCGCAGCATGGAAGGCCGCTGTCGCGCGCACCGGCGAAATCGTGATGTGGTGGGATCGAAACGTTCGCCCTGCGCTCATCAACGCCATTACCGCAGACTGGACACGCACGGATGTGATCATCCTAAAGCGCGAACAGCTCGCAGCACACAATCAGGCGAGCCTTCACCCTCTTTTCGACCACGATGGTCTTTACGACCAGTTGCCGAAAGAGCAACCACAGCCGCAGGTTTCACCGGCGCGCCAGTTCCGTCAGATTGAGGAATTCATTCGCATACTGGGGCTTCTGCATCTTGCGGCGGGCCGCGAAGAATACATCAACGGTGTCGCGGGCATCTTCCACCTGCGCACCAAACTCATCGAATTGTTGGTCGAAGAAACGGCCGCGCCGGATCGAGGCGGAGCGCTTCACTTGAACCGCCTCCTGACAGATGAGCAGCAGGCGTTAGTCACGGCCTTACCTGCGCCCGTAGCAGAGCGGGAGGCGATGATTACAACACACCTCGCCTATGCAAGAGCGTACCTGCCCCGCGCTCGCAAACTCGCTATGAAAAGGGGAGTGGCATGGCCAGGAAGCTTCGAAACTGCGACTTGGAAAAAGCTCAATCAATCTCTTGGCGTGGTATGCCCTTATGATATCTCTGGTGGTCCCGGGAGTAAGGCCTAATTTGAGCGGATTTTGAACACTGCCACTCGATTTCCACAGGGAGGTACGCGATGAAACGCTTGATAAAGACATCCACACTACTGATCGTATCGACTACTGCCGCCTCTTTTGTGTACGGCGCGGTAGGGTTTTGGGACGCGGTTCGAGAGTCCGATGTTTACGCGGTGCGCGCAGACAGCCTGATCGCCGGTCGCCGAGGGCCAGCCGAACTAGGACAAGAGCGTCTTCGGCAACTTATCTTAGTTCAGGATCCAAATTACTATGAGCATAACGGGGTAGATTTTTCCACGCGAGGCGCCGGACTGACCACAGTTTCACAATCACTTGCTAAGCGGCTGGGTTTTGATGAGTTTCGACCCGGTATAGGTAAAATAAGGCAAACAGGCTTTGCCTTCGGTTTAGAAAACCAGCTGAGTAAGGATCAGATTCTGGCGCTTTGGCTCGATACCGTAGAAATGGGACGAGGACCTGATGGCTGGATGACAGGGTTCTTTTTCGCCAGCGAAAGCGTATACAACCGAACACCTGATGAGCTCTCTGACCAAGAATTTCATCGGCTGTTGGCAGTACTAATTGCCCCTGGCAGATTTCGCCTCACTGAAGTAGATGAGGACCTTCTAAACCGAAGCGAGAGGATCGCGAGACTAGTGGCGGGCGACTGTCGTGCAGAAGACAACAGCGATGTTTGGCTTGATGGTTGTGGATAACTCGAGTTGATGGATCGACGTTCGCTACACACGAAATAGACTGGGAAGGCGGGGACGAAGTGTGAACTCGCCCCGTTTGCTAGTAGGTCTGCGAGAAGGGCTTCTTTAGCGTTGAAAAATTGCTGCCGCGGCTGCAACCAAATCGGCATTCGATGTGGCCATGGACTGATCTTCGAGCAGGCATCCATCCTCAAGGCCAATGCGCGTAGACCATCGACTGATCCGCGCTTTGCGAACGAAATGCCAAACTGTTGAGTCAAATCCATGCAGCAGTGTGGGGCGCTGTACCCCGGCTTCGTTCAAGACGGCTTCAATACCGTTTAGCGTCGCTTCAGCCAGTTCAATGTCCTGCTCTTCAATTTCAAATAGGACGCGGAAGACCCTGTCACGTTGCGGCAGCGACACGAAACGCTTCGCGTCTCGAACTGAAGCGATGCCTGCTTCGATACCAACGCCTTTCGCTTCAAGTATCGAGAAGATTTCCGGCGCATCCGTCTCAGACAAGTTGACCGATGCATAGTCCGGCAGGTCAGACCACGTTTGGATCTGCTGCCTTGTCAGAGCAATGTCATTTGCGATCCATGAACCTGTTGATACACCAACCAGCGTGCCTGGGCAGGCGCTTCGGATGCCACGCATGAGCTCATCCACATGGGTAAGACTTTCATTTCTATCCGGGTCGCGAGGGTGGATATGCAGTTCTGCAGCTCCAGAAAAAATGCATGCTTCAGCATCGGCGATCATCGCGTCGGTCGTCAATGGCAGAGACGGGTGGTAGTCCACCGACCGGGCTCCATTTAGGCATGCTTGAACAATCATCTTTTCTACATGTCTCTCCGTAGTCCGAACTTGCGGACCTTTGCGCGACGCGCAGCAATTGTCAAAGAGGGGTTCATCGCGGCCATCGGAGGTGGCGCAGCATCCCAGGATCACCCCATGGGAGGGGCTGTCAAGGACGGCCCAAAGCTGCCCTTCACCTCACTTTCGAGTTTCTGCCATCGCAGCCCGCATTTCTGCCATTCGCTGCAGGCGCAAAACGCAAACAGAGTTCAAGTCCCTGATATGGGACGTAGCTGCCCATGGATACTACTCCATCAACTGTTTGGTTTTGTTGTGTGGATGTTGCCTCGATGCTGTTTCCAGTTCGTCACTCAAACTTGAGGCCAAGTCAAAAAACCGTCGTCGCACAGTCTCGGCGTAAGGATTGGCCTTCTCAATCGCTTCGAAGACTGCTGGCGCATCGTACTGAACCATAGAAATAGCCTCGGTTAACAAGTCAAAACTTTTTGTTGTCATGCGCGTCGGCAGCGGTCCCAACCCAAGTAGCACTTTGGCGATGAGGTGCGTGAGGCCTTGGACAACGGCAGCTTCCTGGTCGTGATCTTCCGGTGTCGTCAAGATGACCGTCAGACCGAGCGCTTTGCGTAAAAACGCAGCCAGCCTTGTGTATCGTATTCCCTGAATGGGGCAGACCGCAATCTTTAGACCCTTAATACCTGTCGTTGCACTCTGAGGACCGAACAAGGGGTGAGTAGCGACGATGTCTACATGGTTTGGTAGCAGTCGCCGCATGATTTCAGAGGGAACGACTTTGACTGAGCCAACATCGACAATCAGCGCGCCGGGTTTGCATGCTCCAGCGATCTCGCCGACAACCTGTTCGAATGAGGACACTGGTGCCGCAATAAGGACCACGTCGGATTGCGAGACCACGTGTAAGGATGTGAGCGTCACTCCGAGTTGCTTTGCGGCTTTGGTGACGCCCGGGGATGGATCGTAAACCAATATCTCAAAATGCGGACCGAGATGAAGCGCAGCCAGTTGTCCGAATGCACCAAAGCCCACGATGCCCAGCGAGGTAGATTGGCTTTTATTGTTGTTCATTTCTCGACCTTTGAATTTGCCGCCCGGCACGAGGTCGATTGTCTGTTGACCGCTGTCAGGGGCAGCGGAAAACAAATGATGAATTGCCCGCAGCTATGAAAGCTGAGGATAATAGTCCTGCGATGCGAAGACTGATTTCATCATGTTTTAAGACGTAATGCACCCAAGAGAGCAAAGTCAATGACAGCGCGTCCGAGCGCCCATTGACCACTGTGCAGGAACCGTAAGGCACGCGCTCTTAAAGAATTCAGCCGGAAGGCGCGCGAAGGGTGGTCGAACTGAATCTGCTGCATTAGCGCATAGGTCGCTTATCTCTCCTGTAGCGCAAGCCGAACGCCCAATGCGCAGTAGATGCTACCAACAACCTTGCCCTGCCACCTGAGGACAGTCGGATTGCGGCGAAGGAAGTTACCCAGGCCACCTGCTGTAACGGAATAGAAGATAGTACTCAAGAAGCCGATCAGCGCGAATACGATCCCAAGAATGGTAAGTTGCGCGACCACAAGACCTCTCTCTGGCGCGACGAACTGAGGCAGAAAAGCAAGGAAAAACAGCGCGGTCTTTGGGTTCAGTACTTCGGCGAGGATCGCCTGCCTGAAAGCTCGAGGTGCCGTGATTGGGACGCGGCCCTGGCCAAGATCAACCGAAGACTTCTCAAATATCGCCTTCAATCCAAGGTAAACGAGATACGCCGCCCCAATGTATTTCACTATGGTGAATAGTGTTGCAGAAGCTGCAATGACGGCAGAGATACCTACTACTGCCATGATCGTGTGAAGGAAGTCGCCTGCTGTGATACCAGCACCCGTGGCAATACCGACTTTCGTTCCAGACGTTGTGGCTCGCGCAACCGTCAAGAGAGTCGCGGGTCCTGGAATGAATACAATGCCAAGAACGATCAAAGAATACGTCAGCAGTACGGCGGGGTCGATCATTCTGTTTTCTCCATAAACTCTTGAGATTTTAGCAATCCACAGGCTTCGAAGAATGGCAAGCCTCGGAACAAGACGTTCGCTTTCCCATGACCAATTTGCAAGTTGGGCTCAAGGCGAACTTCAGATGCAGCACGGCATCCGCCTGGGCCTGAGCGAACTGCTCCGCAACAACGGCCCGAACCGCCCTTAGTCCGAAGAGGAAAGATGCGACAATTGCTGCCGGCATAGCAGCCGTCAGCAAATGCCCATCATCTGCCTGCGCTGAATCTCAGACGATCCACCCAAAGACATACCCCGCGCCAAGCGACCCCAGAACTGCAAGCAGCAGATAGAGCATGAACGGTTGCAATTTGAGCACCGGTGCGATGGCCATAGCACCCCAGATACTTACCGCGCCGCCCGAAACGAGGAACGCCATCGCTGCGCCTTCGGACATGCCGTTGTCGATCAACCCTCTTGTCAGCGGGAGCGCAGCGTAACCGTCGATATAGGCCGGGGCACCGACGAAGACAGCGGCGGGTATGGCCCACCATTTGTCTTCGCCAACATATGCTGCCAATACGCCCGGTGTAAGGGCCGCATTCAAGGCATACTCCGCGGCAAATGCCGGGATCAGGCAAATCAGGATAAGCCGAGTGGTTGCCCAGACCTGTTTGCCGAAAGATTGAATTCGCGCCTCAGACCGCCAGACCCAAGGATCAAAGGGCTGATCTTCGCCGCATCTTGCAGCACTTAGCTGGCGCGCCAGGCCATTGTCCCGAAGCGCATTCATGGCCCAGGGCGTCTTGGCGAACAGACCGGTGATCGCGCCCCCGAACACGCCCAATCCGAAGGCCGCAAGCGTCTTGCCGATAGCAAAGCTCAGACCCAGTTTCGCAGCTGTTGTCGCAAGCATCGCCGGGTCCGTTATAGGGGAGGACAGCCAGAATGCCATGATCGGCGCAAGTGGCACACCCGCCGCCAACAGCCCGGCCATCAATGGCAGCACTGTCACACCGCATACCGGCGTGATGGCTCCGATGAGCGATGCAGCCAAAACCGCTCTCAGCGTCCTGCCCTCGAAGGCACCAGCGATGTGGGCATCCGCGCCGCTTGCGATGATCCAGGCTGCAAGCACGATGCCCGGAATGACGATGGGGGCCACAACAATCAGGCCCCATAGGACAAACTTTACTGCGTTTGCGGCGTGTTCCGGCCAGGCAAGACAGACGCCTGCCAGCAGCAGCAAAGACACGCCCCACACCAGGGGTTTCCGGTTAGATGGTTGGTGGGCAGCTGTCTGATTTGACATCAGATACTCCTTTGACCTTGAAAAATAGTGCAACACAAAGCATCTGTGAAACGCATAGTTTCAATTTCCGATATTGAAAAAACAAATGGAAAACCTGGATAGCGATCTATTGCGAACCTTCGTCGCCGTGGCCGATGCCGGCAGCGTCACAGACGGTGCCGGCCGCATCCACCGGTCGCAGTCAGCAACGAGTCTTCAAATCAAGCGCCTCGAAGCGATCCTGGGTCAGCCGGTCTTTGACAGGCATGGTCGCGGGGTGGTCCTGAGCGACACGGGACGAAAGCTATTTCCAGTCGCGCAGGAGGTGACGGCACGTCTCGACGCGGCATTACGAGAGATTTCACAGAACACAGTAAGCGGCAAACTGCGTTTGGGCATACCCGACGATCACGGGCGCGCCAGACTTGCGGCGATCATTGCGACCTTTGCCCGTCAACATCCGAAAGTCGAACTGGATGTCACCTGCGCCTTGAGTACAAGTCTTCCAGAAGCCCTCGATAAGGGGTCGCTGGACCTTGCGGTCTATGAGGTCGAAAGCCCGTCCAGCCACGAGGAGGTTGTTTATGAAGACCCGACATGTTGGGTGTCGTCGGCGCACCGGCACTTTCGGGCCGATGAAAGCCTTCCAGTGGCCTTGTTCGATCATGCGTGCTGGTGGCGCGACGCGGCGGTCATTTCATTACAAGCCCGTGGACAGCCATATCGCGTTGTCTACTCCAGCCAAAGCGTCTCTGGTGTGATTGCAGCAGTAGAAGCCGGGATCGCAGTGGGTCTGCTCGGTCGCTCCTCGCTGCACGGCGGTCTATCGGTGGTGAACGATGCATTGGACCTCGGAAACACGCCCGCCTCCAAGCTGGTGATGGCATCCAGCAAGCCGAAAGTACAAGGGCCTCAGGACGCTATGAAGGCCGCGATCCGAGCCGCATTTATGGCCAAGCCATGAAAAAGCCGACCTTTGCTGCGCTATGTCGAATGAGCAGGTCGGGCTCTAAACCCACCTCGGAACGACTGCAGCATAGGCGAGAAAAGTCCTCCGCTTAGGGATGGGGACGACCCAATGCAGACCTTGATCATTGTCGGACTAGTTTCATGCGGACTAGAATTTCGCTAATCTGCCCGCTCCACAAATTCTTGGTTCAAGGCTAGATGGGGATGATCCCGAAGAAAACCCAGATTGAGCATTTCCTCATATCTCAATCAGTCGACTTTGTGCCACTCTCTCCCGTCGAGAGTGAGCAGGTAAAAACCGACTGGCTGGCGACATATGCATTGAGAGTAAAGAAAGACACGGGCACCTGGATTCACAACGGTTTTCGATGGCACGGTTTTACTTACGGGCTTCAATCTGCCATCACAGGTTCAGATGCTTTGATTGGGTATCAGAAGCAATGGCCAGCCCCTTACGTAGTTTTCGACGAGAACAATGACTGGGCTTACTCGTGTACCTCCGATCGGTATCCCGACTTCACTTCATTCCATGCAGACATTTACGTGGCCCATCACAACATGAAATGGACAATGGTTTTCACGCATGAACAGCCGGATTTAGGGCCCTATCTCGCATTTAAGTCGGAAAACGTGAATTGATGGAATTTACCAAGCATTGAACAGAGATTGGTATCGCGTCAGGTTAAACAGTCTAAATCTCCGCACGCTCTGCCTTTCGCGTATTCAGGATCAAAGGTATGGCCAACAATATCAAATGCACCAATATTGGCGTAGATTGCGCGACACAGGTCGGCCGCGCAATCATCAATCAGAAGGTTCTTGAGACACCCTGAATCACGACGGTACCGCGTCGGCTGCATATTGCGACAGGAATTCCTCCGAGGGTGGGATCTGAGTGATAACATCAATCAGTACCCCGTTCGGATCACGATAAATCGCGTGGCGTTGGCCAAACGGTTCGCTCACAAGTGACTTTGCAACCGGAACTCCTTCCGACTTAAGTCGTTCGTCCACCTTGTCGACATCGTCGACTTCAAAGTTGAGGATCATACCCTTAGACGCACCGCGGGAAGCCTCTGGGATCGTCTCGTGGTCGAACTGGACGACCGCTAGATTGACCGACGGATCCGCTTCACTTTGTAGATGCACATACCAATCCGCCTCGAACGCTGCGCGGAAGCCAAAGTGACGTTTGTAGAACTCTGCCGTCTCAGAAACCGTTTTAGACTGAATGACTGGGTAATATTGAGTGACACGCATTTTTGATCTCCCTAACTTACATGCATTGTGTATGTATCATCGATTTGCAAATACATGCAAGATGTATGTAAGATGCTTGTGGTGATATTCGGAGCCGTTAAATTTGCCCCCAGAAAAACCCGCCCGACGCAGCCAGGCAGACCGACGCGCCAAAACGCGTGCCAAACTCGTAGAGGCTGCCCGTGAACTGTTTGTGGATTCGGGGTTTGCCGATACTGCAACTCCAGACATCGTGAGCAAGGCCAGCGTAACTCGCGGCGCGCTGTATCATCATTTCAAGGACAAGGCTGACCTCTTCCGCACGGTCGCAGAAGAGGAGGCCAAAGCAATCTCACACCATATTGACCAGGAAACGCGCAATGTTGCCGATCCCGAACAGGCCATGGTGACAGGATCGAATGCCTTTTTTGAAGCGATGTTGGTTCCAGGTCGGGTGCGCCTCCTGATGGAAGAGGCACCAGCGGTATTAGGGCATAGCGCTGCTGTCGCGTTGACTCGAGCCAATGGAACAGAAGAACTTCGTGAAGGGCTTTCGCGAGCTCTTCCTGAACATTCATCAAATCAGGTCGATGCTTTGACCAATCTGTTGTCGGCCGCGTTTGATCGCGCTGCCCTTGAGATCACCTATGGTGGCGATCCGAACGTCTACAAAGAGGTTATGAACCATTTGATTGGTGAAGTGCTCAAGGGCAACTAGCAGACCTCGGAAGCCCCGCAGTATGGGTCCCTACCCCTTCTTCTGTGAACTACTCGGCCCATAAGAGACATTCATCACAGTCACAGATACCGCCGTGCAGCTTCCCCAGACCCGCCATTCGCCGCAGTTGCAAATAGATGGCGCGAACACAAAGAGTGCCCAACAGCCCTGCCATTCGGAAGCACGTCTCGCGCTGCAGGGTTGAATGCTAGTCAGATTTACTGACTGCCCCCATTGGACACGGACTGAATACGCTGGGGCGGGAAGGCAAAAACGGATCCGGATCGAGAGACGGTCTCAAGCAGGAAGTAAATCAATGCCTCTCGTATATTCGAAAAAGTCACGAAATCCGGCGCCTGCACATAACAGAAGATCTCGATGTCCAGTGAAGAGCGGGTCAATTCAGCGAGGTTGACGCGTGCGCCATCCGTGACGTCATCGGATTGATCCAACTTTTGACGGATGTCGTCGATGATGTTTTTCACTTGGCTGCTTGACGTATCGCACCGGAGTGACAACACAGTGTTGAACAAAAAGCGATCTCTGACCGAGTAGTTTTCGATCTGCATCGATGCGAAGACGCCATTGGGGACCGTTACAATCGTCCGCGCCGATGTTCGGATCTGTGTCGAACGAATACCGATGTCCTCGACTGTGCCAGAGACATCACCGAATTTGCAGAAATCGCCGACCTCGACGGGGCGGTCGGCTACCACGTTGACTGAGCCGACAAGGTTTTCAACGGTTTTCTGCGCGCCGAGTGCCAGCGCCAGACCTCCGATACCAAGGGCTGCAATGGCGGTCGTGACATCAAAGCCCAGGATTTCCAGGACCTGAACGACGAGCACGGCAAGGATAATCGCCTTGACGACCTTGCGCAGCAGGATCAGTGCCGCCAAAGAGCTCCGTTGTTCGTCCGGCTCCAGCGCCGATTGCAAATGATCCGCAATCACATCGACGAGCTTGAGACAAAGCACCGCAACAGCGAGCCAGAGCACGGTGACCGCGATCCAGTCGGTTGCGCCACGGGCGACAACCTGAACTCCCAGCACGATAACCGCTTCGCGGTACAGCAGAAACCCAAGTACCACTCCAAATGGCATCGCAATCGGGCGGACATCCAGAGAGTCCCCCTCTCTCATTCTGGAGGACGCAAGCCAGTCGACACCACCCAAAACCAGGCGCGCCAGAATGAATCCCGCCGTCAGGGCGATCAGCGCGACGAGGCCAATGGCCAACCAGTGTCCAATCGGGACGGTCAGCACCTTGAATGACTTCAGATCTCGCGGAAGCACCCGGTCGATGAGGCTTTGATCTGACATTTTGTGCAGCGCCGGAAGTCCGTCGATCGTTGCTCGCGAAAAGAGCCAGATGTAATTCCCCTCGCCACCGGTGACGCGTTGCAGGATGATCGGGACTTCGCGATACCCATGCCTCAGCGCCCCGACCTGTTCCAGATCCGCGCTCATTTCGTCGCTGAGGTTCCCGCCCGGACTGGACGAAATTTCGTCGGTGAAGAAGAAGTACCCGCCATCGTCAAGCAACCGCTTGAGCTGCATGGCGCGGCGTGTGCCCTCAGCCTCTGACAACTCACGCACATCCAGAAACTGTGCCGCTTTGGCCGGGTCGGCCTCGCGCATCGCCCGCAGATATCCATCGACGGTTCCACGAGGCGATGTCCGGCCAAAGGGGTCCGAGACGGCCGAAGTCGGTTTCCTGGTTTCCACGGCCTGCGCTGAAACTATGGCGGGCAGCGCTGCCATAAGAACCGCCAGAAAAGTGATTGCAATCGTTTTCCAAAACATTGGTCTGCTACCTGATCGAGCCTGCAAAACTGGCCAGCGCTCTCAGATAGTCGCCCTTGAACAAGGCTGAGGTTCCGGTTTCCAGTCGCTTGAGACCGTTTTCCAGACCGGCAAGATCCGCCGAGATTTCGCCGACGATTGTTTGTTCGATACTGTCCAGCATCTGCGCTTCTGCCGGGGGTTTCAGCCGGGACGCGGTGATCATGGCGAACCCCGCCAGCAACAGCAGCAGGAGCCCGGACAAAAGGGCACCTGCTATGATGCCGAATTCGGCGGCAAGCAAGGTGAACAGGCAGAACATCAGAAGCCCGATGCCACCCAGCGCAAGCAACAGGCCAAAAGCGACGATGGCGGCCTGCTTGGCCCCGTGTTGCGCCGCGATCCTCAGGCGCATCGACTTGATGCGCCCCAACAGGCTCAGGCGGCGGAAAGTGGATGAATTAACCATGTGCCGAACCTTTCGCGTTAACGCCGCACGACCAGCGACGCGATGAAACCGAGCGCAAAGGCGGTGGCAACGGATTGCATCGGATGGTGGGCGATTTCAGCCTTGAGTTCATCACGGCCCATTTTCACGGTCTTGTAGACGCGGGCTTTCATCGCGTTCATTTCTTCTTTCAGCGCGTCATTTTCCCTAGCGATGCGGGCCACAATCGCAGTCATGTCTTCGGTCGGGGATGTGCTGTCACCGGGCGGGATGCTCGCGGCTTCCTGTGCCAGTTCTTCGACTTTGGCCGTGGTGGGTTGTTTGGACATCTCAGTCTCCTTCTCGGGTTCGGGGTTCAGGTGATTTCGCCGTTTTCAGACAGAGCGATGGCGATGGGTTGCGTGGATTGGAACTCGGAAAAAATGATCATTCCGATCACAGTGATCGGGACGCAGAGGAACATGCCCGCGACGCCCCAGATGAATCCCCAGATCGACAGCGCCAGGATGACCACCAGCGGGCTGAGGTTGACCGAACTGCCCACAAAGCGCGGCTCGACAATGTTGCCGATGATCAGGTGGGACAGGCCAACACCCGCAACAACGATCAGGAAAGGCGCCAGCGTCGGAAACTGAACCAGAGCCATTGCCGCCGGGAATAAACCGCTGACGATGCCGCCGACCACAGGAATGAAGTTCAGGACAAAGACAAGAAAGGCCCAAAATCCGGCAAAGTCGACGCCGGCGATCACCAGCGTGATCCAGACCATACCGGCCATGGCTGCGCTGGTCAGGCTTTTGGTGAACAGATAGGTCCTAACACGCTGTCCGGTCTCGGCCATGATCGCGCTGATCTTCGTGTAGCGCGCATCATCGCCTGCTATCGCGCGAAGTTTCTTGCCGATGAATTGCTGCTCGGCCAGCAGAAACGCGATATAGAGCACGACGGTTCCGATGCTACCCGCAATCCCGGCGGCCCCGTTGGCGAGGGAGAACAAAACCGCATCAAAATCAAAGGCGTCAATTGCGGCTGTAAGCTCAGCAAACGCCTTGAGGCCGATCAGCCCCGAAAGCTTCCCGGTCAGCGCGTCAATGTTGGCCAGATAGCTGGGCGCGCGCTCGACCATTGCTGCTACATTTGCCGCAACAACCTCGGCTACCGCGATACAGATTGCGATAACGATCAGAATGGAAGCGATCAGCGCGCCCAGACCGGGTTCACCGCTGTTCCCGGCAAGTCGCGACAGGCGGCGGGCAAGGGCATTGATGATGAACCACAACAACACCGCCATGGCAAAGGGGACAAGCAGGGACTTTCCGACCATCAGCGCGAAGACCGACATCAGGATCAGCCCCATCAAAAGCGTAGCGGAAAGCAAAGTGTTCTTCTGGGTCCGGTCAGGGCCGGTGATCGCAAGCGACTGCATGTGTTCTCCTCGGGGTCTGACAACCCCCGCGCGACACATGCCCGGGAATGAGCGGCGCGCGCGGGAGCCGTGGGGAGGTGGAAAAGGTTTGTTCCTGAGCCCGATTTTGCTTTAAAATATGGAGCTTCAGGAGTGACTCACCGTTAAGCCCGGGGGGTGTACAGTGTTGCGCCGTGAGAACTCTGCCTTGCCGCGTTCGGTGGATATGGCGACACGCCCTGGCGGATCATCGCGGGTCACCAAGGCAATTCTCGGGCATGTAGTTGCCCGAAATTTCAAAGTCGTGGCAGGTGATGAACCGAAAATGGTGCGTGCCGATCAGGTATCCGGCCGCAACCGTCGAAAGACAGATGCAGAGGATCGCGGTTCTGAGTCTGGGCTGTTTCAACTGGTCGATATCAGGGATCGCCACCATGATCAGCACAAGCAGCAAGTAAGGCAGTGACAAGCCGATCACCACAATGGTGAGGCCCCATTCGAACCAGCCGGTGTTGGCGATGTCCAGCGACGGGTTCTCGCTGAGAAACAGCCAGACCATCAACGCGGATGGCAGCAGCAAGACGAACCTGCCCCGCCAGGACACCAGCGCGGGCAATCCATCGACCGGTGGCACAAAGAGGCTGGCCACCATAGCCACGGTCGAGGCCACCCAGACATAGAACAGATGTTCAAAGAACACGGTCCCAAACACGCCGTAGAAAAAGGCGATGCTGAACACGCTTGTCGAAATCGCGATGGACGACAGCATGAAGGCGCGCGTTTCAGCCTCGCGTTCGACGATTGCAGGGGATTTGGTCGGCATGTGCGGCTCCATTCATGATCAGGTTGCCGACATCATGCCCTGCGTTTTGGCATTGTATGAGTGAGTCACGGTTTCCCCGGCATTCAGTCCGGGAATTTGATCCCTGCTTTCCGCCATCCATCGAACAGATGTTCGAGATCAGTTGGCTTCATGTTCCAGATACTCATCGCATCCCGTGCGATATGCGGGAAGTTGGGCATTCGGTCCAGAACGCGATCTGCGCACTGTTTTGCCTCATCCGCGTTGCCGACTTGCGCGTTCAGCATCGCGCGGGCCAGATCACCCCAAAATGACGCCCCAAGCCGGGCGCCCTCTATGGTCGCCAGAGCAGTTTGGTATTCCGCCATCAGGTAGCGGATGATTGCAATGTCGAACTTGTACCAGCCCGGAGGGTCGGGACTAAGCTCCATGGCTTTACCCAGGTATTCCAAGCCCTGTTCGTACTGGCCTGAAAACCCGATGCACGCACCATAATCGGCCATCATATCTGGGTAATTAGGGTTGAGCGCCAAGGCACGATCAGCTGCAGCTTGGAATGCGGACAGCTCGTTGCGATTGAAATGCGTCATAAAAAGCGCGTGGTGACCCGCAGCATCTTTGGGGTCAGTTTCGACTGCCCGCTTCGCAGCCTCCAATGCGCGGTCCAGCGGCGGGCGCGCGTTATCGCGGAAAAACCCAAACCGGACTTCGTCCCCGTATAAGATCGAGAGCATCGCCCAGGCGCCGGAATAATTCGGGTCAAGACCAACCGCTCGCTCAAGATGCCTGACCGTCTTGCTGTGCGTTTCGTTGCACGGATCGCGCCAGTACTCACTGGCCAACAGCCTTGCTTCGTAGGCGTCCAGATTGTCGGTCGCGGCCTTGCGGTGGGCTGCGCCGGTCTTGTGGATCACTCCATGCGGTTCGGCGATCTCCGCAGCAATCTGCGACGCGATGGTCTCCTGAATGTCAAACAGGCTCTGGGCGCTCATATCATCGTCGTAGGTTTCGCTCAGCATATGTGCGCCGGTCTGTGCGTCGATCAGTTGCGATGTGATGCGCACCTGATCTTTCCAGCGGCGAACACTGCCTTCGAGAACATAGCGCACGCCCAGTTCGCTGCCGATTTCGCGCAGATCGCCTTTAGTGTTCTTGTAGCGGAAGGTTGAGTGCCGGGCTGCGACGCGGAATTCCCGGAACCGAGACAAAGCGTTCAGGATCTCTTCGGTGAAACCGTCCGCCAGAAACTCCTGATCCGGACTGCCGCTCAGGTTATCAAAGGGCATGACCGCAATGCTGTAACGTGACTGAGCGGTGTCTCTGGTCTCCGGGCTTGCAGTCTCTGTATCGGGGTCAAAGGCGACCTGAAAGACCGGAACATATGACCCCTTGGGCACAAGGATACGCAACGGGTCGTCCGAGCCTTCGGTCGCATAATACAGGTCCAGCCTGCTTCTGAGCTTGCTGGCCTGAACGCGTACAATGGTATCGATGGTCGGATCAAAATCATCGGGTTTGTCAAAAACATCCAGGCCGATTGAATAGCCCTTTAGTGCGTCGTCATTTCCGGCCAGGGTCTGGTCAACGAGATATTTCAGAAACCGGCGCAGACGGGTTGTTTCAACAAACTGGCTACTAGCCAGAATCCGGTCCAGCTGCTGCTGAACAACGCCCGTATTCATCGGAGCCGATGCGATGGCAGTCATGGTTTTACTCCCCTGAGAAAACGTCGGGCTTTCCTGGTCAAACTGTCCCGATTTTACTTTTGCGCAGGCGCACAGTCGGCTTGGGATGGCGGGTGTGACCGAGGATACTCCTGCGCCTTTCCTTACGTCAAATCCACCGCGGCAACCAAGTGGCGCACATGTGAATCCCTTTCGATTCACAGTGACTCACTCATGCATGCAACCCTGAAAGCGTAAATTGGGTTCATCGAAACTGATCAACTCAAATCGAGGCAAAAACCCATGGAAACGACAACAACTGAAACTTCGAAGTTCGTCGAAAAGGCCAAGGTCTATATCGACGATATCGGCGCTGAACTCAGTGAGCTTGAGCAAAAGGTAAAGGATGCCGGAGATCGCGCCGATGACTGGTCTGCTGCGCAGGTAGAGAAGCTGAAAGAAGACTGGAGCCAGGCCAAAGAAGACATGGACAACATCGCCGACCGCGCCAAAACCGAAGGCGAAGACGCAGTCCGAGAAGCCAAGGAAAAGGCCGAGCGCCACTACGAGGCCCTGCAAGCTGCAGTCAAAGCATATCGCGCGCACCTGGAACAGGTGTCCGATACCTAAGCCGCCCAATAGCGGACCCCCGATCTCAACAAAAAAGGAACTTTCAGATGAAAACGACTATCAAAACCATCGCTGCCAGCGCCCTCATCCTGACGGGCGCGACCTTCGCCTCGGCCCAGACCGTGGGCGAGACCGTTCTTGGTGTTGAAGTCAACGTCGCCAAGGTGGTGACCGAAGGCTACAGCGCCAACAAACTGATCGGCGCCAATGTCCACAACGATCAGGACAAGAGTATAGGCTATGTCCACGATCTGATCCTGGCACCCAATGGTGAGCTGAGCTTGGCGATCGTCGAGGTTGGCGGGTTCCTTGGCCTTGGATCCAAATGGGTCGCCGTGCCTGCCGACATGTTCGAACCCGGCAGCAAGGACAACATTGTCGTTCTGCCCAAGGCCAGCGCGGAAGAGCTGACCAAGATCCCTGAATTCAAATACAAGAGCTGATGTTCAGCACGTTCGAAAAAAGGAGAACTCACATGACTTCTTCCATCGAAGCTCAGCGCGGCAACAAATGGTTTGCGGTTCTTGGCGTGATTATGGTCCTTACCGGGATCGGCGCATTTGCATTCCCGCTTGTTGCGTCGCTCTCGGTCGAGGTTCTGCTAGGCTGCGCCTTTCTTGTCGGCGGTATCGCGACATTGGTTCAGTCTTTCCGCGAGAAAGAGTGGAAGGGCATTGTTTGGCTCCTTGCCATCGGCGTTGTCTACCTGATGGGCGGGCTGGTCTTTCTGATCAACCCGTTTGCTGGTGTCATCGCCCTGACTGTCTTGTTGGGCGCGGTTTTCCTTGTCGAGGGTACCGCCCGCATCGTCATGGGCTTTCAGATGCGATCTCAACCCAGATGGGGATTGCTAGTCGCATCCGGAGCCATGTCCGTTCTGCTGGCCATTCTGGTCTTCAGCGGATTCACTACCGGCGCTTCGCTTGGTTTCATCGGCGTGATGCTTGGCATCAACTTTGTCTTTGCCGGAGCGTCCCTTATCGCTCTGGGAAGTGCCAAGCCCGGTCCAGTCAAAGAACAGGTCGCCTGAGATATTCCAGGCGACTGTGGCGATGTGTGGCCTCAAAGTATGATTGAAACAAGCGCTATCGATCGCAAAACCTACTAAGCTTCTAAATCAAAGGCCGTGCCAACGCGGCCTTTGCAAGCAAAACACTCTGCAGGCACTAGGTTTATCAGCCCGAAGTGGAGCCCTGCGACCGTGCAATAATATTGCTAGCTCAACGTCTGATGGATGGCTGTGCGGTCCAGAGCCGACCTTTAGCGACGGCGTCCGATGCTGCGATTGCAGCCAGCTTTCCGGACATTCGCTGCGAAAGCAAAATACACGCAGACTAAATTGGCGAAACGTGAACAAATCTGACGTTAAAAAATGCAGCATAGCAATCTCCGCCTTCGAACTTGGAGTTCGAAGGCGGAGATGTTGTTTCAAGAGATTGGTTCAAACTGTCTGCCAATCCGAAATGAAGGTTTACGACTACATTTGCTGCCGTTTCGTATTTTTAGCGACTTGAACCACTCAAGTAAGGGCGCAGGACATATCCACCTGCTTCACGCACCTTGAGCTGTGATCAATTGGAAATGTAGAACCTGTTCATTTCGTCAGGTTCTACTTTCCATAAACTGGCCCGCGACTAGGCTAGCTCACGCGCAATATGACGTGCCTGGGCCTGAGCTGAGGCAACCGAAGCTTTGTGACGCTCATCGGCGAATTCCTGATACTCGGCCGCAGCTTCGAACATGCGTTCTGCGCCCAGGTACTTGCGCAGTGTGCTGATATGCGCAGAAAGGTGGCCAGAGTCATTGCGAATCCCACCGTTCTCAAAGCCGAATTCGCCAGCCGATGTCAGCAGCACCAGTGTTTTTCCGGACATGATCGGTTCCAGAGGGAAGTCGCCGCGCGCCAAATCAAACGTAAATGTCTTGTTGATCCGGATGATCTGATCAAACCAAGCCTTAAGGGCTGCGGGCATGCCATAGTTGTACATGGGCGTCGAAATCAGAAGGATGTCGGAGCGGTCGAGCTCGTCAATCAGCGTATCAGACAAGCTGACCAAAGCGTTCTGTTCAGAAGTGCGTTCTTCATCCGGTGTAAAGACGGACGCGATCCAGTCGTTGGAAATGAAGTCCGGCGGGGTCATTCCGACGTCACGCACAATAATTTCGACGTCCGGATCAACCGTTTTCCATTCTTCCACGAAACTGTCCGCCAAAGCGCGGGAAATGGAGTTATAGGCCGCAACAGGGTTATCGGTGCGGCGCACGCTGGCGTCAATTCTCAGGATTGTGGTCATCTTGTCACCTAGTCTGTTTGCAATGAACCATTCAAAGGTGAAGCCAGAGACGCAAAGGTACAAATGAAGAGAATTCTGAATAGAGTGAACTGACCTCAGCCATCTCTAATCGCCAAAAAATTCTTCTCCGGATCAGACGCCGTCGCAAGTACATCCGCGTCCCTATTGGGAAGGGTCAAAACTTTGCATGCGCAAGAACTCCTGATTAGGGGTTCAGAAACAAATGCTTCTCGGCAGTTTAGAAATGACAAAAATTCAAGCGGCAGATTAGATCGTTGCGGACGCGCTAATCTTCAAAAAAACCTTTGACCAACGGCACTGTCGCGAAACTCATCTGCTTGGTCCAACAGCCATTCCCGGAACACACGAACGCGAGCACGATTGGCGTATGTTTCAGGGCAGACGAGAAAATAGCTCTTGTTCTTCAATGCCGTGTCAAAGGGGGCAACCAGCATATTACGTTCCAGAAAACGCGCGGCGGCCAAAAGGCTGACCAGGGCCAAACCATGACCATCGCTTGCCGTCAGCAAGCAGATGTGTTCCTCGGAATAGGTGACATAGGGCTCGACATCACCAGTCTGCAAGCCAGCCGCGTCCATCCAGCGTTCCCAACTCGGATCCGCATCGGAGAACCCGCTCCATTGGTATTCGATCAGACGAGACTTCAGAAGATCTTCGGGGGAGCTCAGTGACTTCGCCTTTTCCACGCTGCAGACAGGGGCTACCCAGTCATTCAAGACCCATGCCACATTGCTGTCAGGATAATCGCCAAAGCCATACCGAATGGCCACATCCACGTCGCCGGATTGGAAGTCCACCAGTTGATCGCTGGACAGAACCCTTACCGAAATCTCCGGGTATTTCTCGTAAAAGCCTCGCAGCCGCGGGCTAAGCCAGTTGGCGGCAAAAGACCCGGTTGTTGAGATTGTCAATGTGCCCGCAAGGTCGTCTTCTTCCAGCGCGAGAGAAGCGGCTTCGATGTTCTTGAAGGCCTCAATGATGTGAGGCGCATAATTGGCCCCATCCTCCGTCAGTTTCAAGGCGCGGGTCAGCCGGTGAAACAGGGGCACCCCAAGTTGATCCTCCAGCGATTTGATCTGATGGGAAATGGCAGTCGGAGTGACGCATAATTCATCGGCGGCATCCTTGAAACTCAGATGCCGACAGGCTGCTTCGAAGGCCTGAATGCTTTTCAACGACGGTATCTTCGCCATGACGTGCGGCTTTGCTCTCCTGATGCGATGCTAGTTCACCGCTCCACTCTAACCCGATTGCCAGTTCACATGTGGGCGAAATTCTCAGCCGTGAGGTAAAAACATCTAATTTGAGAAGATAGGGGACCAAGGTAGAGCTTTCGGTTCTTCATGTCTGTAGTCTCCTGCGTGCGGACTTCGTCTGCTTTGCGGACTTTTCCGACATTGGATTTTATCGCTTCGCTAACGCAGCATTTACATGCGTTCGCGTCGCAGTTGTCGCCGCGTCGTGGCGGATGTCATTAGATCGGTCAATCACCGATGCCACGTTGATCAGACGTGAGATCTTACTTTCTCGTATGATTGATCAGAGATGCTTAAGGTATTTCAACATCTCAGCTCAACGGTTCTGAAGATTATCCGCCCTATTGTATCTCGCCATTGTCAAAAACCCGAAACTCAATCGCGATTGGTTAACTGAGATAGTCTATGATTGGGCGGTCGGGTCGATTGTCTCCACGACAGGTTTTCACAAGGTGTGTCAGTTCATCATGCAAGGATTGCAATTCTCTTTGTTTTTGTTCGATTTCGATCAATCGTTTGGAGGCAATGCGTTTTACCTTGGCACTGGAACGCTCGTGATCTTGGTAGAGACCAAGAAGTTCCCGGCACTCTTATATACTGAACCCGAATTCTCGGGATCTGCGGACAAACACCAGTTTCCGAACTGAAGCATCATCGTAGCTGCGATATCCGGCTTCGGACCGCGCAGGTGCGTCGACCGGACCAATGTCGGCATAGTAGCGAACGGTCTTAACAGGCAGTCCTGCTATTTTTGCAGCGGCGGAGATATTCGTGAGCATACCTTCTTGACCTTCCAGTAACTGGAAAGACTACATGTGCAGCAACATCGATTCAAGACCTCTCCTATCGGGCCTATTCGGGACGCTGCCAATGCCAAAAAATTCAGCTGAAACAACAGCCATTTTGCACCGCATGGTGATGAAGGATCACATGTGCCCGTACGGGCTGAAAGCCAAGGACTTGCTGGAGCGCAACGGATATGTCGTCGATGACCACCATCTGACAAATCGCGATGAGGTTGACGCATTCAAAGCAGAACATGGCGTCGAGACCACGCCACAGATCTTCATCGGAGACGAACGCATTGGCGGATATGATGATCTGAGTGCTTATCTCGGGAAGCCTACCGCGTCTGAAGCCGCCACCACCTATCAGCCGGTGATCGCGCTGTTCTCAGTTGCAGCACTTCTGGCGATCGTCGTGACGTGGCTGAGCCTTGGAACAGCCTTTTCCGGACGCACTGCCGAATTGTTCATTGCCATCTCAATGGTGTTGCTCGGACTGCAGAAACTGCAGGATGTGGAGCGATTTGCAACAATGTTTCTGAACTATGATCTGCTGGCCCAACGATGGGTGCGCTATGGCTATATCTACCCCTTTGTCGAAACCGGTGCCGGGCTGCTGATGATGGCGGGGGTCCTGACCTGGCTTTCTGCCCCGGCAGCATTGATTGTCGCGAGTATCGGGACGGTCAGTGTGTTCAAAGCTGTCTATATCGACAAGCGGGATCTCAAATGTGCCTGCGTTGGCGGCGACAGCAAAGTACCGCTTGGATTTGTATCACTCACTGAGAACCTGATGATGGTCGGTATGGCCATCTGGATGCTCTCGAAACTGTGATCCAAAACCGTTTGACCTTCCACTTACTCGAAGCCGTAGGCCTCAAAAGAAACAACATCACCCACGTGGACCAATGAAGAACACAATCTTGATTTCAGCAATCGCAGTCGCAGGCATTTTGGGCTACATTTTCTGGCCTGACGTTGAAACTGACCGATTGACTGCGAACCTGACAACGGCTCAGGGCACGGCGCTCGTTGACATCGTTTTGCCAGAGACTCTTTCCACGAATGCACAGATCGGCCAACGAGGCTTTGAAGCGAACTGCGCGGCCTGCCATGGATTGAATGGGATCGGGCAGCAAGGCATCGCACCGCCGCTGATCCATGTCATCTACGAGCCGGGCCACCACGGCGATGAGAGCTTTCAACGCGCTGTTGCACAGGGCGTCAGAGGTCATCATTGGCCCTTCGGCAACATGCCCCCTGTCGAAGGTTTGACGCGCGCTGATGTTACGATGATCACGCAATATGTGCGCGAGTTGCAACGCGCCAATGGCATCAACTGATCATGCGTATGTTGACCAGAAAACGTATGATCGCGACAACAAACCGGATCGCCATATCCATGTTGTTTGCGTCCCCCTCATTGGCGGATCATGAGCTTCTTGACCGTGACCTCAAGGCTGGTCAAACGCTCTACCAAGAGCAATGCGCTTCCTGCCACGGTAGCAATCTCGAAGGCCAGGAAAACTGGCGTTCACCCAACAGCGACAGCGTATTGCCTACGCCCCCTCATGACGAAACGGGGCATACATGGCACCACGATAACCAACTCCTATTTGACTACACGAATCTGGGTGGGAAGCTTGCGCTTGCAGAAATTGGAGTGCAGGACTTTGACAGCGGGATGCCAGCATTCGGCGACATTCTCTATGATGAAGAGATTTGGGACATCCTGGCTTACATAAGGTCAACATGGCCGGAGCGCGTGCAGAAGATCCAAGCAAGCCGCAACCCGCCACATCCGTAAAGCATAGCAATGCTGGCGGTACATAAATTTGCTCAAAAAAAGTGAAAAACTTGCTTGACCCTCCACCTACTGGAGGCCCTATCTACTACCAAAGCTGAGCAGAAGAGTTACAAAGAACAGGCCCATGAGAGTGAAATGCACAGTCCTGAAGATGCCCCAGATCGTGATGGCGATCGGGCTTTTGGTGTCTGTCGCTTTCTCGTCAACACATGAGCATGTTTCGCAGGCTACGTCAGTGCACACTGAACATACCCAAATGAACCACGCCCCCAATCCGGTGAACAGCACTCATTCAGAGACTTGCCGGGTTCATATTGCGTGCAGTCTCGCCGCGATGTTGGGTCAGACAAACCTGGAGATTGCATTGTCCTTGTCCAAGACGATGACTCTGCCTCTTTACGACATCTTACAACCGTCAGCCTTGTCGCTTACTGAAACGCCACCTCCGCGCGTGTGAGAACGTCCTTTCAGCCGCTCGGTCGATTGACTGAGTCTGACTGACTTTGTCGTTCACCTAATTTCGTTGGTCTTCAACGCGCCATGCCGCGATGCCGACGTCACTCCAAACTAGAGAAAACCAATGACAGCAACGCAATTCATGCGTACGGCTGCCACTTGTCTTGTCGTCGGGATTACCGGAACAACAAGTGCGTTTGCCGACGTGTACGATATCACCGTGGACCGCATCCGGATCGATGCGGGCACATTCAAAAAGAAGGGTATTGGCTACAATGGCAGCCAGACGCCCACGGTTCTTCGTTTTAGGGAGGACGAGGATGTCACCATCCGGGTCAAGAACAACCTGCAACAGTCGACCTCGATCCACTGGCATGGGCTGATCCTGCCTTATGATCAGGATGGTGTTCCGAAGATCAGTTTTGCCGGCATCAAACCCGGTGAAACATTCACCTATCAATTCCCCATCGAACAGGCTGGAACCTATTGGTTCCACAGTCATTCCGGGTTTCAGGAACCCGACGGGGCATATGGCGCCATCGTGATCGAACCAAAGGGCGGAGAGAAGCCCCGCGCGGATCGTGACTATGTGGTGCAACTGACCGATACGCATCCGCATCAGGGCCAGCGCATCATGCGCAACCTAAAAATGTCATCGGACTATTACAACAGAACTCAGCGCACAGTTGCTGACCTCGTCCGGGATTCTCGTGCCGACGGGTTCAAACAAGCTATGGAAGAACGGAAGATGTGGGGTCGCATGCGGATGATGCGCACCGATGTCGAAGATGTTCAAGGCTTCGCCGCGATGATCAACGGTGCGACAACCAGTCAGAATTGGACAGGGTTGTTCAAACCCGGTGAGAAAGTCCGCCTCCGCTTGGTCAATTCGTCGGCCATGACCTACTTCGACCTGCGCATTCCCGGCCTCAAGATGACGGTCATTCAGGCGGACGGGAACGATGTGAAACCGGTGGTGGTTGACGAACTTCGTATCGCCGTGGCCGAGACCTATGACGTGATTGTGCATCCGCGCAAAGCGCAGGCCTACAGCATCATTGCAGAGTCCATGGGGCGTAGCGGCGTGGTGCGCGGAACGCTTGCTCCTGCCGAAGGCATGGTGGGGCCGATGTACCAACGGCGCAAGCCGCCGCTGCTCACCATGGCTGACATGGCCGGTATGATGGGCGGTATGCACATGGAAGGCCATGTGATGCAGGCGGACCACTCCATGATGGACATGACGCCAGCTACCCCGACCAAAATGTTGAACCCGGGCGAGATGGACCACAGCCAGATGGATCATGGCCAAATGAGCGACGGTCAAATGGATCACGCTGCCATGGGACACGGCCAGATGAGCGGTGATCAGATGGATCATGCCGCAATGGGGCATGGCAAGCCATCCAGGGCCGACGCAAAGCCGGCACATGCCGGTCATGGGCAGGCACCCAAAGCGATGAGCGGCATGTCACATGCACAAATGGGCCATGGCGCAGGGAATGGGGCCTCGGCACCGTTTTATGCCGATGGCAGCGGGTTGGTCCCCGAGGCGGCGAATGGCGGGAAGTTCCTGTCATACCAGGACCTGTCGGCAGCAAAGCCGCTCTATCGGGATCGTCCGGCAACGCGTGAAATCGAACTACGGCTGACCGGGAACATGGAGCGCTACATCTGGTCGATCAACGGCAAGAAGCTCTCTGAGGCCGAGCCGTTGGTGCTCTACTATGGTGAGCGGGTGCGCTTCAAATTCGTCAACGAAACCATGATGGCGCATCCCATGCATCTGCATGGCATGTGGTCGATCCTAGATACCGGCAAAGGCAGCAGAGACCCAATCAAACACACGATCAACGTCAACCCCGGCACAACTGTCTACACAGAAACAGAGGTCGATGTGACAGGCCAATGGGCCTTCCACTGCCACCTGTCCTACCATGCCGATGCAGGGATGTTCCGAAAAGTCGTTATCAAAGGAGCACCGGCATGACAGTGCACCGATCACTCAACCGACGGCTAACAGCTTTGGCACTGTCAATCGTGGCGGGTGCGGTCGCGCAGCATGCAAGTGCAGAGGCTTTCACTTACGGCATTCAGGTCGAGCAACTGGAATATCGCTCGACCGATGACGGCGGGACATATGTCTGGGATTTCGATGCTTTGGTGGGCACAGACGAATTGAAGTTCGTGTGGCGCAGCGAAGGCGAAGTAACAGAAGGTTCTGGCGACATCGAGAGTCTGGAAAACCAGCTTCGCTTGCAGATGCCCATCTCCAGGTTCTTCGATGCGGTCATCGGTGTGTACGCACAGACGCCGGACCAACTGCCCGACAGATATGCAGCTGTTCTTGGTGTCAAAGGTCTTGCTCCGCAGTGGTTTGAAATCGACGCAGATCTCTACCTTTCAGACCGGTCATTCCTTCGGTTTGAAGGGGAATATGAAGCTTTGCTGACCAACCGCTTAATCCTGACACCCTCCTTGGAGGTCACTCTGCCACTGCGGGATGACCCGGCTTACATGCAAGCAGCGGGCGGGGCCACTGTCGAGATCGGCGCGCGCCTTAGCTACGACCTCATCGATCGGTCGGTCGCTCCCTACATCGGAGTCAACTACGAAAGATCGTTCGGCGGCACTGCCAACATGATGCGAGCGGCTGGTGAGGAAGATGACGAATTCTCAGTCGTGGCCGGTGTCCGTTTGATGTTCTGAAAACCCCGCGCGGCGGGATCCCCGCCGCGTATCCTCAGTCTCTCCTACCTTAGAAAGGAAAACTCAATGAGAGCAGTATTTGTCAGCACAGCAATGGTTATAGCCATGTCCATTCCAGCGATGTCAGGGCCATCCGGTGGCAACCATGGCTCGGATCATGGTGCGGGCCATGGTATGGACCATTCGGCGATGATGCCAGCGGGCATGCCAGGAGAAAAAAGGTATGCACGCCAAGTGGTTAGCATTAAAATGAAGGAAACCGACGATGGCGAGATGATCTTCACACCCAACAGCTTTGCGGTGAAGAAAGGAGATACTGTCCGGATCAAGATCTCGAACCGAGGTGAACTCGAACACGAGTTTGTGCTGGATACCAGTGAGAACAACCAGATCCACAAGGAGTTGATGGCAAAAGGGCAGGATGAAAACGCTCATCAGATGCCCAATGCGATCACTCTGCAACCGGGTGCGAAAGGCGAAATCGTCTGGACCTTCTCAAATTCCGGCGAGTTCGAGTTCGCCTGCCTGATCCTTGGCCACTATGAATCCGGCATGTTCGGAACGGCCAGCGTAAGCTAATCGAGAAGAGTTGCGCGCCGTTGTGGCGCGCAACCTCACCACCAAAAGCTCCCCAAAAATGGATAGTATGATTCACGCAGCGGTCGAAACCGTAATGCGGTTCTTCGGCATCGCCCTAAACAACGAAGTACCCCAAGTGCTGCACGCTCTGTTGCACATGGTCCTGATTGTTGGACCCGCTCTGCTGTTGGCGTTGGCGGTGTGCTACTTGCTGCGTCTGACAAGGAAATTCAGATCGAGTGGTGCCCGGCGAGCAGAGCCGGTCATCGATGTTCAAGGTATGGAAAGGTCATTGCTCGCGCATGCATTTGTAAGGACTCAACGCAGGCAAATCTACCTTGTCTTTCTGAGTCTTGCGATGATGCCCATTCTTTATATGACGTTAGAGCTGCCCAAGCAAATTGTGAACAATGTACTTGGAACGTCACACCAACAGGACATCCATTGGCTCCTTTGGACATTTTCGCAGTCTGAGCTTTTGAGTGTTCTGAGCCTCTTGTTCCTGGCGGCCATATCTTTGAATGGTTTGATAAAATATCAACTGAACACGGCAAAAGGACGGGTCGCCGAGCGCTTTTTGCGCCACCTGCGTTTGCGTATCTATCGTGGATGGCGATTACGGAAAACGTCAGCAAGAAAGTCGGAGATACACCAAGTCATGGGCCCCGAGATTGAACCTTTGGGAGGGTTCGCGTCAGATTTTCTGGCGCTTCCGATTACCCAAGGCGGGACGTTTGTCACGATTTTGACCTTCATGTTTGCGCAGGATCCAATCCTCGGGGTAGCGGCTATCGCCATTCTACCTGTCCAACTCACGATCCTTCCCAAGCTTCAAGGCTTGGTCAACCGTCTTAGCCGCTTGCGCATAATGCACATGAGGCAGTTGAGCCAAAGGCTGACGTCCCAAATGGAACCAACACGGGATCTCCCCCATGATTTGTACCCAATTTTGGCAACGCTGCGCAAACTTGAAGAAACGCGACTTCGAATTCACCGCGTGAAATTTTTGGCCAAGGTCCTCACGAATTTCCTGACGTCACTAACACCATTCTTTTTCTACCTTTTAGGAGGATTTCTCGTTCTGCAAGATCGCATCACCCTTGGAGCACTGATTGCTGTACTCGCGGCTCACAAGGATTTTTCCGCCCCCTTAAAGGAGCTGTTTCGCTTTTATCAACAGCTCCAAGACACAAAGGTCAGATACCGGGAAGTCCTACGTTTCTTGCACAGCGCATGTCACGAATGACCGAATTGATGGCTGCGCTTTGTCAGGAAAATCGAGTTCACAGGTGGGGCTCAGTCCAGAACTAGGATGCAGCGCAGTATCTGACCTGTGGAAAGCAATCTACACATTCATGAACGGCCCATTCCTGCCATTGACCAATGGGGCGCGATGCTGCGGTCGCGCCCGCTTTGCGGTCATTCGCTGCAAATGCAAAATCCGATGCGGGTCAAACTCACGCAATGCGGGACGAAGCTGCCCTTGGGTACCGCTTAATCAATGTCCGCATTTGTTGTCGGCGGTGTAATCAAATGCTGCCTCCAGCTCTGCACTGAGACTTGCGGCCAAATCAAAAAACTGCCGTCGCACGGTCTCGGCGTAGGGATTGGCCTTCTCAATGGCTTCGAATACTTCTGGCGCATCGTGCTGAACCATGGAAATCGCCTCAGACAGCAAGTCAAAACTCTTCGTGGTCATGCGCGTCGGCAGCGGTCCCATTCTCAGAAGCACTTTGGCGATGAGGTGCGTGAGCCCTTGGACTACTGCTGCTTCTTGGTCGTGATCTTCTGGCGTCGTCATGATGACAGTCAGACCCAGTGTCTTGCGCAAAAACGCAGCAAGTCTGGCATGTTGCCTTCCCTGAATGGGGCAGACGGCAATTTTTAAACCCTTAATACCAGTCGTGGCACTCTGAGGACCAAACAGGGGGTGAGTCGCGATTATGTCTACATGGTTCGGTAGTCGCCGCCGCATGATTTCCGAGGGACCTACCTTTACTGAGCCTACATCAACAATCAGCGCGCCAGGTTTACAAGCAGCTGCAACCTCGCGGACAACCCGCTCAAATGATGCCACTGGTGCCGAAATGAGGACTACATCAGACTGCGATACTGAGTGCATTGATGAAAGACGTACCCCGAGTTTCTTCGCGACCTTGGCAACGTCCGCGGACGGATCGTAAGCCGATATCTCGAAGTGCTGACCGAGATGAAAGGCTGCAAGTTGTCCGAACGCACCAAACCCCACGATGCCGAGCGACTTGTTTTGACTTCTGTTGTTGTTCATTTGTCGACCTTTGAACTTGCCGCCCGGCACAAGGTCGATTGTTTGTTCACCGCTGATAGGGGCAGCGGAAAACCAATGATGAGATACCCGCAGCTATCTAAGCTGAGGATAGTAGCTCTGCGATGCGAAGAACGACCCGATCATGACGCAAGCGATAAAGCACACAAGAGAGTAGAGTCAACGATGTTGATGCCTAGCAAGGCGGGAAAATCGTCTCTGATACTGACGGTTTTCGAAACCTAAAAGGCCAACGTCTTGCATTATTTCCCGGGAAAATGCGGTGTGCTTGGCTCGATACTAGACAACAAAACCACCATACGGCGCCGGTCTAGTCATGAGAAAAAAATAGAGACGGATTCTACATCCAAACAACGGAACCAAGGGGCTGTGGGTCACGTAGACCAACCTAGTTTTCGTCAGAAAGACGCCAAACGTATTGCTCACCGAAACCCCGGATCAATTTTGGCCCGATTTCTTCAAGATCGAACTGTTCTTTGAGAACATGAGCAACCTCGTCCTGCACAGTAATCTGCATCGGTTCGGAAAACTCTTGAAGTCGGGACGCCAAATTAACGGCCGGACCAAAGATGTCGTAGACATACTTCTGGATACCCACGACCGAACCAACCACTGACCCAGAAGCCAATCCAATTCGACAGTGCCACTGATGCGGGTGGCTCAGGTTGCGGCGGTTTAGATAGCGCACGAACCGTATGGCCGTGTTGGCAATCGCTTTGGTGTGATCTGGAGTTGGGTCGGGCAGACCGGCGACAGTGATGTAGGCATCACCGATCGTCTTGATGCGTTCGCAACCGAATTGTTCTCCGATGCGATCAAAGGCACTGTAAATATCGTTCAGTTCGGTGACCGTAACGCTTGGATCCTGCGAGGCGACCATTTCCGTGAACCCAACAAAGTCGAGCATCAGGACAGACACAGGATCATAAAGCTGAGGCGTGACCACACCGAAAGTCTTGTATTCTTCGTATACAGAGCGCGGCATCAGGTTCAGCAACAGCTTTTCCACCTGTTCCTTCTCGCGTTTCAGTTCGCGCGTGTTCCGTTCTACCATCATTGAATAAGAATCGATCATCGACTCGAGTTCTTTGATCCGGGTGATATTCTGACAGACCAGAACCAGCACATCATCATGCGCGACGGTAAAATCGAGCGCGATCACCAGCGTTCTGCGCTTTTTCTTGAAACTGATTTCAGATGTAAATCGCCGCGCCTCAGACAGGCTTTTCTGAACCGCATCGGTATCCAGGTCGGGAAAAAGCTGATGCAAGTGATCCAAGGGGGTATCGCTGCTGAACCATTCATCAAACGTGTCATTGCGGAAACCAAACTGCAGCGTTTCACGGTTTAGTAGTGCGACGCCTACGCCAATTGCGCGCAGCAACTGTTCATTGATGGCTTCAATAGTCATGGCTTACCTAACAATCAGGGGGCGGCGCTTGCCGAATTCCGCGACAACAACAGCTATATCTTCTGCTGCCACGTTGTGTTTTTCCAAAGCATCCTGCAACACCGTTACCAATTCATCGAAATGGGCGTGTGTGATGCTTAGGTGGGCATGCAACTGACGCAGCTGGTTATCTGTGTAGGATGCCGGGCCGCCAAGAAGCGAAGCAATGAACTTTGTCTGGTGATCGACCATACGGCCCATGTCGACATTGTCGAAAAAGGGTCCGACCTCATCATTGTCTAAAAGACTGTCGTAGAATGAGATCACGATCTTGCTAATCTTCGAGAACCCACCGTATTTCTCATAAAGTGTGCGTTCAGCCATCTCAAAACCCTTTTCAAAAACTGGTCAAACAAAGCCAATTCTCACCGCTCTTTGAAACCATGACCCAAGAGCGGTGAGCGCATCGTTCCCTTAGCGGCGCTGGACGATAACCTCGGCATACTCAGACGAAATACACAGCGCATCATTGGTGGAGATATCGAACTTCTCAATCAGAGCCATGATATCCTGGCGCAGGGCCGCTTGCCCTTCCGTATCCAAGGCATCAAAGGCTTTCTGCATTGGTCCATAGAAAGTCCGAAAAAACTCCAGAAAGTGTTCTGCCGATCTGTAACGGAACATGAAGTTCTTGCGCCGGAACGAGACGATATCGCACTTGGTGCCGAAAGCGTCCTCGACCCAGTCTTGACTGCCCCACAAAGCCGGAGAGTTTACGCCAGCCGGCGGAGGAACATGTTTGCCGATGGTTTTGAACAGCTGCCCAATAAAGCTATCGGGCGTCCAGTTTGCCATACCGATCTTGCCACCGGATTTGACGACACGTTGAAGCTCTGCCGCAGATTGCTCCTGGTTCGGCGTGAACATCACCCCGAATGTGGACACGACGGCGTCAAACGATTGATCCGCAAAGGGAAGCTTTTCCGCGTCGGCAACCTTGTATGTAACGAACAGACCTTCGGCTTTTGCGCGTTGCCTGCTGGCTTCTAAAAGGGCCTCAACATAATCTGTCGAGGTGACATCGCAAAAGCGCCGCGCAAAGGCCAGTGTGGCGTTACCGTTTCCTGCCGCGACATCAAGCACTTTGGTGCTCGGTACCATATCCATGGCTTCGGCGAGCTCTTCGCCGGTGATCTGAAGTGTTACGCCAACCTTGCTGTAATCACCTGACCCCCAAGCCACGTTCTGCTTGGCCTTGATCGCTGCAAAGTCCGTTGTGGAATCGATTGTTGTCTGAATACCCATTTTTTTGTTCCTCTTGGTTTAACTGGTCATTCGCCAGCAGTTGAATTGAAGGCCGCATCATCGAATGCGGACGGTTTATGCAGCTTGCCGTTTGGGCCAGCTGATATTCACCACAGGCCGCTCTGCGCTGGCCACGTGTTCAAGTATTCGAGAGTTGATCCACTCGGGCTGAAAAACCGGAGCCATATGGCCGAGCTCTGGCAAAAGGGCGATCCGCGAATTCGGCAGTGTATTGGCAATCGCCGCTGATGCACGCTGCGCGATTTCCGGAGATTCCAGACCCGTCATCACCAGCGAAGGAACCTCGAGTCTGGACAGCTCGTTCAGGTCCCAGGTCTCCGCGAACCCGTTGGCAAAATCTGTCATGACCGACGTGATCTGTTGTGCAAAGCGGACTTGGACCGCAATAGGAAGAGCATCCCAGAACCCCTCTTCGTTCCAGAAATCCAGAAAATGACGCATCCCTGCTGCGGCATCACCATCTGCAGCGGCAGCCGTCACCATGTCGGACAACATTTGGATTTGTCCGAACAGTTGTTGGCTGACCTCGTTGCCTTGTTTAAGAAAGTGAAACGCGGCAGGTTCATAGACCGTCAGGCTTTTCACAAGATCGGGACGCATCAGCGCAACCTTGATGGCAACACCGCCGCCGTTTGAGTGCCCGACAAGATGTACCGCGCGCCCCATGGCCTCAATTTCCCGGATCACAGGAACTGCAGAGACAGCCGCGCCTTTTTGTGAGCTATCCCCGACCAAAGGGGCCTGGCCGTAGCCAGGCAGATCAAAAGCGTTAACCTCGAAACGGCCTCCCAGATCTGTTGCCAATTGGCCCCATTGCGCACCGTTCGATGCAGAGGAGTGTAACGCGACAACCGGTGCGTTGATCGTATCTGTCGGTCTGAATGAAATAGTCATCGTACTTACCCAACTAAATTTGCTATGGGCACAAACTGACCTTCCTCTGTTTCAATGTGATTTCTGAAACTAGGGTTTCGTGTTTCATTTGTAGCTCTGTGAACTGGGTCACACAGTGCGCTATCCGCTTCGAAAACAAACAGGTTTTCGACTGGCACTGGAACGAAACCGCGCAGTCTGAAACAATTGAAACGTAAGATGCTGATTTTGAAATGGCATTGAAACAATGATACCTTAGAAGATCAGGATGAAGACGGATATGGCAAACGATCTTGAAGAAATCGAGAAGGCAAGAGACCTTCTGCGTGACGCCATTGAATCCCTCAAGGAAGGATTCGCCCTCTACGATGATGACCGTCGCCTAGTAATGTTCAACCAGCGATATGCTGAGATGAACAAGGGTGTCTCGGACTTGTTGAAACCCGGTCTAGATTGGGAAATCCTGATGCGTGAGACAGCGCGCAGGGGTATTTACGCCGACGCCATAGGCAACGAACAGCAATGGGTTTCAGACCGGTTGGCGAATGGGATTGAGTTCATACAGGACTATGAACTGACGGAAACCGACGGACGGACGTATCTGGTTTCTGTACACCCAACAAAACTCGGTGGTTTTGTTGTCACGCGCGAAGATATCACCGCGCGGAAACAGGCCGAGGTCGAAGAGCGAGACGGCGATCTTTTGATCCGAAAGGTGCTGGACGCCAGCTCTGCGATTGTGACCATGGCCCGGATTGGCGACGGTCAAATACTGTATCGCACACCCGCTGCTCTTCAGCTGTTCGGTCCCGTTCGCTCAGCGAAAGAGCACTATCTGAATCCGGAAGAGCGTGCCGATTTTATCACGCTGCTCCTGGCCGACGGGCAAGTCAACGACTACAAGCTTGATCTGGTGAATGCGGAGGGAAAGACCTTCCCAGCCTCAATCTCTTCGCAGTTGATTGACTACAAGGGCGAAGAGGTCATCGTGACCAGCATCATAGATCTCACCGTCCAGAAGAAGGCAGATACTCTGATACGCCAAGTTATGGAGGCCTACCCGGCAGCCATAAACATGACGCATGCTGACACGGGCAAAGTGCTTTTTGCGACTCCAGAAATCAAAGCGTTGTTTGGAGACAGCGAAAGTTCAAAGTCCTACTACGCCGATCCCAAGGAACGTGAACGATATCTGAACGACTTAAGGCAGGCAGGTTCTCTCAAAGAGCGGCGTATGGAGTTCGTCGATATCAATGGGCGAGTATTCTGGGGTGCAGATTCTTCGCGTCTCATTAAGTTCAATGGCGAGGAAGTCATTGTCTCCAACACGCGCGATCTGACAGACGAGCTGGCAATTGAAGCCGAGCTTGAAAAGCAACGAGAGCTGGTTTTTCAAAACGAGAAGATGTCCGCCCTCGGCGAACTGCTAGCAGGTGTAGCACATGAGCTTAACAACCCTCTTTCAGTTGTTGTCGGCCACGCGCTCATGCTCAAAGAAGAGATCACCGATCCTGATCTGACCGTCAGGATAGAAAAAATCGGCAACGCGGCAGAACGATGTGCAAAGATCGTGAAGACCTTCCTGGCAATGGCGCGCCAGCAACCCAGCAAGATCGAACAGGTCAATGTACCTAGCTTGATCGAAACAGCAGCCGATGTTGCGGGCTATGGCAGCACATCAGGTGAAATCCAGATTACACGCACCCTCCCTGACGATATTGCGCCAATTGCCGGGGATGCCGATCAACTGACACAGGTCATCCTCAATCTGATTATCAATGCAGAGCAGGCCATGACCTCAACTGACATTGGTGACCAGATCGCGTTGTCCGCCGAAAACAAACCGAGCACTGGTATGGTAGAGATCACGGTTAAGGACAATGGACCCGGAATACCCAAAGCCATTCGTCCCCGCGTTTTCGAACCGTTTTTCACGACGAAAGAAGTCGGCGATGGGACTGGGATCGGGTTGGCGTTCTGTCATCGCATCGTCCTGTCTCATGGCGGTCAGATCAGGTTGGATCAGACCGATGACACCGGCACGTGCTTTCGGATTACACTCCCTGTCGCAGAGCCGCAGAAAAACAAGAGTGATGAGCCGATCAAAAACCTCTCGATCCCAGTTATGCGGCGGATATTGGTCGTAGATGATGAGGTTGAAGTGGGCGAATTGAACGCCGAAATCCTTCGAAGAGAAGGGTTTCATGTTGATTTCGTGACGTCCGGTGAAGAGGCGTTGAACCGCTTGCAGGCCGTTAACTACGATGTGTTTCTGAGTGATCTGAACATGCCGGGAGTTGATGGCCGCAAGATTTACGAAGCGTTGGTGACGCATTTCCCAGAAATGTTGACACGCACGGCGTATGTTACCGGAGACACGATGGGAGAAAACTCACTAGGCTTGCTGAAAGAGGCTGATCTTCCCTTCCTGGAAAAACCAGTCTCTCCCTCAGAGCTCAGAGCGCTCGTCGGAAGGCTGCTCACCGACCATGAGGACGAAGCTGATGGATGATCAAAAAGGACATATACTGGTCTGCGATGACGAGGTCGACGTGCGCGAGATGCTTCAGGAATACTTGGACAAGCGCGGTTACAAGGTCTCGGCAGCGTCAGGCGGCGAAGAGCTTCGCAGCATCGTTTCGGCAGAATCTGTGGATGCCATAATTATGGACATCAACATGCCCAAGGAAGATGGCCTGTCCATTCTCAGATCTCTTCGCCCCGAAAACGCAACGCCGGTGATCATGCTCACGGCGGCTGGAGATGTTGTGGATCGGATCATTGGTTTGGAAATGGGAGCCGACGACTATCTGAGCAAACCCGTGGACCTTCGGGAGCTTGAAGCCCGGATCAAGGCAGTTCTGCGTCGCGGGACTATCAATGAAACGGCATCGGCCGTGAGCGCTGGCAATGATAGAGCACGTTTCGGGGACTATACGCTGGACAAAAAAGCTGCGAAGCTACTTGCCTTAGACGGGTCCGAACTCCAGTTGACCGCGATGGAATACCGCTTGCTCAAGGTGTTTGCGGATAACAAAGGACGCGTGCTGAACCGGGACCAACTTTTGGAACATGCGCATGACCGGTCGTGGGATCCCTTTGACCGCAGCATCGACATTCGAATTTCCAGATTGCGTCGAAAGCTAGAAACTAATCCCGAAAAGCCTGAAATCATCAGAACCGTTCGCGGAATTGGATACTTGTACGATCCAAAGTAAACTTGATCGCTGTCAGCAAAACCAAGTTGGCCTGCATATTCAGTCAGTGATTGGCCAACGATCCGATTGTTTGCCAAGGACATAGTTCACGAACCGAAATTGCCATGGCGCTAGGCCCAGCAAAGTGGTTTCCCGCTTTTGCGGCAGCTAGAGAGTATTAATTAGACATAGGAGGTCGACCCCCGCAAGAACGGCACCGAAGGCACTGCGCACCTGTTTTGTCCGCTTTTTGCTCACTACCTGACAAAATTCCGCCGCGCCGGGCGTAAACGGCAGCTCCTTGAGCCGCATCGCCGCGATGAAGCTACCGCACATGCGGCAATATCTGCGATCCGCGCTTGTAGCGTGAAATCGCAAGGGTCGGGTTAGGCTAGGCGGGGTCATTCGGGCAAATATAGTGAATGTCTACCGTGCAGGACGAAGTGAGCTTTCGCTGCGGGTACACAAATGGCCGTCATTAGGTCTTTCTCGATGCGAAAGCGAGTTGTTCAATTAATAATTCCTGGCAACTGCTGGGGTCATGCGGTCCTTTGTACGCGGCCAAAGCGACGGACTCGAGTTGTGGTAGGCCCAAGGACGGATTGGCAGGAACCAAGGGCGATACAATCGTTTGCGACGGCATCACGGAAAGCGCTAGACCGGCTTGAACCAGCGTTCTGACCCCCACAGGATGCGGGCTGAGGTGGGATACGCGCCCCTTCAGTCCTGCGGCATCCAAAGCGCGCAATGCATAGCGCCTCAGGTCTCGACCATCCGTCAGAAATGCCAATGGGATTGGGCCTTCATCCGGCATTTCAAATGCAGGCGAAACAGCCCAGACCAATTCCACAGACTGTACGAATGCGCGAAAGCTATGGCGACCCTGATCCATCATGAAAGCAACGTCGATATCCCCGTCCTCGAGGCGCTGCAGCAGCCGGTCACTGCGGTCGCATTGGATTTGAATTTGAATGTCAGGCCGCAATTTGGCGAAGGCGTTCAAGGTCTCGGCTACAATTGACATGGCGAGTGTCACTGTCGTTCCCAACCTCAAGACCTGTCGAGCGTTGACTGTTTGTACCGCCTCCACCGCTTCCTCGGTGAGAGAAAGGATACGTTTGGCGTAGACCAGAAAAACCTCTCCATCTGGTGTAAGCGCGACTTTCCTGCCTCTTCCTCGAGATACGAGTTGTTGCCCAAGGCCAGCTTCGAGTTTGTTGATCTGCGCACTTACTGCGGATTGGACGGTATTTAGTCGTGCTGCCACCTGGGTGAAACTGAGTTCGTCCGTCAACATGACGAAGGTGCGCAGTTCTTTAAGGTCGGGTAAAATCTCCATGCGAGATTTTTATATTCAAATATGACTGTTTCATAGATTTCATTTTCTTCGATATCCGTGGACCCGAAAACCGAGGGTATCTCCAAATGGATCAATCAATTGCGTTTTATGTCGTTGCGGTCGTGGCTATTGTTTTGACGGGTGTGTCGAAAAGCGGTTTTGGCGGCGGTCTGGGTGTTATGGCCGTTCCGTTGATGTCGCTCTTTGTGACACCTCAGTTCGCAGCTGCGGTCATGATGCCCATCTTGCTGGCCATGGACCTGTTGGTTGTCTGGCGCTACCGCGCTACCTGGGATAGTCGGATTATCCTAGGGTTACTGCCAGCGGCCTTTGTCGGTCTGGGTCTGGGAAGCATATCGTTTCACTACATGGACGCGAATATGGTGAGGTTCCTGGTGGGGCTCTTGGCGGCGTTCTTTGTGGTGCAATTCATGGTTGCGTGTTCTGGGGAGCTTTCACACCAAAGAACGTCCCGACCGGTTGCTTTTGCGCTAGGGGCGCTCTCAGGCTTTGCCAGCTTCATCGCTCATGCGGGCGGCCCGCCGGTGAAGGGCTACCTGCTTCGACAGCAACTCGAGAAGTCTTGGTTTGTAGGAACCAACACAGTCTTTTTCTTCACGCTAAACTTCCTGAAGACCATTGCCTATGGGGCGTTTGGAACACTTTCAGTGACGAGCTTGCAGATCAGTGCCTTTCTGTCGCCCATGCTTTTGCTTGGTGTCTTCCTAGGCTTTCGGCTTCACACAGTCGTGGATCAGAGGGTCTTTGTGAAAATCGTCTATGGCTTTCTGGCGCTAACCGCCATGAAACTGCTCTTCGACAGCGGGACGTTTTTTCTTTTGTGAACTCGAACTGCAAAGCTGCCATTCGCACAAATTGCAGTATCTGTCGACTTGGGCTCAGTCCAGAACTAGGATGCAGCGCAGTATCTGACCTGTGGAAAGCAATCTGCACATTCATGAACGGCCCAAAGCCAGCCTTTAGCTTACGCATTACGCTCCATAGAGTTTTGGGATTGTTTTTGCAGTTCTCGAAGACATCGCATTGATCGAAAAACAGACCAGTAGCCCCGACCGGGACGCAGCCTTCGCGATGCGAGTTAGAGTTTACTCTTTCGATAAGGCAGATACCGGCCTTGAGTAGCTTGACGTCAAGAAGTAAATTGGGACGAATGCTCTTCGTCGGCCCTTACCAGCCGTTCATCGGGTCACGCATCCCCGCATTGCAGCTTCACCGAACCGGACTTTCGCTGCGAGAGCACAATTCGGCGGTGGTCTAACTCACAGTCCGCGGACTGAGCCGCCATACACCAACTCCAAGGCAATGTCCGCTCGTCGTTTCAAAACTTGTTGCGGCACAGGCTTTCTTCGATATCTGCCCAGTCCGGAAATGGAACGACCCGGCAGATGGAATCGATATTTTCCAACCAAACAAACACCGATAGAAAGGGGTGGTCATATGCGCGTGTGGCATGAGGTTCGCCGGGCGCATTCCATATGATCGATCCGGCCTCGTAGTCTTGCCACCCTTTGGACGACAACCTCCATCCCGAGCGAGGGGACAGGTTCAAGTAAAGCTCGGGTGCATCATGGGCATGATCGCGGTATAGCGTTCGTGGTCCTAGCATGAAAAGGCCAAGACAGAAGTCTTGCGCTTCAAACCCACATGCGTTCGGCCCGATAAGCAGGCTGTGCAAGTTGCAATTGCGATACCCGTCGCCAAGATCGGCATTCGGCGCGTAGAATTGTGCGTTGTCTTCGCGCCAGACCAGATCGCGTCGGGCGCGTTTGAGGCAACTGGCAATGTCACGCAAGTCCGGCGAGGTTATGTCTTCAATCGCTTCGGTCAGAATAGTAGCATGACGTGTGTCACGCGGTGGGACATCCTCGGAGGCCCTCAATGACAGGTCCATGGCCCGCATCTTCTCCAACGCCTGATCTATGCCCATTGCACGGGCACGATTGGCCTCGAAAAACTGCATGATCGCGTGCACGAGCGCATGGATGCGCATGGATTTTTCTGTGTTCGTACCAGACATGGATGATCCTGATGAGCCGGATTTTGCGGCCGTTTTTCTTCAGACAGATTGACCGCCCGGCCTCGCGTTGAGTAGTGAAATGAATTGTTTCACCGTCAAAAGATATTTACCGTTTGCTGCGGGGTTTTTCAGCTGACCCGCACTTCACTCTGAAGGGAAGAACACTTGGCTACGCGCATACCCAGCTTGACGTCACTTCGTGCTTTTGAAGCTGTCGCGCGTTTCAGGAGCTTTCGAAAGGCGGCCGACGAGTTGCATGTCACCCACGCCGCCGTCAGCCATCAGATCAAAACACTGGAACAGACTGTCGGCATCCAGCTTTTCGTCAGAAACAGCCGGTCGGTGGAACTCACTCCGGCAGGGGCGCAATACTATCCGTCGATCCGCGAACATATCCAGGGCATCATGGACGCAACGCAGCGCCTGCAAGCGCCCGACGAAGCGAATGTGCTGCGTGTGCAGTCCTATAACAGCTTCAATACGATGTGGTTGCAGCCCAGGCTTGCCGAATTCCTGCAGGACAACCCAACGATCCGGGTCCGCATCATCTCGTCCTTTGAGGAAGGGAACTACGACATTCACCGCTTTGACGTAGGCGTTTTCAACGCGCCGCCTTTTGATCCCCGGTATGACTATCGGTTCCTGTTCGAAACCGACATCTTCCCGGTGTGCGCGCCGAGTTGGGCGGGGATACAAGAAGGTTCTGCTGATCTGGCCTTGTTGGAAACGGCCGACCTTCTGTCCGTCCCTAACACCGGGAATGTGGCTGATTGGGATCGCTGGTTGCGCCACGTTGGTCTGACTCCAGAAACCATGACCTACGGGTCGGTTTTCGATCACTATCCTCTGGTCCGAGAAGCAGTGTTAAATGGCAAAGGCATTGGGATCGCGCGCGCGTCCTTCGTTGATCGTGATCTGGCCAGTGGTCGCTTGATCAAGCCCTTCGAGCAGACGGTACCCGAGCCTCTACCGTGGTTTGTCGCGACGAAGAAGGAGGGCAAACCTGATCCGAGTGTCGCCCTATTCGTGGACTGGCTGATGGCAGAGATGGAGTCTGACCCAACAGTCAGAACCACACAGACCTCTGCTTGAGACGGCAAGGGATCGGCCTCACCGGCACCGGATGGAGACCGCCAGTCAGGCACTCAATTCACATGCATACGTTTCTTGGTTGCGCGCACACGTTCCGTCGCCTCGGGGCCGCCATCGTGATAACTGCCGAACCAGTTGTCCCACGGCATTTCCGGGCCGCCGTAATTGCATTCGAAATAGCGGTGATGCAGCTGGTGATGGAACGATCCGATCTTCAGGTGGACCTTGTCCCCGATCACCAGTTTTTCAAAACCGGCATGCGACGTGGCAGAAGCAAGCGCCAACGAAAATCCGATGAAGAGAAAGTGGATCGGATGCGCGGGCAGAACCAGGAAGATCAGCAGCAGAGACATGTAGCCGACATGCTCGACCGGATGCATGGAAAAGCCAGACCACGGTGCCACTGAAACGCTGCGGTGATGTACTGAATGAACGCGTCTGTAGATCCATGGGATGTGCAGTGCGCGGTGCAGCCAATAGAAATGGAAAGACTGTACAACGGGTAACAAGAGGAACAGGGCAAAAAACCAGATCGGGTTGCTTTGAAGAGTGATCATCGGTGCCCAGCCATTGGCGTAGCCCATCCAAACGATGGCATCGTAGAACGTCCACATGGTCACGCCAGACAGGAGCGCGTAGGTGACATTGTCCCAATACTGATCGTTCCAAAGGAAGACGCGCGCATTCCTTGCAGGCCCGCGCCGGTCGAACTTGTAATCGTCGCCTTGCTTCTTCCATCCGTAAAGCCACAGGTGCAGCCCTTGAGCAAAGAAGGTCATCAGGATCAGATTGCGCGCCCATAGCTGCAACACCCATCCCCAGCTTAAGTGCTGCATTTGCTCCAAGGGTGGCACCACCCAAGCCCAGACGGCCCAGGCCATCAGCGCGTAGATCAGGTATTCGGTGATCGGTAGCCAGTTGGTTGCAAACCACCGCAATGTTGCCATTGGCCTTGGCGGCCAGGCAAACAGCGGCGTGACGGCGACAGGCAGGTCCGGATGCCAGTTCCATTCCTTGCTAGTGCCAGCGTTCAGCTGCTCACCCCTGGCCGACATGGACGTTGCCTTACCCATCCAACCAAATCTTATCCATGTGGATTTCAAAGGTCGGGTGCATACCCATGCCCTTCACATTGGGACGGCTGTGATTGTAGAGCGACCGCCAGTAAGGCTGCGTCACCACGCCTTCCTCCACCATGATGGTCTGCAGCTTGGCCATGATCTTGCGGCGTGCGTTGGCATCAGGCGTGGCCAACGCGTCGGCCAGCAGGCTGTCGAATTCGGCATTGTTGAGCCCTGTTTCATTCCATGCCTCGCCGGAACGATAAGCCAACGCCAAAATCTGCACACCCAACGGACGCATATTCCAGTTGGTCGAGCTGAACGGGAACTTTGCCCAATCATTCCAGAAGGATGATCCGGGAATGACGGTGCGTTTGACTTTGATCCCCGCATCACGCAACTGAGCCGCCATGGCATCGGTCGTGTTCTTGCGCCAGTCATCGTCGATCGAGATCAACTCATGCTCAAAGTCTGCCATCCCGGCTTCTTTCAGCAGGGCCATGGCCCCCGCCGGATCATATGGCAGGCGGTCGACCTCGGCGTACTCAGGATGGATCGGGCAGACATGGTGGTTTTGAGCCGGAATAGCCAGACCGTTAACCCCGAGCTCCAGAAGGATGCTGTTGTCCACGGCCATGGACAAGGCGCGGCGAACACGCACGTCAGCATATGGGTTGTCAGGGTCTGTGTCCGTGGATTGGTTTGTCCGCAAAACGATTGTTGCCGCTGTGACAGCCTCGTTCTGCTCAAGGCCGAGACCAGTCAGAAGAGCGACAAACTCACCGCTGCTCTCATAATTCGCATCGATCTCCTCGGATTCGTAGAGCGACGCAATGACCGTGGGGTCGGTGCCGACGTCGATGTATTCGATGCGATCCAGCCAGGCCCCGTTGCCCTCGTTCCACCATGTATGTCCTTCTTTTCGGACCAGCACCGCTTTCACGCCAACCTCATGGCTCTCAAGGGTGTAGGGGCCTGTGCCCAGAGGGGCCTTGAAGGGGTCCGCACTGCCGACGCTGGGATGCACGATGGCGGCCGGATAGTCGGCCATGCCAGCGATGAGGGTGATGTCCGGTGCGGGCAGGTTCAAGCGGACCGTCATGTCGTCCACGATCTCAATCGCGCCTTCCGCAGCCTTGCCTGTCTCGGGATCGATCAATGTCCCGAAACGCCCGGCCATGGAGTTGCCCTCGACATCCTTGTCGCACCAACCCGCAATGTTGTGCGCAACATGCTCCGCCGTCAGCGCATCGCCGTTGTGCCACGTCACGCCTGGGCGCACGTTCAGAATGTAGGTCTTTGCGTCTTCGCTAATCTCCCAGCTTTCCAGCAGCATCGGCTCAAACGTGAAATCATGCGTGTACCGCACGAGGTATTCCAACCAGCCACGGCTGATATTGGCCTGTGGACTGTCGTCATAGGATCGAGGGTCCTTGCCTGCCCGAACCACCATGCCAACCCGAAGCGTGCCTCCGGCTTTTGGGGTCTCGGACGCCATAGCGGGCGCATTCATCCCCAGCATGGCATAGGCGGTTGCCGTTGTGGCCCCGAACGTCGTTGCCATAGCCAGAAACTCGCGACGGTTGACATCGTCTGTTCGAGCGCCTTGTGACATAGCGGCGTTTTCGATGCTTGGTGGCAGGGTGTCGTTGCCGGACTTGTAGAATTTCATGGTTTCCTCCCGTGATCTGTCGCGATGGTAGGCCTTGAACAGAGCCTGGGAGAACTGAAAGTCGTTGGGCGATCATAAAGATTTTCTAACCAATGGCCGTTCCCAAATTTGAAAGATAGCGAACTTTACGAAAAGGCACTGCCGACATTTGTGTTCTGTGCAGCATCGGTAACTGTGGGCTCACAGCCAACCTCGGAGGCGGTGCAGCAATCTCGTGATATGTTACCTCGTCAACGTCGGGTTGTCGGTGTGGAGGGCATGGCGGATCGGAGGATCAGTCATGGAAACACCAAACTTACCGGCCATTCGCGCGCTTCGTCCAGCCTGGAACAAAGGACGTATCGTTGGCCAGAAACGGCCGCTGAAGCCAAAGCATGTCTGGGCGATCCGTGTTCGACTTGAATTGGCAGAAAATCATTGCGACCTCGCACTTTTCAACATGGCGATCGACAGCAAGCTGAGAGGTTGCGACCTGGTGAAGATGAAGGTCGTCGACGTTATGGCATCTGGCCAGATCAAAGAACGGGCTTCCGTGTTGCAAAGCAAAAAGCACAAACCGGTGCGTTTTGAAATGTCCGAAGGCACAAGAACCTCGGTAGAGAAGTGGATGGAGGATGAACTCATGGTCGGCTCTGAGTACCTTTGGCCGGGTCGCTTCCATGAGCGTCTTCATATCTCGACACGCCAATATGCACGGATCGTCCGAGATTGGGTCACATCGATCGGTCTGGAAGCGAGCGCATATGGCACGCATTCAATGAGGCGAACAAAGGTGACCCAGATCTACAAAAAACCGGCAACTTGCGGGCGGTTCAGCTACTGCTCGGTCACACAAAAATGGACAGCACGGTCCGATATCTGGGCGTCGAACTTGAGGACGCGCTAGCAATCGCCGAGGCCATTGAAATCTAGTAAATTCGGGCCGTCTTCGAGGGCGGCCCTTGGCAGCCGTTAACTACAGTTTGGACTTTGCATTATAGCATCTCATAAGCGGTCATCGATGTACCGCGCGATTTTTTTGGTAATATCACCTCACCAAAGGTATCAAGTTGAAATCGAGCCGATAATTCGCAAAACGGATCAGGCTTATCCTGCAACTGATCAATACACGTCACCCTTCTTTTTCATCGCAGACCCGAAGCTAGTGCAGAAAGCGAAGGGTCATCTGGATTGATCAAAAGCGCGCGGTCTAGTACCTGCCTTGCAGCACTTAAATCGCTTGTCGCGGCAGCGAGACGTACCTGCATCACCCACGCATCAACACGTTGTGGATCGAGATGAGTTACTTCTTCAAAAGCCATTTGTGCGGCAGCTAAGTTGCGCATCGACAAGGCCATCCCACCCAGAACCAAGTGAGTTTCTGGAAAATCTGCGCGGTTGAGCAACGAGCTTCTCCATTCGGTCATGGCCTGTTGCAATCGCTCTTGTTCCTGGCGAGACATTTGCAATCCATTCGCTGACAGCATTGCCCGCGCTGCTGCAATCCTGACTTTCCGGAACGGATCCTCCAACAAAGGCAAAATTTTTGAAAGCTCGTTTTGGTTGGCATCAGTTAGCAAGCCCACCGCAATGGCGCGAACCATAGGATCGGAATCATCCAACTGTCCAAGAGCCAAATCTCTCACATCCTCCGCCATGTCCTGCTGTAACAACCACAAGGCTGTTGCACGAACAATCGCAGGCTGGGCGGTGTCGCGTGCTAACTGGGCAAGATCATTGCTAGCCGCACCCGAACTGGTGCGCGCCTTAGCGAACACCTGCGCGAAATGTACATCACGATTTACGCTTTGCGGATACCAAGCCTCTACGGTCTTTGCGGCCCATTCGGAGGTTTGATCCGTATGGCAATCGGTGCAAGTATCCGGAGCCCCTGTCTCTACCGTAAGATCTGGTCGTGGGATGCGAAATCCGTGATCCCGGCGCCCATCAACGCCCATGTAAATCTGCTCTGGCATATGGCAGCTTTTGCACTCTGCACTTTCCGAACCCATAGGATGAAAGTGGTGGGCCGGATCGTCATAGAGCGCGCGTGTTAGGCCAGGAAACTCTTCGCGCCCTGCTGGCGAATGACACTGGGTGCATACATCATTTCCTTCGGCGATGAGCGTTGCAGAGTGTGCGTTATGACAATTGGTGCAGCTGACGCCGCTGGCATACATCTTAGACTGCTGAAAAGAACCGTAGACATAGACTTCGTCCAATATTTGGCCGTCCGAATGATAAAGACCAGGTCGCAGTAGCGCGAGGTTGTAGTTGTCGTGATACGATGATCCAGGCAGCGGATTACCGTCTCCAAACGCCTCACGACGAGAATGGCACGTGGCGCATTGCTGGATCGTCGCCTCCGCGCCCGCGTTGAAATCCATAGTCAGTCCGAGCGTGTTCAATTGCCCGTTGCTATTGGTAAGTTCGCTTCCTTTGGCCCAGTCGAGATGAGCTGAGCCGGGACCATGGCAGGCTTCGCAACCAACACCGATTTCAGCGTGGGTTGATGCGTAAGTACGCGTGTTCGGATCATAGTTCTTCTCAAACCCGGTAGCATGACATTCGGCGCATCGAGCGTTCCAGTTTTTGTAAGGCCCGGTCCAATGCAATCCGTCATCCGGCGGCAGGTCCTGATCGGGATAGAGGTGATACCAGCGTTCGTTTTCCACGTCCCAGACCACGTCGAAGCTTTGCAGCCGGCCTGGCTCAGTTTCGAACAGGTATTGCTGAAGCGGAGCGATGCCCACGACGGAATGCACCGGGTATTCAGTTGTGAGACCGTCTTTTTCGGTGACGGTGGCGCGATACTGCACTCCGTCGGTACTGAAACGGACGTTCATGCCATCATGGCTGAAGGAGGTGCCATCGAAATCTGCAATCACCGTATTCGGCTCCGGAGCGCTCCATGCCAGCGCGTGATGCGAACCGCTCCACGCAGCGGCGGCTTCGGTATGGCACTTGGTGCATTGCGAAGAGCCTACATATTCAAGCTCTTGAGCGGATGATCCGGTGGGAAGCCCCAGAACGGTTGTTCCAGCAATGGCAATCCATCTGATCAGGGGCGCTGATAAACGAATGGCTATCTTTATATCCTTCCCGCTACTGTTTCACACCGGTGTAGATGCGCGACCAATCGCTGGCCATATCGACGATGAGCCAGCCCAGATCAGGACCGCTTTCCAGCCCATCGCACAGCCGACCAATATGGCTGTCGCAAGCATAGGCCACTTCGCGTTCACCATCCGTATGATGCACGATCAGGCCCAGCCGAAGTCCGTCGCCCGCCGTGGTCCATTCAATCATCGCATAGTCGCCGTCCGAGTTTCCACCAGCAATGATCGGTCGTTTCCCGATGATCCGGTCGATATTGATTGGCTTACCTTCTTTATCGTCAACAAAACCGATCGCCGGTTGTTTGATGATGGTAGGAACACCGTCGATCACCTCATAGGTGGTTTCGGTATAGGTGCCGATGACCTGTTCGGTCGGGATGCCATAGGCGGCCTCGGCAAAGACCCGCATGAAATGAATCCCACCACCAGAGACGATATATGTCTTGAACCCTTCGTCACGCAGATAACGCAACAACTCCACCATCGGCTGGTAAGTCATCTGGTCGTAACGCAGACTCGTAACCGGGTGAGTTGCGGTGGCAACCCAGTCGCTCACACTTGCCTGAAAATCGTCTACACTCAGACCACTATGGGTCGCCTCTAGAACTTCGATCACGGCTTTTTCGCCACCCTCAGCCAGAGCCTTGTAATCACCTGCGGCAGCAGCCTTGAGCGCATCAGACTTGACCACTTCAGGGTCATCCTGCGCCATCTTCTGAAACGCTTCGACCGCATAGATCAGTTGGAAATATACCGGCTGCTCACCCCATAGCGTGCCGTCATTGTCAAAGACCGCTATACGGTCGGTCGGCGTAACATAACCATCGGAATTGGGGTCGGTGACGCTTTCAACAAACGAGATGATCCGCGCCTTGCTGTCTGTTTCATTCCAGGATGGCAAAGGGTCTGCAAATACAACCGAAGTGATGGAAAACAGCGAAAGGAATAGAAAATACCTGAGCATGAATTGGCACCTTAGCAGGGTCAAAGAAGACAGGCCGCCACGATTGTGGCGGCCCGGATCGGTTCATTATTTAGGATCAATCGCCCACAGGCGCGGTCATCTTTTCCATCACCTGTTCCAGATTGAAGCTGGCGGCTTTCTGGCGTGGTGGGAATTCCTGGAATGTCGCCAGGAAATTGCCCACATATTGCTGTGCTGGGACAAGGAAATAGGCCCTATTAAGCAACCAGTCATAATAGGTGTTCGAAGTCCGGTAGGCGCGCTCATAGGGGTCACGGCGCAGATTGATGATCAGGGGGATGCGCAGCTCGGTCCATGGTTCCATCCAGGCGCGCAGAGTGCCCCATGCTTTCTGCTCAAGGAAAATGAGCTTCCAGTCGTCGTACCGCAGCGCCGTTAGATCACCGTCATCCGAGAAGTAGAAAATCTCTTTGCGCGGTCCCTCTTCCACCTCGCCCTTGAAATAGGGCAGGAAGTTATAACCATCCAGATGCACCTTGTATTCACGTCCGATGGCTTGAACACCGCCCTGAATCAGCTCCTCCTTGATATTGTCACGACCCGCAGCGGCCAGATAAGTCGGCAGCCAGTCCATATGGTGCATAATTTCGTTCGAGACTGAGCCAGGCTCAATCAAACCAGGCCAGCGCACCATCGAGGGCACCCGCCAGCCACCTTCCCAGTTGGTGTTCTTTTCACCCCAGAACGGAGTCATCGCGGCATCCGGCCAAGTGTTCATATGCGGGCCATTGTCGGTTGAATAGTGAACGATGGTATTGTCGGCGATACCCAACTCATCCAGCAGGTCCAGCAGTTGACCAACATGCATGTCATGTTCCAGCATCCCGTCGGTATATTCGTCGTTGCCCGGGTTACGCCGGTCATCAGCCACATGAGTGCGGAAGTGCATCCGCGTACCATTCCACCAGACATAGAATGGTTGCCCCTGCTCATGCGAGCGCTTGATGAAGTCGATAGCCGCGGCAACAGTTTCGTCATCGACTGTTTCCATGCGTTTCTTGGTTAGCGGGCCCGTATCCTCGATCGTGCCATCGGCCTTGGATTTGATCACGCCACGCGGGCCATAGGCTTCGCGGAAAGTGCGGCCATCAGCCAGTACCTGATCGCCGGGATAGTCTTCGTTTTCGGGCTCTTCTTCGGCGTTCAGATGGTAAAGATTGCCAAAAAACTCATCGAAACCATGGTTGGACGGCAGATGCTCATCCTTGTCGCCCAGATGATTTTTGCCGAACTGACCAGTAACATAGCCTTCGGCTTTGAGCAGCCCCGCGATTGTCGGGTCTTCCTCTTGCATCCCGAGATCGGCGCCCGGCAGGCCCACTTTGGACAAACCGGTCCGAAACACCGACTGCCCCATGATGTATGAAGACCGTCCAGCCGTGCAGGATTGCTCGCCGTAATAGTCGGTAAAGATCATGCCATCATCGGCGATTCGGTCGATATTCGGCGTGTGATACCCCATTAAACCCATCGTGTAGGCCGAGATGTTGGACTGGCCAACATCGTCACCCCAGATGACAAGAATATTGGGCTTTTGCTCTTGCGCAGTGGCGGAAACGGCCAGAAAAATCGCGCAGGTGAAAGTTGTTAATGGCCGGATGATGCGCCGGGGCTCAAAGGCTGCAAACATGTTTTCAAACCTTTTTTGTGAGTAATAGGGAACCCTTACAGCTTACACGTAAATTTGAGGCTTTGTGTTAAAAAATTGATTTATGGGATTGCTCAAATTAGTCTGAGCCGCATTCGGGGTTCAACTCCTGCCATATTCTGGATGGTTTGAAAGCGGATTTAATTCAATGTTTTAAACAGAGGAGTGTGTTTTTCGAATGCTCTCAAAGATTGAGTGGAAGTGCGTCTTCTTCTGTTTCGAGTGTAAAATTGGCTCAGGGTAATGACGGAGTATTCCCATGTCCGCACATGATCAGATCCTCGACCTCAAAGCCAGGATGGGTCGGTCTATCATCGGTCAGACTGAGGTGGTCGAGCGCTTGCTGATCGGCTTGCTGGCCAACGGCAACTTGCTTATCGAAGGGTTGCCCGGATTGGCCAAGACACGCGCCGTCAAAGCGATGGCCAAAAATCTGGACGCGCAGTTCAGCCGCATCCAATTTACGCCTGATTTACTGCCATCGGATGTCACCGGTACCGAGGTATACGTCCAGGCCAGCAGCACGTCCGAATTCCGGTTCGAGCCGGGGCCGATCTTTGCAAATATCGTGCTGGCCGATGAAATCAATCGCGCGCCAGCCAAGGTGCAGGCCGCCCTGCTGGAGGCGATGGAGGAACGCCAGGTCACGGTGTCGGGAACGACACATACGATGGAACCCCTTTTTATCGTCATGGCTACGCAGAACCCTATCGAACAGGAAGGCACCTATCCCTTACCCGAAGCACAAATGGACCGGTTCCTAATGCACGTGAATATCACCTACCCCCCGGTTGAGGACGAGGTTGAGGTCATCCGACTGGTCCGGGGCGAGGAACAGTCAACCAATCAGCCCAAAAAATCCAGCGCGTCCAAGCCTTCCGCCATTCGGCAGCAGGCCATCTTTGATGCGCGCGCGGAAATCTCCGGCATTCACGTCGCGGATGCGATGGAGCGTTACTTTGCCGATCTGGTGTACGCTACTCGAACCCCCGCAACCCTGAGCAGAGAACTGGCCAGCTGGATCGAGGTCGGTGCCAGCCCGCGCGCCTCGATCGCCCTGGACAAATGCAGCCGCGCGCACGCTTGGCTGGCCGGGCGAGACTATGTCGATCCGCTCGATGTCAGAGCCATTGCCCATGACGTATTCCGCCATCGCATCACATTGAGCTATGAGGCGCAGGGCGCTGGTCTGTCGCAGGATAATGTGACCGGCGAGATCATCAAACTGGTTGCCCTACCATGATGACAGGCCTTCGGCCGAGGATGTTATGCCAATGAAGCAAACGGCAACGATTACAGAGCTTGGGCATGATCCCCGTATTCATGTCGACCTGCACCAGTTAGTCGCGCTCAGACGACGTGCCTCGCGACTGACCTTTCTGCCTCGGCAACCTGCGAATTCCGTTCTGAACGGTCGCCATGCCTCGAAACTGCGCGGCCGGGGGCTGAATTTCGAAGAACTGCGCGCCTATCTGCCCGGAGATGATATCCGCACTCTGGACTGGAAAGTAACAGCACGCACGGGCACGCCCCATGTCCGGGTCTATACCGAAGAACGCGACCGCCCAACGCTGCTGCTGGTAGACCAACGCATATCGATGTTTTTTGGTAGCCAAGTCTACATGAAATCCGTCATCGCTGCCGAGGCCGCCGCCATTGCTGCGCATCTTTTGTTGGCGCAAGGCGATCGGGTCGGCGGGTTGGTCTTCTCGGACGACACTGTAGCCGAACACCGGCCCGTGCGCTCGGCCCTGTCCGTGCGACAGATGCTAGCCTCGATCGCTGACGCCAACAGTCGGTTATCGGCCAGAAGTCGGGTCGTTCGGCCCAACGTATTCAACCGGATGTTGCGCTCCGCGCTCCGGATTGCCAAGACAAATTATCTGATACTGATATTCTCCGATTTCGACGGTGTTGACGCCGCGTCCGAGCCTTTGATCCGCAACCTCGCCCGGCACAATGACGTGATGCTGTTCAACATCGCCGACCCGATGGCTGCGCATATTCCTGCAAATACACGCCTCGCTATATCGGACGGTACCTTGCAGGCAGAGATCGACACTTCTACTGCCGAGACTCACAAACAAATAGAAGTCTTTGCACAGGACCGACTGGCGCATATCCGCGGCTGGGCGCAGAAATACCAACTGCCCTTCCTGCCGTTGTCGACGCAATCCCCTGCGCTGGATCAAATCTCTCGTTTGTTGGGGGCGTCATGAACCCGGATCTGCACGGCCTCAACCTTGTCGAGTTGATCGACCTCTTGGAGCCCGCGCCGCAACCTTCACCAATCTCGATGATGCCTCAAACTGTTGGGTGGGCCTGGCTTGGGATGGCACTTGCGCTGTTGGCCGGATGGTTGATCCGGCAGGCCATCAAACACCGCCAAGCCAACGCCTATCGCCGTGCAGCCTTGGGCGCGCTGGCCAAAGCAGAGGATGATCCGGCTTGCATCGCCGATATCCTACGCCGCACTGCATTGAGCGGATTTCCACGCGGCGAGGTTGCAGGAATGACTGGCAAAGACTGGCTATACTTTCTCGACCAGACCATGGACAACGACCGGTTTTCGAATGGCCCTGGACGCATCGTTGCGCAAGCTCCCTACCGCCCGGTCCCGGCTTCTCCAGAGCTGACCCGCTTGGCGCACGACTGGATCGTGACGCACAAGCAGCCGAAGCAAGAGGTCTGAAGTGATCAACTTATTGTATCCATGGCTCTTGATCCTTTTGCCGCTACCTTGGCTGGTTTGGCGGTTTCTCCCGCCACACCGTGAAGAGGCCACGGCGATCCGAATCCCCTTTTTCCGGCAGTTGACAGAAGCAGCGGGTGCTACACCAGAGCAAGGTGCAACAGTGCTGCATCGGAGCAGAGTTCAGATCATCACTGCACTACTGGTCTGGACAATGATCGTGATCGGTCTGGCACAACCTCAACGGTTGAGCGATCCCATAGTGATTGAAAAATCGGCGCGAGACGTTGTGCTGGCCCTCGATATCTCGGGTTCCATGGATCAACGGGATTTAATCGGCGCAAACGGGCAAAGGATGCAAAGGCTGGATGCTGTACGCGATGTGCTCAAAACCTTCATCGCAGAGCGCGATGGCGACCGTATGGCTCTGATTGTCTTTGGCACACGCGCTTTCGTACAGGCTCCCTTCACCGAAGATCTGCAAAGCCTTGACGGATTCCTCGATCAGACTCAGGTGGGTATGGCCGGGCCAAACACCGCCATCGGAGATGCAATCGGTCTGGCAATCCGAATGTTCGACAGCAGCGATGTCGATGAGCGTCTGATCGTCCTGCTCAGCGATGGTGCGGACACCAACAGCCGGGTCTCGCCAGTTAATGCGGCGGAGATTGCCGCTGACAAAGGCGTGGTCATCCAAACCATCGGCGTGGGCGACCCCGAAGGGACAGGCGAAGATCGGGTCGATTTGACAGCATTGGAAAATGTCGCGACCCGCACCGGAGGCGCCTTCTTCTATGCCGATGACAGCTCAGCTTTGTCGCAAATCTATGAGCAGATCGACGCCATGGCACCTCGGATCGTCGAAGAAACCAGTTATCGGCCGACCTATTCGCTCGTTTGGGTGGCCAGCCTGCTCGCCGCCTTGCTGGGGATAGCAACGCTTGTTGCTCTGCTCGCTTCACGGACTTGGAGGCGGGCATGACCAGTTTTTTTGATGCTTTCCACTTCCTTCGTCCCCTCTGGTTGTTGCTTTTACCTGCGATTGTGCTGCTTTGGTACATTACAAGGCGACAACCCGGACAGCACAGACATGACACCCGGCATATCGCCCCGCATCTGGCAAAGGCTCTGCAGGTCGGTTCAAACGCCCAGCGGCGTATTGAACCAATTGACAGCGTCATGCTTTGTTTGAGTCTACTGGTACTCTCCGCAGCTGGTCCGTCATGGAACCGCACCCCCAACCCGCTAGTCGCGGAAACCGCACCTCTTGTGGTAGCGCTGGAGGTAACGTCTTCGATGGAGGATACCGATCTGGAACCCACTCGGCTAGACCGAGCGAGGTTCAAGATTTTGGATCTGATCGCTGCGCGGGCTGGCGCGCGTACTGCGCTTGTGGCCTATGCAGGCACCGCGCATCGGGTCGCACCGCTAACCGAAGACCCAGATATACTGCGCCCGCTATTGCAAGGGCTGGACCCCAAGGTGATGCCGGTTGAAGGGGATGATGCCGCTGCCGCATTGGATTTAGCGCGCGAAATACTGAAGGCTGCAGAAACGCCCGGTGCGATCCTCTTTGTGCTGGATGACCTTGATCCGGCAACGGTTGCAGCGTTCATGAATAACGACCCTGAACAGCCGCCTGTGTCGATGTTGGTTGCCGTGCCTTCCGGGCAAATCCCCGCCCAGATCACCGGGCTCGCAGACGTTTCGGCTGTTGGATTAACTGCCGATGACCGGGATATCGCAGAGATCGAACGGCAGTTAACCTCGGTGCAACAAGCGGCACAGCTGAACGATGAGCGTTTGGAATGGGACGATCGCGGCTGGGTGCTGCTATGGCCTGCTGCACTCATTGCTTTGCTGTGGTTCCGCCGCGGTTGGACCATGCGCTGGAGCACTGCACTTGCCGTTGTCTTCACACTTCAAATGCCGGGTAGTGCAAATGCCGATGGATGGAAGGATTGGTTTCTGACACCTGATCAACAAGGGCAGATTGCCTTTCGAAACAAGGAGTTTGCGCAAGCTGCCGATCTGTTCACCGACCCGATGTGGAAAGGTCACGCATTGCTAAGCGCCGGTCGCTACGAGGAAGCTGCCGAGTCATTCAGCGGGTTGGACAGTGCCGAGGCAGCCTTTTCCGAAGGTCTGGCACGGATCGGCAACCGCGAATACCGCGCAGGTGCGCAGGCCTTTGAAGCCGCTTTGGACCGCCAGCCAGATTTTCCTGCTGCTGCCAAAAACGCCGAAATCGCTTGGGCCATTGTCGAACAGGTCGAAACCACTCGTGAGCAATCCGACACTGGCGAGGAAAGTGGCATCGGGGCAGATGACATGACATTCGACAACGAAGCTCAGCGTGGAGTTACCACGCAGGTCGATGCACCTAGGGACAAGGCAAGGGCGCTGTCTCCCGACCAATGGATCGACAGCATCGACACCGATATGGGGGATTTCCTGCGCAGTCGGTTCCTCTACGACAATAGCGAGAAGGGCACATGATCCGTACTCTGATCGCGATATCGTTCCTGTGCATTGGTGCCAGCATCGCCATGGCGCAAGACCCGCGCGTTACGGCCGAGTTGGAAAACGACAGTACAATCGTCGGTCAGCCGCTGCTGCTACGCATTTCAATCCTTGTGCCAACATGGATGCCCGAACCGCCGATCTTTCCGGCTGTCGAAATTCCGTCACTTCTGGTCCGTCAGCCCGAGCGTTCCTCGGGGCCGATCAGCGAAAAAATCGATGGTGAAACCTGGTCGGGGGTGCGCCGCAGCTATCGCCTCTACCCGCTCGCAGGCGGCAGCTATACCCTACCGCCGGAAGACGTAGTCGTTACCTATGCCAACCCGGACACAAATGAACCGGTGACTTTCTCTGGCTCACTTCCAGAACTGACTTTCAATGCCACCATCCCCGAAGGGGCATCTGGGCTGGATCCACTGATCATCGCCAGCGGGTTCGAACTCCAGCAACAGATTGATGGAGATCCCAGTATGGCTGTTGGAGGGGCTCTGACTAGGACCATTACAGCAAAGATCACTGGCACCTCGCCCATCATGATCCCTCGCCTATCTCCTGCACCCGAAGGGGACAGCCTGCGCGCCTATCCAAAAGATCCCCAAATCGACGAGAAAGAAGACCGGGGTCTGCTGCGAGGGACGCGCACGGAAACAACCTCGTATGTCGCTCAGTACGAAGGGGCCGCCGTATTGCCGGAAGTGACACTTGATTGGTTCAACATCGAGACCGAACAGCTGGAAACCGCGATCTTACCGACACTTGACGTGTCTATTCTCGGCGCAGCTTCTGACAATGCGCAAGACGGAAATGCATGGCAATTGCACAAAGTGTTTTGGCTTATGTTGGGATCGGTCGCATTCGTTGCCGTAGCGATCCGGACTTTTTCAGCGCGAATGGTATCGCTTCTGGCAACAATGAGAGCGCGCGCTATCCAAACCGAATGGTACGCCGCGCATATGTGTCTCAATGCCATCTCGCGACGTGATTTGACGGCTCTGACGACTTCTTTTGCCGCATGGACGAAATACTATCCCGGTACTTCTGAACAAAGTTTCTCGGTCGTTCTCGAGGGCATGGCCTCAATTGGCAAGGCACGGTTCGGAGCAAAGACTCAGGAAGCGACCATGCACTGGCGCACGCTACATTCTGGTTTCTCAACCACACGCCGCCGTATGCGAGGTAAAACTAATCGCGCCCGCCGGAGCCCCCAACTGCACCAATTGAATCCGACATGGTCTGGTAGTTAGACCCGCGTTTCAGCTGCAGAGGTCTTCACCAAGACGGACTAACGCGACGGGATCTAAACCAACCGGAACCAAAAAGGCGTTTGGATCACTGCCTTCTTGAACTACATCGTGTTGCGCATTTAACTCCAGTTTCTACCCCTGTTGTGGCTGTGGGCAAGTGAACGTAGTAGTTTTGGTCGGACTGAGAGAAATGGTAGACCTGCGCGAAGGCCAATGTGCCGGGGATATCGTCGGCGCAATTAGTGCGGCGTTGCGCGGTTAATGCCGCGCCAAAATAGGGTGTATCCGTGCCGGCTAGCTCCACCTCGGACAATAACTGCCCAAGCAATTACAACTCGCCCTGGCCCAGAAACCGTTCGCATCTGATTTATCTAGCTTCGTGTTCTTTACTACCATTTCTCGGTGCTCGCCGCTTCGGATCCGAGTAGTAAGCGCGCTTAGCCGCCTACCTTCCATCCAGATATTGTGCATCTGCTTAAACTCGATCCCATCCACGTTGAATGTCCGCTACACATTGGAGCGTTTTTCCATCTCGCACCCGCAGCGAACTTCCGCTTCCCGCCCTTTCCTTCGACACCCCCCCTATAACTTTCGCGCGAAAAAATCTGGTTACCCCCGCCGGTCCCTTGGCTTAAAGCTCGCAACTTTTGACACTCCCCCCTCTCGGTTTCAGCACAGAAAGGCGATGAAACTGTGTAACCTGTCCTAGCCGAGCTCTTGACCATTCGTCGCCGTGACCCATTCGAAGAATGCGAGGTAGCGAGCTGTGTCTTCGTCTTTCGGAAAGCGCGAAGGCAATAGGTAGTTCCCAGCTCTTCTCAGCAATTGCAGAAGCTCGACGTCGTCACCCGGCCAGTGGTTTTCGAACCAGAGCCTCCAACTCGCCAGAGCACCGCTCTCAAGATCGGAAATCAGGTGGCATGACATCGACCGATCAACCAGGCTGCTGTCTTTTATGTTCTTTCCTTGGTTCTTATAGGGGGTGACAGCCATGTCACCCTTGCGCGACAGCAATGTCACCTCTCGGGGTGATAGGCTGTCACCCCTGTTGTCACCCTTTAGGTCGGGTAGGCAGATCTGGTGCGCCCGGTCGGCATTCCGAACTTTGACCCGGCGTAGATACCCTGCCTGTTCCAGCATCTTGATGTATCGCTGCACGGTTCTCTTATCGACGCCCAGGCGCTTTGCGAGTGTTGCATTCTTCGGCCAACAGCGCCCCGTTTCCTTGTTCACAAAGCTATCACACAAACAGGTGGCCATTTGCTTTGCACCACGCGACAGGTTTGCATCTTCATTGACCCGCCTTTTCCATTCGAATCGCAACTTGCCAAACGCAGGGGTATTCTTGGGCTTTTCCATCTGCACCCACCTACACCCTGTTCTCTTCAATCCAGGAATGGATGTCCGCGAGCTTGTATCGGACCAGGCGGCCAACACGCACAAAACGCGGCCCACTACCCCGAAGCGCACTCAGCTCCAAAAATCGTTTAGATATCCCAAAACGCTCTTCAACTTCTGCTCTCGACAGAAGTCTTTCATCATAAGGTTTCATGTAACTGCTCCAATAGCGATCCCATTGCCTGGAGCATCACACAACCCAGCTTACGGCGCATTGGATTGGTTTGGATACTTTTGGAGCAGTTTGGACAGCTCTTCGTTTTTCGCCCATTTACCTTTCTGTTTCAGTGCAGAAGAGATTCCTTTTCTCAAACGCACAACCTTGGCCTCGGAGCTATGCCCTTTGATCTCATTGTCGTGTTTTGCCGCCACCTTCTCAGCCGCTCGATTCATCGAAAGCGCTAGATCAGAAAGACAAAGTTCGACGCCAATTAGAATAAATTTCTCATCGGCACGCCCGAACCCACGCTCGCGCTTGTAAGGTAGATTGTTGTTGTTCGACAGCAAAACACCCATCTCAGTCTTTGCCTGATTGATATCCCGAGACCCGCTATTGGCGCTTTCAGTGACACTCGGTACCTGCTCAGCGCCGATGAACATCCAGGTGCCCTGGCCCGGATATGGATCAGAATGTGGGTAGTTTTCTCGTCCGAGCTCACTTTCTGCTTTTTCGAAGCTGTGAAGATAGGTCGCCCTGTCGATTTCATAGTGACCTCCAGCTCCAAACCCCGTGCCGGGCATCATCGGAAGATATACGCCAACATCTGTTGGCATAAACCCAATCCAATGACCATGCGCGTGCCCGTCCTGCAAATGGCTCCAAAATATCTGGCGACATTCGTACTCTGCGCTCGCATAAGGCCGCAGGACTTGCGAGAGATAGGCCTCGCTCAAGAACTCTCGATATGGGATAGGCAGACCCGGGCATAAATGCGCACCGCGATTTGCTGGCCGTTTGCTTCCGGGTTCGGGAGGCGAGTCGTATCGGCCTTCGAAGCTGCAGTCCTTCTCGCGCCATTTGAGAAACAGCCGCTGAGTGTGCTCCTGGTGGAGCTTTGCTGCTGCACCAACTTGGCCTTCAATCTCAGGGCGACACAGAGAGGCAAGACCTCTATGCCACTGCAAGCTCTGGTCATCCAACGCTGACGCCAAACGCCCATTCGGACAGATCCTGCGTATGACGTCTTGAAAGACCGCAAGATCGATCTTCGGATTATCCAACGCACATGCTGCATAGTCCCGTAAGATCTTATCAAACGGGCCTCGTTTGCGATTTGGCTTCCCGTCCAGGTCCGCTCGCAACGGTTTCATTGGGTCGATCTTTCTACCCTGTGACACGGAAGTGACCTCCCCTTGGCAATCAAATAGCTGTCCGATCACGCTCGCTGCGAACGCTCAGCTCGTCGCACACAGTTTCCATTGCGGGTCTGAGCGCGTCGAGGGATGGTTTCACATAGCGCTGTCCGGTGATCGAAAGTGGTGTGTGGTTCAGCAAACGGCCAACAATCTCTTCGAGTATCCCGGCCTCCATTGCGACTGTTGCAAAGGTTCGACGATGGGCGTGGCTGGACCATTGCATACGCTCAGGTCCCTTCAGATAACCCGTAGGTGATTTGGGTGACGGAAACACCCATTGCCGATGCAGGCCTCGCACGGGAGCCAGTATCTCGTGATGCACCTGTGAGATGGGAAGATCAAAGCTGCGTCCATTCTTGGTTATCGGCAAATGGATGTGATCTTCTTGGATCTGCTTCCATTCCAACGTCAACGCCTCGGTCTTGCGAAAGCCTGTGAACAAAAGCAGCTCGTAGAAGACTTTGTGAATGGGGTTGTAAAGATCGTCCACTGTTTGACGCCAGAGGCGTAGATCTTCGATGATCGCCCCTTCTGGCTTTTCTTCATACCATTCGATGGCCATCGTCGGGCTTTCCGGCAAATCGTGAATACGACGCGCATGGTTCCAGACGGTCCGAAAGTATTTCAGCGTATGATTTGCCGAAGATGGCGTTGCTGCCATGGATCTGTGACGCTCTACCACCATCGACTTGGTGATCTCATCCAGCGGTAGGCGCAGCCAATCTTTTAAATGCAGCTCAAACTGCTGGCGCACACCTGACCGGTGGACCTCAGACCGAAGCTTGGGACGGGCCAGATAGGTTTCCATGGCTGTCTCAAGCGTCGGCGCTCCGATCTGAATACGCTTACCGGCCCCCCTGCCCCAGTCCAGCGCATATCCCAGTGCTGTCTGGCGTGCAGTATCTGCGGAAATCATCGGGTAGCGCCCGATCAACACCCGCCGCGTCTGACCCCCAACATCTTTCTGAAAGTACCAGGTCTTTGACTGTTTCCCGACGAAGAGAACTAGCCCCTTTATCTCGCCATCCCAGTGCTTGGCGGTACCCTGTTTTGTCTGCGGAACCTTGCGCGCGAACGTCTCTGTGAGCTTTGGCATTTTATCGGCTTTTTGTCGGAAATGGTAAGATACGAGCTGTTACCACATGATACGTGATGCAACATGTTATTGAACTAAATGAAAGATATAGCAACTACACGATACTCAGTGAAATTGATCATCATTGCTTGGAAGGCTGAGGTCTTACCACTACACAATGCCCTCTCACGGTTTTCGCGGGTTAGGACATGCGTCTGGGCGCGCCAAATGCGAAGTGGACATTTGAGGGCCAGATTTCTGCGTCGCGCATACCAACCATAGAATCGCCTCCTCCTAAGGGTCAGATACGGGTCTGCCCCGGAGAACGACCGGGGCCGGTTCAGGCCTAGTGGCCAGTTAGAACCAGGGTGTTGACCGGCATTAGGATCAATCGCAGGCGCAGCCCCGCCGCGTGTACCACACCTATGGTGTCAACAACATGAAGAAAAGCGCCTTCCCAGAACCCGAGGTCTTCGTGTTCAAGCCTTTCATGATTGTCAGTATAGACATTCGCCAGACAGTTGCTGCCCGGCGGAATGTCGTCGGCCATGCCTTTGTAAAGCGGCTCCATATAAACCAGAATGGACCCCGGAACCTTGTTGTTCTGCACATCGCGCAGCTCGTCCGACGGTCTGATCTGACCCGAGGGGATGACGTCCTGAACCTCAACCACAACCATTGGGATCACGGTGAAGGGCTTGGTCATGCATCCCAGCTCTCCGATCATGCCGGGTTTGATGACCTGTGCAGATAGCTGATTGAACGCCGCCTGAAACCGATCATGCCCGGAATGGGACGGCACGAGAATACCTGCGGGTCGCAACAGTGGACTGACATAATCCCCCACCTGCAACCCAAACTGTTCTACACGTCCGGTCACACCGGCATTGATCACAGTCTTGTCCAGTTCCGTCATCGCGGCATCGAGTTGCGCATTTGCGCTGGCAAGTTGGGCCGGGATCAATTCTTCGATTTGTTGAACAACCGCTGCCCGCTTGGACTGGGCTGCCGTTACCTGCGCTTCGCGCTCGGCCACGAGATTTTCTAACCGCTCAATCTCGGCCAATCGAACCGCGCTAGAGCCCTCGTCACGCAGCGTGGTGTTGCGCTCAAGGTCTTCCAGCGATTGCGCCAGCGCCGCGCGGGCCCCGGCAATACCTGCATCGGCTTCTGCCAGATCAGTTTCTGCCACTTTCAGTGAGGCCTGGACCTGAGCCACTTGCGCGTGCGCCGACTGAACCTGCGCTTGCTGAGTGAAATCCTCGATCCGGAAAATCGGTTGACCAGCGATCACCTGTTCGTTGTTGCGCACGTAAACTTCTGCCACACGACCGCCCAGTTGCGGCAGGATGGTAACCGTCCGGAAGTAGGATGCGGCACTGGAACTGGCCGGATGAAAGTAGAACAGCGTGGTAATCACCGTCAGGGCCAGGATGGCGCAGGTGGTCAAGCCCCAGCGCAATTCGTACCACATTGTGAACAGGGTGATTTCATGCCCGATGCGTTTGCCTTGCACAAAGCGGCGGAACAGATAATCGGGCAGCACCGTGATCAGGGCGCAGAGCATTGTTTCGATCATTGCCTACTGCTCCCGCGTTTCGCTAGTTTCTGCAACGGGTGCTTCGGCTTGCACAGCTTCGGGCACAGCGTCCGGCACTTGTGACCGCCCCAAAGATCGGATGGCATCTGCGATATTCTTCATCGGCGTTGCAAAATCCGGGAACTGGAACCCTGCAACCAAAATGGCCGCAATCCAGAACAATCCATTATGTGTGAACAAGGCAAGCAGCGCCAGAATACCAACCAACTGGAACTGAGGGTGGTTGTTTTCATGCGCCATTTTTTCCGGAACCGAATGCAGAGTCAGATACCCCACGCCAATCAGCACCACGATGATCACAAAGAACACGACCATAGCAGAGAACAGATAGTCGCTCCCGTCAGCTGCGACGACATATCGGGGGATATGTCCTGTGGCCATTGGATGAAGATCCGCTGCAGTCACTGTACCCTCCTTTTCATTTTGATACTTCTTTGACCGGGTTGAAGCACAAATTCAAGGCTGCTTATAGTCCATGGAACTGACAACAAGACGCGTTGGAACTTAAGGAGCGCCCATGAATTCCCCCAAGCCCGCAATGATCCCGCTTTTGTTAGAAAACAGAGCATGATTGATTTCCTCGTCATCGGCGGCGGGATCGCCGGGCTGAGCGCTGGTGCAAGACTGTCCGCGCATGGATCGGTTACCGTGCTCGAAGCCGAAGATGGGCTGGGCTATCACGCCTCAGGTCGATCTGCAGCTTTGTTCGAGGAAAATTACGGCCCCCGATCAGTGGTCGCGTTAAATCAGGCAGGCAGTCAGTTTCTTCAGGATGGCGGCTATCTGCAAAAACGCGGTTTGATGCTGGTTGCGCGCACAGATCAAGAAGATTTGTTTAAGGCAGACCTCAACAGTCTGGATATGCAAGCGATATCGGTTGACCATGCGCGCAGCCTGATCCAGATCCTGCATCCCAAGAGGCTGGGCTACGCCGGGATCAGCCACGACGCCTTTGACATCGACACCGACCGCCTCCTGCAGGATTTTGCGCGGGTCATTCGCAAGAATGGCGGGGTTGTTCACACTAAATCCTCGGTGACTGCGATCACCAAAGCCAACAACTGGCAGGTCGAAGCGCGGGATGTTTTTGAAGCACGACACGTGATCAACGCGGCCGGTGCCTGGGCGGACGAGGTCGCACAACTGGCCGGGATAGCGCCAATCGGCCTGCAACCCCGCCGCCGGTCAATGGCGCGCATACCGGCGCCGGGCGGGCATGATGTTTCAGATTGGCCAATGATGATTGGTGCTGGTGAGACTTGGTATGCCAAACCGGATGCGGGTAAGTTGCTTGTATCTCCGGCTGATGCCGACCTGGTTGCCCCGCATGATGCCTATGCCGACGATATGGTGCTGGCCGAGGGGTTGGCACGCTATGAAGAGATGGTCAGCGAACCCGTGACGCGGGTTGAAACAAACTGGGCAGGGCTGCGTAGTTTTTCACCAGATGGAACATTGGTGCTGGGTCCTGATCCGCAGGACAGGTCTTTTATCTGGTGTGCCGGGCAAGGCGGATATGGATTCCAAAGCGCGCCAGGCGCGTCTGAGTTTGTGGCCGACCTTGTCGTTGGAAACAGACCCGCGTTCGAGCAGTCGACTATCGATATGCTAACACCGGATCGGCTGCGAAAATGAGCAAACGTACACCACCCCCAAATGCCAGCGTCGCCGCGCCATCAACCGATGGCAAGCTGGTTGCGCCCGCTGCCAGCCGCAACGCTGCCGTCCTATGTGAGCTGGTTTCGCGTTGGGCACCGCCACAAGGCCGGGCCATGGAGATCGCCAGCGGCACGGGTCAGCATGTCTGCGCGTTTGCGCAGAAGCTACCTCAGCTGTCCTGGCACCCGACAGAGATCGACGCGGATCGGCGGCAGAGCATAGATGCCTATGCCAGTGATCAACCGAACATTCAGCCCGCCCAACATTTGGACGCGACCACCTCCGGATGGCATCGGCAATTTAGGCCAAAAGACCTGATCGTTTTGATCAACCTGCTGCATCTGATCAGTTGGGAAGAAACCGTGACGCTTGTCTCTGAGACAGCCAAGACGCTCTCATCAAACGGCAGGTTTATTCTCTACGGCCCCTTTATGCGGGATGGCATGCTGACAAGCGATGGAGACAAGCGGTTTCATGAAGCGCTTGTTCAGCAGGACCCCGAGGTTGGGTATAAAAGCGACGCAGATATAAAACGCTTGCTCGCAGCTAATGATCTGAACCTGATCGAAGTAACAGAAATGCCCGCCAATAACCTGGCCTTTGTCGCTCAAAAGCAGGCTGAATGATCTAGTAGATCGCCCTGAAAGCCCGCATACGCAGTCTTGCCTCCGGCGGGGCGCTGAAGGCGCCCCACTCTTCTTGGGCCGTTCAGCCGTCCTTGCGGATGGTTTCGTTCTTCGGATCATAAGGACTGTCGCAGGTTACAATCGCATCCCACAGCTTGTCCTGCATTTTGACCTGCAGCTTGGTACCTTCAACCGCCAGCTCGGGCTTCACATAGCCCATGCCGATGGATTTCTCGAACGCAACCGAATACCCGCCCGAAGTCAGACGCCCCACACGCTCACCTTCCGGGGTGTACAGCGCCTCGCGGCCCCATGGATCGGCATCGTCCGGTCCGTCGATCAGCAGGGTGCAGCATTTCACGCGTACGCCGGTCTCTTCCAGCTTGGCTTTGCCGTGGAAGTCTTTCGACAGATCAACAAAGCGCGGCAGATCAGCTTCCAGCGGGGTCGCGTCGCGGCCCAGTTCGGTGCCGAAGGCGCGATAGGATTTCTCCTGCCGCAGCCAGTTCTGGGCGCGGGCGCCAACCAGCTTCATACCGTGCTTCTCACCGGCCTTTTCCAGCAGGTCGAACAGGTAGTTCTGCATCTCGATCGGGTGGTGCAGTTCCCAACCCAGTTCACCGGTATAGGCCACGCGGATCGCGTTGACCGGGCACATGCCCAGTTCGATCTGACGGGCCGACAGCCACGGGAAGCGTTTGTTGGACAGCGCGGTTTCCGGATCGGCGTCTTTGATGACTTCTTTCAGAACATCACGCGACTTGGGTCCGGCGATGGCGAAGACGCCCCACTGGGTGGTCACGTCCTGGATTTCGATGTAGCCGAACTCCTCCATCTTGTCCTCGGCGGCCTTGCGCAGATAGTCGGCGTCGTATTCGGTCCAGGCACCGGCAGAGACGATGTAGTAGTTGTTCTCGCCGTTGCGGACGATGGTGTATTCGGTGCGGGTGGTGCCGTGCGACGTCAGCGCGTAGGTCAGGTTGATGCGTCCGACCTTGGGCGACTTGTTGCAGGTGAACCAATCCAGGAACTGGGTGGCACCGGGGCCTTTAACGACATGTTTGGTGAAGGCCGATGCGTCGATCAGACCAACGCCTTCGCGGATCGCTTTGGCCTCTTCGACAGCATATTGCCACCAGCCACCACGGCGGAAAGAGCGGCTTTCCTTGTCGAAATTGTCCGGAGCGTCCAATGGGCCGAAATAGTTGGGGCGTTCCCAGCCGTTGACCCAACCGAACTGCGCACCGCGGGCTTTCTGGCGGTCATAGGCCGGAACAGTCCGCAGCGGACGGCACGCTTCACGCTCTTCATCCGGGTGGTGCAGGATGTAGACGTGCTCATAGCACTCTTCGTTCTTGCGCGCCGCAAATTCGGTGGTCATCCAGTTGGACGAGTAACGCTTGGGGTCCAGCGAGGCCATGTCGATCTCGGCTTCGCCATCGACCATCATCTGCGCCAGATAGTAACCGGTGCCGCCAGCGGCGGTGATCCCGAACGAGAAACCCTCGGCCAGCCACATGTTGCGCAGGCCCGGAGCCGGACCAACCAGCGGATTGCCATCAGGCGTATAGCAGATCGGGCCGTTGAAATCATCTTTCAGGCCGGATTCAGCGCAGGAGGGCACGCGTTCAGCCATCGCCATGTACTGATCCGCGATCCGGTCCAGATCCAGCGGGAACAGGTCGGCGCGGAAGCTGTCCGGCACGCCGTGTTCGAACTGCGCAGGGGCGCCATGTTCGTAGATACCCAGAATCCAGCCGCCACGTTCCTCGCGGGCGTAGGATTCATTGTCTGCGTCACGGACAACAGGGTGTTCAGGGTTGCCCGCTTCGCGCCATTTGACCAGCTCAGGGTCTTTGTCCATGACGATGAAAGTGTGCTCGACCGGGATCGCGGGCATCTTGATGCCCAGCATCTTGGCGGTGCGCTGCGCGTGGTTGCCCGATGCGGTCACGACATGCTCAGCGGTGATAACCACCTGCTCGTCCGAAGGAATGAGGTTACCGCCCTTTTCGACCATCTTGGTGCAGGTGACTTCCCAATGGGAGCCGTTCCAGTGGAAGGCATCGGCCTGCATCTTGCGCACGATGTCCACGCCGCGCTGACGGGCCCCCTTGGCCATGGCCTGAGTCACGTCGGCGGGGTTAATATAGCCATCTTCAGTGTGATAAATCGCGCCCTTCAGGTCGCTGGTCTCGATCAGCGGCCAGCGTTCCTTGATCTGCTCGGGCGTCAGCCATTCATAGGCGACATCGCAGGTCTCGGCGGTCGAGGCATAGAGCATGTATTCATCCATACGCTCCTGCGTCTGCGCCATGCGGAGGTTGCCAACCACGGCGAAGCCGGCGTTCAGGCCGGTCTCTTCCTCAAGCGTCTTGTAGAAATCGACCGAGTATTTGTGGATGTGGGTCGTCGCATAGGACATGTTGAACAGTGGCAGCAGGCCAGCAGCGTGCCAAGTCGAGCCCGAGGTCAGCTCATCCCGTTCAATCAACATCACATCGTCCCAGCCCGCCTTGGCCAGATGATAGGCAATCGAGGTCCCAACGGCGCCGCCGCCAACAACCAGTGCTTTGACTTGGGTTTTCATAACCGGGCGTCTCCCCTTGAATTCAGTTGACACCATATGGCGCAGTTCAGGGGGGCAGCGCGACATTCATCCGACCGGTGATAAGAAAAAAACGACCCGCAGATCAGTTCGAGGTCGAAAAACGGCGATCCGTCCCTAGGGCTGGGCCACCAACCAGGCGTCAATCCACTTACTGGCCCGGAACAATCTTTCCAGGGTTCATGATGTCGTCTGGGTCCAGCGCAGCCTTGATCGCCGACATGTACTGCGTTGCCGCCCCAAGCTCCTTGACCAGAAAGGGGCGTTTGCCCTGCCCGATCCCGTGTTCGCCGGTGCAGGTGCCGTCCATCGAAATCGCCAGATCGTTCAGCCAACTGACAAATTGATCAGCATTGGCAACTTCGGCCTGACTGTCTATGTCGATCAAAGGAAGGGTGTGGAAGTTCCCATCACCAACATGACCAACAATCGGTGCGATCAGACCAAGTTCTGCCGCCTTGTCCTGTGCTGCGCCAACCGCCTCGGCCAGCCGAGAGATCGGAACGCAAACATCCGTTGATATGCCTTGTGCGCCAGGGCGCAACTGCAAGCAGGCCCAGTACATATCATGTCGCGCTTGCCATAGCTTGTTGCGTTCTTCGGTGGTGGACGTTGCCGCAAAGTCCACACCACCAAATTCGCCTGCGATGTCACCGAAGGTCGCCGCCTGTTCGGCAGCCCCGTTTTCTGAGCCATGGAATTCGAGCAACAACAGGGGTGTTTCAGGCAGGGTCAGGCCGGAATAGGCGTTGGCTGCGCGCACGGACATCTCGTCCAGCAATTCAATACGCGCAACCGGGATGCCGTACTGGATGGTCATCATTACGGCCTGACACGCAGCATCAACGCTTGGAAAGGAACAGCGGGCCGAGCTGATCGCCTCGGGGATGCCGTGCAGGCGCAGGGTGAGTTCGGTGATAACGCCCAACGTCCCTTCCGCCCCGATCAGCAATCGAGCCAGATCATAGCCTGCGGATGATTTTTTGGCGCGATTGCCGGTTCGGATCACCTGCCCGTCAGGCATAACCGCCTCAAGGCTCAGCACATTGTCCCGCATCGTGCCATAGCGCACCGCATTTGTGCCCGAAGCGCGCGTTGCGGCCATACCTCCAAGCGAGGCATTGGCCCCCGGATCTATTGGGAAAAACAAGCCCTGATCACGCAGATGGGTATTCAGGTCCTCACGGGTTACGCCCGGCTGAACAACGCAATCCAGATCCCCGGCATTAACGGCGATCACCTTGTTCATCTGCATTAGGTCGACGCAAACTCCACCCGCAGGCGCATTGACGTGACCTTCCAGCGAGGTGCCGGTGCCGAAGGGGATCACGGGCACTTTATGCGTCGCGCAAATCGTGACGATTTCGGATACTTCAGCCGTTGAGGTGGGAAAGACCACCGCATCTGGGCTCTGATTGAGGATCCAGGTCGTGGTGTGACCATGCTGTTCGCGGATCGCGGCCCCGGTTTGCAGCCGGTCGCCAAATCGTTGTTTCAGAATTCCAACTGCGGTTTCAATACCAGCTTCGTTGCGCGGCAAAGCTGTCGCCTGCACCATATCCAACCCCTGTTCATCAAACGGCATTCAGGCCTTTTAGTCATGACTAAAAGGCCTGAATGATCCGCACAAGCCCCTAGCTTATTCGCCCAGCGCGATGCCTTCGCGCCGAGGGTCCGCACCGCCGCTTAACCCGTCGCGAATTTCAATGGCATGTAAGCCCGAGGTCAGGTCACGCGGGTTCACTTCGAATCCCAATGTAGTCAAGGCGTCCACATATCCCTCGGCTACAGTGCCCAATTCCACATCATAAGTGCCGAACCGGTTGACCAGATGCGGCAGGGACACCGCCTGTTGTACGTCCATTCCCCAATCAGCCCAGGCAATGATCGATTTGGCCACATAGCCGATAATCCGGCTGCCTCCGGGTGATCCGATGGCCAAAACCGGGGCACCGTCCTGCATCACGATTGTGGGGCTCATGGACGAGCGCGGACGCTTGCCCGGCTCCAACCGGTTGGCGATGGGAACACCGTTGTTATGGGTTCTGAACGAGAAATCCGTCAGTTCGTTATTCAGCAGGAAACCGTTGGTCATCAAGCGCGAGCCAAAGCCGTTTTCGATGGTCGTGGTCATCGACAAAACATTGCCATAGCTGTCCACAATCGAGATATGCGAGGTCGAAGGCAGCTCCAGCGAAACATCGTCGGCCCAGTTCGACGCGTGATCGAAGGCGGGGTTGCCGGGGGCAACATCGATCAACGCGCTCTCGGCGTTCAGCAGATCGGCACGTTCTGCCAGATAGGCTGGATCAACCAGACCTTCGGTTGGCATCGGGACAAAATCGCTGTCGGCCATGTAACGCCCCCGATCAGCAAAGGCGAGGCGTGAGGCTTCTCCGATCAGCCGCCAGGCTTCGACACTTTCCGGCCCCATCGCCGCAAGATCATAGCTGTCCAGCATGCCCAGGATTTGCCCAACGGTCAGCGCGCCAGAGGATGGCGGCCCCATGCCGCAAACCTCGTAAGAGCGATATGTGGCGCAAACGGGTTCACGCTCGATCACCTGATAGAGCGCCAGATCCGTGCCCGACAGAACACCCGGGTTCCCCGGCGCAGTCCGAACGGTGTTTACAATTCCTGCCGCAATATCACCACCATAGAACCCTGCTGCCCCATCTGCGGCCAGCACCCGCAGCGTTTCAGCATAGTCGGGGTTCATCAGCCGGTGCCCTTGCTGCAACGGTTCACCACCTGGCAAGAAGTACTCTGCCGTAGAAGGGAAACGTGACAATCGTTCAGCGTCATTGGCAGCCAACGCGGCAAGGCGCGGAGAGACCAGAAACCCTTCATCCGCCAATCGGATGCCATCGGTAAACAGCCCGGGCCAGGGTGACCGCCCCCAGCGGCGATGCGCCTCTTCCAGCAACGCGGGCGTTCCGGGTGTGCCAACGGACAGCCCGCCGACAACCGCATCAAAGAATTTGAGGGGTTCACCGTTTTCGTCCTGAAACAGTGTTGGCGTAGCCGCCAGCGGCGCCGTTTCGCGCCCGTCCAAAGTGGTCATCTGACCCGAGGCTGCATCGTACCAAACCAAGAAGGCCCCGCCGCCCAGACCCGATGACTGCGGCTCGACCAGTCCCAGCACAACTTGCACTGCGACCATGGCATCGGCTGCTGATCCTCCGGCGCGCAAGATCTTGGCCCCGGCCTCGACCGCCAGCGGATTGGCAGCAGCAACCATCCAGTTTTCCGATTGTACCGGAACACCTGCCAGTTTCGCCTCGACGGCAGCGATGACCTCCTCGGTCAAGGCCTGAACCTGCCCTTCGGACGCCCCTTCTGGTGCGACTGCATCTGCCGTTTCCTGCGCGAATGCGGGCGCGGTTAACGCAACCGTTGAAACGATCAAACCTGAAATTCGACTGAAACGCATCTAATCCTCCAATTCTACTTTTGCTTTCAACACTGTACAGACGACCGGAAAGCCGCAACCAAAGGTTGAGATTACGCAAGCCAATGGCAGAGTCCCGCCGTATCAGGTCTTGTCAATCCGAACCAACATCCTCGCGATCCATGTCGTATCGCTGCAAGCCCTCAATTTCTGGCAACCAGCTTTCACGCCGGATCGCCCAGCATTCATAGCTTGGTTTGAACTGATTGACCTCATCAAAGCTGCCCAGGTGCACCTCTACCTCGTCATCTGTTTTGGCAAACACCGGCGACCCACAGACCGGGCAAAAATAGCGCCCTTCGTAGCTACGAGTTTCCCCGCTGATCTGCACATTGTCCTGAAGAAAGATGGCAGCGGCATAGAACAGAGCCCCGTGATGCTTTTGGCAATCAAGGCAATGACATAAACCAACCCGCAGCGGAGGGCCCTTGGCAGTGACCCGCACCGCGCCACAGTGGCAACCGGCTTTATGGATCTCGGTCACTGGCCAACCTCCAAAACCTCATAGCATCGCGGGCACAACCTGATCCGGTGGGCGGTGCCCATCTTCGAACGTCTTGATGTTGATGATCACCTTCTCGCCCATCTCGATCCGCCCTTCCAGCGTGGCCGAGCCCATATGCGGCAACAGGACGACATTCGGCAATTGCCGCAGACGCGGGTTTACATCGGTGCCGTGTTCATAGACATCCAGACCCGCTCCAGCGATCTCGCCCGCGCGGATCATGCGGGTCAGGGCGTTTTCATCGACCACTTCACCGCGAGAAGTATTCACGATCACGGCCGAGGGTTTCATCAGCTTCAAACGCCGCGCATTCATCAGATGAAAGGTAGATGGGGTCGACGGACAATTGACCGAGATCACATCCATCCGTGCCACCATCTGGTCCAGGCTTTCCCAGTATGTCGCCTCCAGCGCCTGTTCGGTCTCGGGCCGTAGGCGGCGGCGATTGTGATAATGCACCTGCATCCCAAAGGCACCGGCGCGGCGCGCAACCGCCTGCCCGATCCGGCCCATGCCCAGAATGCCAAGGCGCCGACCGCCGATCCGACCACCTAGCAGGGCCGTCGGGGCCCAGCCTGCCCAATCTCCCTTTTGCATTACGCCCAGACCCTCGGGAATGCGCCGCGTGACCGCTAGAATCAGCGCCATAGTCATGTCAGCGGTATCGTCGGTCAGAACACCTGGCGTGTTCGACACCAGGATGCCGCGCTGACGGGCAGTCGCCACGTCAATATTGTCAACACCGGCACCATAATTCGCAATCAGACGCAGTTGATCCCCCGCCTGCCCCAATACACCGCCATCGATCGTGTCGGTTACGGTGGGCACCAGCACATCCGCCTCTTTCACGGCCGCCACAAGATCATCCCGGGTCATGGGCGTATCATCATCGCGCAAACGGACATCGAACAGCTCACTCAGCCGGGTCTCGACCGCTTCGGGCAACCGTCGCGTTACAACAACACTCAGACGTTCTCTTGGCACCTCGGCCCTCCCACTGCTTTGCATTCGCGCGCGCTCCGTGGCATCGTGGCTCAGGATAAGGCGGGGCACAAGAACCCCAAAGGCATTGAGTCGACCTTTTTTCGAAAGCAGATCAACAGGCACAAGAGCAGGCAGTCAGTGAGTGGTCCTCTACCGGTGAAACGCCGTTGTTTGGCGATCCTAGCCGCGTTCCTCGTAGCGCTCGGTCCCATTGTGGCCGCCGAAGAGGACAATCGCGGACAGGTTACGAATCTGCCCCTGCCCCGTTATGTCTCGATGAAAGCAGCCGAAGGCAATGTACGCCGGGGTCCGTCGCTGACCCATCGGATTGATTGGGTCTTCAAACGGCGTGGGATGCCCCTGCAAATCACGGCGGAATATGGAAACTGGCGCAAGGTTCAGGACCGCGACGGTGCGGGCGGCTGGGTTCACTATGCGCTGCTGTCTGGCGTGCGCACGGTGCTGATCGAATCCGAGATGTTGCCCGTATACGCCCGACCCGACCCCAACGCCCCCATCAACGCCCATTTCGAAACCGGCGTGGTTGCGCGCCTTGGCAGTTGTTCACTGGATTGGTGCCGGATTTCGGCAGGCGGCTATCGCGGCTGGACACTGAAGTCGAACCTTTGGGGCGTCGATCCGGCAGAGATCAGGGAATAACCGGGCTGTCTCCAAACTGGCTTGGGCAGAAACCCATTTTGGGGGAATCCTCTGGAACTCTGATCTGGCGCGGCTAAGCTGCCCCAAAGTCAGAGGAATCACCGTGAAAGCCATTACCTACGCCGCCTTCGGACCAGCTGCAGATGTGCTGAAGCTTGAGGACCTGCCGCCAGAGACACCGCAGCCCGGAGACGTCACAGTCGATCTGGCATATTCCGGCGTGAACCCGTCCGACATCAAAGCGCGGGCCGGGGCAAGACCGGGCGTGACCAAACCGCCTTTTCCTAAGATCGTGCCCCATAGCGATGGGGCTGGTGTCATTTCCGCGGTCGGAGACGGCGTGCCCACCACGCGCATCGGGCAGCGGGTCTGGGTCTGGAACGGCCAGTGGCAGCGCCCTTATGGGACTGCGGCTACGCAGATCACCCTGCCTGCAGACCAGGCCGTGCCGCTGCCTGATTCTGTCTCGTTTCAAACCGGCGCTGTGTTGGGTATACCCGGGCTGACCGCCAGCCATGCGGTGTTCTCGGGCGGAGAAATCTCAGACAAAACCGTGCTTATACACGGTGGTGCAGGAACCGTGGGCTACCTGGCCATTCAACTGGCAAAATGGGGCGGTGCCACGGTCATCAGCACAGCAAGCCCCCGCGATTTTGACAGGGTGCGATCAGCAGGCGCCGACACCGTGATCGATTATGCCAACGCCGATCTGGCTGAACACATCCTTGATGCAAATAACGGCCAGCAGATAGATCGCATTGTCGATGTGGAGTTCGGCCAGAACGTTGAAACCAACATCGCCGTCATTTCTGAAAACGGTCGCATCAATGCCTTCGGCTCTGCCAAAGATATGACCCCAACACTGCCTTTCTACCCATTGATGTTCAAAGCGGTTACACTTGAGGTCGTTCTGATCTACCTGCTCCCTCCCGAACTCCGCACCGCAGCGATCAAGCGGTTGCACACAGCACTTACGGATGATGCTTTAAAATGCCCCATTCAGGACGTGCTGCCTCTAAGCGAGTGCGCACAGGCCCATGACCTTGTCCAAGTCGGCCACCGCACAGGGGCCGTTTTGCTGGAAACGTGATGATACATACCACGGTTACATTTTTTCACAGAGCCGGTTTTTTTACCCAAAAACCTCTTGAACCCCGCCAGCAACAATCGTAGACAGCCGCTCACCGTTGGGGTGTAGCCAAGTGGTAAGGCAGCGGTTTTTGGTACCGTGTATCGTAGGTTCGAATCCTACCACCCCAGCCATGGCTTTCCTTGAATTCGCAAACCGTGAAGTTGTGCGCCGATTATGTCGCGTTTTCAGCGGCTTAAGTCCTGCCTATTTCAACTGAGACCCCGGCGTGAGCGCAACAACGGTCACTTTCCGACCGCAGTCTCATTTCGCGCTTCCAGCGGTACGAGTTTGGTGACTTTGGGAGAGTCTGTAAATCAGAGCGCAGCGAACTGCTTGTGCTGTTCTGACCAGATCGCCGGAAAGCCCGACTTGATCAGGTAATCCGTGGTCAGGCCATCAGGTTGTTCGCCAGCAGCGATGGCATCCAGAACATCGGGCGCCAGCATGGCGAGATCGATAACGTCCTGCACTCGGCGTTTTGACGTGCCCTCTTCTTCCGCGATTTCTGAGAACGTTCTGCCATCTATTATCATCGCCAACCAATGGCGCGCCTTGATGATGTTGCGGACAAGTGTTCGATCGATTTCAGGCGGTGCATTGCCAAGATGTAGTTTCAGCTCCACACCTCTGCGGCGCATCTGGAATGGAGCTTCGATCGTTAGCTCCTCGGCATCAACCTGATCCGCCCTGCACTCGATCATCCCGGCCAGTGCCTGGAGATCCAGCTGCACATTCAGGGACCCCTGTCGCAGATCTGCCCGCGCAATCAGGCCGAGGCATGTCCTGACGGACTGGCAATCTCTGAGACGCTCCGCTGCTGAAGCAATTTCGACCGCTGACATATCACGAACCAAAGATGTCACTTCGTGCGGTCGGCTCAGATGTTGTCTGACCACTTCAGCTAAGAGGCATTCAAGCTGCTCTGCCGGCAGCCGCCACGCATCAGGATGCTTCTGACTGCGATCCGTCACAAGACGACCAGAGATATAGTACCCCAACCGCTTTCCATTTTTGCGACTATGGCTGGGCGTCAGCCGATCTCCGGTCTCATCATAGAGCTTTCCGGCCAGTGCTGATCGCTTTGCTTTCTGCTTAACGCCGCGCTCCCTTACTGCGCCATCTTTCAGCAGCTGCTGCACCCGCTCCCACACTACCGGGTCGATGATGGCAGGATGCTGCCCCTTATAAACCTGACCCTTGTGTCGGATACGGCCAGCATAGATCGGATTGCCGAGCAAATGATGGATGTGTCCGCGGTCAAAGAACTTACCACCTGTCGCGCGTCCACCCGGGCGTTCCCGTCTCCGGGACCGAAGCCCCAGTGCCTCCGCCTGCTCTTTCACATCGAGAACCTTCATTTCGGATTAGCAGACAGTTTCAATCAATCTTTTGAAACAACATCTCCGTATTCGAACTCCAGGTTCGAAGGCGGACTTTGCTATGCTGCGTTTCAACGGCAGATTTGATCGCGTTTCGCTAATTCGACCTGCGTGTATTTTGCTTTCGCAGCGAACGTCCGGAAAGCGGGCTGCAATCGCAGCATCGGACGCCGTCGCTCAAGGTCGGCTCTGGGCCGCGTATGACCGTAACGATAACGGGACCCATCACTTTTACTGACCAATGAATTGGGAAATTGGCTCGCTGAAATACTCTCAATGACGGCATGAAGTGTAAACAAAGACGAGCAGTGGGGACCATCTCAACTAGTGTTTGCCAGAAGAAACCTATTTGATGATGTCAAGTTTCTCAGAAACGGCGACTGATATGACTTGATCATCTCTTTCAAGTTGACCCAGAAGGTTTGAATTGAACTCGGCGGTGAACATTTCATTGTCAATCCTTTGACGCACCTCCACATTGTCAGGAACATAGCCTAGGACATTAACTTTAATTATTGCCCTCAGCCTGTTTGGTTCCAGCTTTTCGAGACTGGCTTCGGCAATCCCGCTTATTTTGCTGTACCGGTTTACCTGAATTTTTAAACCTCCCATGAATCCTACTACCCGCTAGCGCCTCATTCGCATAAAGCATAGAACTTTCAGCTGCCGAAGGCGAGTGGTTCTGGTTCTAGGCTTTTTTCTTCAACCGCTTGGCTCTCGGCTTTTTCACAGAGGCGACTAGGGGAGTGCCGATGCGCCGCTGTGTTTCTTCGATTGCCTTGGCAGCGTCGATCCGACCGATGCCATAGCGTGAATTCCAAGTTTGGCTGGGTGTTGGAGGTGTGATCCTCCCCCACTGAAGTGGTCTTCCGCTATGTTTAGGAAAACGGAGGAGACACATGGCCAACAAGCGACCAAAGCCGGAAGAGATTGTCACGAAGTTACGGCAGGTT
>NZ_JBQFYF010000006.1:0-307391 GCF_056541325.1 Ruegeria sp. AH7 | reverse complement strand
CACACAGTGCTCTAGGCTACCGGCCGCCGGTGCCTGAAACCATCGTCCAGATGGACCAAAGGCCGATCATGCACTAACAATCAAATTGGACCACTCAAGTGGGGCTGATCATAGGCTCTGCTTTGATTTCTTGAAGCGTTTCTTTACTAAACGCAGTGTGTCGCGCAAGTCATGCACAGAACGAACCAATCCCGGAGCCTTCTTCTTGAAGAACCTAGAGGTACGCTTTCGCAGCTTCTTGCCTTTGCTCCAGTCTTTATTGATCGTTTCGACGCGCGGCTCCGGATTGTATGCCTGAAGAGGGGGCTGCGGGATCTCACCGTTTAGCGCGGACCTCGCAAAATCGACCTTTTCAGGTGACATGTAAGAAAACATTGAGGCTAGCTCATCGCGCTCAAAATATTCCGTGTCGTCTTGCAAGAATAACGAGGATACCTTTGCCAAATAGTCTTGTTTCAGCTCTTCGGGCAAACGGGTCCAGGCAAAATGCAACAGGTGCATCTTGTAGGGCACGTAGCTGCTCTGAAACTCTTCATAGCGACCGAATTTGTTGTAAATTTCGTTCATCAATCGAACAGCATCGATCATCCCAGTTGCACGCGCGTTCACCGATTGCGTCATCGAATTCTGATTAATCCGGAACCGATACAGCGCTTTGTTCAAAACTTGAATGTTTTGACAGGACAACAAAGCTCTTAGGTTGTGTGGGTTGTCATCAAAATTTGAGCAGTCCAAATCAAAGTATAGTTCGTTTTTCCGAACAATATCTGTTCTGAAAAACTTGGCCCATGGGAATGGGTACTGCGCAAACAGGTGCTTATGCTCTTCTTCCATAGCAAATAGTTCTTGTTCAGGCAGGTAGTTCCTAAACTCACAATGGCGAGGTCTGGCCGATAGTGGAACGCTGCGCAGTTCATTGAAGAAGAAGTAGACGACATCTGCCTTGGTCTGTTTCATTGCCGAAATGAGTTGAGTATATGCATCGGCGACTAGCAGATCATCGCAATCCATGAAATGTAGGTATTCGCCTTTAGCTTCCTGTACTCCGAGATTGCGGGCGGATCGTTGATTAGCTTCGGTCTGATAAAGTGGTTTCACCCGCGCATCTTGCCGCGCAAAATAGTCGATTATCTCCTGCGATCCGTCAGTCGAACCATTGTTGACACATAGCAACTCAAATTCACTAAATGTTTGCGCGAGGATAGAACTGATACAATCGGCTAGAAACTGGGCGCCATTGTAGACAGGCATCACTACCGAAAGCTTCGGCTGCGCACTCAACGTCTGCTTTTGTTTCTGATAATTTGCTAACGCATTTTGTTCAACTTCCAGGTGCTTAGCGGCATCAGAGTTCAGCAATGACAAGATATCTTTAGTGACCTGTGCTTGTGGCCGCCCGAGCGTCTTGCCAGACACGCCATACAGATAGTACTTCAGCAGCCGGGCAACGTGGTCTTGGAAAGCGACCTTCTGCTCAACCGTGAGGCCGCTCTCGAGCGCATTGAATATGTCAGACCTCAAATCGTCTTTGCTACTCAACTCGTAGACAGCTCCAGACCCATTAAGCTGATTTCTTCCAAGCATCAGTACTGGGATATCGCGCAGGAGAGATTCGTAGTTCCCTTGCGAAACCTTCACCACCGCGAGATCGGCGATGTCGAGGCAGTCGCCAAGGTTTACGTCGCTTAGTACGGTTACGCCAGGATACTCTGTCCACAAATCAAGACCGCGTGTTATAGTGATTGGGTGGGGCTTGTAGATCAGCTGAATATCCGGGTCATTGGCAAACGCTTGGGATAGATTTCTGACGACCTCATCATTGTCGACATAGAATGGTGAATGAAACTTCTGCGCAGCCTCATCGTAAGGGACATGACCCGAAAACGCGCAATTGCTTCCAATATAGACAACAACTCTCTTACCGGATGCCTTGATACGGTCGAGTTGAGTGCGCGCGGAAGCAGACACCTTTAGTTTCTTGTTGCGGGATGGTTTCTCTCGACGTGCGTTTTCCAGATACTGGGCCGCCATTTCCTTGTCGGTCTGGGTCAGCGGAAGCTGATTAAAGTCTTCGGATTTTTGAGAAACCCAGCTTTCCCCCATATGTCCCAAGCAATCGAACGCAAGGGTTTGAGGTAACACACCAAGTTCCATGGTCAGGAATGGAATACCCTGTTCCTTACAGATCTGCTTGAGGATCCGCGAGCACAGCAGATATGTACCCCATGCGACGATTACGTCCGGTTTGTAGAAAGAGACGGTTTTGTTAAGGTAGATATATGCCGCGTTGGCCACAGCGCGCGCGTTTCTCTGCGAACACCCATACTCTTTGACAAGCGCCGCAATAGCACCGCCTATGGCCTGCTCGGGCACATCATCGTGTTTGTATCCAAAGCTGCGGCCAAAATAATTGTCGTGGACTGTGCTTGAAACCTTGGAAAGCAGATCAGGCAAATCCTCAAACTGCAACCCGCTGTGGTCCAATGCTTTAACGTTGCCATCGACGACAGCAAGATCAAAATCTTCACTACTAAGAAAATCTGAAAGCGTTTCACGCAATGGCTGGTGGCTGCCTGTATCGAGCCAAGTGAAAAACAGCATGCGTTTCTTATCGCTGCCGTTCGTTTGCGTCATCCAGTGCTTTCGCGCCGTTTCTTTGGTAGCGATATTGTGTGCAGAAATGTACTCGGATTCTGTATCAAAAGGGTCGAAATCAGTCAGGCTGCGTATCGCATCGAACCTTTCCGATTGTTCTTCCATGAAGAAATAGTTTTCATGATCGACGTTGTACGATGCAGAAATTGATTGGAACGGCTTCCAAGCCCCTCCGGCGAAATGCACTATGTAGGGTTTTTCGCCGGTTTTCTTGTGATAGAACTCTTGCGGACAATATTCGCTGACCAGTGTTTGGCCGCCATTGCACAGATGCAATACATCGCCTTCTTCGAAAAGGCGGAAGATCTGCGGATCCTGAGCACGAATGACTCTCACGAGATCCTGATCGTGCCATTTGCAGTCCCGAAAAAGTTCAATGTTGCAGCTTGAAAAGAGGCTGTTAACTCTCTGAAATACGTGTCGCATCAGATTTGGCGAAGAAATCACAAATCCGATGTTGATTTCGTGTTCGCCGAAATCCATTCCGTCAGTGTCGTGCAAGCGTGTGTAGTGAAAGTTTTTCTTCCAAAGATTGGTGCCGGGTAGGTTCTTGTTTTCTTCCTGCCAGTACCACAGCACGTCCGAGTCGACCTGTGCCGATTTTTCAAACAGCTCGTTCACATCTCGCTGGAAGTAAAGGTCGTTGTCGCATAGCGCTAGCCCATCGTAGTTTTGCCCGAACTTCTCAACCCAATCACAGATAATCAGCTTGCTCATACGTTTGTTGCGGTAGAGCAGGAATGCGTCATCCTCGTTCAGGCTTCCATCCCGAAACTCAGGTTGTGAACGCGCGATCTCAGTGCGGTAGTTCCACTGCTGAAAACTCATTAGAGGGTTGATCAGATAGCGAATGCCACGGCTGTCCAAGTATCGTTGGCACTGGGCGCTCAAATGCGTTGAGATCACCCACAAATCACCCTGGAAGTTCCCTCTTTCTGGGTCAAAAAGGGAATCAATCATCAAGTTTGCCTGCGCCACGTGCATGGTGTTCGCAGTGAAGACGATCGCATTTCTAGTCATTCAATATACCTTTGTATGGGCGGCGCCGTTTGCTATGAGGGACCTCTTGCAAAAGGAATTCTATGTCCTTGTCTAGGATCAGAGAGGCGCGACAAAAAAGGCTGGAGCACGCTCGCCCTTCTCGGCGATACCTTCAAAACTACGAGCAGTATCCAAAGCCTCTCGGATGGTGACATCCATGTCTAAGTATCGATAAGTACCCAGTCGACCTACAAACGTGACGCCGTTGGTCGCGTTAGCTAAATCGACATACGCACTCAACAGTTCCTTTTCCTTAACTTGTCGGATCGGATAGTAGGGGATGTCATCAACATCGGCTGCGCGCGAATACTCGCGGTAGCACACAGACCTGTCGTGTTGTTCCCAGGGAGAAAAATGCTTGTGCTCGGTTATCCGTGTATAGGGCACATCTTTTTCGCCATAATTCATAACGGCGCAACCCTGGTAGTCGCCCTCATACTCAAACCGCTCAAAATCCAGGGTGCGGTATCCCAAGCGCCCCAACTCGTAGTCAAAATACCCATCCAGAGGGCCGGAATAAAAAACATGATCATAGCCAGATCCCATTTCACGCGTAAAACGGGTATTCAACTTAACAGTGATATTGGGATGCTCCAAAATGGCTGCAATCATGTTGCTGTAGCCATTTTCAGGCATTCCCTGATAATTGTGAAAGAAATAGTTGTCGTCGTAATTGAATCTTACGGGTAAGCGCTTCAAAATCGACGCGGGCAATTCCGATGGATGCAGGCCCCACTGCTTTATCGTATATCCCTTGAAGAAGGCCTCATATAGGTCCTTCCCCACAAAGCGCATGGCTTGTTCTTCGAAGGTTTGCGGGTTGTCAATTGTAGTGTCGGCCTGCTGTTCAGACACAAACTGCTTGGCCTCATCTGGCCCCATTGTTTTACCGAAGAACTGGTTAATCGTGTGTAGATTGATTGGCAGAGAAAACACGCCACGCGACCCATCTGGGTATTGCGACGTTGTCTTTACTCGGTTTTTATAAGGCAAAAACGTCTCGAAGCGATTGACATAATCCCATACTTCTTGATCATCGGTGTGAAAGATGTGTGGACCGTAGGTGTGAACCATAACGCCCGTGTTTTCATCACGTTCAGTGTGGCAGTTGCCACCAATATGTTCACGGGTGTCGACAACAACAACATCGTGACCTGCTTCGGCCAGATGACGTCCAATCACAGCGCCGGACAGACCGGCCCCCACCATCAAATATTTGTCAGACATTCTTAGCCTAGGTTACCTGCATAAATTCGGCAAAGCACTATCGGATTGCCTAACCCGTTGCAACACGGCTTTGTTTCATGTCGATACACGGATGTGAAAGGCGCGCGCCCCCATTTTTGATCGAATAGGTCACATGTCGCAGCGGTTCGGCCGACCTAGAGCAAGCACTGTCGCCCCGGTTTTCGCGTCGCATGTCCGCGGTCGTCGCGACACAACAAACTCTGCATTAATCCTCTAATGTTCTCAAAGACAAACACCGCTGTCTCAAAAGGTCTTCATTGTGACTGCTTACCGATCCAGCATCGATTTGCGAGGCCACATAACCTGCCGGACGGACCCAGTTTGGCGCAAATCTTCACCGCCTTCGCCAAATGCAGATGGTTCGACGGTTTCGGTTCCATGAGCGGTTCTGGGAAAGCCAAACGATAGACGAGCAAGAACTCGCTCATCTATTCCGTGTAAGTTGAGACAAATGCACAAGCGTTGTGCAGGCTTCGATCGAAGCCCATCGGCGGTCACGCACAAAGTCTCTCGTTTTAGGCTCGTGGACAAGTGTTCAAGTCTTGTTGTAAGTCAGTCGGTAGGCCCACACTACAACGGTCGGTTTCGCCACCCGATGATCTTGCGACAAATTTAAGACCGTATGATCAAGTACATTAAGGACTGCAAGAAGCATGATTCCTCTTTGGAAAATAAAACGAGAGATCAAAAGGGCGTTTTCATCAAATTACCGGGAACAAATTTTCAGCGAGATTGGGAAAACCGATAGGAAAATACTAGCGCAGCTTGCAAACAAGTACGATGGCGAGAGGTGTTTTGTTATTGGGAATGGGCCAAGCCTGACTGTTGCGGATCTTGAACTAATTAAGGGCGAAGTCTCATTTGCTTCCAACAAGATATTTCTAATTTATGACGAAACAGATTGGCGCCCGAATTTCTATTCTGTTGAAGACAGGTTGGTATTTGAGCAATGCCTCGACGAAATCAAAGAACTGCAAGGCAGCCAAAAGCTCTTTCCCGTACAGATGTTTCACAATCGTGAACCCTTATCAAATGTGGTGCAGTTCCCAATATTGCCACCTAACAACTGGGACACTCCATTAGAAGATCCGGACTTCCCCAGTTTCAGCCCCAGCTTTGAAACCGGAATCGCGTGGGGATCGACAATCGTTTATACGCAAATACAAATGGCGATAGCCATGGGTTTCAAAGAGGTCTGCGTATTGGGTCTAGACCATTCATATACGCTGGGTCGTACAGTGGAGGGTGAACAGGGTGTAATGGTTCATGATGGTGAACAAAACCACTTTCATCCAAAGTACAGGAAACCAGGTGAAAAATGGCATTCGCCAAACCTTCACGTGCTGGATGTCTCGTACGCGAAGGCTCAAGCCGAAACGCAGGCTTTGGGCGTGCAGATTATCAATTGTTCTAGAAAAACTGCGTTGAACACGTTCCGGCGTGAAAGCCTCGAGAGTGTTTTGGCGCGTGGGTCAAAAGGCGCGAGAATGCCGTGACCCGCTCTGCTTTATTACCTCGGTGAACTAAGTGAAATAGCTCCCATCTCAAGCGGTTTGCTCAGCTGGCGGCGGGCGATTTTGAAGATTCCTGCGCGGGCCTCGCTTTTGCTTCGGAAATCCGACAACATCGCCCACCACGCACGGCACATACGCCAGCCAACCTGCACCCGGCCCGAGATTGGCTGGCCACCGTTCAAGACGCCAGCAAATACAATCGGAACCGTGCGGCGTGAAAGATCGAACATTTCTTTCAGAACCGCCTCTTCCTCTTCCGAGCTTTGGTTGCCGCTTGCGGCCATAGCGGATTTGAGGTTCTTGCCGACCGGGCGGGTGTGATGCATAGCAATCTCATCCAGAATGGCTGTGCGAAACGCACCCGCCTCTTGCCAGCGGCACCAGATGTAATCCAGGCCGTAACCACTCATGGTGGACTGAAACAAGGGCAAGGCCTTTTTTAGAACATCGCGATGAAGGCAAGGGGCCATGATCTCGATGTAGTTGGTGTATCGCAGCACAAACCCGGGGCATTGGCTGAAGACAAAATGCGAGAAATAGCTTTCGGGTGTCAGTGACGGTTGTGCGATCCTTAGCCCATGGGAATCCATGGCGTTGAACAGGTCATTCACATTCTGGGCTGCAATATCTAGATCGTCATCTGGTAGCCAAACATAGTCATACGCTTCCAAATCCCTGCCCGAAAGGGTCAGAAACAGACCGTCCCATTTCCCGCCCTTAACCAGAACGGCCTCGACCCCCGGTTCGGGCTTGAACGCAGCAAATGCCTCATCCGAGAAAAAGCTGATCAGCAGATCATAGTTGCGATCTTCATACGAAATCTCTTGCCAGCGCGGATGCAAGGATTTTCCGCCTGCCCGGACAACAACTAGGTTTTTCTTCATGATCTGTCCTGAGCCCCGCTTCGGTTGTCTAGAAGGGGTGTTAGTCCCGCAATCTCGGCAGGTTTGAGCGGATGACTAAGCCGCCCATAACTGTATCTGATTTGGTATAGCGCATTGCTTAGAAAGCGCCCCAGAGAAGAACCGGCTTTCTTGCTGTTGCGGTTCGCCTCGATTGTACTGTCAAAAGTTCCGCGTTCTGCAACCATTTGATGCGCCAACGTCAGAATTGGCACTTGGTGTTCCCAGTAGAACTTGAGGTCGATATCGACGGGGCGGGCAAACGGGGCATGGACAGCTGCCAGATGCGCCGCCGCTTTGCGACCAATGACATAGCCTGTTGTCCTAGGTGGCAGTCGATCCGTCAGGATCAGGCTTTGATCTGTCACCGAAGCCAAAACCTGCCCACCATTGCCCGCCATACCATCCAGTTTGATCATAACATCTTGATAACGCTCCGATGACTTGGACAATGCATCCAGAAATGGCATCGGATTCTGAAGAAATGTCGCATCATCTTCCAGCACAAGGGTCAGGGAATCTTCGGCCTCAGCGATTGCTTGCCAGATTTTCAGATGGCCCAAGGCACAGGCTACTTCATTGCGGCTAAGCGGTCTTTTGAACGCGCGCCGGTTCCTTTTGGCATCGTAAACGCGCGATACATCCGCGTCTGACAGTTGATCGCCGTAGATGGCGTTGAAGAAAGAGTGTGACAACCCCAGCTGCGTACATTCCGCTTCACATGCGTTGCGCCGATCAATGTCCCTTGGAAGGCTTAGAATGACGGCTTTAATCGACACGGGTGGCTTACCTAAACGAAATCTGGCAGGGTTCTAGGGGTCAAGTATAACAATCACAAGCCATAAACGCAGGGGAAACCTGCGCAAATAACTAGCAGGGCTCTGGTGGCAAATAACCGCTCAGGTAGGAAAACTGTGAATTCTCTCAAGGATGTAATGGTTGGGACTAGGAGGTTCGTGGCGTCGGATCGCCATCATTCCTTTTGCTTACTGTTGCATAATACTTGGATCATACTTACCTGAGCACGCCAAAATGATGACACGTTGCCGTCGTCAATACGCGACCAATTGAAAGGTCACTCTGTCACGCTTGGGTATCTGCCCTTTTGGCCAAAATGATTTTAGGTTATCTGAGCGAGCGCATGGTTTCATGATCTGGAGAACGCAATGATTAAGCGCGCCTGGAACAACTGGCGGTCCGGCTATATGGGCCGCCTGATTGGCGAAAGCTTCTATGCACAAGGCTGGATGTACGGGATTGCAATCGTGGCGATGGTTTTGGTCGCTGCCACTACGGCGGGCGCGGCCTATATGATGGAGTACATCGTAAACGCTATGACCAGCCCCGAAATGCGTGGTTGGGCGCCGGTTATTGCTATGTCGGTCATTGGACTGTTTCTGATCAAAGCCGTCGCCACCTATATTCAGGCCGTTTACCTTGCCCGGGCCGGAAACCGAATTGTCGCTGCACAACAGGACAAGGTCTATCGCAAGCTCATTCGCCACGGTGTCGCGTTCTTTGGGACAACTGAGTCTTCGGATATTCTGATGCGTACAACCAACGGGGCGCAGGCTGCGCGTCGGTTGATTGATGTGCTGGTCACTGGCTTTGTCCGTGATGCCCTCACATTGGTTGGGCTTATCATCGTCATGGTTTACCAGCAGCCGTTGTTGTCGGTTATGTTTCTGATCGTTGGGCCAGTTGCCTTGCTGGGTGTCCGCTACCTTTTAAAGAACGTCCGGGCGATTATGAAATCCGAATTCAAGTCCCTGGCCGAGATCATTCGTGTTTTGCAGGAAACCTCGGCCGGCATTCGAGTCATCAAGGTTCTTTCGCTCGAAGACCGTATGACCGAGCGGATGGATGACGCAATTCGAAAGGTGGAGAAACGCTCCAACGATATCGCGCGTCTGGAAGCCATTGCCAGCCCTTTGATGGAGTTTCTGGCGGGTTTGGCGATTGCAGGCGTCCTGATTGTCAGCACATTGGGCATTGCCGGGTCCGAGCAACCGACAGCGGGTCAATTGATGTCATTCATCACGGCGCTACTCATGGCCTACGAGCCCGCCAAACGCCTATCGAAAATGCGTGTTCAGATTGAGGCCTCGATGGTTGGCGTGAGTATGTTGTTCAGCCTGCTTGATCAAGAAGATACAATGATCGAAAGCCCTGATGCCGAGGATCTTCCTGACGGTCCCGGAGAGATCACGCTGCGCAACGTGACCTTTGGTTATCAGGGTTCAATCTCCGTGATTGAAGATATGAATCTGACCTTTGCAGCGCGGCAAACCACTGCTTTGGTCGGCCAGTCCGGGGGTGGCAAGTCGACGATTTTTGGTTTGATCATGCGGTTTTATGATCCCAACGAAGGGTCAGTCGAAATTGATGGCCAAGATGTGCGTCACGCGAGTTTCTCGTCGCTGCGCAAGAAAATCTCTTACGTGGGCCAGGATACCTTCCTGTTCTCGACCACAGTGATGCAGAACCTGCGATTTGCCGCGCCTGATGCAACGGATGAGGAAATTTACGACGCGGCCCGCGCAGCACATGCGCATGATTTCATCTCTGAGTTGCCAGATGGGTATGACACACTTGTCGGTGAGAACGGTGCCTTCCTCTCCGGGGGTCAGAAACAGCGTCTGGCTATTGCGCGCGCGATTTTGCGAAAGGCTGAGATTCTGTTGCTGGACGAAGCCACCAGCGCTCTGGACGCAGAATCCGAAAACCTGGTGCGCGAAGCGCTGGATGCGCTGACAAAGGACATGACAGTGGTTGTCATCGCGCACCGTCTGTCCACGATTCTTGAGGCGGACAATATCATGGTGATTCAGGACGGGGCCGTTGTCGAACAAGGCAATCTGGATCAGCTGATCGCCCGCAACGGCAGCTTCCGCAGACTTTATGACCAACAGTTCAAAAAGGGTGCTGAAAAAACTGAAGTCGCAGAATAAAAACCGGGGCAGCGGAACGATCCCGATGCCCCGATCTTTTGGGGATTGTTCACCTGTTCTAGGGCAGATCGTCCAGCAACATGGGATACAACAGATTGCCCGCTTGTGGCCCGGCACCCAGATAATCGACCCACTGATCCGTCGATTCATTGTAACGGCGATAGCGTTCAATCTTGTCATAAAGGCCGTTGACGATGGTCTGCTGTTCCGAAATGGGCAGGCGCACCCAATCATCTTCGGTAATGGCCATGATCTGTGATTTATAAGGTAGATCCGCCAGATACTCGTCCAAAGCCACAGCCTCGGCCAGACTTGGATCGGACTGGCGTGACACCTGGTCGGGTCGACGGCTCATATCAGCCGCCACACCGAGTACTTGGGTAAAGAACTGATCAGGATTCACCACGTTCCGTTCAGCCTGATCCACGATGATCCGCAACGCCTCTTCCAGATTGCTCAGGTCGGCTTTGGAGATCAGTAGACGGATAGACAGTGGTTTCAAACCGGTGCGATCAAAATCCCGGTCGGCCACATAAGCCTCGAACAGATCGGGCGCCTGCGCGCCTTCGGTCCGGCCCAGATAGGCCAGTTGCATGGTGCGGCTGGCGGTATTGAGCCCGCTGAACAACCCGCCTTCGGCCTCATCGACGATGGCATCTTCATCCAATAGGGCGTCGCCGTCGCTGCCGCGATAAGACGACGCCTGTTGCGCCACGAACTGACCCAATTGGCGAGCTGTGTCCTTGTAGATGGTGGGATCGCCGTTCTCGATGGGAAAGTACAGCGGCGCCGAGTTCGGAAATGCTGTTAGTTGCTTATAGGCCGCCTCGGCCGAGGGGTGATCCTTGGCTCCACGTGCGGTGCGCAGATGCATGACGGCCATAGCGCCCCCGATCCGCTCGCGAATAAGGCGGTTCAGGCTTTCAGCGCTTAGACCGGTCGAGGAATATTCATCATCAAATTCGCGCGGGCCCGCATCGGTTACCAGAACGATGAACCGGCTTCCGAAATCGCTCCAATCCATATCCTGCAGGGCATGTTCGATCCCGCGATAACTGTCTTCGCGGAAGTTCTTACTGCTGGCCTTCGCTTCCTGCATCTGGTCGATCCCGGCCAGAAAATTCTCGACATCCAGCCCCTGCTGCAAATCCACAAAGGTCTTAACGTCATAACCCAGATCAGGCGCGGCTTGCAGGCTGTCACGATAGCCCACAAGGGCAAAGCTGACCGCATCGGCTGCATCCGAGGAGGCTGCCTCGCGGTACACTTCCTGCAGCGCATCGCGGGTGGCGCGAATGTAGGGCTCCATGGAAATGGTCGTGTCGACGACAAAAACCACCCCGGTTTTCAGATCACCCGCAGCCTGACCACTTGGGGCGGCTGGTGGGTTCGGTGCGTTGGCGCTGGCGACGGCGACTTGCAATAGATTGACAAAGGGCCCGATGTCGAACACCGCCTCTTCGGTCGATAGGATCGGCATGACGTAGAGGTTCTGCCGTTGATCAATAGTCTCACGCGGGCCAAGGGCGATCACGGTTTCCGATGGGTCTCCCCCCTGCTCAGCCGCCAGCGCTTCATCCCGCGCATCCGCAGCCAGATCCGCGGGATTTTCGCTTTCGATGATGTCGTAAATCGGGTCGATATCGTTGAAGAACAAAACCCGGCCCACATTGTCACTGCCTTCTAGCGTCGCAACGATGTTTTGGTTCCAGTCGACCGTCGCGGCCTGAGGCACCCACATCAGGTCGTCTCCCTGATCAGTGGCGCCAATCTGCATCCAATCGCCATTGCGGTCATAGACAAAGAACACCTGTAGCGGAGACAGGGCCGTGCCGGGGCTTTCGCTTTCCGGCTCAGCGCGCGCTTCGATCCGTTCCCGGATCAGCACGCGCTGGAACAGGCTGGTTTTGCCCTCGATAGGCAATGGTGATTTCGATTGCGCCAGCAGCGGCCCGGCCAGCACCAGCGCCGTTACAAGAAGGAGTATCCGTCTCAACATCATATCCGTCTCCTCACTCGCCCAATCTGTTCAGGGCTTCGCGCGCCGGGTCTGATCCCAGATCAGCTGCGCGCTGATAGTATCGCCGCGCCGCCGAGGGGTTGGGGCGCGGAAAAGGGGAAGTCACTGTACTATGGGTTTCAGGGTCATACATTTCAGCAATCAGGATATTGGCGTCTGCCCGGTCCTGTTCCGACAGTTCTTGATCATTGCTGATGGCAATCAAAGCGCCCAGGGCCGCATCCAGATTCTGAGCCCCACCCGCCGCCAGCAAATCGCGCGCCGCGGTCAAGGGATTGTCTGCTGCGACCGCCTCTTGTGCAACGACAACGGATTCATTGACCTTGGCCGACTGACCACCGGGGCCGACAAGAAAATACCACGCAGCGCCTACTATGACGGCCAGAGCGACGATTCCAGCCGCGATCATGGGCATATTGTTGCCGCCAGAGCTTTCCTCGGACGGCACTGCATCTTTAGGCTGGGCAGCGCCTGCTGAGGGCTTCTTTTTTACCTCGCCGTTCAGCGCTTGACGGAACAATCCGGGCAGGTCGGAGGGGCGATCTTTTGGGTTGGCTTTCAGCAACTGCTCCAGCGCCCATTTCAAACCGGGTGCAACCTTGGGATCGGTGATTTTGACATCCGCCTTCCGGTCTTCAACGGCAGCGAACCCTTTGCCTTCACCGGGTAGCTCCAGCCCCGAGGTCCGCATTAAGACCAGCCCCAGCGCATAGGCGTCTGTGGCGGTAGACACCTCATTGCCGAACAGGCCCAACTGTTCCGGCGCGCAATAGCGCAGCTTACCTGCAAAACTGTCGCCGATGATGGACTTGTCCGTCCCAACACTGTCTGAGGCCAACCCAAAATCGATGAACTTGGCCTGATTGATATCATCATGCGAGATCATCACATTATCCGGCGCCACATCGCGGTGCACGATGCCCAGCTTGTGAATGGCTTCAAGCCCTTGCGACAGGCGCAGACCCAGTTTCAACACATCATCCGAGGACAGCCTTGCCCCCTTTTTCAGGTAGTGCGCCAATGGGTGACCGGGCACAAATTCCATCACCAGGAAAAGACGGCCATCCTTGTCCAGCATCGAGGTTTCGAACCGTACCACGGCATCGCTGCGCACGGTGCGCAGCAGGTTCGCCTCGCGCCGGAACAGATCAACGGCCTTTTGGTTCTTGGCAAAGCTGGGCGTCATGACCTTGATCGCCACCTCATGCCCGCTGGCGCGGTTCAGGCCACGAAAGGTAGCCCCCATGCCGCCCTCGCCCAGCAGGGATTTGATCTCATACGTATCCTGCAGAACGCTGCCGGGTTTCAGGCCAAGTACCGAGTGTTCCATGGGTGTCCTTACCTCCGGTTTTTCAGGCTGATGGCGCTGTGCTTGCTAAAGGTGCGGATATCCATGATTTGAAAGCAGATGCCCGCAAATACCAGCGAGGATGTGATCCCGAACACCACCGTCAGGAAAGCGGCGATGATCGTGGTTGTATCCGGACCCAGCGGCGACAGGCGCAGCATGGTCACAGCGGTGAAACAGAAAAAGATAATCGACAGCGCGGTGGTGATCCAAACCAGAACCTCCAGCGATTTGTTCAATACATCCCGCATTCTTCAACCTTTCCAAGTCAGTCTTCCATGAACGATAGAGCCAGCCCCTGAATATCGTCCGCGATTTGATCCAAATCCGAATAGCCCGCGACGCTGCGCGCGCCGATGTGATCTTGCACCAGTGCCAGGCAGTTTGCCCGTTCGCGCCCCCGGCTTTCTTCGGTGGGGTAGATGAAATCGATCTGTTTGCGCAGCAGCACGGGCGAGTATTGGTCGACCAGCCCTTCGATCAAATTGGCATATTCAACCACATCTGCCTTTGCTTTCTCTTCGATTTCTCTGAGTTTTGCGGCGGCCTCTTGCCGGGCGATCTCGATTTCTTTCAGCAGTTCCTGATCCCCGGCGGCCCGCGCCTCGCGTTCGAGGGCATCAAGCTCGGGTTGTATCGTCAGCATTGAAATCAGCGCGTTCAGGTAGCGGCGCAGAGCTTGACCGCAGACCAGAACGCCCGAGGTGAGGATCAGGCGGACCGACTGATCCCTTTGTGCGTTGCGCTCAACCCGACCCCTGTTCAACGTGTCCTTGATCACCGCCAATTGCGTCTTGGTGCGGTCCGACAGGGTTTCCGCTGAAATCTCATCCAGCAGTTCCATCGCCTCTTGCTCGCTGGCGGCCGAGGCCAGCCCTTCATCTGGGCGCGCCAGTTGGTCCAGCCCATCCTTCAGTGCCTGATCCTGATCCGCCGAAGTTATGGCCAGGCCCTGCAGCACCAACCGGGTGCCGGTGAACCGATCCGCCGAGGCGGTATTGGACAGTATGTCAAAGGGCGGAACCTCGAACCGGGTCGAGGATGTGATGTCCGCCAAAGGCGTTCGGGCATCGCCACCGCGTTTCACGAACCCCCCTGCCTGACCGTGCAGTCGCCCGTGGCGGACCAGAGCAAACGGATCCCCCACGATCTCGGCCGCATTGCCCAGCATGTCATGCAGGCCCAACGGGTTGGGACGCAAAGAGCCGACGACCTGCAGTTTCCCGCCCGCTGAAGCCGTACCGCCATGGGCGATGTATTCATCCTGCGGTGTGCCTTCGGGCACCGGAGGCAACGGCGCACGGAACAGGGATTGATCCACCGCCAGACCACCACGGGCGGAATACTCCCATTCCTCCTCGGTCGGCAGGCGCAGATAGGCCCGCGTATCGCCGACGCGGGGCAGGCTGTCGGGCGCATTCTCCATCAGCCACAGGGTGTAAGCCTCGGCAAAGCGCTGATAGTCCAGCTTGGCGTTCCCAACCGCCGGAACAAAGCCCCGGCGACGCGGTTCCTTGTCGGGGCAGCCAACCATGACCACATCCCACTGTGCCTGCGCCAGCTCATACTTGGCCATGTAGAAATAGCCCTTAGCCGCACCTTCGGGATCGGCAAACGCGCCCGAGACAAAGGCCCGGCGCAACCCGTTTAGATAAGGCTGATCACTGCCCTCCTGCCCCAGCACGACCGAGACATCTCCGATCACGCCATCTGTGTTGGGCGTTGCCACCTTGCGGAAGGTCATCGCCCCGCCGCAAGGCATGGGCAGGGACAGGTCGCCGTCGGCAGGCTGCGGATTATAGTACTTCTCGCGCCATGTGATCTCCTGCGCCTGCGCGGTTGCAGAGAAAGTCAGCAGACTGATCAGCGGGGCCAGGGCAAGGCGGGTCAGTTTAGGCATGGGTCAAGACCTCCTGAGGTTCGACATTGCGCACGGCAAATACGGCCCAGATCGCTGCGGTTACCGCGGTCACGGCGCCCAGAACCAGTGTTGCAAACACATCGCCCGCATAAAGGCGCGCAACAGATTCGCCGGGGGCGGTTTCGAACGTGGCGTTGATGGCCAGCAGGAAGGGCAGGATGATGATCAGCGTCGCGATCACGCCGCCCAGCACCAACGCAAGGCTTTGGACCACCGGGATTACACAGCGCTGCCGGTCGGGCATGGTCAGCATGGAAAACAGACTGAAAATGACCCGCTGCCGCTCGACCATTCCGCGTAGATTGGCGGACATCGCGGCCCAGAAGCCAAACATGGCCAGCGCGGCGATAGCTGTGAACAGTATGTTCAGGTTACGTCGGAAGGACAGCAGCAGGGCCGCGTTTTCAGCTCGAGGACGCGATTGCAGCCCCTGTTCGGCCAGATTGGCAGACAAGGTTCCGATATCCTCCAGCGAGCGCGCATAAAGGCGGAAACTGGCATAGGTCTCGGGCTCGGCCACCGGATCGGTCCAGTTTGCGGGGGTCGAGGTCAGATCGTCGCGAAACCGCTCGACAGCCAGAAGATCGGGCAGCGACAGAAAGATGGCAGGACGCGGCCAAATTTCGGGGGGCAATACGCCAATCACCTGCAGATCGCGACGGGCGTTTTCGCGTTGCCCATCCACTTCGCGCCCGATGATCATGTCAACTGTATCCCCGGCCGAGACCGAAAGGTCCTGCGCCAGTTTGTCCGAGACCCACACGCGACCCGGCGCAACGGGTTCGCCGTCGATCAGCGGATCACCCGCAGCCGATGGGATCAGAGGCACCGCGCGCTCCAGTTTGCGCTGCGCCTCATGCCGCACCGCGTTGGCGGATGTGTTGATCGAGCGGGTGGCGGGAACGATGAACCCGACATCCTGCCGCGCGCCCAGGGCGGCGAAGAAGGCCGCATCATGCTGCTCGGCCCCAATGGCCAGGATTTCGCGGTTCGACGGGTCCTCGATCAACCGGCCGACCATGGTGCCTATGATCCCATTCTTCAGCGCAAGAATGATCAGCAGAGGGCCAAGAACGCCGGCCAGGGCGGCGACAAAACACAAAGCCGACTGCCAGTCATGGCGCAATTCGCGCAGGGCCAACATGGCTGGTATCCGCACCATCACGCCACCCTCGCCGCCGCGCGGCCTACTGTCGAGAAAATCGAATAGGATTGCCCTTGATGATCCAGAAGTCGGTGATCGGCACGGGGGGTGTCCGCAAACTCACCCGTTTGCGCCTGATGGCTGGCCAGTACGACGGCCGACCCGGCCTCGGCAGCAAGATGTACGATCAACCCTTCGACCTCGGCCACATTGGCGGGGTCGAGGGCCGAGACCGGCTCGTCCAGCAACAGCAACGCGGGCTGCCCCAGCAACGCCCGCGCGACCGAGGCGCGTTGGCGTTGGCCCACCGACAACTGACCCGGTTTGCGGGCGGTCAGGTCCCTTAGCCCCATAGCGCGGATCAGGTGATCCTGCCATTCTGCATCCGGCACCTGCCCGGCGACACGAACGGGCAGTTCAATATTCTCCTGCAAACTCAGATACGGCACCAGCGTATTGGTTTGCAGTACAAAGCCCAGCTTGTCGGGCCCGGCAAATTCGGCCCTCGGGGTGTCCGGCGTGACCGTCACCCCGCCGATCACATGCAGCATATCCGGCAGGTCCGTCAGCGGCAGCGCCCCGGCAATCAGCCCCAGCGCTGTGCTTTTGCCCGCCCCGCTGACCGCGTCCAGAACGATGGTCTCACCTGCGCTTAGCTCCAGCTCTTCGATCACCACAAAGAAACCGGGCGCGCGTTCGATCCCAAGGTTGCGGATCGACAGAACCGTATCAGGGACGTCTGAGGACAAGCGCTACCCCCCCGAGTTCAACCTTGGACTTGGTGTTGATCTGAACCGGTTCATTCGGTTTCAGACGGCGGCCATCGACCTTGGTGCCGTTGGACGAGCCCAGATCCGTCAGCATCATCTTGCGCCCCTGCAACGACAGGCTGGCATGGCGGCGGCTGAGATTGCGATCGGTGATTGTCAGCGTGTTCTCGCTGGCGCGGCCAATCGTGACACCCGATTGGAGCTGTGCGGCGCTGAACCGCTCGGATTTTCCGTCCATGCTGACGGCCAGAATGGCCCGGCCCGAAGATTTGGCCGACCCACCCCTGCGCGCGGATTTTGATCCGCCATCAGCTTTGCTTTGCGAAACTACGAAATAGATACCGCCGATTACGGCTGCACTGGCGCCAGCCAACACGGCCAAGATGATCAGCAGGCTGTTGTCTTTCGCACCACCGCCCACGAAGTCCGGGTTGTCTGGATCACATTCCTGCTGGTGAGCGTTAAAAGGAATGCCCGCATCCCGCAAAAAACCGGATATTGGGTTTGCTGACGAGGCCCAGAATGTGTTGTTCGTTGGCGTGCGACCATCCGAGTTCCAGACCGAGATGACGGTGTTGATACCCAGTACTGATCCGCAATAGTCGATCAATGGTCCGCCCGAATTGCCGGGATTGACCGAAGCGGTGTGCTGCACAATTTCGAGGGTCCGCCCCGTTTCATTGAATGATCCCGGAGCAACCTTGCTGATCGCACCCTGGGTTAATGTCGTTTCAAAAAAAGGCAGCATATCCCGCCCGGCATTGATCTGGTCCGAAGAACCGGGATAGCCGATGGCAGCCACCTGTTCACCTTTCAGTGCCTTGCCTTCGCGCAGAGACAGAAATCCGGGCCTATGTCCGCTGGGTTCCTGCGGGACGATGCGCAGTACGGCCAAATCCAGTTCGCGCGAGGCATGCAGAACCTTTGCATCATATAAAAAGACCCGGTCATCCTGTTTGAACCCGACCTGTATGTTCAGGCCACCGTTAATCACATGATGGTTGGTGATGTAGTAGTAACCGCCACCTTCGGGCAGTTCTGACAGGACGAATCCTGATCCAGTTGCTTGCCCGCCGCTGACGTCCACGACCGCTCGTCCAACTGCCTTGTCCGTTTCCGCAACGATATCCGGCGCGATTTGCGCAGTGGCAGCGCAGGCCATACCGAACAGCCAGGCGGCTTTAAAACAAAGGGAACGAGTTAAAGTTACAATCTTCACATCAGTATTCCATATGCAATGACGGCCGCTGCCACAATCAGGATCAATAGCAACACCAGTATTGAAGCCTTGCGGCCTCCGGTTTTTTTCTTTGGGCGCTGCCTTGGGCGGCTAACAGGTTTCGCACGGGGCTCTCGTTCTGGCCGGTCGGGACCGGGCACCGCTCGGTGCAGATCAATGCCCACGAGCCGCGCATAGTCACGCGCTGTGCGGATGCGATCGCGCGGCAGCAACCTGCAGCCAAGATCGATAGCATTCAGCAAGGCATCATCATATTTTTCCTGAACACGATTGCGCTTCAGGTTGTGGCGCACCGGGACGTAAGGGTCACGACCCGTCGCTCGCTTTTCTTTCCAACGTTCTTCAGCATTAGGCGGGAGACTCTGCGAGACCATTTCATACAGGATGACCGACAGGGCAAACAAATCGCTCCAAGGGCCTTCCTGAACGCTGCCGGTCAATCCGGTTTTATCCGCCGGAAACTGCTCAATCGCAGCGTATTTGCGCGTGAACATTGACGCCAGACCACTGGATTTGCCCATCAGGCGAGCAGCGCCAAAATCGATCAGAATGGGCTGCCCGTCTTTCCGGATCATGACATTTGCCGGTTTCATATCGCGGTGAACCACACCGACATCATGGACAGCATCCAGCGCATTCAGCATCGAGTGCAAGAAAGTGTTGACCAGATCGGGCGGGACCGATCCGCGCGCATCAATCATGCGCGCCATCATCCGGTCCAGTGGATCGCCGTGAATATACTCCATCACGCAATAGGCTGTGCCGTGTTTTCGGAATGCAGCCCGCACGCGCATCAGGCCCTGCTGCTGTGGCAGATCACGCAACAGATTGGCTTCTTGCAGAAAGGCCTCTAACCCCATGTGAAACAGCTGCCGCCCCTCGGACGTGGGCGAGACAGCGTTGTTGGGGCCTCGGTCTGCATAGTCAGCCGGGAAATACTCCTTGATCGCAAAACGCTCGCCGGTTTCGCGGTTGCGCGAACGGTAGGTGATGCCAAAGCCCCCCTGCCCCAATACGTCCCCGAGAACGTAACCGGCAAAGGTTTCTCCTTTTGGCAAATGCACCGACACCGTCAGAACTACCTTCCTTCGCCACTAGGATTTTCTACTGAAGCATCATCCTCTGCCGGAGGCTGCGCTGGCGTTGCCGGCTCCACCGGCTCTGTGCTTTCTGGTTCTTCGGGCGCAGATGGATCGGTGGGTTCTGGGGTCGTTTCCTCGGGTGCAGGGGGTTCTTTTGGCTGCGGTTCTTCAGCCTCTGGCACCTGGCCTTCAGGCTCTGTTAACGGCTCCTCGTCGCTATTCGGGTCGGACGCAATTGGGTCATCATCGACTGTGCTGTCACCAATACTGCGTTCTTCTTGTGATGGCGGATTTTGGACGGGCTCAGGCTCTGGCGTGACTTCGACTGGATCAGGCCGCAGCAGCCATGCGCCAGCCGCCGCAACAACGGCCAAAGCCCCAAGGCCAATCGCTGCATATTTAAGCGTATTCCCATTGCCGCCGGTGTTGTGAAACGCCCATTGGCTTCCCCGCAGCATGCTGCTCATGCCGTCCTGGACATGAGCATAGACGACGACGGTGGTGTTGTCTTGTTTCGGCTTTCCTTTTGCCTCGACCGCGTTCAACAGATCTGAGGCGACACCGCGCATATCGCGGCTTTTGCCACCTTGCAGGATATCCCGGATTTCAGACTGCGACAGTGTATCCAACCCGTCCGAGCAGGATAGAACCACATCGCCGGGTTTCAGGCTGATGGCGTTGACATCGGTCAGAGAAATCCGATCCCCCATCAGCGCTGAACGCAAGGCATTGCGGCGCGGGTGGCTGTCTGCTTCTTCCTGCGTGATCTTGCCCGCAGCAACCATCTGCAACAATTCACCATAAAGCGAGTGATCTGCGTTCAGCTTCTTCAAGCGTCCGTCGCGCAACAGAAATAGGCTGCTGTCACCAACCGAAACCCAAACCAGCCGATCCCCCAGCTTGAGCGCCGCGATCAGAGTGCATCCCATGCCCTTCAGGTCGGGCTGGCTGGCAATGCGCTGGCGTAAAGCATCATTTGCCGCCGTCAACGACTCCTGCAACCGGTCCCGCGGGCGCGGCGCCTCCGAGCCCCCGATGAAATGCTTCTTGAACGCCGACAGGGCCAGGTTGGATGCAACCTCACCCCCCGCGTGGCCGCCCATCCCATCGGCAACCAGCATCAGGATGTCGGATTTCGGATCGCGTTCGTTCTGGTAGACAAGATCGAACGCGTCTTCCTGATTTTCGCGTTGGCCCAGGCTTTGTTTGCCGCTGATGATTGTCATCGGGATCAGTTGTCAGAGCTTTCGGCCAGCTCCGACCAGTCAAAATCCTCGTTACAGAAAGCAACAAAGCGCACATGTGTCTGTTTGGACAGTTCAATCAGCGCGTAGTTCTCCAAGGGCATGGTCGTTGCAACGATCTGACCATTGATCCGGCTGATATTGCGCCCCGTGCCGGGGGCAGCAAAGAACACGCGGTTGGCATCGTCAAAGATCACCCGTAGATGGTCCTTGCCGGAAATCATCTTGTCACCGAAATCCAGCGAAACACGCTCACCGCTGTCGCGGCCTAATGTGTTCATGCCCGAGCCCAGATTGACCGACTGGCCCAACCCCGGCCCTTTGACCACAACCAACCAGCCGGTAATCGGGTCGACCATCGGATCAAACTCGGCCTTGTCCGAGAAATTCTTGGACATCCCGCCATGGTAAATCTGTGTCTTTTCGTCTTCGACATATTCAGTCGGCGCTTCACTGAAGGATGATCCGCTTGGCATGGCATGCGTCGCCTCGTCATCCGAGGGCGAGATGCTTTCGGTGAACCCGTCATCTGCTCCAAAATCCAGATCGTCGTTCAGCTCTTCGTCGTCCTTGTCGAACAGCCAGCTTGTCTTGTTGTCGTTGCCCATGTCTTCACCTTTCCTGTGTGTATGGTCCCGGATTATGCCCGGACCAGTTTCAGGCGAACGGACCCAAGGCCCACTGTGTCACCCACATTTACTCTCTGCGCGCCTTTGATCTTGCGCTCATTGATCAGCGTTCCGTTCAGACTGTCCAGATCGCTGATGGTGAATCGTCCGTCTGGCGCGCCGCTGAGTTCCGCGTGCACACGCGACACACCGCCATCGGGGATGACCACCCCGTTTGTACTGCTACGCCCGATGGTCGAGCGTCCCGCGGGCACCGGGAAACGATGCCCGTTATCCACCCGAACCAGAAAGGCAATCGGGGGAGGGGCGGTTGCCACCGTACGTGTCTCATCTTGCGGTGGTGGCATGCCTGTTGCGTCGCCATCGTCGAAATCGCCAGCCTCCAGATCATCCTCGGGCTCACCCCCCGAACCGCGCCGCGCCAGCAGCACCGCCAGCAGCAGAAGCAGCAGCAACAGAACGCCACCCGCGATGTAGACATAAAGCGCCGGGAAACCGAAAATCTCGTCCTCCGGTTCTGGCTTAGGCTCTGGTTCCGGTTCTGGCGTCGGGTCAACCACGGGCTGGAACTCGGCGGAATAGCTCTTGGTTTGGGTTTGTCCCGGTTGGCCGACAACCGGTTCGATCATTTCGATGGTAATGCGAGCGGGTGCTGGATCTCCAACCGGCACAATCAGGCCCGAGCCTTTGACAGAATTTCCATAGGATCGGATGAAATCTGACACCACGGTATTGGCGTCAGACTGATTTTGCAAAAAGACCTCTTCCATCAAGCCATTTTGCGGGTCCGTCAGTCGTTTCAGTACGTCAATGCCGCGCGTGGTGCGGGCGTTGCCCTGTGCCCGCCAGAACATTCCAAGGGCTGAGACCGAAACGCCTTCGCGCTCGGCGGCCTCGGTGATTTCTTCAACCGTGGCCAATCCCTCCTCATCCCCATCGGTGATCAGGATCAGGTTCTTTAGCAGGACATCATCTTGCTGGCTTAACAATTCGATCGCTCGGGTCGCGTTGGCGACCAGACGGGTGTTCTGTTCCTTAATCTCAAGATCCTCAACCACGTCTTCGGCCTGGGCCCGACTGGTCGAAAAGGGTGACAACTCAACGATGTCATTGCCGAACCCATAAATCGCGACTTTTTCATCCGTCGGTAGATTGGTCACGACGCGCGCAATCAGCTCACGCTCACGGTTCCAGCTGCGCACACGCGCGCTGCGCTCACCGACGGACAAGTCAATCAGAACCATTGTTGCCGAAAGGGTCAGGTCGCCTGGGATGTCGTCCAGAGATTTGACAAACTCGAAATCGGCCTGCGCGTCACCAAGCGAGCGGAAGCTCATATCGCCACGCTGATTACCGGACGGAACGCGAACGAGGCAGCTGTCCTCAGGTGCGGGATCGGCGGGCGCACAATCCAAGATTGCCAGCCCGGTGGCTGGCGCGCGGGTTTTCCCCTCTTGTGCGTGGGCTACGCCCGAAATGACCAAAGCGGCAGCAAGCGCCACCAATCTGCGTGAAAATCCGTAGGTCACGATCCCAAGACCCCCCTCAGGCAAGACGTCCCGGTCGTCGCATGTGCCGACAAGCGCCGACCTGACGTGATTAGAATTATATGGACAGCGCGCGATACGCCGACTTGATCCGGCTCAGTTCGGACGAGATGGCGGCGGAACTTGCACCGCTGTTAACGTCACGCTCGACCGCGTTCAGCTGATTGTCCAGCGCCTGAACCTGCTGCAGTTTTACAGGGTCCGAGGCCGAGGCGGCACGCGCCTTCGCACCCTGAGCCTTTACGTCAGCAATCTGCCTGCGCAGCGAGTCGATTTCGGCTTTGTTGGCATTGCTTTGCGCCGCCAATTGCGCATTGCGCTGCTCTGCCGCTTTGTTCTGTGCAATAATAGCGTCCGCCTGCGCCTTATTATTTGCGATCTGGCGGTCGTATTCACCGGAATTCAGGTTAGCAATATTGTCAAACAAAGTTGCCGTTGTTGGATCTGTTGAACCAGTACATCCGGCAACAGTGGCAACGGCGACAAGGGCGAAAGGTCTTGAAAAACGAAGAATATCTGAAGTCATTTTCTCACTCTTACCAATTGAAAACCCGCGCCCAAGGTCAGGCGCGGGTTATTGAAACTTATAGCAGGTTGATGGATGCCCGCGTCCGTGCCAGCCGGTTCTTGTTGCTGACCGCTGCATTTGTTGCTCCGCCCAAGCCGGGTTGGCCTTTGCTTGAGGCTGTCTTCAGCTCCGAAATGGTGTTGTCCATGTTGTTTTCGCTGCGCTTCAGCTCGTTCGATACAACCTGACGATTGGATTTGATCGCGTTGACGCGCTGATTGTAAGCCGACTGAGACAGTTGACCGCCGTCCAGCTGACGGCGCAGCGATTTCAGTTCTGCATTTTGCGAGGCCAATACCGAACGCAGGTTTGCTTCGACCGAGCTCAGCTGTTTGCTGACATTCGACAGGTTTGCCAGAACCTGCTTGCTGTTGACGATTTCAACATTCTTAGCAGCGGCCTGACGGCCGACCTGGTTGCCGCCGACACCGCCGATCAGGCCACCCGCGGCGGCACCAGCCGCGCAGTCCCCGGCGTCGCCGCCCAGCAATAGGCCGAGACCACAACCGACAACTGCGCCAGCCAGCGCACCCTGAACCGTATTGTTAACAATGATGTCCTTGGACACCTGATCCAGGCTTTTAACCTGCTTTTCCAGCTGTTTTTCCTGTTGGGTTTTTCCAGCTACTGAAGATGATGACGCAGATTGGAAAGCCTCATCGGTACATGCTGTCAGTAGAAGGGAAATAGCAGCAAAAAATGACACTGCAACTGTACGCATCTCGTTACTCCGTAAAACAATTTTTCTTCTTAGTTGATTAAGAACTCACATATTTTTTATTTTCAATCAACGATTCGCAAATGACCTGCAAAGATAGAATACTGATTCGATTGGCATTCGACCAAATACTTTTGAACATTCGATCATAGGATGAGTTTTAAGATGAGATTACCCTTTGGTTTACGGGACAAGATGGTTCTGGCGAATGAGGTTTTTGCATTTGCCGGAAATATCGGCGCCGGTATTGGCGCGTTATTGGCTATTCTGGGTGTTAGTTCCAATTTCGCGAACAATACCTCCAGGGTGGTCTTTAATGTTGAGGTGGCAACACTTTCGCTGCCCGTTCGTATGATTTTGGTGATTCTCATCGCCGCCGCATTGGGCTGGGGTTTGGGGGCGTTGGTAACTTGGCTCAGCCGTTCCCGGAATGAGGCGTTGAGCTTTGCTGTCTATGTTGTTGCCATTCTGTGGGGTGGATTGATTGTGGGTGCTGCCGACTGGTTGGCGGTTGCCATGAACCGGCAAATCCTGTCCGAGACCTTGCTGTTCACCATTGTCGGTATGGGTCTTGCCTTGTGGGTCGCCGGGTTTCATTTTCGCAACTCTAACGCAGCCGGGAAACATGCGCTGCGGCTTCATTGTGATGCGCTCATGCTGTGCTCAATCGGAGCAGCGCTGTTCATGATTCTGACGATGCTGGGGGCACGGTGATGGCGATCGGGGGCCCTTTGGACGACAAAAACGCCGCCCGCCTGCTCAGCGCGGCTGCGCTGTTCGATTTCATGTTTCTGGCATTTGTTTGCGCTACTATCGAACCCGTGTTGCGGCAAGAGCTTGGGCTGCTGCGTGCAGGCCCTGCCCTGACGGCGGGGCTTTATCTGGCGATGGTCCTCATCTACTGGCTGATCTGCGAAGGCGTGCTGAGCGGCGCAACCCTTGGCCGCTTTGTCCTGCGCCTGACGATGCGTGACAAAAGCGGCAAGCCGGTTTCACCCGTGCGCCGGTCCACACGCGCCATGAAAAAGATCATGACGCTGGGTCTGATGGGTCTGAACCCAAACACCGCCGCACGATATGACAGGGCTGCTGAAGTCCGCTGGTTCAGCCCGATGGCGCCGCGCTTGGTGACCCTTTGGCGGCTGCGTGTGCAATCCGGACCGGATCGTGGCAAGACCCTGGTTTTCAATCAGGTCAAGGGCCTCAAATCCTCGCGGCAGATCAAAATCGGGCGCGATCCCGGTTGGGCCGATCTGGCATTGACACGCAGCAAGGGCGCGTCGGGCAAACATTGCATCTTGCAGATTGCCAAGGGCAACCAGCTTCAAATTCGGGATATGGGTTCTTCGAATGGAACCTGGGTGCGCGGGCGGCAAATTGCACCGGATAAACCTGTCCGGCTTGGCTCTGTCAGTCAGTTCCGTGTTGGGGATGTCTGGATCGCGATCATTCGTTAAACGACAAAACCGAGACATGGCGCCACACCTGCTACTCTTGCAACTTGTGCGCTTTTCGTATACCGCCGCATACAAATTGAATGGCGAGGTAAAATTCACACCTCGCGCTCTCGCCCAAATCGTCGGAAAATGCCATGAGCCTCTATACAGATTACCTGAGTGAAATCGAAACCCGCAAAGAGCAGAGCCTTAGCCCCAAGCCTATTGATGATGGCGCATTGGCGAAAGAGATTATCGATCAGATCCGCGACCGTCAGAACGAATATCGCGCCGATTCACTGAACTATTTCATCTACAACACGCTGCCCGGTACAACGAGTGCCGCCGGTGAAAAGGCTCGCTTTCTGAAAGAGATCATTCTTGGCGAGGCGGATGTCGAAGAGATAACGCAGGAATTTGCGTTTGAGTTGCTGTCGCATATGAAAGGCGGCCCCTCAGTCGAGGTGCTGCTGGATCTGGCCTTGGGCGAAGATACAAAGATTGCTGGCGAAGCGGCTGAAGTTCTTAAGACGCAAGTGTTCCTTTATGACGCTGATACCGACCGTCTGAAGGCCGCCTTTGAGGCCGGCAATCCGATCGCGAAAGACATTCTTGAAAGCTACGCCAAAGCTGAATTTTTTACCAAGCTTCCCGAAATTGATGATGAGATTGAGGTCGTCACCTATGTTGCCGCCGAAGGTGATATCTCGACCGATTTGCTGTCGCCCGGCAATCAGGCGCATTCGCGTGCTGATCGGGAACTGCATGGCAAATGCCTGATTTCCGAGGCAGCGCAGCAGGAAATCGAGGCGCTGAAGCTGCAACACCCCGGTAAACGCGTGATGCTGATTGCGGAAAAAGGCACGATGGGTGTGGGTTCGTCCCGTATGTCAGGTGTGAACAACGTGGCGCTATGGACCGGCAAGCAGGCCAGCCCCTACGTGCCCTTCGTCAACATCGCCCCGGTCGTGGCGGGCACCAATGGCATCTCGCCGATCTTCCTGACAACCGTGGGCGTGACTGGCGGCATTGGTCTTGACCTGAAGAACTGGGTCAAAAAGGTCGACGAAGACGGCAACGCGATCCTGAACAATGACGGCAATCCGATCCTTGAAGAGAAATACTCGGTTGCCACAGGTACGGTGCTAAAGATCAACACCAAAACCCACAAGCTGCTGAGCGAAGATGGCGAAGAACTGGTTGATGTGCCGGCATCCTTTACGCCGCAGAAGGTCGAATTCATGAAGGCCGGTGGCTCCTATGCCATTGTCTTTGGCAAAAAGCTGCAGACCATCGCGGCCGAAACACTGGGCGTCGAAGCCCCGCTGGTTTTTGCGCCGTCTAAAGAGATCAGCCATGACGGTCAGGGCCTGACCGCAGTTGAGAAGATTTTCAACAAAAACGCTCTGGGCACCACGCCGGGCAAGACCCTGCATGCCGGGTCTGATGTGCGCGTCCGGGTCAACATTGTTGGCTCACAAGACACCACCGGTTTGATGACCATGCAGGAACTCGAAGCGATGGCTGCGACAGTGGTCTCACCTAGCGTGGATGGGGCATACCAATCGGGCTGTCACACGGCCTCTGTGTGGGATGCGAAGGCACAAGCCAACACCCCACGCCTGATGAAGTTCATGAATGATTTCGGCCTCGTTACCGGTCGTGACCCTAAGGGCGTCTATCATTCGATGACCGATGTGATTCACAAAGTGCTGAACGACATCACCGTAGATGACTGGTCGGTCATAATCGGCGGCGACAGCCACACCCGTATGTCCAAAGGCGTGGCATTTGGCGCGGATTCGGGTACTGTGGCGCTGGCGCTTGCAACCGGCGAAGCCTCAATGCCGATCCCTGAATCGGTCAAGGTGACCTTCAAGGGCAACATGGCCGAGCATATGGATTTCCGCGACGTGGTGCATGCGACGCAGGCACAGATGCTGGAACAGCATGGCGACAACGTGTTCCAGGGCCGCGTGATTGAGGTGCATATCGGCACGCTGCTGGCGGATCAGGCCTTTACCTTCACCGACTGGACGGCTGAGATGAAGGCCAAAGCTTCGGTCTGCATCTCAAATGACGAGACCCTGATTGGTTCGCTGGAGCTGGCCAAGTCGCGCATCCAGATCATGATCGAAAAGGGCATGGAGCATGAAAACGGCATGCTGCAAAAGCTGATCGATATCGCAGATGCACGCATTGCCGAAATCAAGTCGGGTGAAAAACCGGCGCTGCGCCCTGATGACAACGCAAAGTACTTCGCAGAAGTTGTTGTCGATCTGGATCAGATCGTCGAACCGATGATCGCCGATCCGGATGTCAACAATGCTGATGTGTCCAAGCGCTACACCCACGATACGATCCGCCCGATCTCGTATTACAATGCTGAAAAGTATGTGGATCTAGGTTTTGTCGGGTCGTGTATGGTGCATAAGGGCGACATGAAGATTGTCGCTCAAATGCTGCGCAATCTCGAAAAGGGCGCGGGCAAGGTTGAGTTTAATGCGCCACTGGTTGTGGCCGCACCGACCTACAACATCATCGACGAGTTGAAAGAGGAAGGCGATTGGGAGATTCTCCAGCGCTATTCCGGGTTTGAATTCGACGATCTGTTCCCCAAAACGCAAGCCCGCACAGAATACGAGAACATCCTGTACCTTGAGCGTCCGGGCTGTAACCTCTGCATGGGCAATCAGGAGAAAGCGGCCAAAGGCGACACGGTTCTGGCCACCTCGACCCGCCTGTTCCAGGGCCGCGTCGTGGCGGATGCGCCTGACAAGAAAGGTGAAAGCCTGTTGGCCTCGACCCCTGTTGTGGTCTTGTCGGCCATTCTGGGCCGCACCCCAACCATTGAGGAATACAAGACGGCGGTAGATGGCATTGATTTGACCAAATTCGCGCCACCGATAAAGGCACCTGCGACGACCAATTCCGCTCATTTCTAAAGATGTGATCTGAGTGTAGATAAGCCCGGCCCATTGGTCGGGCTTTTTTCATGCGCTCAAGCTGCCATGTCTTTCAAGACGGCTAGCAATTGCGCCACTTCCTGTTCGGTGTTGTAGTGACACAGTGAGATACGGATGCAATCCGACAGCCCCAGCGGCGTCAGTACATTGCCCGAATAATGGTCCGCTTTGCGCACATGGGTACGGATGCCCTGCTGGTTGAGTGTTTCGACGACTTGTTCGGACGGGACGCCATCCACCACAACCGACACCAGACCTTCGCGCGCTGTGTTGTCCGTTCCGGCCAGAATGCGAATGTGATCCATATCGCGTAGACCCGGCAGGTTGCCGACCCCGTTGATCATCGCATTGGTCAGGTGGGTCTCATAGGCGTGGATGGCGCGGCCTGCCGCCTCGATTCGTTTCTGCGGTTCTGCCTCGTCCGATACCTCTCCACCAAGCCAGACGAAATATTCAATCACATCAGACATTGTGGCGTAAGAACCGGCATCACGGGTGCCGAACTCCCACCCCGTCGCGGGCGCGTCGATCAGCATGTCATGGGGCAGCGCGCTTAGCTTATCGGAGATCCACGCGATGCCATAGCCGTGGCGCGAGAACACTTTGTAAGGTGAGATCGCATAGCCATCGACATTATACGCATCCAGATCCAACTGCCCGTGCGCCGCGTGCTGGATACCATCTACGATGATCAGACAGTTGGGCGAAACCGCGCGGATCGCGGCGGAAATCGCCGCCACATCCATCCCCATCCCCGTGACGGGTGAGGCGTGCAGGATCGTGGCCACTGCCACGTCCGGGGTCATCAGCGCGGCATAATCCTTGGCCGTGACCAGCCCGGCTTCATCGTCATGCTGAACGTTGACATAGTCCAGCCCGGCAATCCCAGCCCAACGGCGCGCGGCGCTGCGGGTGGCGGGGTGTTCGATTGAGGACCCGATGACCTTTGCCCCTTTCGGCACAACAAGACAGGCGGTGCGGATCAGCCGGAACAACAGCTCGGTCCCGCTTTCCCCCGCAAAGAACTGACCCGAGCTGGCATTCATGAATACGCCCAGATCGGCCTTGGCCTTGTTGATCACATTCTGCGTGCCCTGCCCGGCCGGATTGATCCGCCCAGGATTGTCAGGGATCGCAGCATAAAACGCAGAGGTCTCAGCCACTTTTTTCAAAGTCAGCGCACCGCCTGCGTTTTCAAAGAAGATACGCTCTCCCTGAAACGGGCAACTCTCGACATGGGCGAAACGGTCGCGGATGGCCGCGATCAGATCGGGATTGTCTTTGATCATTTGGGGTTCCTGTCGCTGCTCATCGGTGGGCCCACTATGAACTAGCACACCAGACTTGTTTTAGCGGTTTATTCCACGACATTTTGCGCGGGGAAAGGGCCGCAAACAGTCTTGGCCCATCTTAGCAACAGTGCTGGTTGCCTGTGAGGCGCAATTTTGAACTGCATCTCTCGAAATCTGGAGCAGATCGCCTTATTTGAAACGTGACAACCACAAATCCAGCTAGGGGCGATTCCTTGACCCCGATTCAATGAGTAGCCTTGATGAGCAAGAAAGTCCCTTCGCCCTGTATCGACGTCTGCAAATTCCGGCGCGAGGGTCATTGCATCGGCTGCTCGATGACCAAACCCCAGAAGAAGCTGTTCAAATCGATCAAACGAGCGGATCAGCAAGAGGCTTTTGTGCAGATGCTTGTCTGCCAGCAGGAAAAAATGGGCCGGTACACCCATTGGGGACCGGCCTATCTGAAAAAGCTAAAGAAGAAAAAGGCCAAGGTTAATATTCCCCTGGCCAACTAACTTAGCGCAGCATGGCGCGCAGGAACCACGCAAATTTCTCGTGGGTCTGACCACGACCGATGCACAAATCCTCAGTCAGGGTATCACCGTGCTCAGCGGCCAGTTCGCCAGCGCCCGCCAAAGTGGCCGCCAGTGTTTCCTGAGCTTCCAGCATGAGCTTGATCATCTCTTTATCGGTGGCGTGGCCGTCATGTTCTTCAACTTTCGAGCGCTTGAGCATCCCGGCCAGAGTTCCTTCGGCATGGGCATCCAACGCTTTTACACGTTCTGCCAGATCATCTTGTGCAACAAAGTGATCTTCGTAGATTTTCTGGAACAGTTCATGCAGCGGGCTAAAGGCCATGCCGGTTACATTCCAATGAAAATTCTGCGCCAACATGGTTGTTACGGCTGTTTCAGCAACTGACTGGTTCAACGCATCTGCGATGGCGGTGCGGGCGTCGGTGGTCAGATCAACGGCTGTTTGTGTCATGGAAGTCACCTTTTTTCCTGGGGTTCGAAATGTTTTTGTCGATCAAGAACAGGGATCTTACCCCTATCTAAAGGATCAGGCAGAGATTCCAAGACCTTTTTAGAATTATTCTAAAGAAGCTAAAACTGGTCCGAGACAGCCCGAACCAGAAAAGCCAAGTTTCGTTGCCGCCAACGTGAAACGCGGGACTGGATCAGAAACCGGAAACTGTCATCATCCTCGCGCTCGATGGCATCGAACAACCGCGCTAGCCAGGCCTCATCAAAGGACAGTTCGGACGAACCCGGACGATGAAAGATGGGGCGTTTTTCAACCGCCTGACGGAAGCCGCGCATCAAAGTTTCCGCATGCCGCATCTGTGCATCTGCGGGATCAGCCAACAGCAAGGCACAGGCCTGATCCAGATCGACCCGCGCAGCAGAACGGCAGCGCAGCGCAACCATTCGCAAGTGGTTGATGATCGCCAAGGGCCGATCCGCCATTTGCGGGGCTGGCGCAAGGTGCTGTTCTTCAACCGCCTTGTAAACGACTGCGTGCATAGTTGCCTGAAACCTGTTCGTCTGCGTGAGTGAGTTGCAGATTTAAACCTGACAATAGTAATAAGGATTGCCGATCACAAGAGGTCCGACACTGACTTTTTGCCACATCTGCGTCAGAGTCGTCGCGTTTCCAATCAGATGAGATCGAACAAACGACCGGGAAGGCCGTGATGCCGTGGCAAATCCAATGCCCTGACAAGCGCAAACATCATCGCCTGGTTCGATGTGACCACTGGTTTGCCCAGTCGGTCTTCGATCCGCTCAACCGCCTCAACCGCGCGCATGTCGGTGCAGCTGAGCACGATGGCTTCTGCTTCGGGGTGATCTGCGCGACAGGCAAGATCAAACACCTCATCTGGTGTCAGTTCACCCTGCCCATAGTTTCCCAACGCCCGCCCGATATCTGCAGAATGCACCGTCGTGATGTCATTCTGCGCCAGAAAATCTGCAGCCTGCGCGTTGATCTCACCCAAATAGGGTGAGGCGAACCCGACTTTGCCCACACCCAGTGCTTTGATCGCCTGTACCAGTGCCCCGGCTGCGGTGAAGGTGATAGCACCAGACGCGGCCTTGATATCGCGCACCAGTTGCGCGTCAAAAGATGGCCCATGGGTCAGCGTGGCCGAGGTGCAACCGTACAGAACCACATCAGGCCGAACGCCAGCGATCATTCTCAGGTCATGGCTTATATCCGAGGCCCCCAGCCCCGCCATCTGATCAGAGCCGGGGATTTCGTCCACGTCATACCCCCCCATGCGCTGAAAATGCACTGTCGTATTCGGGCACCGCATCAGCATCATGTCAGCTTCCAGATTGGTGTTGGTGAAGGGCACCAAGACACCGATCTTTGCTCGTGTGCGGGTCTCGTGGGTCATGACGTTATCTTTCTGAGCACGGCCAAACAGCGATCCATTATCTCCTGCGGGCAGATCGTTGCCCGTAGACAATCGCCCAGCCCATAGCCGCCCATGCCCCGCATTAGCAAACCTTCGGCCAGTAGGGCGTGATCAACTTTCTGAGCGGTTTCGACATCCGCGAACCTGATCAGCACAAAATTCGTATGGCTGTGTGGCACAGCCAGGCCGAGCGCCCTGCACTCATTGGCAAAGCGATCCCGGATCGCAGCCGTTCGGTTCACCGTTTCCTGCATATGCGCCTGATCCCGCATCGCTGCCGCTGCCATGGTCTGAGAGGGAATCGGTACGTTGTTCGGGTTCAGGACTTTCCGCACCTCAGATGCAATCTCTGGGGGAAAGACACCCCAGCCCACACGCGCGCCCGCTAACCCATATGCTTTTGAGAAGGTGCGCAAAACCACCGTATCACCACGTTTCGCCAAGGCGAAAATTTCAGCCGGATTCTGGTCTGTATCTGAAAACTCAGCGTAGGCTTGATCGACTACGAGCAATACTTCGTTACGCAGAGCTTCGCGAAGACGGATTATTTCAGCATTCGGGATCAGAGTGCCTGTCGGATTGCCCGGGTTGCAGACAAATACAATCCTCGTTTTGGGTGTGACAGCGGCCAAGACATCATCTACCGAAACGGTCAGATCGACCTCACGCGCCTGCACATAATCCGCCTGCACCTGCGCCGTAGCAGACGCCACATAGACATAGCCGTAATCCGTGCCCAACACCCGGTCCCCCGACCCGGCATAGGTTCGGATCAGGCAACCGATCAACTCCATCGACCCTGCCCCACACAGGACCATTTCAGGGTCGAGGTTATGCACCTCGGCAATCGCTGCACGCAAATCAGACCAGTCCGGATCAGGATAAAGCTGCATCTGATCCAATACCGCCTGACCCGCTGCAACAGCCATTGGGCTGGGCGGAAAGGCGCTTTCATTCTGTGCCAGAGAAACGGTGCCTGCATTCCCAAGATCGGCCAAAGCGTAAGGAGCCATCGCACGGATATGATCGACCGCCCGGATCATGGCTTAACACCGTAGGCCTTGGCCCCTTCGGGTGTTATCAATCCGCGTTTTAGATCCAGCGCCAGCGCGTCCGGGTCCCGATCTGCCGGATCGCCGAACCCGCCACCCCCGGGCGTGTCGAAGATCAGACGGTCTCCGCCTTCGACCCTTAGCTCACCCTTGCCGGGAATGTCGCTGACCCCGTCCCGAAACCGGATACGCCCCGGCGCGCCGGGTTGGCCGCCCATCCGGCCCAAGGCGGGGAATTTCAGCCGCTCAACCGACAGGAACACGATGAACGGCGCACCATTGGACGAGGTCATCTCGATCCTCTGGCCCAGCCCGCCGCGATATTTGCCCGCACCGCCCGAATCCGGCAGCAATTCGCGGCGCCATATGATCACTGGCGCAACGCTTTCGGTGATCTCGACCTGAGAGCCGAAGACACCCGAGGGGTAGGCCGTGGCCGACAGCCCGTCCGCATGGGGTCGCGCGCCGGTGCCGCCGTTGTGCACGGGCTCGATGGCAAACTCACGCCCGCCATTGGCCGTAACCTCAGGCGCGTGGCGCATGGGCAGATCAAACATGCAGCTTGCACCCTCGGCCGGAACCTTATCGGGCAGCGCCTGATGCAGGCACCCCAATACCAGATCAGGCGTCACCTGCCCCAGCGTATGGCGCATCGCCACCGGCACCGGGCGCTGCGCATTGAGGATACAGCCCTTGGGACCATCAACCGTGAACGGTCCCAGCGAGCCCGCATTGTTGGGAATATCCGGCCCGACGATGCAACGCAGGGCAAAGACCGTATAGGCCGTGGCATAGTTCAGCGGTACGTTGATGCCCTTTTTCGAACAGCCCGATGTGCCGGCGAAATCCACATGCATCCCGTCCTTGGTGACGGACAGGGTGGCATGCAATTCCAGTTCATTTTCATAGCCATCCATACGCAGCACGTTCTTGAAAACACCCTCTGGCACCTCAGCGATGGCCTCCAGCGCGCCTTGGCGCGAGGTCTCGATGATATAGCTGCCCAAACGGTCCAGATCGTCGATCCCGAACTCATCCATCATCGCCACCAATCGGTTCACCCCGGCCTCACAACAGGCAATCAGGGCGTAGATGTCGCCCTCATTCGCTATCGGCTCGCGCGAATTGGCGCGGATGATGTCCATCAGCAGCGCATTTGGCGTGCCTTCTTCGACCAGTTTGCAAGGAGGGATCAGTAGGCCTTCGTCGTAAACATCCGATCCTTCTGGCCCCATGCCCAAGCCCCCCAAATCCACCAGATGAGAGGTGCAGGAGGTAAAGCCAACCACCCTGCCATCCTTGAACGCGGGCATCATCAGCAGGAAGTCGTTAAGGTGTCCCGAGGCCAGCCAGGGGTCATTGGTCATGTAGATGTCACCGGGCCTCATGTCTCGGATGGCAAAGCGCTGACACAGATGTAAAACCGCCTCGGCCATGGTGTTGATGTGGCCGGGTGTGCCGGTTACTGCCTGCGCCAGCATCCGGCCATTGACGTCGAAGATCCCGGCAGAGATATCGCCGCATTCTCTTACAATGGGGGAAAAGGCAGCGCGGATCAGGGTCTGTCCTTGTTCCTCGACGACGGCCAGCAGTCGGTTCCACATGACTTGCAGGCGAGCGGGAGAAAGCTCGGGTTTCATCATACGCCTCCTTTCTGATCGTGGATCAGCACTAGATTGCCAATTGCATCCATATGGGCTGAGAAATCTGCGGATACGAGCGTGGTGGTCTGAGGCTCATGGATCAACGCCGGGCCGGATACGTAGTCACCGGGTTCCAGATCGGCACGCGCGATGAATGCCGCGTCTTTTGTCGTGCCGTCCACATCGCAGGTGATCGGGCGTGTCTCGGTTGCGTTGAACATGGTGCGTTCGGGCGTATCGAGCACAGGTGCAACTGTGTTGTCCAACGACGCTACCCTAACGGCCCAGTTCAAGATCTCGATCTGCATCCCAGGTACGGGGCGCGAGAATTGCTTGCGGTACTCCTCCTCAAACGCGTTGGTCAGCGGGGCAATGTCTTCGAGCGTCACCGCACGGTCCGGCAGAGGAATTTCGATCTCATGACCTTGCCCGTGATAGCGCATGAATGCTGTGCGCCGGGTTTGAGTTTGCGCATCGCCCGCCCCTTTGGCCACGACCTTTTCCGCCTCGGAAATCATCGCATCAAACAAGGCATTCACCCCATCCAGGTCCATGCTGTTCAGCAGCGAATAGTGTGAGCGCACAATCTCGAACGAGACCGGCGCGAACAGGAAGCCCACTGCCGACCCAACGCCCGGATTGGGTGGGATCACGATGCGAGACACGCCGGCAGAACGGGCGACGCGACCGGCGTGCAACGGGCCGTTTCCACCAAAGGCTATCATCGTGCGTGGGCCGAGGTCTTTCCCCGACTCGACCGCATGCATTCGCCCGGCGCTGGCCATGCTTTCATCGACAATGCGGCTAACCCCATCCGCGGAACCGACCGCATCCAAGTCCAATCGCTCCCCAATTGTACGGGCCAACGCTGCCTTGGCGCTAATCGCGTCTAACTGGATATGCCCTTCGGCAAAGGTATCCGGCACTATGTAACCCAATGTAATATCACTGTCGGTTACCGTCGGTTCCGTTCCACCACGCATAAAAGCCACCGGCCCGGGCTCTGACCCTGCAGATTGCGGCCCAACAGTCAGGCGGCCCAGACGATCCACCCCGGCAATCGAGCCGCCGCCCGCGCCAATCTCGATCATCTCGATCACCGGAATTCGCACCGGCATACCCGAGCCTTTGATGAAACGCGCGGCGCGCGCGATTTCGAAAGAACGTGAAGTCTGCGGCCGTGCATCGTCTATCAGGCACAGCTTGGCGGTCGTGCCGCCCATGTCAAAGGATAGAACTTGATCGAGTCCCGCTTGCGCGGCGATGCGTGCGGCCAGAATGGCCCCTCCTGCCGGGCCGGATTCGACCAGACGGATTGGAAAGCGGGCTGCGGTTTCGACCGTACACATGCCTCCGCCTGCCGTCATCATCAAGATCGGGCATGTCACACCTTCGGCTGCGAATTTCTTGGCGAACCGGGCCAGATAGCTTTGCATCAGGGGTTGGATGTAAGCGTTTGCGACCGTGGTGCAGAGCCGGTCGAACTCTCGGGCTTCGGGGCTAACATCGGATGAGATCGAGACGGTTAGGTCTGGGCGGCGCTCAGCCAGCAGATCCCGCAGGCGCCGTTCATGCGCCGGGTTGGCATAGGCGTGCATCAGGCAGATCGCCACCGCCCCGGCCCCACTTGCGTCCAGTTCGGCCAGCAAGTCATCGACCTGCGCCTCATCCAATGGGATCAGCACAGCGCCTTCGGCGGACATACGTTCGCGGATCACAAAAGACCGCTCTCGCGGGACAAGAAGATCAGGCTTTTCCAGATTGATATCGTATTGGGAATAGCGCCTCTCATACCCGATATCGAGGATATCACGGAACCCCTCGGTGCAGATCGTCGCCACCACGGCCCCGCGCCGTTCGATTAGCGCATTTGTTGCCAGCGTGGTGCCATGGATGAACCCCGTCACCTGCGGCAGAGATCGCCCGCTTGCGGCCATCACCCGCCGCGCGCCCTCCATCGCCCCATCTGCCGGGTTCTGATGGGTCGTCAGGGTTTTGGCCGAGGCCAGTATGGTCTCATCGCCTTCGACCAGAACCGTGTCGGTAAAGGTGCCGCCAATATCTATGGCCAGGCGCAGCGCATATGTCATGTTTCATCTCGTTTTGCATGTGACTTCGACCAATCAAATGCCCTGTGGGCTTCTATTGGCACATCACAACGAGATCACAGCCGGTTGCCCGGCGGTCCAATGGGTTGGTTAACAAAACACTGCGCATATCTATTTGTTGCGCTGGACAACCGTCAGAACTAGCGCGTTTGCGACATATCAGACCCGGAGCGACATTCCCAACGGGGTATCCTCCCCTTACCTTGCTGCTGTTGTCCAACTCCCCGTGCTGAGGCTGTTCGGCGAATATTCGGTCAATTCCGCACGAAACGGCAACGCGTCATGTATCCGAATGCCGCTGACCAACTCAAACCGCCAGCCACCTTGTGCACCATCAAACCCCGCGATATCTGGATGCTGTTCCTGAAGAACGTCTACCTTTCCTGTCAGCATCAGCACATCGCCGGTTTGATAGTCAGGAAATAGTAAACCTGCACGCGGCGTGACCAGAAAGTTGCCCAGCGTGTTGAAGAAGTTGTTTCCTTGAAAGTCCGGCACCAGAAGGCTGTTGCCTTGCACCTTCACAAACCCCGACCGCCCACCGCGATGCGAAACGTCAACGCTGCGCCCCGTATCGGTGTCTGCATAGCTTGTGACATAGGATGCGTTGGCTGAAGCGACCATGTCACGCGCGGCAGTGTCCAGTTCATTGAACCGCTCGATTTTCGAGTGCTTCGCTTCGCTGCCTGGCTCTCGGATGAAGTCAACGACATGCGTTTGAATGTATTTCGGACAGTTCCCGAAAGACTGGGTCACATCCAACAGTATGTCGGTTTCTGATACTTCGCCAATTGTTGCATTCAGACGATTTCGTCGCCGCGTAGATAGTTCGAGCCCCAGCAAACCCAGTGGTGTGTTGTGTACCAGAGCGTCAGCCAATGGATCGTTGGGATGAGGCCTGGCCTGTACCCTCAACTGTCTTTCATTTGGTGAGGACAAAAATCCAGGCTTGCCGGCCAGGATCGATGCCCAGGGCCAGCCATCCTGATCGACACTGCCCAGAAAAACAAAGGGCAACTGTGCAAAGAATTCACGATGCTGGTCCGGCATGAACGGGCGGATCACGGTCCGACCTATCTTCTCCATTCTGTCTTGTTTTCCGATGCGGCGCTGCATTTCGCGCTCGCCGCGGTGAAACGGAGAATGCTCGGTTTGAAGGGGCGCGTTCATGGCGGACCTCGCGGTGTCTTTTGGGTTCAGATGCTGCTTTAGGCGGCGTTTAGCCCGGCTGCGGTTTTGGGCATTGGTACAAACCCTTCCAAAGCTTCGATATTGGCTAGCAGGCGCCGCACATTCGGGTAGGGTTCCAACGAAACATCGCCTTCGGGAGCGTGGGCGGTGTAGCTGTAGATGGCCACATCGGCGATTGTGGGCCGATCACCGACAAGCCAATTACGCCCGTCCAGATGTGCATCGAGCTTGCCCAAAACTTTGGCTGCTGTTGCGTGGGTAAACGCCATGTCCAAAGGCGCGTTGAACACATTGATCAACCGGGCGGCTGCGGGGCCAAAGGCGATCTCGCCTGCGGCAAGGGTCAGGAATTTCTGAACCTCAGCCTCAAGCACCGGATCATTGGGCAGATAGTCTGGGGCGTATTTGCGGGCAAGGTAAACAAGGATTGCGTTGCTGTCGCACACGACAACATCGCCGTCCTCTAAAACCGGCACCTGCCCTGCTGGGTTCAAGGCCAGAAATGCATCCTGTTTGTGCGCCCCACCCGCCAAATCCACATCAACAATGTCATAAGGGATATCGGCCAGGCTGGCGAACAAAACTGCCCGGTGGGCGTGGCCAGACAGTGGAAAGCTGTGAATGCGGAGGGGATATGTCATCAGATGGCTCCTTCTTTTCGATTGCATTGGAGCCAGAGATAACTTGCTTACAGTCAGGCGATAATATACTCACTTATTGAATGACTATGAACGTGGCGTAGATAATGGACACCATCGCAGGAATGCGGGTTTTTGTGGCTGTCGCAAGCCACGCATCGTTTACTGACGGTGCCCGACAGGTCGGCATCAGCACGAAACTGGCCAGCAAATACATAGGGCAACTTGAGCAGCGTCTGAATGCTCAGCTTCTTAATCGCACCACCCGCAGCGTCACCCTGACCGAGACTGGCAAGGCCTATTTCGAACGTTGCCTACCGCTATTGGAACAATTCGATGAGTTGGAAGGGCTGGTTCAGCAGCGGCAGACCGAACTGGCTGGGCGCATCCGGATCACCGCCCCAACCGGTTATGGATCGGCCGAGTTGGTCCACCTGCTCAAACCCTTTCAGGATGAACATTCCGGCGTTCTGATCGAACTGCATTTGTCTGATCACCATGTGTCCTTGGTGGATGAAGGGTTCGACCTGGCTATTCGCTTTGGGGTTCTGAAAGATTCCTCGCTGGTGGCGCGTAAGTTGACCGATATGCGTATCGTTTGCTGTGCTGCGCCGGACTACCTAGACCGCATGGGCCCTCTCGAAACACCTGAAGATCTGTCACGGCACAATTGCTTGCTGCAAACGACGGGCAATGTGATCGACAGTTGGGATTTCGAAACCTCGGACGGAAAGTTGTTTGTACCGGTCTCGGGCAATTTCCGCGCCAATTCGCCCCGCGCGGTTGCCAACATGGCCGCTGATGGGTTGGGAATCGGGCGGGTGCCTTTGTACACTGCTAAGCCGTTCTTGGCGGACGGACAGCTCAAATTGATCTTGGAATCTTATGAAACCCGAGTGCTAGGCCTGTACGCAACCTACCCGCCGAACCGGCACCTGACCGCCAGAATTCGCGCTTTGATCGACTATTTGGTGACCGCTCTGGCGCGTTCATAGCGGTTTCGCATCGGCCTATACTGGCGGCACATCTGTCAAAATAATTGTTTGAAGCTTGGTATTGAAATTTACCTACCTAATAGTAGATATATGATAAGAGACTGATATACTATTCTACCTTTCCCGAGAAGGAACCTCTTATGGAACTGAACTCTGATTTCTCCGCCCGCGTCGTTGTCCACTCGGATCAGTTAGACTGGTTGCCCTCGCCAATGAAGGGCGTTGACCGTCGGATGCTGGACCGGATCGGAGGCGAAGTGGCCCGTGCCACCACCATTGTGCGTTATGCACCGGGCAGTTCGTTCTCGGCCCACACCCATACCGGAGGCGAAGAATTCATCGTACTGGACGGGGTATTTCAAGACGAACACGGCGATTTCCCTGAAGGTACCTATGTGCGCAATCCACCAACCTCGTCTCACACACCCGGTTCAGAGCCGGGATGTACGATCTTTGTCAAACTCTGGCAGTTTGACATGGAGGATCGAACGCAGTTTCGCAAAACCATGGCGGAGGAGCTTAGCGCACCAGTGAAGGGCGTTGCGACAGCACTCCTGCATGAAGATCCCCGCGAACGCGTCACCTATAGCCATCTTGATCCGGGTGCGGAACTGACCTCGGATGCAGCTGGTGGGCATGAGCTGTTGGTCATAGGTGGCCAGATCACTGCGGGCGGGGATGCGCTGGCTAAGAATGCATGGCTACGGTTGCCTGACGGTGAAAACCTGACAGCTGTGGCAGGTCCAGATGGTGCAAAGGTCTGGATCAAGACCGGCCATCTGCCTTATGCCAAAGCGCCTGCGGTTTGATCGCGCCGTGCACATGAGCTCTCGACCCAGACAACGGACGCAGACCCTGATCATCGGGGGCGGTCTTTCGGGCCTGAGCCTTGCGGCAGAGCTGGCGCGACAAGGGCATGACTTTGTTCTGGTTGAAGCTCGGGATCGCCTAGGCGGTCGTATTCTGACCCGGCATCATGGCGATACCGGCTATGATCTGGGTCCTGCCTGGTTCTGGCCCGGTCAGCCAAGGATTGCAGATTTGATCGGCCAGCTTGGTCTATCCTGGTTCGAACAGCATTATGCAGGCGAGCTGACCTATGAGGACGAACATGGCCGCGTGTCGCGGGGCCTTGGGTTTTCATCCATGAGGGGATCATTGCGATTGGACGGCGGCTTTGGCGCGCTGATCGACGCTTTGGCGGCAAGCGTCCACCCGGACCGAGTTCACCTGTCGATGCCAATACAACAGATCGCGCGGGGCGAAGATAGCGTGATTGCAACAGCTGCCGACGGCCGGACCGTTCACGCAGACCGGGTTGTGCTCGCCCTGCCCCCGCGGGTTGCTGCGCAGTTGTCTTTCGAGCCCGCGTTGCCTGACAAAGCGCTGAGTTCGATGCTTGCGGTTCCCACTTGGATGGCGGGTCAGGCCAAGGCCGTCGCAATCTACGCATCACCCTTCTGGCGCGACGCCGGACTGTCCGGCGACGCGATGAGCCGTCGGGGTCCGATGGTTGAAATTCATGATGCCTCGCCCGCCCAAAACGGGCCCTATGCGCTATTCGGTTTTGTCGGATTGCCGCCGCAGGCGCGCAAAGATCAGGTGCGTCTGCGCCAACTGGTCTTGGAACAACTCAAGCGGCTGTTCGGGCCAGAGGCTGCACAGCCGCTGGACCTGTTTGTCAAAGACTGGGCCAATGACCCGTTCACGGCAACATTGGAAGATCAGCAACCGCTGTTCAGTCACCCAACCTATGGCCTGCCCTCACCCCTGATGGGTCTTTGGGACCAGGCGCTGATTTTCGCTGGGACCGAGGTTGCCCCCCAGTTCGGTGGATACGTTGAAGGTGCATTGGAAGCCGCGGAGCAGGCCGCAAGGCTTATCATCTACCAAAAGGTTGAGTTGTCATGATGACCGATACGAAGATAGCCCTTCTGAACGTCGCCGAGCAGGCAGCGCGCACCCGTGGGTTTGACGGGTTCAGCTATGCAGATCTGGCCGATGCGGTCGGCATTCGCAAAGCATCGATCCATTATCATTTTCCGACCAAGGCAGCACTATCTGCCGCGTTGATGGATCGATACCATGACGCGCTGAAGGCCGATTGTGATCGGATCGATGCCGCCTGGCCAACTGCGGGCCAGCGTCTGCTAGCGCTGATCGATATCTACCGGGATGCGCTAGGCGGTGGCAAAACGTTGTGTCTGTGCGTGGCCTTGATCGGCAGCCGCGAAAGCTTGTCGGATGAGGTGATCCAAAAGATATCTGAGTTCCGAGCTATGATGGTGAACTGGCTGATCCGAGTGTTCGAACTGGCGGCGCAGGATGGGTCCATTTCATCTTTGGGTGCCGCCCCAGCCGAGGCCCGCGCGGCCCTTGCCCTGTTGGAAGGGGCACATTTGACCGCACGGGCCGAAGAAAACACCTCGAGCTTCAATCAGGCTGTTGAATTGCTTGAGGCGCGGTGTTGAGTGCGGTTAACAGCTGAGGATCAGAACGTCGCGCAGGCCTGCATCGCGTTGACCCCATCATGGCGGCGGGCCCAAAGGTCCAAACCATCTTCACTCGCCCTGCCTTGAAGTTGAAATGGTGCCATCCCGGTGATGGGAGACAGGCCTTTGAATGCGAATGTTTTCAGCGGTTTGTTGACGCTCCGACTGGCCAGAGCGGCCAATAGTGTCGCTGTCAAAGGGCCGTGAAAAACCAGCCCATCATACCCTTCGACGGTGCGGGCATAGTCCACGTCGTAGTGGATGCGGTGGCCATTGAAAGTCAGGGCCGAATAGCGGAACAGCATGACCTCGGACGGCGTAACCATTTCCGAAACCTCTGCGTCGGCAGGCGCGATAGGTTGCGCGGGTTTTGATGCGTTGGGCTTTGGGTCTTCGCGATAAACGATGTCATGTTCCTCGGTCAGGGCAAGCGTGCCATCTTTGGCCAGAACCTCATGCATCACCGTGACAAAGCACAGTTCCCCGCTGCGCCCGCTTTTTTCAGTGATGGCTTTGATGGTCGAGCGTTTCCTGACGCACGCCCCCAACAGCAAGGGTGTATGAAACGTAAATCGACCCCCTGCCCACATACGCCGAGGCAATCTAACAGGTGGCAAAAAACCACCCTTCTTCGGGTGCCCGTCCCGCCCCAGCTGATCCAGAGGTTTGGCATCGAGAAAGTAGAGCCAATGCCACAGCGGGGGGAGCGGATCGCCAATCCCCAAGCTGGGCTCTTGCCCCAGCGTGGCCTGCATGAACCGCGCTGGTTCGGGGCGCAGGATGTCACTGTGGCTTTCGCTGCGCCCGATCCAGCTGTCGAAAGTATTTGGCATACTACGCCCGAAGTTTACGCCACTTACGATCCGTGGCAGTTCGGGGCAGCCTAGGATTGCTCAGTGCCAACGACAAGCCGAACCGCGCGAAGATTTGGATCAATCAACAATAGAAATTGGCTGGCCCAGCGTGTCAGCATCGGGCGTGATACCCAAACCGGGGCCCTCGGGCGGAGTGATGCGACCATTCTGGCGCACGGGGCAATCCAGAGCCAAGCGGGGTCCGACATAGTGGCTTAGGTCACAAGTATTCATGATGCCGCGCGCGGGTGTCGATGCTGCAAGATGCAGCACGGCCGCCGTTGTGATGTCACTACCCCAAGTGTCTTCAATACACATCTGGGTGCCCAGCGTCAGACACAGGTCGCGGATTTGCCGCATCGCAGACAGGCCACCCATCTTGGACAGTTTCAACGCCGCCGCCTGCATGCAGCCCAGTTGGTGTGCCTCAAGCACCGAGGTGATGTCATGAGCGTTTTCGTCGATTTTCATCGGCAGGCCTGTTGCGCGCTGGACATGGGCGCATTCATGCAAAGTGGTGCAGGGCTGTTCCAGCATTACGTCCAGATGGGATGCCGCCCGCCCAACCCGGATAGCCGTCAGCGCATCGCAGCCACAGTTCCAATCGCCGTAAACCAGGGGACCTGACCCAACGGCTTCGCGCACCTTGGCTAGACGTTCCACATCCGCCTGCCAGTCGTCGTCCGCGCCTAGCTTCACTTGAAACTGGCGCATGCCGTCGTCGTAAGCGTCGCGTGCCATTCGGGCCATTCCATCCGGCGCGACGCAGGTGATCGAGTGATAGAGCGGCATGTCTTTGACCTGTCGCCCGCCCAATAGGCAGTACAGTGGTAGGTTCGCCGCCTGTGCTGTCAAATCCCACAGGGCCATATCGATGGCCGATTTGGCATAGCCATGCCCATGCAGGTAGGTGTTCGCGCGCTCGATCAATGCCTCGGGGCCAATCGGATCGGCCCCGATCAAAACCGGGGCCAGTTCCATGACGGCAGGCACTACGCCCTTGGCATAAGCAGGCAGATAATGCGGAATGGGGCAGACCTCACCCCATCCTTGCAGTCCGGTATCGGTATCGATCCGCAATACCACCGAGGTGGTGGTGTCGCAGGTTTTTCCGTCTGCCATGTAATAGGTCTCATGGCTGGTCAAGGGGACTTCCCACAGCGCGATGCGCGTGATCTTCACGTCAGGCTTCCTCTACTTGCTCAAGCTGTGGCGCGTCGGTGCGCGGCAGCAGGCTGGCCGGGTCATAGGCTGGTTCGCTCAGAATACGCCCTTTGCGCGGCTTGCCCGCTATGATGACTTCGATCTCTGTGCCGGGCACATGCGCGTGCGGTTTGATATAGGCAAAGGCCAGGATTTTGCCGACCGTGTGACCATAAGCGACCGAGGCCGTTGCGCCGACGATTTCGCCATTTACAACAACGGCTTCGCCGCCATGCCCGTCCTCGACCCCGTCCGGTTCGATCTCCAGATAGGCACAGATCCACGGCATTTCGCCTGTCTCGGCCTGTTCCGCGCTGACCCGCGTGGCCTCGACACCCAAATAGTCTTTGTCCAGCTTAATGAACCGGCCCACATTGGCCTCGGGCAGCGTGACCTCGTTGGTCAATTCGCCTGCGCCGGGGAAGGCTTTCTCCATCCGCATGGCGTTCATTGCGAAAGAGCCGTAGTTGACGATGCCGTAAGGTACACCCGCAGACCAAAGCGCGGTGTAGACGTCAACACAAGCCGCGTCGGGCATGTGTAGCTCCCAACCCAATTCGCCCGCATAGGACATCCGGAACGCCCAGACCTTGTGGCCTGCAACGGTGATTTCCTGCGCCGACAGCCAGCGGAAACCGGCATTCGACAGATCCGCATCGGTGCATTGCGCCAGAACATCGCGCGATTTTGGGCCGTTCAACGACAGGGCCGACCATTCGGCAGACAGCGCCGTGATGGTTACATCCTCATCGGCGCGGTTGTGGTTCAAATGGTCCAGCAGGCGCTGTTCGAAGAAGGCGGCACAGACCAGATAGAACCGATCATCCGCCATGCGCACCAGCGTGGTTTCCAACTCGACCCGACCCCGGCGGTTCAGCATATGGGTCAGCGTGATCGAGCCGGTTTTCTGCGGCATCTTGTTGGCGGTCAGACGGTCCAACAATGCGTAAGCGTCCGGGCCCGAAACCTCGACCTTGGTAAAGGCGGTGACATCCATGATGCCGACGCCTTGGCGCACGGCTTTGATCTCGGCCCCGATCACATCATGCACAACGTTGCGGCGGAAGCTGTAGTGGTCGCGCTGCTCGACGCCGTCCGGCGCAAACCAGCGGGGGCGCTCGAACCCGTAGACCTCTTCATACACCGCGCCCTTGTCCTTAAGGATTTCATAGAGCGGTGACGGCTTGATCGGGCGACCTTCCAGTCGGTTGAAATGCGGGAAGGGAATCTCGTGGCGCAGCTTGTAATCCTCATGCGCTTTGATGACCTGCCAATCCTTTTTGGCATAGCTGCCAAAGCGGCGGGGGTCGTAATCGCGCATCGAGATATCGGCGGCACCCCGCACCATCCACTTGGCCAGTTCGCGTGTCAGGCCGGGGCCCCAGCCGATCCCGATCTGAGTGCCGCAGCAACACCAATAATTCTTGACACTTGGCGCAGGCCCAACCATCGGGTTGCCATCCGGCGGGTGGCTGATGGCGCCATGGACCTCACGGGTGATACCCAGTTCCGCAAAGATCGGCATGCGTTCCAGAGAATTCTCCAGCCATGGCATGACACGGTCATAATCGGCCTCGAACAGCCAGTTTTCGTATTCCCACGGGCATTCGTCATGCCAGACCGAGTTCGAGTTCTCTTTCTCGTAGATCCCGATCAGACCCTTTTTCTGCTCCATCCGGATATAGCCCGAGACCATCTTGTCATCCCGGATCACCGGCAGTTCAGTGTCCAGATCCTGAAACTCGGGCACATTTTCCGTGACAAAATAGTGGTGGGTCATCGAGGTCATGGGCAGTTGCAAGCCCGACCATTCGCCCATTTGGCGGGCATAGGTGCCACCGGCGTTGACCACATGCTCGCAAATGATTGTGCCCCTTTCGGTTTCAACCACCCATTCGCCCGCATCATTCTGTGTGATGTTGGTAGCGCGGCAATGACGGAAGATGCGCACCCCTTTCTGACGCGCACCGGTGGCCAGCGCCATGGTCACGTTAGACGGGTCCACATGGCCATCATCCGGGGTGTAAAGCGCGCCCAAAACGCCATCCAGATTATAAAACGGGTGCTTTTCTGCGATGAAGTCCGGCCCGACCAGCTCGATATTGAAACCCAGCGAACGGCCAACGGATAGGGTGTGGCGCAGCCAGTCCATCTCATCCTCGGTATAGGCCAGCCGGAACGAGCCGCAGCCATGCCAGGTGACCGCTTGCCCTGTCTCTTCCTCAAGCGTCTTGGAATACAGGCCAATATTGTAATCGACCATCCGCCCCAGCCCGTAGGAACTGGTGGAATGGGTGATCTGTCCGGCCGCGTGCCATGTTGATCCGCTGGTCAGTTCAGCTTTTTCCAGCAGGATCGTGTCTTCGCCCCAGCCTTCATGCCCCAGATGATAGGCCAGGCCGCAGCCCATAACGCCGCCGCCAACAATGACGACCTTTGCGCGCTGCGGCAGTTCTTTATTGGACATCACAAATTTCCTGTTCGAGAGTCGCAGATTTCTGTGGATTTGATATTCAAACAAATGTACCACGGTCAATGAAAAATGACACAAATGATTGCGGCACAGGTTTTTGAGACCGAATTGGCTGCTTATCGCTAAGGCTTTGTTATGAGGTCAGAGAATGAATAAACCGCTCACCCATTCGCTGGAGGCCAACTACTACACCGATCCAGCCGTCTTCCAGAATGAGATGAACGGGCTATTGTCTCGTACCTGGCAATTTGCAGGGCATGCAGCAGACATCCCGAATGTGGGTGACTATTTTGCCTTTCAGATCGCCGGGCAGAACCTGTTCGCCATTCGTGGCCGGGATGAGGTGATCCGCACATTCTACAACGTCTGTCAGCATCGCGCGCATGAGATGGTGACTGGCACGGGCAACACTCGCGTGGTCGTTTGCCCCTACCACCAATGGACCTATGAACTAACCGGCGGGCTGCGCGCCGGGCCGAATATCAAGAAGGTTCCGGGCTTTGATCGTGAGAAAATCTGCCTGACCGAGGTTCGGACCGAAATTTTCCTGGGCTTTATCTTTGTCAATTTGGACACAAACGCCGCGCCAATGGATGATTGGTATCCCGGTGTGCGGGAAGAGATTGCCGCGTTTGTTCCCCAGATTGATGAGTTGGCACCGTTGGAGTGGGTTGAAATCCCCGAGAACTGTAATTGGAAGGTCTCGGTCGAGAACTACTCGGAATGCTACCACTGCCCGACCAACCACCCGACATTTGCAGAAGGCGTAGTGAAACCCGAAACCTACGATATTCAGCCCGATGTGGGTGGTGGTTATGTTTTGCGCCACACGACCGAGTGTCAGAGCCTAGAAAAGATGACTTATCCCATCGACATGTCAGTGCCACATGCGGGCGACTACCAGTCATGGTTCCTGTGGCCGATGTTCTCGTTCCAGTGTTATCCGGGCAATGTATTGAACACCTATCACTGGCGCGCTGAATCCGTTGATACCTGTACGGTCTGGCGCGGCTGGTACACGGAGGGCGGGCATGAAAGCGATGTGATCCGCGGGCTGGCGGTTCAGGATCGCGAGACAACCGTGGCCGAAGATATCCGCCTGGTCGAATCCGTGTATCGCGGTCTGAAATCCAAGGGATATGTTCCCGGGCCTCTGGTTCTAGACCCCGATGGCGGGGTGATGAGCGAGCATTCAATCGCTCAGCTACAGCAATGGATGCGCGACGCGGTCGATTGATCTATGTGAAAATCTAGAATTGTGATCTGGTTGCGAGCATAAGGTCGCGCCATCATCAAAGTATTGAAACAGGAGAGTAATGATGGATGAAGATCTGTTCAAAAAGGGGTTAGAGCAGCGTAAAGCGACGCTGGGGGCGGAATATGTCGAAAAGAACCTGGCCGCCGCCGATGATTTTACCCGCCCTTTTCAAGAGGCAATGACCGCCTGGTGCTGGGGTTTCGGTTGGGGTGACGACACCATTGATGCCAAGACCCGATCGATGATGAACTTGTCTATGATCGGCGCGCTGGGAAAGATGCACGAGTGGGAAATTCACTGCAAAGGCGCTTTGAATAATGGTGTCACCAAAGAAGAGATTCAGTCCATCATCCACGTGATTGGCATCTATTGCGGCGTGCCGCAATCGCTGGAGTGTTTCCGCGTTGCCCGCAAGGTGCTAGAGGAGCGCGGCCTTCTCTGACCTGCCGCCAGTTCAGTTCAGATTGCGCGGCAACTCTTCAGACCAATGTTGTTCATGGACAGATTCGGTGCCTTCAAAAGCGCGCAAGGTTGCGGTGATCTGCCAGTTCTTCGGCGTGGCGGTCATGCAAACTTCGGTTTCGGTTCGGATCGACCAATGGCCGCGTGACATCTGGTAGACCCAACGCGTCTTGCCTTCTGCACCAGCTGGGTTTTGAGCGGAAGCGCTAAAGATTTCGCGGCCTTGCACCTCGATCTCAAGGCCATTTTGCACGATCCTGTAGCGGCCTGTCTCATGTCTTGTGTCGACGGTCACAATATCGCGGACCACATCATGGGTGATGCTTCGGCCGCCTTCACCTTCCGCCAACATCACTGTTTCAAGCGGTGCGGCTTGCTCGGGCCCAGGATAGGCGTGAAGCGTTTCATCTAGCGGACTTGGTTGCCGGTCTGGCAACGTCAAACAACAACGATCCAGATTGAGCGTCAGGGTCGCGGCTTCGGGTGTGGGCCAGATCAATGGGAAATAGCTTGTGGAAAGCGCAACACGGATGCGGTTGCCGACGCCGAACCGGTGGGCGATGGCGCGTAATGGAACCTCGATTTCATAGTTCTGTCCTGGCACCAAAGCCTCCGGAGTTTCGTGGCTATTGCGGTGGGTTAGGTTCAAAACGGCATAGGTCACGCGAGATGATGACCCGCTGGGCAAAACTTCGTTCAGGCGCACGGCGATCTGTGCAACTGGCTTGTCGGACGAAAAGGCCAGTCGCAGCCACGGTTGGCCGACAATGTCGAATGAATCCGAGAGCGGTGCGCTGTCAAAGCAGGCCGACAGCGCATCGTCGCGCCGCTGATCGCCGGGCAAGTCCCCATCGCTGGCAAAGGCACACCAGAACCCAGCATAACCACCCGACATGACAGGTGAGTTAACCGATACTGTTCCCGATCCGGGGGCATCGGTCGCCAAGGTACCTTCGGCGCTTGGATACCAGTCAGATGATCCTATGGTTGGCGATGGCCAGTTGCTTTCCGCCACCCAATGCCCGTCGCGATGGGTCATCGCCTCCTTCGGCTCGGCGCTGTGCTGCATGTAAAGGCGCAGCATTGGCTCATCCATGATGCCGGTGTCATGCCCTTTTAGCCAATGATCCCACCAACGCAGAACCTCTTGCAGGAACCCCATCTGAGGACCGGGCAAGCCAGCATTTGGCATCAGATGTGCCCAAGGCCCGATCAGCCCTTTGCGCGGTCCTTGCAGATGTTCCATCATGCGAAACACCGCCGGATAATACCCGTCCGCCCAGCCTGAGACTGCAAAGACCGGGATTTTGATGCGCGAGAAATCCTCACACACCGATCCGTGTTTCCAGAACGCATCGCGGGTTTGGTGCTGCATCCAGGTTTTCAGCCAAAGCCCCGAGCCACGCAGGCGGTCCAACCACATTTCGCGCCAGCGTTCACCCACATTTGCCGGGTCTGGCGGCATGGTGTTCTTGCCAAACATGATCGAGGACCACGTCAATTGCTCGCCCAGCACGCAGCCCCCAGAGTAGTGGATATCATCGGCATAGCGATCATCGGTTGAACACAGGGTCAGGACGGCCTTCAACGCAGGCGGTTGCAGAGCTGCGATCTGCAACCCATTGAACCCGGACCACGATTTCCCGGTGATTCCGACCTTGCCATCGCACCAGTCTTGTTCAGCGATCCAGGCGATCACTTCACACCCGTCTTGCAGCTCCTGAGGGGTGTATTCATCGGTCAGAACGCCTTCGGAATCGCCGCTGCCGCGCAAATCGACACGGACAACTGCATAGCCATGCCCCGCGAGATAGGGGTAAAGCGTCACATCCCGTTCGGCCATGATGTCATTCTTGCGATAGGGCTGAAACTCGAAGATCGCAGGCACTGGCTGCGACGGAGCGCTTTGGGGCATCCAGATGCGCGAACCCAGTCGGCAGCCATCCGACATTGGAATCTCGACGTGATAGATTTCTTCAACAGAATTGGGGAATTGCGAGACAATCTTCATGCGTGAAACAGCCTATCCGTGGATGACAGAGGCAGCATAGCCCCGGTTGATTCATTACAATCCGATATACGTTGGCATGTCATCCCAAAACCTGTGCCGGGTTCTGGCCAAACGCTTTCGTAGTACTGTCAGCCGAGCGCTTTTGTCGTTTGTCGGGGTATCAGGCGGACATCTGTTCGAGTTTCGGCCTCGGGCATCTCGTCCTTTTGCAGCCAACATAAGATCGTATCTGCCACTTGTCGCCCAAAGGCCTCGACGCCGCAGTGAACCGAGGATAGCGCTGGCCAACACTCTGAGGCCTCGCGAATATCGTCGAACCCGATGATCTGAAAGGAATTTCCGATCTCTACGCGGGCCTCGTGGCAGGCGTTGATCATTCCGAAGGCCACCAAATCGTTGAAACACAGTGCCGCATCGCAATCGGGGTGGTCCCTGAACAGGTCAATCGCTGCTGAATGCCCAAACGCGCGACTGGTTTTGCCCGTCATGACAATCGGGTCCAAACCGTTTTCCTGTATAACCTCGAGATAGCCTGAGAAGCGTTCCTGAGTGACTTGCCGCCCCTCGAGCCCGCCCACAAAGGCAACCCGGCGTGCGCCGGCGTTCAATAGGTGCTGGGCCGCGGCCTGCCCGCCTGCGCGGTAGTCAGGGGCGATGAAGGGGTGTTTATCCGTCTCGTTTTCGACCTGACGCAGGACCTGCATCATCGGGATACCAGCACGCTCAACAGCCTCAAGTGTTTTTGAGACATCCCCATAAGCAGGGGACAGGATCAGGGCTGAAACACCGTGCTCCAACATCGCGGTGACCACCTGGTCCTGAATACTGGGGTCTTCATTGGTGTTTGCGACCACCACCGCATAGCCCCGCGACCCCAAAGCCATTTGCAGGGAGGTGGCGAATTCGGTGAAAAACGGGTTGGTCAGATCGTTGATCACCAACCCGATCAGGGCGTTCCCGGTTGACCTCAGATTGGCTGCGGATCGGTTATAAACATAACCGATCTCTTTCATCGCTGCGTGAACCAGCGTTCGGGTTTCCGCTTTGACCTGCGCGCTGCCCTGCAACACAAGGCTGACCGTGGATTTCGACACCCCCGCCTTGTTGGCGACATCTATGATCGTCGGTCTGCGCATTCAGTCTATTGGTCTACCCCGTGCAGGTTCAGCAATGTTGTCATCCGCGCTGTAGCCCGATCCGGGTCCGAGAGCAAACCCGCCTGATCCGCAAGCCGGAACACTTCGGCGTAATGACAGATGTCGCGGCTGGATTGGAACCCGCCGGGCATGATGAAATGGGACTGTGCGCCGTTCAGCCAGGCGAGATAGGCGATCCCAGCCTTGTAGAACCGCGTCGGGGCACGAAAGATCTCGCGGCTGAGCGGCACGGTCGGGGCAAACAGCGCGTGGTAGCGATCCATATCGTTCTGCGCCAGCGCCTCAAGCGCCTGAGAGGCCGCCGGAGCAATCGCCGCAAAGATGCCCAACAAGGCGTGGGAATAGTGGTCCCCGTCCCCAGCAATCAGATCGGCATAGTTGAAATCATCCCCGGTATAAAGGCGCACACCGTCCGGCAGGCGCTTGCGGACCGCCTCTTCATGCGCCTGATCGAGCAGTGAGATTTTGATGCCATCGACCTTCGCTGGGTTCTCGGCGATCAAAGACAGCACAAAGTCGCTGGCCTGATCCACATCCGTGCTGCCCCAATAGCCGGTCAGGGCCGGGTCGAACATATCGCCCAGCCAATGCAGGATCACCGGTTCCGCCGCCCCGTCGATCAGCGCGCGATAAACGTCGTGATACGTGTCTGGCCCGGCATTGATGGCCGGAAAGGCGCGTGAGGCCATTAGGATCAGTTGACCACCTGCGGCCTCTATGGCCTCGGCCTGATGCTCGTAAGCCGACAGGATTTCCCCGGCTGTGTTCAACGCGCTCATCGGTACATGATCCGTCCCGGCCCCGCAGGCAACGCGTGGCGACAGAGGGTGCGCTTTGGCGGCCACCATCGTGCGCTGGATCAGTTCCAGCGCCGTCTCCCAATCCACGCCCATGCCGCGTTGGGCGGTGTCCATCGCCTCGGCCAGCCCAAGGCCCTGATCCCACAGACCCTGCCGGAAGTTCAGAGTCGCGTCCCAGTCCACCGCCGGTCGGCCATCCCACGGGTTCCGCTCGGCCAACGGGTCCGAGACGACATGTGCGGCGGCAAACGCCGTGCGCGTCAACGGCACCTGCGGCGCGCGGGGGATCAAGGGCTTTCCGGTCAGAGCATAAGGTTCCAACTGGCCGCCGCGGTTGGGCAATACTAGTTTCATCGTCTCAGACCTCCAGATCCAGAACCAGAATACCGTCGATTCCACCCACGGCGTTTGCGACCAGTTGCGCCCCGCACGCCTTGTGATCCTCGTTCGCCTGATAGGTCGCCAAGGCGTCCCAATCGTCGAAATCGATTACGAAGCCGTGCATATATCCGCGTTCGATCTGTTCCGGGCTTTGGCTGCGGCCCCCGGTGAAACCTTTGGCACCGGGCAGAGCTTCAGCCACCTTGGCCAGCCCGCTGTAGATTTGGGCGACCGTCTTCTCGGTCACATCCGGGCGGAATTTCGTCAGAACGATATGACGGATCATTGCGTAAATCCTTGATCTTGCTTGATCATGTCGACGGCTTTCTCACCGATCATGATCGTGGGCGCGTTGGTGTTTGAAGAATTAACCGTTGGCATGATCGAGGCGTCGGCCACGCGCAGACCCTCGATCCCGTTGAAGCGCAGGCGCGGGTCCAGAACGGCCTCGGCGTCATTGCCCATGCGGCAGGTGCCCGCGCAGTGGTGCGAGGTTTTGGAATGCACGCAGATGAAGTCGAAATACTCCTGCTCGGTCTTTACAGTCGGACCGGGCAGGCGTTCCGCCAGAACATATGGCTTCAACGCATCCTGTGCGAGGATGCTCTGCACCAGTTTCAGACCCCGGATCGACATCTCTCGGTCATAGGGATCGGCCAGATAGTTCGGGTCGATCAAAGGCATTGCTGCGGGATCGGAACTTTGCAATCGCACCGTCCCCCGAGACCGGGGCCGCAGGAAACAGGCGTTCAGGGTGACGCCGCCATTGGGCATCGCTTCAACCCCGGCCTCGATCCCCGTACCCAGCCCCAGATGCATCTGAATGTCGGGTGAACGCGCATCGGGGTCGGCGTACCAGAAGCCGCCGGTTTCAAACAGGCTGGACGCCACCGGCCCTTTGCGGGTGAACAGATACTGCAGCCCGGCCCAAGCCGACAGGTGCAGCTTGGCGAAGCGGTCGTAAGTATGCGGGCCGGTGACCTCGCAAATCGAATAGAGATCGAGGTGGTCATGCAGGTTCTCACCAACCTGCGGCTGGTCATAGACTGCCTTGATCCCGAGGCTTTTCAGATTATCCGCCGGTCCGATCCCGGACAGTTGCAGCAGGCGGGGTGAGCCGATTGCACCGGAGGACAATATCACCTCGCGCGCGGCAGTGATCTTTTCGCCACTCATCATCTCAATACCGGTTGCCCGACCCTTTTCGACTGTGATCCGGTGGACCTGTGCGCCCATACGCACGGTAAGGTTCGGACGGGTCCGGTTGGGTGCCAGAAACGCCATCGCGGCCGAGGATCGGCGTGCGTTGCGTTGGGTCAGCTGGTAGTACCCTGCCCCGTCCTGTTTTGCGCCATTCACATCGCGCGTTTCGGGGATGCCAACCTGCCCGGCGGCCTTGATATAGGCATCGCAGATCGGCAAAGGCGCGGCCGGCATCGACACGCCCAGCGGGCCGCCTTTGCCGTGGAACTCATTGTCGTAGCTGTCGTTATCCTCGGACTTCTTGAAATAGGGCAGGATATCGTCATAGCCCCAGCCCTCGCACCCCATCTGCCGCCAGTCGTCATAGTCCTGCGCCGCGCCGCGCGTGTAGATCTGGGCATTTATGGCCGACCCGCCGCCAATCACCTTGGCTTGTGTGTAGTTGAACACCTTGTTCTGCATGTGCTTCTGCGGCACCGTCGACCAACCCCAGCTGCCAATGCCTTTGGTCATCTTGGCAAAGCCCGCAGGCAGGTGAAAAAACGGATGGCGGTCAGAGGACCCGGCCTCTAGAAGTAGGACCTTGGCCGAAGGTTCCTCGGACAATCGCGCAGCAATGACCGAGCCCGCAGAGCCTCCGCCGATCACGATGAAATCATATCCGTCAGACATTCTGATGTGTCCTGATCTAGAGCCTAGGAATGGACAGCCCGCCATCGACCGGGATGGTGGCACCAGTGGCGAATTGCATCTGGCCGTCGACGATGGGGAGGATGACCGAGCCGATATCTTGTGGTTCGCCCCAGCGCGCGGCAGGGACCAGCCCGCCTTCGATCCGGGCGGTGTATGTATCGCGCACGCCCGCCGTCATCTCGGTGGCGATGATGCCGGGGCGCAGTTCAAACACACCAATGCCATGTGGTGCCATTCGTACCGCAAACAGTTGCGCCATCATCGCGGCGGCGGCCTTGGACACGCAATATTCGGCGCGCTCAATAGACACCATCGTAGCGCTGACCGATGTAATGAATGTGATAGAGCGATAGCTGTCCTGCGGGTCGGCCAACATGCGCCGCGCGACCTCTTGCGTCAGAAAGAATGCGCCGCGTAGATTGATGTTTTGCACGAAATCCCAGTTCTCGGGCGTCAGTTCCAGCATATCGCCGCGGACCGGCGCGCCGACGCCTGCATTGTTGATCAGCGCGGTGACCGGGCCTAGCTGTGCCTCGACCTGATCCAGAAGTGCGGGCACGTATTTGATGTCAGAGACATCATGCTGCAGGTAGATTGCATTCGGGCCCAGATCCGCCAGTGCCTTTTGCACGACCGGGTCTTCTGGGTTCACATCCGAGGCAAGCGCAACTCTGTGCCCGGCGGCGATCAATGCGCGTGCGATGCCGAGGCCAATGCCCTGCTGCCCTCCGGTGACCAAAGCGACTCGGCTCATGCCGCTAACTCCGTTTCAATAATGTGACGACCGGCGCGCAAGGCCAGCGCCGCGATAGTCAGGGCGGGATTGACGGCAGCCGAGGTCGGCAGGACCGAGGCGTCAACGATGAACAGGTTCCGGTGGTCATGGCTGCGGCAGAACGGGTCCACAACACTGCTGGCCGGGTCCTGCCCCATCCGCGCGGTTCCGCATTGGTGCGAGGGGGTGCGCCGGTCGAAGGGCCGGGACAGGACAATTGGAAACCCGGCCCGTCGCAGGTGCTGTTTCAGCTTGGCCACCAGTGCCTCATGCGCCTGCCAGTTCGAGCGTTTCCAGTCCAGCCGGATCTGATCACCTTCGATCGTTACCCGGCTGTCGGGGTTGGGCAGGTCCTCGGACATGGCGTAGAAATCGAAGCTGCGGTTTGCGATCAGCGCAGCTATTGAGCCGGGCAGCCCGGTCTGAGACGCCAGGATCGGACCAGTGATCTTGCCCAGCATTTGAATATTGCCCATAGGCGCGCCGCCCTGCCCGTCAGTGTTGTAATAGTCGTTGAACATCAATGTCTTCTGATAGACCGAGCGGTTACGGCGCAGCGGATGCAAAGCCAGAACCGCCGAGCAATTGTGGTTCATGAAGTTGCGCCCAACCTGATCGGATCGGTTCGCCAATCCGGCGGGGCAATTGTCATTGGCGGATTTCAACAACAGCGCAGCGGACTGAACCGCCCCAGCAGATAACACGATCACCGGCGCGTGCAGGGTACCATGCCCCTTGACCTCAACGCCTGTGATTTGCCCGTCATTGTCGCTCAGCAGTTTTTCGGCAGGTGCGTTCGTCAATAGTTCGACATTCTCGTGCTTCAGGGCGTCCGCCAGAGCGCAGGTTTCGGCATCCATTTTGCCACCGCAGGTGTTCGGAAATGCATCCCACGTGGTTTGCCCGGCCAAGAGCCAGCGATCGATATCCACCCCCAAAGGGACCGATGCAGGCGACAGGCCCGCCCCACGCAAGCGCGCGCGCAGATCCGCGATGTCAGGCTCATCGGCCACAGGAGGATGCGGGTAAGCGCCGCTATGCGGCGGCTCGGTTGGGTCCTCATCAGCAGTCCCACGCACCGTGTACAGCTGCTCGGCTGCCGTGTAGTCCGGTTCCAGATCGTCGTAACGGAGAGGCCAGCCGGGAGAGCGACCCCCCATGTGCTGTCGCGGTTCAAAATCCTCGGCCCGGTAACGGATCAGCGCAGCACCGTAGAATTTCGAGTTGCCGCCGACGCAGTAGTAGTTCCCCGGATTGAAGGGCTGCCCTTCGCCATCCAGCCATGTTTCATCGGGGCGGAAGCGCCCATCCGCAAAGATCGCATTGGTGTCCCGGTCCACGGGCGAAGGGCGCAGATAGTCGCCGCGTTCTAGGATCAGAATGCGACGGCCCGTGGGGGCAAGTGCTGCGGCTAGCGTCGCCCCTCCGATCCCAGATCCGATGATTATGACATCCGGGTTTGTCACGGAACAATCCGCATCTCGCTCTCCGGGTCAAAGGCCACGGCCTTTTCCATATTGACGGCAAAGTCGAAATCCTGTCCCGCCGCAACTTCAGCGTCAGAGCGCATCCGGGCAATCACATCGCGGCCCCCCAATTGCATCGAGACAAACGTGTCCGAGCCTGCGGGTTCGGTAACAACAATCCGGTTGGTCATCTGCGCAATGTTCGACGATTTCCGGTCTGCACCATCCATATCGGTGATGGTTTCCGGTCGGATGCCCAAAAGGATATCGCGCCCATCCCAAGTGGCCAGATTGTCCTGGCTGAAAGGCAGTTGCGCCGTTGATCCGTCATGGGTGGCAACCTCGGCATGAGGACGACCGTTCAGTATGGCCACTTTAGCAGGCACCACGTTCATCGCGGGCGAGCCCATGAAGGTTGCGACAAAGATATTGGCCGGGGTGTCGTAGATTTCCTGCGGCGTGCCCAGTTGCTGCACATAGCCACCATTCATCACGGCGATACGGCTGGACAAGGTCATCGCCTCGATCTGGTCATGGGTCACGTAGACGATGGTGGTGCCAAGGTTCTGATGCAGCTTCTTGATCTCGGTCCGCATATCGACACGTAGTTTGGCGTCGAGGTTGGACAGAGGTTCGTCAAACAGGAACACATCCGGTTCCCGCACCAACGCGCGCCCCATGGCAACGCGCTGGCGCTGACCACCGGAAAGCTGGCCGGGTTTGCGATCCAGCAACTGCTCAATCTGCAGCAACTTGGCGACCTCTTGCATCGCCCTGTCCCGCTCCGGCTTGGGCACACCGTGCATCTCAAGCCCGAAGGTGATGTTCTGGCCGACCGTCATATTGGGGTACAAAGCATAGCTTTGGAACACCATGGCGATGTTACGGTTCGACGGGTGCACCCCGTTCATCACCTGATCTTTGATACGAATCTCGCCGCTGGTGATCTCTTCCAGCCCCGCGATCATGTTCAGCAGGGTCGACTTGCCACAGCCCGAAGGACCGACAAGCACCAGAAACTCACCTTCCTGCACCGAGATGTCGACTTTGTGCAGAACCTCGACCGCCCCGTAGGATTTAGTCGCGTTGTCTATGTCCAGAAAACCCATGAGGTCTTATCCTTTCACCGAACCCGCCATCAGGCCGCGAACGAAGTATCGACCGGCCACGATGTAGACGAGCAGAGTTGGCATGGCGGCAAGAATGGCCGCTGCGAAATGAACGTTGTATTCTTTGACACCGTGCGATGACTGGACGAGGTTGTTGAGTGCCACGGTCATCGGCTGGCTGTTGGCGTCGGCAAACGAAGCACCAAACAGGAAATCATTCCAGATGTTGGTGAATTGCCAGATGATCGACACCACAGCGATTGGACCGGAACTGGGCAACAGGATGCGCCAGAAGATCTGGAAGAACCCAGCGCCGTCGATCTGAGCGGCCCGGATTAACTCGGTCGGGAAGACCGCGTAGTAGTTGCGGAAATAAAGTGTGGTGAAGCCAATCCCATAGACCACATGCACCAGGGCCAGACCCCAGGTGGTGCCTGCCAGACCCATCAGGCCCAGCATCCGGGCCATCGGGATCAGAACGATCTGGAACGGGATGAAGCAGGCAAACAACATTAGACCGAACAAAATGGTATCGTACTTGAAGCGCCACTTGGTCAGCACATAGCCGTTCAGCGCCCCCAGGATGGTCGAGACCATGACAGCCGGGACCACCATCTTGATCGAATTCCAAAAATACGGCCGCAGTCCCGTTGGATCGACGCCGATCTGTGCCGAGGACCATGCTTTGAACCATGGCTCCAGCGTGAAGACCTGTGGCAGGTTCATCATTCCGCCACCGGTGATCTCTGCCAATGGTTTGACCGAGTTCACCAACATCACATAAAGCGGCAACATGTAGAACAAGGCGAATAGAACCAGCACCAGATAAATCAGCGTGCGCGTGACCCGACCAGTACGAATTGCGGTATCCTGCGTTGCTTGGGACATCAGCGTTTCTCCCGCAATTCAGCGTACAGATAAGGGATCATGATCGCCGCGATTGTCATCAGCATGATCGTGGCCGAGGCCGCACCTATTCCCATTTGGTTCCGCGTGAAGGTGTAGGAATACATGAAAGTCGCCGGTAGTTCCGTTGCCCGACCCGGGCCCCCTCCGGTTAGGGCGATCACAAGGTCGAAGGTCTTGATCGCAAGGTGGCTGAGGATCACGAAGGCCGACAGGAAGGCGGGGCGCAACTGCGGGATGATGATCCGGCGATAGAGGTTCCAGTTCGAGGCCCCATCCATCTGCGCCGCGCGCAGGATTTCGTTGTCGATCCCACGCAGACCAGCCAGGAACATGGCCATGACAAATCCACTGGTTTGCCAGACGGCCGCCAGAACAACCGTATAGATCGCGTAGTCGCGGTTCTTGATCCAGTCAAATTCGAAACTGGTCCAACCCCATGAATGCATGACGTTTTCCAGCCCGATCCCGGGGTCGAGGAACCATTTCCACGCGGTGCCGGTAACAATGAAACTCAGCGCCATTGGGTAGAGGTAAATCGGGCGCAAAAGCCCCTCACCTCTGATTTTCTGATCAAGGAATATCGCCAGACCCAGCCCGATACAGGTGCAGATCACGATGTAGAGCCCGGCAAAGATGCCCATATTGATCAGCGAGGTTTCCCAATGACTGAGCCGCCAGAGCTTGTCGTAATTCTCCCAACCGACCCAGCCAAAGCTTGGCAGGATGCGGCTGTCGGTAAAGGACAGGTACACCGAGAACAGGATGAACCCGTAAACAAAGACCAGCATCATCGCCAGCGATGGGGAAAGGACCAGCTTGGGGATCCAGTTCTGAAGGCGTGTTTTGAAATCCGCGTCGGCTGAGCCAGCCATGGCGCGCCCTCCTGCAAGTGGGGAAGTGTCTGAGGCGCGGGGTGTGCCCGCTGGTGACAGGGCGGCACGGTCGCCGCCCCGTCGGGAGGATCAGGTGATCACTTGGCGATGGACACGGCGTCGACCAGTTCGACTACAGCGGTTTCGCTGTCATATTCGCCGTTGAAATGCGCCGTCACAACGTCATAGACCGCGTTCTTGACCGAGGCAGGGGCTGCGTGACCATGGGCCATCGATCCGAACAGGTTGCCCGAGGATGCAGCCGCCGCCAGATCCTTCATTCCCTGTTTGCCGCAATCGTCAAAGTCGGCGTCGCTGACATCGGTCCGCGCGGGAACCGAGCCCTTCACAACGTTAAAGGTCGACTGGAACGACGGAGACAGGATCGCGCTTGCCAGAGCCGCCTGTTCTGCCGAAACCGAACCACCCTGATCAAACATCATGAACTGGTCCGCGTTGAAGGTGACCTGATCTGCCGTGCCGGGGAAGCGGAAGCACAGGAAGTCCTGACCGGGCACTTTTCCTGCGTTCAGAAACTCACCCTTGGCCCAGTCGCCCATCATCTGGAAACCGGCCTCGCCATTGATGACCATTGCAGTCGCCAGGTTCCAGTCGCGGCCCGAGAAGTTTTCATCAACATTGTCGCGGATAAAGGCCATGCGGTCGAACGCCTCTTTCATGGCATCGCCGCCCAGCGTTTCTTCATCCAGATCGATGAAAGCCGCCTTGTAGCCATCCGGGCCTAAGGTCGACATGGCAACGGCATCAAACACTGTCGCGTCCTGCCAGGCCTGACCGCCATGGGCAATTGGCGTCACACCCGCCGCTTTCAGCGCTTCAACAGCAGCCACGAACTCTTCCCAGTTGGTGGGCTGCGCGATGCCGTTTGCGTCCAGAACCGCCTTGTTGGCCCAGACCCAGTTGGTCGAATGCACATTCACAGGGGCCGAAACCCATTTGCCGTCATGCTTAGCGAAGGCCTTCAGCGCATCTGGTACGACCGCGTCCCAGCCTTCCTGCGCGGCCACTTCGTTCAGGTCGGCCAAGGCCCCCTGTGCGGCCCAGTCCTGAATGTCAAAACCCAGACCCTGAACGGCGGTTGGAGCGTTTCCAGCAGTCACACGGGCGCGCAGAACGGTCATCGCCTGCTCACCGCCACCACCGGCAACCGGCATGTCAGTCCAGCCAACGCCCTGACCGGACAGGTCATCCTTAAGGACGTTCAGCGCTGCGGCCTCGCCACCCGAGGTCCACCAATGCAGAACCTCAACCTCTTCCGCCTGTGCAAGACTGGATGTGCACAGAAGCCCGGCCACGATGACCGACTTTGTTTTCAGCATGTTACGCATTTTCGTTTCCTCCCTTAATGCGATCTTTGTTATTCCTGCGCCGCGTGGCGCGTATTTCAATCCTGTGGCACCCAGGGCGCCCGGCTGTCGCCGATGCGCATCACCACGGATTTGACTTCAAAAAACTCCTCGAACCCATATTGCCCGATCTCCCTGCCCTGGCCGGATTGTTTGTAGCCACCGAAGGCGACCTCGGAGAACCCATCCATCCAAGTATTGGTCCAGACCGTACCCGCCTGGGCGCGACGGGCAAAGTCGAGGCAAGTATGGACATTCTCGCTCCAGATCCCTGCCGAAAGACCGAGAGCGCTATCATTCATGATCTCAATGGCTTCGTCCAGCGTTTTGAACGTCAGTACAGACAGCACGGGGCCAAAGACTTCGTCGCGTGCGATGGGCATATCAGGTTGAACATCGGTGATAATGGTCGGCTGATAGAATTGGTTGCCCAACCCCTCAACGTTCAATGGATCGCCGCCCAAGGCAATTGTTGCGCCTGCGGATCGAGCCTCTTTGACATAAGCATCGATCTTGGCGTTGTGTTCGGGCGTGACAATCGCCCCGACCTGCGTGCTCGGGTCCAGCGGGTCGCCAAATTTCACCTTCCGCGACAGCGCGATCACCTTGTCGGTAAAGGCTTGCGCGATATCCTCATGCACGATGATGCGACTGCTGGAGTTGCAGCACTGACCGACATTGAAATAGACGCCAAACACCACTGCATCCGCAGCTGCATCCAGTTTGGCATCGGGAAAGATCACCTGTGGGTTCTTGCCACCCAGCTCCAGCGCAACTTTCTTCAGAGTATCCGAGGCGGTCTTGCTGATGGTTTTGCCCACTGTGGTTGAACCAGTGAAGCTGACCATGTCTACGGCCTCATGGCTGGACAGTGTACTGCCGACCGGTTGGCCATAGCCCAGAACAATGTTGCAAACACCTGCTGGTAAGCCGGCTTCGATCAACAGTTCACCTAGCATCAAGGTGGTCGAGGGCGTCATCTCGGAGGGTTTCACCACCGCTGTGCACCCTGCCGCCAGCGCGAAGGGCAGTTTCTGGCTGAGAATCCAAAATGGGAAGTTCCACGGCGTGATGATAGACACGACACCGATGGGTTCTTTCAGTACAACGCCCATGATATCTGCGCCCAGCGTATTGTGGCTGTCACCATGGATGCTGCGGGCCAGCGACGCTGCATAGCGCCATAGATCGGCTGCACCTCCTACCTCACCCTTGGACTGGCTGATCGGCTTGCCGCTTTCCAGTGTCTCGATCAGGGCGATGCGGTCGACGTTTTGTTCGATCAGATCGGCCACTTTCAGCAGCACCTCGGCACGGTCTTTGCCCGAAGCGCGGCTCCAGACGCCGCTGTCAAACGCTGCGCGGGCGGACAGGATCGCCGCTTCTGCTTCGGCCTGACTGCCCGAGGCCGAGCGGCTAACCACATGTCTGTGCGACGGCGATATCCGCTCGAACGTTTCGCCCGACGCGCTGTCCTGCCATTCACCATTGATCAGGTGGCGGCCCTCAAACAATTGGGGCAGATCGAAGGGGATCGCAGGGTTGATCGTGAGGTCTTTCATATGCGTCAAAGCCCTGAAAACTGAGGGTTACGTTTTTCCATGAAGGCCGCGACGCCTTCGTCACGGTCGGCAGAGGCGGCAGCGGCGGCACTGCCAAGCGCCTCGATTGCCGCAGCCGAGTCTTCGCCGACCGGTGCATGAATCATGTTCTTGGCTATCTCGGTTGCACGCGGGGACAGGGCCTGCGCCTCGGTTGCGATCTCAAGAGCGCGGGCCAGGACATCGTCGGCCATTTCGGCGGCATAGCCCAGGGCAACCGCGCGGTCGGCACCAAGGCGACGACCAAACAAAGCCATCTCCTTTACGGCCCCTTCCGGCATCAACCGCGCCAGACGCTGCGTCCCTGACCAACCCGGAACGATCCCGATCCGTGCTTCAGGTAAGGCCAGAGTTGCACGAGGGGCCATCAGGCGCAGGTCGCAACAACTGGCCAGCTCGAGCCCACCGCCAAAGGCATGGCCGTTGATCGCGGCAATTGTTGGTTTACCAAGCCGTGCGAGGCGGTCGAAAATCCGGTGCCCGTCCCGCACCCAATGGCGTGCAAACTCTGCTGGGCTAAGACCCCCCCAGGCACCGATATCCGCGCCGCAGCAGAATGCCTTGTCCCCGGCCCCTGTCAGCACCAGAGACCGGATCGAATTGTCCCGCTCAACCTGCTGCACATGCGCCTCAAGCGCATCCAGCATGTCGATGGTCAGCGCATTCAGCTTGGACGGGTTGTTCAGCGTCAGGACAGCCGTCGCCCCGTCGATATGAAAGCCTATCCCGCTCATACCGTCAGTCCCATTGGGCCTTCGCTAAACAGCGACTTTGGCATCAACGTCGCGTTCTCGGCGACTGTCACACGACCCTCAGACGCTGTCACGATATCCTGCTGCGCGTTGATGCCCGGCATGATCTCGGTCGCGACCAACCCCTGATCGGTCAGGCGGATGACACAGCGCTCGGTCACGTAGATAACATCCTGCCCAAGCTCGCGCGCCCGGCGGCCCGAGAAGGTGACGTGTTCCACCTGATCCACCATCTTGGTGAACTTGCCAGGGGCCGCGACGCTGATCCCGTCCGAACCCAGGTCGATCTTGGCGCCAGCCTCGAACCAGCCCGAAAACACGATTTTTTTCGCGCCTGCGGTGATATCGACAAACCCACCGCACCCGGCGGTCAAATAAGGCTTCTTGCCCAGTTTCGAGACATTCACATTGCCGTCCACGTCAACCTCAAGGAAGGACAGGAAGGACATGTCGAACCCGCCGCCCTGAAAGTAGATGAACTGCTGCGGTGAGGGCACGTAGGCGTGCGCGTTAGACGCACAGCCAAAGGCGAAACCGGTCAGCGGAACACCTCCGACGGCTCCTTGCTCGATGGCCCATGTGACGGCTTTGGGATGCCCTTCCTCCAGCAGAATGCGGGGCACCATGGCGCTGATGCCAAAGCCCAGATTTGCACTCATCCCTGCGCGTAGTTCCATCGCTGCGCGGCGGGCGATCACCTTCTCGACCCCGTGCTCGGCCAGCGAGAAACTGTCCCACGGGCGCATGACTTGCCCCGAGATGGCAGGGTCATAGGGCGTTTCAGTGGTCTGTTTCTGATCGGGGTCCTCGACGATCAAGTCGACCAGATGGCCCGGCACGCGTACATCATGCGGACGCAGGCTGCCCTCGGCAGTCACGCGCTGAACCTGAGCGATCACCAGACCGCCATGGTTGCGCACGCAGATGGCTTGCTCCAGCCCGCCCAGATAGGCCCCTTCATGTTCATAGGTCAGGTTGCCGAATTCATCTGCCGTGGTGGCGCGCAGAATGCAGACAGTCGGGATGATGTTGGGGAAGTGCAGCCAGGTCTGGCCGCCAAACTCGGCGCGCGCGACGATGGGTACCGCGGCCCCGCGCGCATTCATCGCGCAACCCTCGCGGATCGGGTCCACGAACGTATCCAGCCCGACCTGAGTCAGAACGCCTGGACGCCGGGCCGCAGCCTCGCGGTGCATGTCGAACATGATCCCCGAGGGCACGTTGTAGGCGGCCACGCGATCTTCGACGATCATCTTCCAGATCTCGGGCATCTCAAGGCTGGACGGTCCCGAAGGGTAAGACCCGGCCAGCACACGGGTCAGCAACCCGTCCTGCGCCAGATATTCCATGCCCTTGACGCCATACATATCCCCCGCCGCAATCGGGTGCATCGTAGTGATATTGCGTGGTTGTCCTTCTGCCTGAAACCGTTCGCCCATGGCCTTCAGAACCAAATCGGGGCATCCCAGAGCGGACGAGGAAGAAACCGTGACAATCGCGTCATCCGGGATGCGGGATACGGCGTCGGATGCAGAAACAAGCTTGGTCATCAGAAGCCACCATAGTTGACGTCAACGCGCTGACCGGTTGCCGCCGCTTCGCGCACGCTCAGCGCGACGGACAGGGATTTGACCCCATCCGGGCCATCCGCGGCAGGGCGTCCTTTCCCTGCGGAGGCGGCGACAAATTCGGAAACGCCCTGCACGTAAAGGTCATGGTTGGAGTATTGGATACCCTCGCTGCCTGCTTCCGTGACGAGGGTTATTTCACCAACCGGCTGCTGCGTCATGACACCTTTGGCAAAGATCGATCCTTCGGTGCCGTGTACCTCAAGCCCCGATCCCGCGAAGGGATGGGTAAAGCTCTCATGGCTCATCACCATCGCGCCCGAGGACATGGTCCAGACCGACATACAGGAATCCTCGACCCCCTGCCCCATACCGGAGCTGGTCATTTGTGCCACAACGCTTGTCGGGTCTTCTTGTAGCAAGAACCGGGTTACGTCCGCGTCATGCACGACGATATCAGGAATTACGCCGCCGCCAGCACCTGCGTCGTTTATCCGCCAGCCCTGAAGATGACCCGGGAGGTGAACCGCGTGATGAATGCGCAGTGAAAGTACCTTACCAACCCGGCCATCTGCGATGAGATCACGGATGACGCGGTGGGTGCCCGAGCAGCGCAGGTGGTGGTTGGTGCCAAAAGTGACACCAGCGGCTTCTGCCGCACGGACCATTTCGACAGCTTCAGCCTGTGTCATGCCAAGAGGTTTTTCACATAGAACATGCTTGCCTGCGGCAATCGCAGCCATAGCCTGGGCATGGTGCTTTTCATTGGTTGATGAGATGTAGACCGCCCGTATGTCCGGGTCATCGAGCGCTTCGGTCAGACTGGTCGTGGCGTTTGCAATGCTGTGATCCTTGGCCCAGCCCCCCACCCGATCAGGTGATGTGCTGACAACCCAAGTGACATCATTGCCAGGCTGCTTTCTCACCGCGTTCAACATATGCTGTGACGCAATCGTGCTCGCCCCCACAAAAGCCCAGTTCATTGCAATCCCCATCACTGGAACGTTCCAGTAATATGTCTACTGGAACGTTCCATAATGATCAAGATGAATCTTGAATCCGGCTCTTTTGGTGTAAGTTTCGTGTCGCTTGCAGTCTGGTTTCTTGTTGGTAGGTCTATGCTTCTACCAAATACCGCTCGGACAAAGGTAAACTGGCCGCACCGAGCGATCGCGCATTCGGACCCACGGTACCAGCTGCAATCACAGGCCGCTCTAAACCAGTAAGGTTGAGGCGCAGGATCTGTGATTCGACCTTTGCAATCAGCTGCTCTTTGACATCGGCGGGCATCCAGCCATCGATTTTGACACATTCAAAATCGATCAGGCTGCATGACGACACAATCGCATGGGCCAGCCCAATCGCCGCATTGTGCAGCCAGCTGTTCAGCTCTTCCTTTGGGATGTCCCAGTGATCGGTTGTCTCCCAAATCAGTCCGGCTGCTTGACCTGCACCCGCAATGGTGCGTTCAAGGGTATAGAGGCTGGCGAGGTCGATCAAAGGCTTCACGTCACCGGTCGCGATTGAAACTGGCATCGGACCCAAAGCACCCGCATTTCCACGGCCCGAATAGATAGCGCCATTCAAGACTATGCCGCCGCCAATGAAGTATCCGACGTAGAAATACAGAAAATCACGTGGGCCACCCGTTGGCCCAAATACAAGCTCGGCCCCGCAAGCGGCAGTGGCGTCGTTTTGCAGAAACACCGGGAAATCATAGATATCCGTCAGTTCCGACTGGATGTCGGCTGTGCGCCAAGGGTCCATTTCTTCTTGCGGTACCTGCAAGGTCTGGGCCCAATCCCACAGGTAAAACGGCATGGCGATTCCCAGCCCCGCGACGCGGTCTTGGGCTTCGCTGGTCAGCGCGGACATCATCTGGTCCAAGGCCTTTTTGGCAAAGCTCAACGTTGCCTGTGGTTGCGGGTATTCATAGGTTTGCCGCTCATGCATGAGCACCCGGCCCAGAAAGTCGATCAATACCAGCTCAGTGCTGCGTCGCCCGATTTTCAGCCCGAAAAACAGAGCCCCATCCGGGTTGAGTCGCATCGGGATTGATGGCTGGCCTACCTTGCCCCGCACAGGCTCGCCCCGCAGCAAGAGCCCGTCTTTTTCAAGCTGCCGCATGATCACCGAGACGGTTTGTGCGGATAAGCCCGTCATGCGCGCGATTTCAGCTTTGGCCAAGGCCTCATGCCTGCGCACCAGGGTCAGGACCAAACGCTCATTACGAGCCCGCATCCCGCTTTGGTTGGTCCCACGCACTTCGGAAACCCGATCCGAAGGCGTGCTGCTTTGTGACACCTCGACTGACACGGCTATTCCTCCCCTGCCAAAGGATGAGAACAGGTGGTCATTCTGTCAATAATAAATAAGAGTGATTTATTTATTGACTCATTTTGAGATTCTTGTGATGGTTTTGGGGCGCGAACAGGCCCGACCCGGCCGATTGCGCATATGCCAACACGGCATGGGAGAAACTGGGAGGATACTTCATGAAACTTGCGACTTTCGCAGGCGCGACAGCTTTGGCGTTAACCGTTACGGCGGGCAGTGCGTTTGCAGATACCACCGTATGTTTGATCACCAAAACCGATACCAACCCCTTCTTTGTAAAGATGAAAGAGGGTGCGACAGCCAAAGCGGAAGAACTTGGCATGACGCTCAAAGCCTTTGCCGGCAAGGTGGATGGCGACCACGAGACCCAGGTTCAGGCGATTGAGACCTGCATTCTGGACGGCGCCAAAGGCATTCTGCTCACAGCCTCTGATACCTCATCGATTGTACCCGCCGTACAGCAAGCGCGGGATGCGGGTGTTCTGGTGATTGCGCTGGATACCCCGCTGGAGCCGATTGATTCAGCGGATGCCACCTTTGCCACCGATAACTTCCTGGCGGGTCTGCTGATCGGCCAATGGGCCAAGGCGACGCTGGGCGATGCCGCAAATGACGCCAAGATCGCCACATTGGATTTGGCTGTAAGCCAACCAACAGTGGACGTGTTGCGCAATCAGGGCTTCCTACAAGGGTTTGGCGTTGATCTGGCTGACCCAAATGTGATCGGTGATGAGGATGACCCGCGTCTGGTCGGCAGCGACGTGACTGCTGGTAACGAAGAAGGCGGTCGCCGCGCGATGGAGAACCTGTTGGCCAAAGATCCGACGATTAATGTGGTCCATACGATCAACGAACCAGCTGCCGCGGGCGCGTATGAGGCGCTCAAAGCCATTGGACGTGAGAATGACGTGCTGATCGTTTCTGTCGATGGCGGTTGTCCTGGCGTTCAGAACGTGGCGGATGGCGTGATCGGCGCGACATCGCAGCAATACCCGCTGCTGATGGCCTCGCTTGGCGTCGAAGCGGTCAAGAAATGGGCCGATGAAGGCGTGAAGCCTGAAAACACGCCCGGCAAGGACTTCTTTGACACAGGCGTTGCGCTTGTCACCGGTACAGCTGCGGATGGGGTCGAGTCGATCTCGGTCGAAGAAGGCATGAACCTCTGCTGGGGTTAATCTGATCATGTAGGAGGCCGCGAAGTGGCCTCCTGCCATCTCATCACATTCTCACCCAAAAACTTGCTAAAGTGGTCCGCAGACGGGCTCTTGACGCTTGGGGGATCCATTTATGTCCGATACGCCACGACACGCCGATGATTTCGAATCTGCTGCACAGGGCAGCCCGGAACAGGTCGCTGAGTTTGAAGATCATCACCGGGGATTTGTCGGGACGGTTCAGCATTTCCTGCACGTGAACCCGTCACTTGTTCCGCTGATCGTCCTTGTGGTTGCCATTATCATATTCGGGTTGCTTTTGGGGTCGAAGTTCTTCTCACCCTTCGCGCTGACACTGATCCTGCAACAAGTGCAGATTGTTGGCATAGTTGCCGCTGCGCAAAGCCTTGTCATCCTGACCGCCGGCATTGACCTGAGCGTGGGTGCGATCATGGTCATGTCATCGGTGGTGATGGGGCAATTCACCTTTCGCTACGGACTGCCACCCACAGTCGCGATTGTCTGTGGCCTGGCGGTTGGGACGATGATCGGCGCGATCAATGGCTATCTGGTCAGCCGGATCAAACTGCCGCCTTTCATTGTAACGCTGGGCATTTGGCAGATCGTATTGGCAGCAAATTTTCTGTATTCTCAAAACGAGACAATCCGCTCGCAAGAGATTGAGGCAAACGCGCCAATCCTTCAAATATTTGGCGAAAAGTTCAACATAGGCGGTGCCGTCTTTACGGTCGGCGTGGTCTTCATGTTGGTGCTTATATTGGTGCTGGCCTACGCGCTCAGGCATACGGCGTGGGGGAGACATGTTTACGCAGTGGGCGATGATCCTGAAGCGGCTGAGCTTTCTGGCGTGAATGTGCATCGCACCCTGATGTCAGTCTATATGCTATCCGGTCTGATCTGCGCCTTCGCGGGCTGGGCCTTGATTGGTCGAATTGGTTCTGTGTCGCCAACTTCTGGCCAACTGGCGAATATCGAAAGCATAACAGCGGTCGTAATTGGTGGCATCTCTCTGTTCGGCGGACGTGGCTCGATCTTGGGGTCGCTATTTGGGGCGCTCATCGTTGGGGTGTTCACGCTGGGTCTGCGCCTGCTCGGGGCCGATGCACAATGGACCTTCCTGCTGATCGGTATCCTCATCATCGCAGCGGTCGCAGTCGACCAATGGATCAGAAAGGTATCAGCCTGATGGAACCCATTCTCAAAGGACGCAACCTTGTAAAACGCTACGGCAAGGTCACAGCACTGGACCAGTGTGACTTTGACCTGATGCCGGGTGAGATCCTGGCGGTGATCGGGGATAACGGCGCAGGTAAATCCACGCTGATCAAGGCGGTTTCCGGTGCGGTCACTCCAGATGAAGGCGATGTCTGGCTGGATGGGCAGAAGGTCCATTTTCACTCACCCATCGATGCGCGCGAAGCCGGGATTGAAACGGTTTATCAGACGCTGGCCATGTCCCCTGCACTGTCAATTGCTGACAACATGTTCATGGGGCGCGAAATTCGACGCAAGGGCCCGATGGGGTCGCTGTTTCGCATGCTCGATCGGCCCGCGATGGAAAAATTCGCACGCGACAAGCTGAGCGAACTGGGCCTGATGACCATCCAGAACATCAATCAGGCGGTTGAGACGCTGTCGGGCGGCCAGCGTCAGGGCGTCGCCGTAGCACGGGCCGCAGCCTTTGGATCGAAGGTCATCATTCTGGACGAGCCGACAGCGGCACTTGGCGTCAAAGAAAGTCGCCGGGTTCTGGAACTGATCCAGGATGTGAAATCGCGCGGCATTCCGATCATTCTGATCAGCCACAATATGCCCCATGTGTTCGAGGTCGCCGACCGCATTCATGTTCATCGTCTGGGCAAACGGCTTTGTGTTATTGATCCCAAAGACCACACCATGTCGGACGCGGTGGCCTTCATGACCGGTGCCAAAGAACCCCCGCGTGAAGGCATGGCGGCGTGAGCAACGGCAGCTCTAGCGCGCTAACACTTGCGCATCGTATTGCCGAAGCGGTCCGGGCGCTACCACGGTCTCAGACACGAGATCTGGTCGCCATCGCCGGTCCGCCAGGGGCAGGGAAGTCAACTGTCGCTGCGTTGACGCGTGACCTTTTGCAACAACAAGGGATCGCCACAGGCCTCGTGTCGATGGACGGGTTTCACTATGACAACGCCATTCTTTCTGCTCGCGATCTGCTTCCTCGCAAAGGGGCGCCTGAGACATTTGATGTTGCGGGGTTTAAAGCCTTGTTGCAGCGATTGCTGGCCGAGGGCGAGGTCGCCGTCCCGGAGTTCGACCGCGAGATCGACAAATCCATCGCCGCCCGTGCATTGGTGACACCTGGTCAGCAGCTTATTCTGGTCGAAGGCAATTATTTGTTGCTGCAAGAACCCGGCTGGTCCGATCTGTCCGAGCACTGGGCGCTGAGTGTTTTCCTCGATATTGATCTCGAAACGCTCGAAATGCGACTGCAACAGCGTTGGCTGGATCATGGTCTGCCGCCAGACGCGGCCAGAGATCGGGCATTCGCCAATGACATCCCGAATGCAAAACGCATTCTATCAAACTCGCGCCGCGCTGATCTGGTTCTAAGCTAGGTCGCCTTATGTCAGTGAATTCCGGCGGTCAGGGTCCGCACGAGCTGGCGCTGAACCAGTAGCAGGATAATGGCCGGTGGCCCCAAGGCCATCAAGGCCAGTGCCATTCCGGATGGGCTGCCCACCCCGGCATAGGTCATCCCGCTGACCAGAGTGCTATGTGTCAGGCTGGTGGTCGTGATGATGATTGGCCAGGCGTATTGGTTCCAGCCGAATACAAACAGGATCGCAAACAGAGCAGCAATCATAGGCAGGGACAGGGGCAGAACCGTATCGCGAAAAAAGCGCATTGGCCCTGCACCGTCCATTCGGGCAGCCTCCATCAATTCCACAGGAATCTGCCGCAGGAACTGGTTCAGAACCAACACGCCCAGCCCGCTGGCGGTGACGGGCAGGATCATCCCGGCGTAGGAGTTAAGAAGTCCCAAATCGTTGGCCACCGCAAAAGTAGGTAGCATACGGCTTTCGATTGGAAAGAACATAGCCAACAGGATTGCTCCGAAGATCAGGTTGCTCCACCTCAGGCGAAAAAACACCAAAGCATAGGCCGCCAGCATGGAAACGGCGCATTTCAGAATGGCAACGCCAATGGCCACAACCAATGAGTTCCACAGCATTGCGCCGGCGCTGATCGCATTGCTACTGACGCCGTTGACCCACAGATTCGTGAATAACACGCCCAGCTGTTCCACACCGACGCTGGCCACCAGTTGCCAGCCCAAAACCACAATTGGACCAGTCATCACAACCGCGCCGATCATCAGGATTGCATGGTCCAGAAGGCTGATTTTGTTCAAGCGATCGCCCAATTTCGTTGTATTTGCGTCCTTCGGCCTAGACGGGATAGACAAACCGGCCTGCGTGGTCAACGCGCGCGATGATTGATTTCCAAACAAATTGTCTATATATAGACAATATATCCAAGATTGGACACTGAGCCATGGAAATCGCAACCCTACCGCAAGATATTGCAACAGCCCCGCTACTGATCCCGGTTGGCACGGCTGATCGCGCGCGTCTCAGCGGGCCAGGGCTGCGTACATTTCGTAACATCGCCGATGCTTGGGGGCTGAGCGAGGCACAAAGGATCGCGGCGCTGGGGCATCCTGGTCGGTCGACCTATCATGCCTGGATCAAGAAAGCTGTGGATCACAAACCGATTTCTTTGCCCTTTGACACTCTGGTACGCGTTTCAGCTGTTCTGGGAATCTACAAGGCCCTGGCGATCCTGTTTCTGGATCAGGATCAGGCCGTGAAATGGCTGAGCAGCCCGCATCAGGGCACGATCTTTGCCGGGTCCTCGCCGCTGGACCTGATCGTCGGCGGCGGGCAGGACGGAATGATGAATGTGCGCCGGTATCTGGATGCCTGGCGCGGGGGTGAAATGGGTCATGGTGCGCCCGAGGGCAGTTTCGAGCCGGTTACCGAAGACGATGTGGTCTTTCTGTGAGTTGGGATTTGACCGCCTATCCCGGCGCGCAAGCCCCAACATCAACCCGTCGTATCATCCCAACCCGGTTTCCCCCTGTTCCAGCCTTCGAGGCCGTGACCAGCGAGGACGATCTATCAGATATCTTTGAGCTTGAAGGCTGGACCAATGACCGGATGGTGGCCACGCGACTATCGCGGCTGGATCGGTCACAATGGGTCTATGGTCGACCGAATGCCAGCATTGTCATGTCCTCGTTTCTGCACGGGTCGGTCACGGGCATGCGCTTTACCTCAGCGGTTTTGGGGGCATGGTATGCTGCAACTGATCTGATGACCTCGGTGCTCGAGGTCGCCAATGGGTTGCGCAAGGAAATCACCTTGTCTGGTTTGAACCATAAGCGCGAATCCTATCGGGAGTATGAGGCGCGGCTGATCGGAACTTTTATCGATGTTTTCGGTCGACACCCCGAGTTTCATGACCCCGATGATGCGACCTATCCTACCCCTCAACGTTTTGGCGAATATGTCCGCCAGACAGGGTCTGCAGTAGCGCGCGTGGGTATCCGGTACGAAAGTGTACGCCGACCGGGCCATGAGAACTGGGTTTGTTTTGTGCCGCCCGCCGTGCAGGATGTTGTGCAAGCCCGCCATTTTGAGATCGATGTGCGGCCAAGCGGTAAAGTCACCGTTGAAGAACTGCGGTAATTGTCACGTCAGACTGGACTGATCGAGCACGTTTGAAAACCGCAATTCCCATGTAAATTCAGCGAGAATCCTATTTACTGAGCGTCGCGACCGGTGCACATTTAGACATGCCTTATTTTGAGCGAAAACCTTATGCCAGCATGATTGACGCCGTCGCCCCGACTGCGCCTGTGTTGGATCAGACACCGTTAACTGAACTGGCCCGGCGCGTATTGGATGCGGAAAGTGGTCAGAAACTGCCGCTGGACGGGCCGTTTCAATGCCGCACAGTTTGCACTCCCGGCAGCAAAGGAACAATTGTTTTATCGGTTGCCGCCCCTGCTGATGGTGAAACGGTGGAGTTGCGGTTTGAACCCGGTGACCTGACCAATGAGGAAGGAGCTGTGATCCCAGCAGATCGGCTGCGTGTCGACCCACCAGCGGTGCGGCTTGCACCGGGCGAAGTGGGTGAAGTGCGCGTCATACTGACGGTGCATGATCTGGCCGAACCGGGCCGTTATCACGGGCGGGTTCACAGCTTCGGGTCAGAGACATCTGCCATGGTGGTGATCTTCGAGATTGTGGACGGGTGATCTTGCCCGCTAGACCTGCCTTTCGACCAGATAATCCATGAACTGACCCAGGAAAGCACGCGGCCCGCCTTCGGCACCGGCAAAGACATGTTCGAATTCCTGACGGGCGGATTGTAGCAGATCATCTGCGCCACGTTGGGCATATTCGACGCATCCATAGTGATGCATCCGGTCCAGTACCCAGTCCACATCATGGGCTGACCTGTTTTGCCTTGGGTTGGACAGGAATTGAGTCAGCCGGTCTTTTTCGCGCGTTTCACCATGCTGGCTCAACTGGCTCAGCATCAAGGTCCGTTTGCCTTCGTAGATATCGCCTCCGATTTCCTTACCATATTTGTCCTGACTGCCGACAAGGTTCAGAACATCATCCTGTATCTGAAAGGCAGCACCCAGAAAGAAGCCAAACGCGTTGAAATCGTCCAGATTGAGCTTGCCCGAGGCGACATCTTCCGGTCGTGCGATCAGCGCCCCAATCCGCATTGGGTGAATGAAGCTGTACCAGCAGGTCTTTTTCAAACACATATTCAGATAGTCGGCCGGGGTCACATCCAGCCGGTTGTCCCGGATCCAGCCAAGTTCGATCGCCTGGCCCTCGATGGATTGCATCAGCAGGTGGTCAAACTCATCCAAAACACGGGCCGAGGTCTCCGGGCCAAGCGGATCAAGATTGTCGCGCAGCAGACGCAGCGCCATGGCTTGCATACCGTCGCCTGTATTGATGGCCATCGGAACGCCAAGGCGCTTGTGCATGCACTCCCTGCCTCGGCGGAAATCGCTGACATCTTCGATGTCATCATGGATCAGAAAGGCATTGTGCAGCAGTTCGATCACTGCAGCCGAGACCATGGCGTCATCGGTTTTACCGCCGAACGCCTCGCACGTGGCCAGCAGCAACGCGGGGCGCAAGCCTTTGCCCGAGGTCTCGATATAGTCGCGCATCGGGCCGTAAAGATAGTCCTGCGGCTCGGTCATGGGCAACCGCGCCAGCAATGCCTGACGTGCCTGATCCCCATATTGGGTCAGCTGTTCCAGAAAGCCCTGCGTTGCTGCCGGATCCAATTGCGCGGTTGATGCGCCCACGGGTTCAACCCTTCTGCGTAATAGTGACTTTGCGACCTGAGGTGCCACCTGCGCGGCCGCCCTTCGGGTTAGACTTTGAGTTCAAAGACGTTCCCATAACGCGATTGACCCCGGGCAAAGACGAGGGTTCGGCACTATTTCCGACGACATCCAGGGCCGCTGTTTCAGCCTGTTCAGCACCGGGTATCGGAATGTCGACGCCGGGCACATAAGACGCCATCAGATCGTATAGTGCTTCTGGTGGGCAGACCATACGCAGCGCGTCTGCCACGGCAGGTTCTTCGACAACCCCACCCGGTTTCGAGTACTCGCTGGCCGCAGGTCCCACCGCAGCCAACGGTCCCTCGCCACCACCGGTCGTGCCGGTTGTATCTTGTGCAGACCGCAACGAGGCCTGAACCGCCTCAGAAAACCTCTCATCCCACGGTAAGCCAGCCTGATACCGCGCGTAGTCATAGGCACGCAACGGGCGCAGGATGTCAGGTTCATGCAGATCCCAAATTTTGCAGCGTTCGGCATCCGAACCGCTGCGCCGCAATATGCCGTTGACCGCCCGCCGGGCGGCCTCGTTCGCGCCCTCCATCGTGGCGAGATCGGTATAGGTGCGCACATAGTCCGACGCCAAAAAGAAATTTTGGATCAGCGTGGCCGCGTTCGGGCGCAGGCGCCATGTATTGATACGGTTGACCAGTAATGGCTCGACATTGGTCATGCGAGAGGGATGTTCCGGGTCGGCCACAATATCGGGATCGAGGAACCAATAGTGCATATCCTCGTCCCGCAGAATGGTCTGGCCATCCACATTGAGGCTGCGCTTGAGCTGTGCCCAGACTTCATCTGCAATTTCGTCGCGGGTGCAGTTGCGCGCGGTCTTGCCATTCATCCCGGGCTTATCCCACTCGGAGATATCGATAGACAGCAAGCCCTTTGTTTTACCCTCGGCCCAATTCTCGAAGTTGATATCGGGCCAGAACTGTTTTTGCGACACTGCGGTCAGGGCCCAAGGACTGTCGATAAAGATCACATGACCATGGGTCAGTTCAACCTCTTTTGTCAGGTAATACTGGATGCCATTCATCCACTGCACGTTTTCGGCCAGCAGTTTCAGCTTGGCCAAGGCGGGGTCAATGGCAGTCATGGCCGGGGTCACAAGTGGAGCGATCCGTTCGATCGGCAAGGCGCTAATGAACCAGTCTCCGGTCACGGTTTCCTGCCGCCCATCGCGTTCGACCGTTGCGCTGACAACGCGCCCGTCCTGACATTCGATCCCGGTTACTTTCGAGTCGAACTTGTAGACCACCCCTTTGCTTTCAAGGTAGTTGAGCCAGGGTTGTATCCAGACTAGATTGGTCGGCCCATTCAGCAGCCTGTTACAATGAGGCTCGGGTGTGGCAATGCCCATCTGCAATTGGATGGCGATATCACCGACGGTCTTTGTGCTGGCCGTGTTCGCCTTGGCCGCCACCAGTGATCGCGTCAGGCCGATGGCCAGGAATTTCTGATACGCCTCTGACCGTTCCTCGGCCCCTATGAAATCCCACCAGCCGGTGCGCTCATATTCGTCATCGCGGCGCTCTTTGCACGAAGTGGCGATCCGCCACATGCAGCTAAGGAAATGCTCGACATCTTCGAAACCAATCTGGTCTCGAGGCGAGATCGTATAGGCGAACGTCTTAAGCGCGTCGGCGAATTCTTTCAAAGATCGTGGAAACCGCTCGGGTACGATGATGCCGGGCTTGTCAAACTGGCAGACAAGAACTTGGGTTGTCGGCATTAGATTGTCGTAACAGGTCCCCTTGTCGTAGTAGGGCGTGCGCGCCATCGTATCGGTGATATGCCGGTAGAAATTTGGAAAGAACCGGAACCCGTGCTCCCCAGGTAGCCATGGTCGTTTGACGCCGGGCGGGAAATCAGCGCCATCCATATCAACCCATTGCTGCAGCGCTTTGATATGCTTGGCCTTTGATCCGCGATCATCTTCGCTTTTCATCACGGGAATGCTGCGCGCCTTGCCGCCTGCAATCAGCTGGCGTTCGTGAACTTCAACTTCAAAGCCACGTTCGATCAGCTCATGCGCGGCGCTCATCCCGGCCACGCCTCCGCCCAGTATGACGACCTTCTTAGCCATCGGATGTTCCTTTCGCGGAATAGACGTCAAAACGTAGAGTCACATCAGACAGGCTGGCCTGCCCAATCCCAAATCCTTGCACCCGGTTCAACCAAGTATAGCGCGCGTTTGACGTCAAATATCGAGAGGCGATGCGCACGGGGGCCGTGGCGGGCAACTGCCCCTTGCAAAGCGCAGCGAACCCAGATTGCCCAAAATCACAGATGCCGCTGTCATCGAACATGATCGGCGCGCCACCATCTGAGGGTTTGATCATCGCTTTGGCATGCAGGCTCCCAACACCGTCCGGACGGACCTGCATCCAATCACCGCCAACGGGTTCTATTGTGCCGTTCAGCTTTGAGCCCGTGACGGTGCCGCCGTCGCGGATTGCAAAATGCAACCAAACGCCATCCGGGGTTTCGCCCGTTGCATGAAAATTAGCCTCAAAGGGCACAACGAAATGCGCAATATGTTCCAGAGAGGGTGACGGCTGATCTGCCTTTGTTATCTTGGCAGGTTCAGGCTTCGCTATCGTCTGTTGGCCCGGGTCGACCTCTCGTCCACTCGCGGTTAGAACCGGTCGCCATGCCAAAGGGTGCCCTTTCATGGCCATTGGCAAAGCTGCCGCAAATTGCTGCATTCCAGTCTGCGGATCACAGCCTACAGGCCACCCCCGGACCGCGCGTTCAGGCCCACCGTTTTCTGAGAAGATCAGACGCAGTGTGTCATGCGATGACACTGCGGGTCCGGCCTCAACCAGAACCCGTTGTACACCACTGGCCACCTGCGTGACCGCCTCGGACCAACGCAGAGTAACCCCTTTATCGGTGAACTCGCGCATGACCATGTCCAGATCAGAACGAGATTGTGGTGACGGCCTCGCCTTCTTTGACCCTCAGGCGGAACTTCTGCTGGACACGGAAGATATTGTCACCATCGGCCGAAGTTTGCAGATACTTCACCGAGATATCCGATGGCACGACGATCTCAATCGGTGCACCTTGCAGCGAGACCAGAATGGCCTTGTCCTCGGGAATAGCGCCCGAGCGCAGCAGTGGACCATCCAGGAACGGCAGGATGCTGTCGCGCGGCAAAACCATTGAGTTTGGCAAAGGCGTCGTGATCGCCCGGAACAGAGTGTTGCCCATCACACAGGCAAATGGCCCCAGATGGCCTTCGGTCTCCAGCTTATTGATCCCGGCAACAACCGCCTGAAAGACTTCGTCTCCGGTGGGTGTAGCCCCGGCTTTGGTGCCTGTGGTCGGGTTTTTTGCCCCTTCTTGCAACAGGCCATCATACTTGCCGCCACCGCTGATCGTGTAGACTTCGGGCAGCTTTTCGGGGCCTACTGGGGTTGGGCCTTTTCCGGTGCCGGGTTGGCCGTTGAAGACAATCAGATCTTCTACGCGGGCAACTACTGCGGCTGCGCGGCGGAACATGATCTGAGCTGCTGACAATTCAGGATCCGACATCTGGGCGTTTTTAAGGTAAACATTGACCGACACTGTCGACAATCGGGTTGTGTCGTAGTCATTCACGACAAAGCGCTTCGCGGCCCCACCCGGCGATGCGGCAAGTTCAAGACTGTTCAAGGGAACGGCTTGGGTGTCGGCGGGCAGAGGCCCATAGAGCGGCAGGAAGCTGGCCGCAACACGCGCGCGCAACGCTTCATCGTGAACAACCTGACTTATGGTACTCCACTGCTCTTGACTCCAATCAAGTGCTTCGGTCATCAAAAATCCCTCCTGCTGGGACTGCTCAACTAATATTGGCAGCTTTATCTATTGTTGTTTCAGCGCTCAGCGTTTCCAACAGCCGCCGGGCACGATCTTCTAATACAATGGCACCAGTATCTTGGGCCAATTGTAGCGCAGTTTCCGCTTCGGACATAGCTTTGTCTATATCGCCCAGTGCGGCAAAGGCCTTGGCCCGGACGCGGTGATATTCAGGCTTGTTTAACAGCTCACCACGGGCCCATCCGGGCTGGCAAACACGTTCAAGCCGGTCCAGCGCCTGTTCGATATTGCCCTGATCGATTTGCAGTTCTGACAAAACGATCTGGTTTTGCGGGAAGGTAAAATTGCCACCCGCGTTCGAGACCATGTCCATATAGGTTTCAACCCGCGCTGCACCGCCGTCGACATCGCCCATTCCGGCCTGCGCAAGGCCCATGTAGATGTCCTGCATCGCGTGCAGATACAGAAAGCCCTCTTCATCCGCGATCTGACGGGCTTCTTTCATCGTTTTGTCCATCCGTTCCCACTCACCCGCATAAGGCAGGAACATCGAACAGGCGCCCATGATATAAACCAGATTGGGCGCGTGTTTCAGGGATCGGCTAATCTCGATCGATTCCAGACGGGCGGCTTCGGCCTCGTCAAACTGGCCCAATTGCCATAACAGGCAGCCCCGGATCGCATGCAGGGACGCGGCGGTCGAGGACTGCGTCATTGGAAGCGTCGCAGCATCCAGTTCCGGCGAGATCAGATCAAGCCCCCGTGCGACCTGAGCCTGGCACGCTTCGAAATCACCTTGAAAGTAGTGTGTGAAACTCAGTGCGCGCGCCGCAAGAACGTTGGTAACGGGGTCCTTTGCCACGCTTGCCATCCCATCAAGCGCCTGCCCCATTTCCATCGCACGATTCATTTCTCCAGCCACGAAGAAATGGGTCCAGCGGCAGAAGGTGGCGGCAAACAGCGTTTCGCCATCGCCAAGCGCCTGCGCCAGTTCCATGGCGCGCGCGGCGGTTTGGGCAACCTGATCCGAGGACCAACCGTAGATTGCCATATAGGCAGGCAGCACGTTCATCTGAACGCGCAGTTCCAATCCATCCCGTTCGGCGGCGCCGGGCAGCGTTTCGATGTTTCGCAGCGCGGCCCGGAAGGCCGATATGGCAGGTAGGTTCGCAAGCCGCGAGAGGGCCTGTTCCCCGGCGGTGACCCAATGCGTCACCGCTTCATCATTCAGCCCGCCAAGATCGCAGTGGTGGGCAACCGTATCCGGGGCGGGTGTGCCAAAGGCCTTGTTACCGTCCAACAGAGCCCGAGCAATCTTCAGATGGATCTTCTCGCGGTCATCACGCAGCAACGAGCTATAGGCGGTATCCTGAACAAGCGCGTGATTAAATGTATATGTGGCGGTGCCTGCCTTGCTTGTGGCCAGCACCAGCCCGGCGGCCATCAACTGGATCAGAGCCGCATCCACATCGGTATCATCCGGTGCAACAGCACGGATCATCGGCGCGGTGAAGCTGCGGCCGATCACCGACCCAAGCTGTGCAATCGGTTTCGCATTTTCCATGCGGTCAAGACGTGACATCAGCGAATCTTGCAGGGTCGTCGGGATGCTCAGTGCATCCAGAACAGCGGTATCGATCGGCGCGTCCTGTGGCAGCTGATCCAGAACGGCCTTGGTCATTTCCTCGATATAGAGCGGAACGCCATCCGCCTTCTCGATGATCTGCCTGATCAGGATCACCGGCAGGCTGCGCGGTTCCGCTACGCGGCGCACCAGTTCAGATGCTTCGGTTTTGCCCAGCGGGGTCAAGTCAATGAACTCTGCCCGACCAGTGAAATGCTCGGGCGGTTGGTATTCCGGGCGGTGTGACATGACCACAAGGATCGGGAATTGTTCCAAAACGCCGAACAGCGCATCCAGCGCATCCAGTGTTGTCGCATCCGCCCAATGCACATCTTCCAATACCAGCAGCATCGAGCCGTTGTAGTCGCAGATGCTGGCCGTGCATCGGATCAACATGTCCAACGACATGCGCGCCTTTTTCATCGGGTCGGATTCTATTGGTGCTTCCGTAGCAAGGCCCGCAAGGTCCAACAACAGGGGAACATCTGCTTCGGTCAGCCGGGTCGAGCGTTCAGCAAACTTCGAGATCGCAGCGCGAACGTCTGTTTCGTCAGACCCATGGCGTGACAGGCTGCGCAGCTTTCCCTGAAGCGGATGTAGCGGCAAACTGGCCAGATGGGGCACACATTGCAGCGTAATGGGTTCAGTGCCCAGAGTTTCGGACAGTGATTTTATCAAACGCGACTTGCCAATTCCCGGCGCGCCGCCAACAAAGGCCAATTGACCTGTGCCAGCCTTCGCACGCTCCCACAGGTCCGTCAGCGTTGACAGATGGTTCTGTCGAGAAACAAGGGTCACAGCCGATGGCCCTGAACGCGCATCAAAGCGGCTGGATGACAGTGTCTCGGACACCACGCGATACACGGTGCGTTCGTTCTGAAACCCTTTGAGTTCGTGACTGCCGCGCGGCTCGAATTCGAACGTGCCTTTGGTCAGCTGCTGCGTTTCCGAAGAAACGATTACCTCGCCCGGATTGGCAAGCCCTTGTAGGCGCGAGGCCAGGTTTGCAGTTTCACCGACAAGAAAATCCTCTGTCCCCAGGCTTTTTGAGGTGACGACACCCACAACGACAAGGCCCGTGGCAATCCCGGCGCGCAGATTCAGGTTTTCGCCAAACTTCGTATCCAGATTCTGCACAGCTTCGATGGTTTCCAGAACGGCCCGAACCGCACGTTCGGCATCATCTTCCATCGCTTTGGGGTAGCCGAAATACATCATGATCCCATCGCCCTGGCGATACGCCAGATGGCAACCATGCCGTTTCATCGTACCGATGGCCGTATCCAGATACAGCGTCATGATCTGCATCAGCTCTTCTGGATCATAACGCTGAGCCAGTTGGGTTGACCCCACCAGATCGCAAAATACCAGCGTCAACTGGCGCCGTTCCGCCACGCGAGAAACCTGCGGGTCATCCGCAATATCCAGTGTTTTCAATGCGATCTGAGCTTGGCGAAAGCGCTTTCGCTGACCTACCGTCAGGCCCAGATCGCGCAGATCAGGATCGGTCAGATCATCGAGAATGTCATCCGAGACTTCTTCTTCGGCAAATCGGGGCAAAAACTCTTCCAGCCCGGCCTGGGCAAGGACTTTGCCAAGACGGGTTGAATGGGTGACAAGTTTTGTCATGACCCCTCGCCCATGTTAGTGTCCCCCTGCTGACGCTCGCTCTTTGCGCCAGAATATCGGCAATACCCCACCGAATCCATATTTTTGGAAGAGCGTATTTCCAAACGTGTCGACGTATCTTGCAGAAGTTACAGGAAATTTCCAGACTTTAAGTTACGCGAACGTCAATTCACTAAATATTAGTGACTTATGCATCGACGTTATTCGATATTGCAGGATCGATGCCGATTCTTCTGCAAGTCCGGGTCTGGATGACGGGGTTTGTTTTTTGCCCAACCGTCTTTCCTAACCTGCACGAAACCTGCACGAAAGCCCCCCGATCCCTACGCGCACAGATCGGTAAAGCTGCATTTGGCATGGGCAGGTTTGCCAACAATCAGACTGGCAAACAAGGGGCAGAACATGAGGCAAGAGCTGATCATCCAAGGCGTTCCCGACCGCATCAAACGCGATGCGTGGTGGTTGGAAACGATCACCACACCGCAGCAAGATCACCCTCGCAGCACAAAACCAGACGGCGCGTTGCTCAGCGCGGTTCGTATTCAGCACGCGATCCCGGTGTTGGCGGCGCTGATCACATTAGCGGATTGGTTGTTTTGGAAGCAGCCACTGGGCATTTCGATTGCGGTGTTTGCGGTGGTTCTGTCAGCTGCGATCATGTTTGCCAAACGCGAACGGCCCAGCAGATCGGAATGGATTTGGGCAATCGGATTTACTGCTTTATGCAATCTGCCGGTGGCGATTGATCTTCAATTCCTGTCGGTGCTGTTCAGTCTGGGCGGCGTTATCTGTCTGGCGGTTTGGGTTGTTTATGGTGGAAAGTCGAATGAAGGCGCAGCAGTGCGGTTGGCGTTCCGCTTGCCGACTATTGGCGCTGCTATGCTGATCCGAGACGTCCTGTCGGAAAAACACGATGTCAATTTGGGCACGGGTCTGCGAAGCCACGCAGCGTCATTGCTGTTGCCGCTGATCATGGGGGTGGTGTTTCTGGCCTTGTTGGCCATCGCAAACCCAGTGCTTGAAAACGTGATTGAGGCGCTTGATCCGGGGTATCTGCTTGCAAGCGAGTTCTGGTTTCGCGCCTTGTTCTGGGGCATATGTGCCTGTCTGATCTGGCCTTACCTGAACCTCAGCGACCCGTGGCTGGGTCCAAGGACCCGCCAACCTGTTGCTCCGATGGCCGGGCCTGCCCGATCCGCTTTCTTGATCAACCCGGCGTCTGTGCGCAATTCGTTGATGCTGTTCAATCTTCTGTTTCTTGTGCAGACGGTCATGGACCTTGGCATCCTGACCGGTGGCGTCGCGCTGCCCGAGGGAATGAGCTATGCGACCTATGCCCACCGGGGCGCCTATCCCTTGGTCGTGACCGCCTTGCTGGCAGGGTTGTTCACCTTGGCAACCCACTCCATGATCAGAACCGACGCAACGCTGCGGGCGCTGGTCTATTTGTGGCTTGCGCAGAACGTGTTTCTGGTGGTGACCGCAGCCTTTCGATTGCAATTCTATGTTGAGGCCTACGCACTGACCCATCTGCGGGTCGCCGCCTTCATCTGGATGGCGCTGGTGATGATTGGGCTGGTTCTGACCCTGTTGCAAATCCACCTGGGTCAAACCCGTGTCTGGCTACTGCGGCGGTGCTTTGTGGCGACGCTGGTCACATTATATGCCTGTTGCTTTGTAAATTTTGCTGAAATCATTGCCAACTACAACCTGCGTCACGGAGATGTTGCTTCACGCGATGGTTACTACATTTGCAACCTGGGCACTGACGCTTACCCCGTCATCCACGCCTACGAGCTTGAGACCAACCAACAGCTGTGTGGCAGATCTATGCGCTACGCCCTAAACCGAAACCGTATCGACACATGGCGCGAATGGGGCTTTCGGAGATGGCGAATCCAAGCCTATTATCAGCAACACATCTAAAGGACCGCGTTTGATGCCCTCTCGCATTCTTGTCGTCGATGACGACCCCAATATCCTGGACGTGACCGGGATCGCGGTTGAAAAAGCCGGTTATGAGACCCTGTTTGCCGCTGATGGCGTCACAGCGCTTCAAAGCAGCCAAACAGAAAACCCTGACCTGATAGTTCTGGACATTGGCTTGCCCGAGAAAGACGGATTGGAGGTTTGTCGTGAAATCCGCAAATCCTCGGACGTGCCGATCCTGTTTCTGACAGCGCGGGATGATGAGATTGACCGGATTGTCGGCCTGGAAATTGGTGCTGATGACTATCTGACCAAACCATTCTCGCCGCGGGAGCTTGTGGCGCGCATCCGGGCCATCCTGAAGCGCACTGGATCGTCCAGCCCGCCGACGGAACAGGGGCTGGTGCACGGTGATCTGGCGCTTGACCCTGACCGGCATCTCTGTCGGTTTGGCGCGACTGACGTGGCGTTGACCGGGTCGGAATTCAGATTGCTGGCGACGTTGATGGCCCGTCCCGATCATGTTCTGTCACGCGCGCAATTGGTGGACGCGCTTTATGGCTACAACATCCATGTTTCGGATCGGACCATCGACAGTCATATCCGCAACATCCGGGCCAAGTTGGCAGCTGTCGGATGCGCCGAGGGGATCGTGACGGTGCATGGTGTCGGCCTCAGGATGGGTCCATGCACCTCCGGTTAGTGCGCAGATGGCGCCCCCGCCTTTGGACCGTGGTTCTGCTGGTGCTGGCAATAGTCCTGTGTTTACCGTTTGCCGGGTTGATCCTGTTCCGGTTCTACGACAGTCAGCTGGTACAACAAACCGAGGAAAGCCTGCTGTCCCAAGCGGCGGTGATGTCTGCCACCTTTGCCGAGCTTTATGCCGAGCAAACAGGGTCGCAAACGTCCGACACGGGGCCAGGCGCAAGCTATGACCCGGTCTTCCCGTCGCTGTCGGTCAATCGAGAGACGATCCTGCCGCCGCGCCCGGATGCGACGCAGGTTTCTGCGTCATCCGGACGGGTATATCAGGCGATCGCTGCGCCACTGACCCGTATCTCTGACGCGGCACAGGCGCGCACGCTGGTCGGGTATCGGTTTCTGGACACCGATGGCAATGTTTTTGCCGGTACCGCCGAGATCGACAAGGGACTGGGCCATGTGGCTGAGGTGCAGCTTGCCCTGTCTGGCGAAACGGCCTCGGTCGCGCGGACACGACTGCGCGAGGACCGGCCCCCTGCCCTTTATACTCTGAGCCGCGGCGCGCGTGTGCGGGTGTTTGTTGCCATGCCGGTATTCAACGGCGAAACGCTGATTGGTGCTGTCTATCTCAGCCGGACACCGAACCATATTTTCCGTTTCCTCTATGGTGAGCGGTTCAATCTGATCAAGGCGGCGGCCTTTGTCGCGCTGTCGACCGCGCTGATCGGCTATGTTTTCTGGCGCTTCATCACGCAGCCCATTCGGCTGTTGATTCAGCGCAGCCAATCCGCCGGGTATGGAGGCCAACCGTGGGAGCCGCCCGATCAACTGGGCACGCGCGAATTGGAGGATCTGAGCCGCAGCTTTCAGTCCCTGACCGAGCGTCTGCAAAGCAAGCAGGATGCGCTGAAAACCTATACGGCCCATGTGACCCATGAGCTGAAATCGCCGCTGACTGCGCTGAAAGGCGCGGCTGAGCTGTTGCGCGACGACGGTTTGCCCAAATCCCAAAAGCACAGGCTCTTGGATGCTGTGGACAAAAGCAGCACGCGGATGGAGGATTTGCTGTCAAACATGCGCGCCTTCAGCCTGGCCGATCAGAGCGCCCTGACCGGAACCTGTTGTCTGGAAGATATCGCCGCCGAGTTGAGGCAGGCCTTTCCGCAACTGACGCTGGAGATTGAAAACAACATCCAGCCTCTGCCGGTCGATAAAAGCACCCTGTCGATCATGCTGACCCACCTGTTGCAGAACGCGCATCAACATGGCGCAGGCCGTGTGCGCCTGAGTATCAATCAGGCGGGTCTTAGAATCGAGGATGATGGTCCGGGGATCAGCGAGGGGAATGTCGAGAAGGTGCTGCAACCCTTTTTCACAACGCGCCGGAACAGTGGCGGCACCGGCATGGGCCTGAATATCGTCAAAGCCACCGCCGAGGCGGTTGAGGCAGAGTTGAGCGTGGGTCCAAGCCAGGAAGGGGCCTGTTTCCTGATCACATTCGATCAGAAATCTGCCTGAAAGTGACAGAGGCATTCGGGCGCATTCGCCATCAGCGCATGACAAACGGGTCCGGGATCGGGTCGTCGCTGGTGCGCAGCCAGACGGATTTGATCTTGGTATAATCCAGCGCCGCTTGCAGGCCGCCCTCGCGCCCATGACCGGACAGGCCGTGGCCTCCGAACGGGGCGATGGGGCTGACGGCACGATAGGTATTGACCCAGACGATGCCCGAACGAATGGCGCGGATCATGCGATGCGCACGTGTCAGGTTCTGCGTGAACAGGCCCGAGGCCAGGCCGAACTGTGTATCGTTGGCAATGTTGATGGCTTCGGCCTCGGTCTCGAACGAAACAACCGACAAGACCGGGCCGAAGAATTCGTTTGTCAGGCTATCGGCGTCCGGCACGTCCGAACAATCCAGAATAGTGGGTGGAAAATAGAACCCATCCCGGTCAATCGGGTGCCCTCCAGTGATCAGCATGGCCCCCTTTGCGATTGAGCGCTGGATCAGGTCGACCGCGTGATCGCGCTGGCGCAGGGTGCAAAGCGGGCCAATCTCTGTGCTCATGTCATCGGGCGCGCCGATCACGACCGCTTCGGCTTTGGCCTTGAGCCGCGACAGGAATTCGTCCTTGATCGAGGCCTGCACCACCAGCCGCGAACCGGCAACACAGCTCTGCCCTGTTGCCGCGAAAATCCCCGAAACCTGCGCGTTTACGGCGCTTTCGATATCGGCATCTTCGAACACGATGAACGGTGATTTTCCACCCAGCTCCAGAGAGGTCGAGGCCAGGTTTTCAGCCGAGTTTCGCACGATATGGCGCGCGGTCTCCGGCCCGCCGGTAAAGGCAACATGCGCCACTTTCGGATGGCCGGTCAGGGTGGCGCCGACGACCGGCCCGCCGGTGATGACGTTCAGCACGCCTTTCGGAAAGCCCGCCTGATCGAAGATGCGGGCAAATTCCAGCATCGGGGCTGGCCCCTCTTCCGAGGCTTTAAGAACAACCGTGCAGCCTGCCGCCAAGGCAGGGCCGATCTTGACCGCCGACAGGAACAGTTGCGAATTCCAGGGCACCACAGCCGCCACCACGCCGATGGGTTCGCGGCGCAGCCAGACCTCCATATCCGGTTTGTCGATGGGCAGATGCGCCCCTTCGATCTTGTCGGCCAGTCCGGCGTAGTAGCGATAGTAATCGGCGACATAGGCAATCTGGGCCGAGGTTTCGCGAATAATCTTGCCGGTATCGCGAGTCTCCAGTTCGGCCAGACGCGAGGCGTTTTCTGCGATCAGATCAGCCAGCCGATACAGCAATTTACCCCGAGCAGTGGCTGTTATCCCCGCCCAGTCAGGTGCGCAAAACGCACGATCTGCGGCTTCGACAGCCTGATTGACATCTTCCGCTCTGGCCTCGGGCATTTTTGCCCAAACCGCGCCGGTTGCCGGGTCCAGACTGTCAAACTGTGCCGCACCGTCCGATAATGCGCCATCAATATACTGTTGAAACCGCTGCATTTTTCGGCACCTCTTTATTGAAACGTCGGCATGACGTCTTTGATAAACCGCTCAAGCGAGGCTTTCTTGCGCTCGAACGGCATGCTGGAATCGATCCAGAACGAGTATTCGTCATACCCCAACGCCTGATAATTGCGCAGACGGTCAATAACACTGTCAACCGTGCCGATGACCAGATCGCGCTCGATGTTTTCAGGGGAATAAAACGGATGCGCTGCGATCTCTTCCTCGGTCAGCGGATCGATCAGGCCTTGTGTAATCTCGCGCTTGTTCATGAACCAGGCACCGAAATAGTTGTAAAACCGGTTCAACTCGATCGCCGCCTGTTTCACATCCGCCTCATCGCTGGCCACATAGGTGTGCATCAGCAGCATGATACGCGGGCGCGGAATGTCGGGGAATTTGGCGCAGGCGTCGTTGAATTTGGACATCAGGCTTGTGACCTCTTCATCGCCGTTCCACAGCGGGGTCACCTGCACATTGCAGCCATTTGACACTGCGAACTCGTGGCTGTTTGGATCCCGCGCCGCAACCCAGATCGGGGGTCCATCCTGTTGCACCGGTTGCGGGGCTGAGGTTGTTTTGGGGAATTCAAAAAACTCGCCTTTATGTGCGTAATCCCCTTGCCACAGGTTCTGAACAGCGGGGATCAGCTCGCGCATCCGCTGCCCGGCTTCCCAGGCATCCATACCGGGCATCAGCCGTTCATATTCAAAGCTGTACGCCCCACGCGCGATACCCAGATCCAGACGCCCATCCGTGATGATGTCCGTCATTGCCGCTTCACCCGCCAGTCGGATCGGATGCCAGAACGGGGCGATGATCGTACCCGTACCAAGCCGCACGTTTTTGGTATGGCGCGCCACATCGACCAGATTCAGGAACGGGTTCGGCGCGATGGTGAAATTCATCCCGTGATGTTCACCGGTCCAGACCGCGTGCATGCCACCGTCATCAGCGATTTTGCACAGCTGGATGAACTCATCATAAAGCTGCTTCTGGTCCTGATCTTCCGAGATCCGTTCCATATGCGCAAAGAGCGAGAATTTCATGCGCCTTTACCTCCTGCCGGACAGCGGCTTGACCTCACCGCTGACCTCGTTGCCGTAATACACCCCAAAGTTCCCGAGCTGACTTTCCGCCGCAAACCGCTCCAACATCGTACAGAGTGCAGGGTCGGAGACATCCATCAGCGTTGTAGCGGTGATTTCGGTGAAAATACCGTTTGCCGGGTCGCCGCTGTCTGCCTGACACAAGAACGAGATATGTTGCTGTTTGCGCGCTTCATCCTGAAAAACCGAGTAAATGAACCCGGGCTCGGCGTGGATGCCGCTTTCCCGGATCAGCTGCGCGAGTGCAGCATTTGCACCGCCCGCCACATCATCGGTTTTGGGAATGGTCAGGTGACCGTTGCCATCATCCTGCAACAGGATTTTGCCATCCCTCTCGATCAAGGCGGAAACCACCATGTCAGACCGTTTGCTGAGTGCCCGCGCCTCGGCCGCTGGTGTGACATAGGCGCCGCGCGCATAACCCAGACCCGGCGCGATATCCTGATCAAATGCTTTGACCTGACCGATCAGGATCAGGTGATCCCCAGCATCAATGGTCTTGTGCATCGCGCAGTCAAACCAGGCAGAGACGCTGTCCAAAATGGGTGAGCCATGGGGGCCCGGTTGCCAGTCAACGGTTGCAAACCGATCCTCGACTGGGCGGGCAAAGGTGTTAGACACTTCAATCTGCGCCTCCGACAGGATGTTGATGGCAAATCGCCTGGTCGCGGCGAAGGTTTCGTAGTTGCTGGAGGTGTTGGCCACGCAAACCAGAACCAAAGGCGGATTCAGCGAGACCGAAGTGAACGAGTTCGCGGTGAAGCCCAACGGTTCCCCAGCATCGTCATGGGTGGTGACAACAGTCACCCCTGTCATGAAACTGCCAAAGGCGTTGCGTAGCGCGCGCGGGTCATCGAGTGTGCTTGGGTTAAATTCAATCATGTCAGCACGTCCTGTTCAGTTGGCATATGCAACCAGTCGGTCAGGGCTGCGTTGACCTCATCCGGTGCCGTGAGGTTTACCATATGCCTGTGGTTTTTGATGATCACGGCGCGGCCATTGGGGGCCGCACTGGCCATCGCATGCGACATTGCGGGGGTGGAGTTCGGGTCGCTCTCACCGGTCAAAGCCAGCAGAGGGCATGTGATCTTGTCAAACCGTTCCGCATAAAGCGCATCGCCACGGGCAAACGCATCGTAGGCTGTTGCGTAGCCGGCGATATCCACCTCCGACAGCCACCCTGCCACATCCTTTCGGGCCTGTTTTTCCATGGGGGTATCCCCAAACCAGCGTTGCAAGGGTGTTTCCAGATCGAACGATCCAGCCCTGATCTGTTCAGCCCGTGCGACGACTGAATCACTGGCCGCTGTGTCGCGACAGAATACGCCGTTCAGCAGTGCAACGCGCGCAACGCGATCGGGGTGGCAAACTGCAAAACCGCCTGCAATCAGGGCACCCATCGAGTGACCGGTCAGGTTCACCTGCTTTAGCTCAAGCGCATCGACAACGGCGCGCAGCCAACCAACAAAGACCGGAAGCTCCGAGCCTGCGGGGATCGGGTCGCTGCCCCCGTGTCCCGGCATATCCAGAGCGACCACATGGTGCGTCTTCGACAGCGCTTGGATCTGCGGGGTCCAGGCCGCCGACTGCATGCCAACCCCGTGGATCAGCACGACGGGTGCGCGAACCCGCGCATGGGTCTGTCCCGCCTCGCGGTATGAGACCTGCCCGAAGGGTTCAGACAGCTGCAGGGTTGTCGACGTCATGACCCAGTTCCTTCAGATCCTGATACCGGTCGCCAATGCGGTGATGCGGACGGCCCCCGATGGAGGCCCCTAATGCGATCATGATCTCATCAGGTGCGGGGGCATCCGCCACCTGCAGTTGAATGGTCAGATAGTGACTACGCCGCCCGCCATCGTTCTTGTCCATCAGCGGGATTTGCATCGCCGCATTGGCCGGACCGCGTGTGTTGGTGAACGCCAGATAGGATTTCGCGCCTACGGCCTCGCGGTAGAAATTGCCAAACCGCAGCGTGTGGATCAGGGCCGAGCCGTGCTCGACCTCGCCATTCACACCAACGATGGCGGCTTTGCCATAGCCTTCGACTTTGTCGCCACCGCCAGCAGCCTCCAGCACCATGTCGGTCAGCATCTTGCCTAGACCCGGCGCGCAATCGTGGATTTCGGGCTTTAGGTCGTCAACAAAACCGCGCCCGGCCCAGGGGTTTCTGATGACTGCAACGGCAGCAATCATCTTAAGCGGTGTTTCCGCCACCTTCCCCCCTTCGATCAGGGTGTTCTCAACATGCAGCAGGGTTTTGCGGATTTCGGCGGGCATTTGGCAGGTCCTTGCGATTCGATACAGAAGAAGATGGTATACCATCATACAAATTGTCAATCATACCTTGTGCAGAAATCACCAAACCGCTACTGCTTTGGCTATGGCAGCATCGAAACTGACGAAGATAGATCACCCTCCGGCCACCTTGCGCGACATGGTGCAGGAGAGGATGCGCGAGGCGATCATCGAAGGTGCGTTCGAGCCCGGCGAGCGGCTGGTGGAACGTCCGCTTTGTGACCAATTGGGCGTCAGCCGGACGGTGGTTCGCGAGACCATCCGATATCTCGAAGCGGAAGGTCTGGTAGAGATTCTGCCGGGACGCGGACCGATCGTCGCGATCATGACCTGGGAGGATGCGCGCCAAATCTATGATATCCGCCGCATGCTGGAAACCGCAGCCGCCGAGAACTGCGCACGCAACATGACCCCGGATCGTGAAAAGGCACTAAGGCATGCTCTGGACCGCCTTAGACGCGGGTTCAAGGGCAAAACCTCTGGCGCCGTGTTTCGCGCCACGGCGGATTTTTATTCCGAGATTTTTGACGGCGCGGGGCATCATATCGCCTGGGATATCGTCCAGCGCCTGAATGGGCGGATCAGCCGCCTACGCATGATGACCCTGTCGTCTAAAGACCGAGATCAGCCCGGTATCGCGCATATGGAACAGATTTGCGAGGCCATCATCTCGGGCAATCCTGCCGCCGCCCGCAAGGCGGTCGAGCGGCATCTGGATGACACCACGAGAATCGCGGAACGGCTTTTCGCGTCAGGTCCATGATCCACAGCCATTGGTTTGGATGATTGGTGCGGCACGCTTCTGGTCAGATATCCAGCGTATGCTCTTTCTCCCAGCGAGAGAAATGGCTGACGAATGAGGTCCATTCCTGATGTTTCATCTTCAGGTATGCTGCAGAAAACTCTTCGCCCATCGCGGTTTTCAAATCGGCGTCCCTGTCATACTCGCGCAGAGCATCCAGCATGTTCAGTGGCAATCTTGGTGCGTTCTCGACTGTGTGACCTTCGGCATACATGTCGATGTCATAGCGCGGTCCCGGATCGGCTTTGGAGCGAAGACCTGATAAGCCTGCCGCTATGATGACCGCCTGCAGCAGATAGGGATTGGTGGCACCGTCAGCGAGGCGCAGTTCGAACCGGCCCGGACCGGGCACCCGGACCATGTGGGTGCGGTTGTTGCCGGTCCAGGTCACGGTATTGGGGGCCCAGGTCGCGCCCGACATGGTGCGTGGGGCGTTGATGCGTTTGTACGAATTCACCGTCGGGTTGGTGATCGCCGCCAGAGCGCTGGCGTGCTTCATGATACCGCCGAGGAAGTGCTTGCCTTTCTCGCTGAGGCCAACCTCTCCCGTCGGACCGTCGCCCTCACCCGCAAACACGTTGGTTTTCGAACCTGCCCCCGGCGCGTCCCAGACCGAGATATGAGCATGGCAGCCATTACCGGTCAGCCCTTCGATAGGCTTGGGCATGAAGGTGGCGCGGAAGCCGTGCTTTTCTGCCACAGATTTGGTCATGAACTTGAAGAAAGAATGCTTGTCGGCTGTGCGCAGAACGTCATCAAATTCCCAGTTCATCTCGAACTGGCCATTGGCGTCCTCGTGGTCGTTCTGGTACGGGCCCCAACCGAGGTCGAGCATGTAGTCGCAGATCTCGCGCACCACGTCATAGCGGCGCATGACAGCTTGCTGATCGTAACAGGGTTTTTCGGCCGTATCGAACGGGTCACTGATTTGTTCGCCATCGGGGGTCAGCAGGAAGAACTCGGCCTCGATGCCGGTTTTGACATGCATACCTTCGGCGGCGGCCTCATTGATCAAGCGGCGCAGCACGTTGCGCGGGGCTTGGGCCACGTCCTCACCCTCCATCACGCAATTGCCTGCAACCCAGGCAACCTCGGGCTTCCAAGGCAGCTGGATCACCGAGGACGGGTCGGGCACGGCCAGCATGTCGGGATGCGCCGGGGTCATGTCGAGATAAGTGGCAAAGCCGGCAAAACCTGCGCCTTCCTCCTGCATGTCGGCAATGGCCTGTGCCGGAACCAGTTTGGCCCGCTGCCCACCGAACAGATCGGTGAATGAAATCATGAAGTATTTGACGCCTTTTTCTGCGGCGAAAGCAGCCAGATCTGTCGTCATGGTCGGCTTTCCTTTCCCTGTTGGATCAAAAGAAGAAAGGCGCCGCCCGTTGGGGCCGCGCCTTGGTGTTTGTTCAATCAGAACCCGGCCTTTCCGGGGTACCAGTCGGTGCCCGCCAGCGGCACCTTTGCCATGGCCGCTGCCTCCATCGTCAGGGCGCAGAGGTCCTCGGGCTCCAGATTATGCAGGCTGTTATGGCCACAGGCGCGGGCAATGGTCTGCGCCTCAAGGGTCATGACGTTCAGATAATTGCGCAGCCGTCGCCCAGCCTCGACGGGGTCCAGCCGCGCGGAGAGGTCCGGGTCCTGAGTGGTGATGCCTGCCGGGTCCTGCCCTTCATGCCAGTCATCATAGGCCCCGGTGGTAGTGCCGAGCTTCTGATACTCGGCCTCCCATTTGGGATCGTTGTCGCCCAAAGCGATCAGGGCCGCTGTGCCAATGGCCACCGCATCAGCGCCCAGAGCCATCGCCTTGGCCACATCGGCCCCGGTGCGGATCCCGCCCGAGATCACCAGCTGGACCTCGCGATGCACACCCAGATCCTGCAGCGCCTGCACGGCGGGGCGGATACAGGCCAGCGTCGGGATGCCAACATGTTCGATGAACACGTCCTGCGTGGCCGCCGTGCCGCCCTGCATCCCATCCATGACCACAACATCCGCCCCGGCCTTCACCGCCAAAGCGGTGTCATAATAGGGCCGGGTTGCGCCGACCTTGACATAGATCGGCACCTGCCATCCGGTGATTTCGCGCAGTTCAAGGATTTTGATCTCCAGATCATCCGGCCCAGTCCAGTCCGGGTGACGACAGGCCGAGCGTTGGTCGATCCCCTTGGGGAGCGTGCGCATCTCGGCGACGCGGTCGCTGATCTTCTGACCCAATAGCATGCCGCCGCCGCCGGGCTTGGCACCTTGCCCGACCACGATCTCAATGGCGTCCGCCTTGCGCAGATCGTTGGGATTCATGCCGTAGCGCGAGGGCAGATACTGATAGACCAGCTTTGACGAATGCCCGCGTTCTTCGGGCGTCATACCGCCATCCCCGGTGGTGGTGGAGGTGCCTGCCATTGACGCACCACGGCCCAAAGCCTCTTTCGCGGGGCCGGAGAGCGCTCCAAAGCTCATCCCTGCAATGGTAACGGGAATGTCCAGTTGAATGGGGGTCTTGGCAAAGCGCGCGCCCAAAGTGACCGAGGTATCACAGCGCTCGCGATAGCCTTCCAACGGGTAACGGCTGACCGATGCGCCCAGAAACAGCAAATCGTCGAAATGCGGCACCTTGCGTTTGGCTCCACCGCCGCGAATGTCATAGATACCGGTGGCTGCTGCGCGTCGGATTTCGGCATTGACCTCATTGGAGAATGTCGCCGACTGGATCGGCATGGTACGCGGGATGTTTTGATCCGAGTCTTTCATTCCGATCTCCTTAATAGGCGTTGTCGAGGTCAAAGTTATAGAGCTTGCGACCCGAGCCATAGCGCCTGAACTCTTCGGGCTTGGCGACACTGCCTGCGCGGTCCAGCAAATCCTTCAGAATCTCCAGATGTTCAGGACGCATCTCTTTCTCGACGCAGTCCGCGCCCAGGCTTTTGACCGAGCCACGAACGAACAGCCTTGCTTCATAGAGTGAATCGCCAAGCGCATCGCCCGCATCACCACAAACCACGAGGTTCCCCGCCTGCGCCATGAAGGCCGACATATGGCCGATATTGCCATGCACCACGATGTCGATGCCCTTCATCGAGATCCCGCAGCGTGAGCTCGCGTTGCCCTTGATCACCAGCAGCCCGCCATGCCCGGTTGCGCCCGCATATTGGCTGGCATCGCCGTCAATGATCACGGTGCCTGACATCATATTCTCAGCGACGCCCGGCCCTACAGAGCCCTCGACCAAAATGGTCGCCTGCTGGTTCATGCCCGCGCAATAATATCCTGTGGACCCTTTGACCGTGACCTCAATCGGGGCATCCAGACCCACCGCAATAGCGTGGCTGCCCTTGGGGTTCTGCACCTCCCAGCTGGTCTGGTTGGTCTCAGTGCTTTGTGCCTGCAAGGCCGCGTTCAAGCCGCGCAGACCGCTTTCTTCGACATCATAGACCTGCATGCTAGTGGCTCCAGAAATAGACGGTTGCGGGTTCGGGTTCCCAGACCTTGGCGGCTTGGATGCCCGGCAAGTTTACCAGCGCACGATATTCGCTGCCAAAGGCCACGTATTGATCGGTCTCGGCCATCACTGCAGGTTTGCACGCGATCGGATCGCGGACGACACCAAACCCGTCCTTGGTTCCAACAACAAAGGTGAAGAACCCATCGAGGTCGTCCAGACTGCTTTCCAGCGCCTCCCCCAGGGTCGCCCCGTTTTGCATGCGCCAAGTCAAATAGGCCGCGCCAACCTCGGTATCGTTCATCGATTCGACCCGCACGCCTTCACGCTTCAGCTTTCGGCGTAACGCGTTGTGGTTGGACAGTGAGCCGTTATGAACAAGGCACTGATCTGCGCCCGTGTTGAACGGATGGGCCCCTTCCGTGGTGACGGCGGATTCGGTGGCCATACGCGTATGCCCGATACCGTGGCTGCCGCCCATTGTTGCAAGCCCGAAGCGATCCGCGACATCCTGAGGCAACCCAACCTCTTTATAGATCTCAATCGCTTCGCCATCCGACATGACGCGCAGGCCCGGGCGCAGCGCGCGCACCGCATGACGGGCCCGCTCGACCTTAGCGCTATCCAGGTCCAGAACCGCATGAGTGTCATTCGCCCGTAACGAGATGTCGGCGCCGATTGCGGTGCCAAGTTCGTCGGCCAGGGTTGGGAAATCCTGATTAGGTACATCCGACTGAACCGTCAACTTTGCGCGCCCATTGGCCTCGGCTCCGTATATTGCGATACCGGCGCTGTCCGGGCCGCGGTCGGTCATTGTGACCAGCATATCCGTCAGCATTGCCCCCAGCTCAGGTTCCAGCGTTTTGTCCTTGAGAAACAGACCGACAATTCCGCACATCCGCTTGATCCCTTGAAATTCTGTCGAACGGACGCTAGCAGTGCGCCTCGTCAAAAGCAACATTGAGAAACTAATTTTCCTGATAGGAAAAACTGGACTGCTGAAATTTCAGGCGCTTTAACGCAATCGCCGAAAATTGAAGACCGGATTTAGCCGGTTTGAGGGTATGAGATGATCGACAGATATTTAGCGGGTAGTTTCACCAGAACCTCCGGCCCATGAGGTGCATCGGCATCAAAGAACAACGTATCGCCGGGTTTGAGTGGGTAGATTTCATCGCCATGGCGATAGTCGACCTCTCCTTCCAGCATGTACAGCATCTCGATCCCGTCATGCTGAAAGGTTGGGAAGCGGTCTGATTCCTCGGTCAGCGTGATCAGATAGGGTTCAACCACGACACCGCTGGAATTGGCGCCCAGATGGCCCAGCAGGTTATACTGATGCCCAGCCCGCGTTCCGGCGCGCTCGGTCTCGGCCCCCTCGCCTGCTTTAGTGTGTACGGCGTTTCTGGTTTCCTCATAGCGGCGAAAGAACGAGGTAATCGGGGCACTCAGCGCATCTGCCAGTGCTTGCAATGTGGTCAGAGAAGGCGACGTTGCCCCGTTTTCAATCTTCGACAGCATACTGATCGACAAGCCTGTCAGGGCAGATAACTCGGATATCGTAGTTCCCTGTTGCAATCGAAGTGCTTTGATTTCGCGGCCAATCGCGGTTTCAAGGTTCTTTTCACCGCTGTCGCGCAACCGGTGCGGATTCTGCGAAAGGGTCGCGTTGTCTTCGCTTGTCTTAGCCAAAGTTATTCCCGCTCCATTGATGTCATTTGTTAGTCACGCCCAACCATGTCACATAGTGGTCTACCTTGGGTAGATGGTCTTGAGGGGAATATTTTTTGCATCTAGGTATAAAGCTGACACAATCTTGTGACGTTTAGGCCTGGATTACGAGTAACGGAGGCTGACATGCCCCAAGCAGCGCCACCCCTGAAAGACCTGGGCCTGGAAGGGCGCGAAGAGATTTTCGTCGGTTTTCTTCTGCTGCCCAGCTTTCCGATGGCCTGTCTGTCATCAGTGATCGAACCGTTGCGCGCGGCCAATGAAATCGCACAGAGAAAACTGTTTGTGTGGACACTGTATTCCGAGGATGGCGCGTCGGTTGAATGTAGTGCAGGCATTCAGTTTCAAGCTGGCGGCGCGTTGAACGCTATAGAAAGCGTTGATTTTCTTGTTGTCTTGTCCGAACCCGACGGGCAGTTTAATGAGCCAAATGACGTGTCCGCAAAGCTGCGCTACCTGTCGCGCCACGGCACCAGTCTATGCGCAATCAGCGGAGGAGTCTTTCCACTGGCCAAGTCCGGTGTGCTGGACGGACAAACCTGTTCGGTCCATTGGCTTTATCGCACCGCGTTCGAGCACGCTTTTCCTCAGATCGAGGTCAGCAATGATGTGATTGCCGTGAACCAACGCAGCTTTACCGCTTCAGGCGCGGCAGCGGCATTTGATCTCACGTTGCATATGATAGAAACCACTTTGGGTGATGCGATCATGACCGAGGTCGCGTGCTGGTTCCAGCATCCCGCGATCCGCAGCCCGAATATCCGCCAGAAAACCCCGACCTTTCAGACCGATGAAACCGCTGATCATCTACCAACCGTGGTCTCACATGCGGTTCGACTGTTTTCCGAGAACCTTGAGTTTCCGCTGACAACGCGCGAAATCGCACAGCAGGTTGGCGTATCGGCCCGCCATCTTGAGCGCAGCTTTCGCCAAGCGGTGGGCCAAAGCCCCGGCGAATACTATAGGCAGCTACGCCTGCGAGCAGCGCGGCAGCTGGTGATCTATACGCAGGATTCGCTCACATCCATCGCGCAGGCGGTTGGCTATACCAACCCGACCTCGATGTCGCGGCAATATGCCGAGCAATTTGGCGCCTCACCCCGCCAGGATCGTCAGGCGCGTAATCAGTTCCGGCATACGCGCGACAGCTTCCTGCACTGAATGCGGTTTAGCGCCCCCCGATCGACTGCGCCGCCTCTTCCAATGCGTGATACAGCGAACCTGCCGAGGACCTTGGCCCCAAAACCGCAAAGCGTGTTCCGGCTTCGATGCACCACAGGTAGCAGCCAATGTGATGAATGGCGCAACGGGTCGCTTTCTGGGCCTGCATAGCGCGAATATCTACGTTGCACAGCCGCTCGTACAGATCGCAGACAGAGGCGCCTGCTACATCAAACCGGCACCAGCTATCGGTTTGTTCAACCACCGAGGCCGTGTCCTGCAAGGCAGATTTGAGGTCTGCGGCAATGGCGTGATGTGAAGCATAGCTCGCGTCGATCATCCAACTGTCAGGACCAATCCAAAAGGCGGAGTACGGCGAACCGACCTCTGCGCCCCCAGGGTTAGGGAGTTCGATCCCTAGCGTGTCTTTTGCCCGTTTGGCGAATTTGGCATCCTGACCCAATCGCATTGACACGGAAGCCAAAGCGCGGTCGGCAACCTCGCTCAGGGTGATATCGCCAATGGTCGACACCTTTGGTTCACGCGCACCCAGTGCGGTGATGGCTTTCAGTTTATGCACGAAGACGCTCCCCTTCCGGATCGACAAAATGGGCGCTGACGACCTCAACCTCAGTCTCGGACCCTTCCAGAGGATTAACCAGACGGATGACTTCTCCTATCCGGTCAGCTCCGTTTTTCAGGAAACCAAGCCCGATCGAGGAACCCAGGTTTGGCGAATACGCCGCCGAGGTGACATAGCCCTGATCATGAGCTGCATCGACCGGCCCATCCTTGTTCATCAGATGCCCACCCGCAGTGACGGGTTGTGTGGCATTGACCGGTTTCAGCCCCACCAATCGCAACGCGTCCGGTTCATTCAACCCGCCCCGTTCGCTGAGCGTATTGCCGATACAGTCTTTCTTCTTGCTGACCATCCGCCCAAGGCCGAGGTTCAGCGCCGTTGTCGTGCCATTGATCTCATTGCCTGTCGCGTGACCTTTTTCGATCCGCATAACACCCAGGGCTTCGGTGCCATAGGGGGTCACATCAAACTCTTCTCCTGCCTCCATCAGCGCCCGGATCAGGGCGTCACCATAGCGGGTCGGCACCGCGATCTCATAGGCCAGCTCACCGCTGAACGAGATACGGAACAGCCGCGCGCGGCAGCCGCCGCAGACCGTGATTTCGCTGCAGGCCATGAACGGGAAGGCGTCGTTTGAGATGTCGAACTCGGCATCAACCAGTTTTTGCAGCAGCTTGCGCGAATTTGGCCCGGCAACAGCATATTGCGCCCAGGCCTCGGTGGTTGAGATCAGTTGAACATCCAGATCGGGCCACAGACATTGCCGCGCAAATTCCATCTGGCGATAGACCAAAACTGCGTTTGCCGTGGTTGTGGTGACAACGAAATGATCCTCGGAAAACCGCGCGGCGGTGCCGTCGTCATAGGCGATACCATCCTCACGCAACATCAGACCATAACGCACCTTGCCGACAGGCAGTTTGGCGAAACCGTTCGAGTAGATCTTGTTCAGAAACTCCGCCGCATCCGCACCTTGCACGTCGATCTTGCCCAGCGTGGTCACATCGCAGATGCCGACCGAGTTGCGGGTCGCCAGAACCTCGCGATCCACCGATTGCCGCCAATGGGTTTCGCCCTTGCGCGGATACCACTGCGCACGCAGCCAGTCGCCCGCTTCCGTGAATACCGCGCCCTGCTCGACTGCCCATTTGTGGCTTGGGGTCTCGCGGGTTGGATGGAAATGCTTGCCAATGGCGCGTCCGGCTAGCGTCCCCATGGCCACCGGCGTATAGGGTGGTCGGAAAATCGTCGTCCCGGTCTCGGGGATCGACTTGCCGGTCATCTCGGCCATCACCGCCAGACCGCCCATATTCGAGGTCTTGCCCTGATCGGTTGCCATCCCAAGGGTCGTATAGCGTTTCAAATGCTCGACCGAGACATAGTTCTCCTGATGCGCCAGTTTCACATCCTTGACCGTCACGTCGTTCTGCTGGTCGATCCAGGCCCGGCCTTTGCCGTCTTTCACATACCAGAAGGGCTGCAGGTTGACCGGCGCATCCTCGGCTTCCGGCAGATCGCCCGGCGTGGTCTGAATTCCCAGATCAGCCAGCGCCTCGACTGCACGGGCGGCCCCGGTTTCCAGCGCGCCATGGGTCGACAACGCGCCTGCGGCTGCACCAGCCACAGACAGGCCAACCGGAAGAGATTCACCCGGCACAAACGCAGCCAGATCCTCGTTCCACTCAGGCCGCCCACGCTGATGGCACGTCAGATGAACGTTCGGATTCCAGCCGCCCGAAACAGCAAGCGCACCGCAGATAACATCCGTGGTAAAGCCTTGCTGCGTTTGGATCGTAATGGTCTCAAGGCCGAGCCGCCCTTTGCTGCCAATGACCTGAGCCCCGGCAAACAGCTCGGCACCCGCGACCGCTGGCGCATCGGCTCGCGTGTCGATCACCGCGGCGACATTGACGCCCTTTGCCATCAGGTCCGCAGCGGTGCGATGCCCGTCATCGTTATTGGTGAAGACCGCCACCCGTTCATGCGGCGTCACCGCCCAGCGATTGGCATACGAGCGCACGGCCCCCGCCATCATGATGCCTGGTCGATCATTGTTCGGGAAAGCGATGGGGCGCTCGGTAGCACCTGCACACAGAACCGCCCGTTTCGAATAGATCCGCCAGAAGATCTGACGCGGCTCGGCCGCTCCGGGCTGCGGTTTGTGGTCCGCGATCCGTTCAACTGCGCCGTAGATGCCGTGGTCGAATGCCCCGATCACCGTGGTGCGCGGCAACAAGCGGACATTGTCCATAGACATGAGTTCGGCCACGGTTTGAGCCGCCCAAGCTGACCCCGCTATGTCACTGATGGCAAAACTCTCGGAGTTCAGCCGTCCACCCAGGGCAAAATCTTCATCCGCCAGAATGACCCGCGCCCCGGCACGGCCTGTCGTCAGGGCGGCAGATAGACCCGCAGGACCTGCGCCGATCACGAGCAGATCGCAATGAAGGAAGCCTTTGTCATATAGGTCTGGATCATCTTCGCCCGACACGCTGCCCAGCCCGGCGGCGTGGCGGATGATGGGCTCGTACAGCTTCTCCCAAAACGCCTTGGGCCACATGAAGGTTTTGTAGTAAAAGCCCGCCGTCAGGAAGTTGCTGAACAGATCGTTGACCGCCATCACGTCGCGTTGCAGTGACGGCCACCGGTTCTGAGACTGCGCCTCAAGCCCATCATACAGCTCAGCCACAGTCGCGCGTGTATTTGGCTCCTGCCGCCCGCCTTGGCGCAGTTCGACCAGCGCGTTGGGTTCTTCAGACCCGGCGGTCAGCACACCGCGTGGACGATGGTATTTGAACGATCGGCCCATAAGGCGCACGCCATTGGCCAGCAAGGCCGAGGCCAGCGTATCGCCTGCAAGCCCTTGATAGCTTTTGCCATCAAAGGTGAAGTTCAGGCTTTGCCCGTGGTCGACTAGCCCACCGTTTAGTCGATTGATCTGTCCGCTCATCTGCCGCGCCCCCGTGCCCGGGCCACGTCGCGGGCCAGTTCAACTTTGGTAATTTCATGAGTCAGCGTGTTGCGCGTGACCACCAGCCACGACCGGTCACCTTGTTCATGATACCAGAGCTCCCGATGCTCACCCGCCGGGTTATCGCGCAAGTAGAGATAGTCATGAAACGCTTCGTCCGCGTTGTCGGCCTGCCGGTCGGGTCGGTTGATCAACGCCGCGTCGCCCAGATACACGAATTCCTGCGCATCGCGGGGGCCGAGAAGAGGATGTTCGATAATCATATGTCGGCTCCCTCAATGCAGGTTGGGCTGCGCGCCCGCCCCTCGTTCATCAATCATGTGCCCGGTGCGGAACCGATCCAGACGATAGGCTGTCGCCACCTCATGCGGGCGGTCTGTCGACAGCAAATGCGCAAAGCACCAGCCCGAGGCTGGCGTAGCCTTGAAGCCTCCATAGCACCAGCCGCCATTGAAATAGAGCCCATCGATCCCGGTGCGATCAATGAATGGTGAACCATCCATCGACATGTCCATCACACCGCCCCAGGCCCGCAAAAGACGCACCCGGCCCAGGGCCGGGATCAGTGAGATGCCGCTTTCCACGACATGCTCGATCACCGGAAGGTTCCCGCGTTGTGCATAGGTGTTGTACATGTCGATATCGCCGCCAAAGACCAGACCGCCCTTGTCGGATTGGCTCAGGTAGAAATGCCCGGCACCATAGGTGATCACACCCGGGATTATCGGTTTCAGCCCTTCGGACACAAACGCCTGCAGCACATGGCTTTCGATGGGCAAACGCATCCCCGCCTTCTGCATCACCCGACTGGACGAGCCCGCAACGGCCACGCCGACTTTCTTGGCCCCGATATACCCGCGTGAGGTCTCAACCCCCTTTACCTTGCCGTTTTCAATGCGAAAGCCGGTCACTTCACAGTTCTGAATAATATCTACGCCGCGCATATCTGCGCCGCGCGCATAGCCCCAGGCCACCGCGTCGTGGCGCACTGTGCCGCCACGCCGATGCAGCAGGCCTCCTTTGATTGGGAACCGCGCGTTGTTGAAGTTCAAGAACGGGTACATTGCGCGAACGCCTTCGGTGTCCAACAACTCGGCATCCGAGCCGTTCAGGATCATCGCATTGCCCCGCCGCCGCGCCGCATCGACCTGCGCATCGGTATGCACAAGGTTCAGAATACCGCGCTGGCTGACCATGGCATTGAAATTGAAATCCTGTTCCAACCCTTCCCACAGTTTCAGCGAGAATTCATAGAAAGGCTCATTCCCATCCAGCAGATAATTCGAGCGGATGATGGTTGTATTTCGCCCAACGTTGCCGCCGCCGATCCAGCCTTTTTCCAGCACGGCGATCCGCGCCTCGCCGAATTCCTTGGCCAGATAGTAAGCGGTGGCCAACCCGTGGCCGCCGCCACCCACGACGATGATGTCATATTCGCTTTTGGGCTCGGGATCGCGCCAGGCTGGTCGCCAGCCTTTGTGCCCTGTCAACGCTTCTTTAATGATCCGAAATCCGGAATATTGCATGGCTCACTCGTGTCAGTTTGAAAACAACATGCGCGATTCGAGGGAGGATGGCTTAGATGAAATGCGGTCTAGACTTGTCTTTTTGCGACCTGATGCCGGGTCTCGGTATTGGCGTCTTAACCCAGTTTTTGGCTTAGAATGAAAGCGCTGCATTCGTTAGTCAGCTGTTTGAACCGCGATTTTTCTTTTTTGTACAGATACACCTGTCGCTTGTCCGGCAGGTCAGACAGCAAGCGGAACGCTGTGGTTTCCGGGATGAAGCGCGCGACGGTTTGCGGCAATATGGTGACCCACTTGCCGGTTCGAACCATCGTGATCAGCGAATGTGTATTGTGAATTGTGACCTCGGCATCGGCAATGGCCGTCACAAACTTTGGCGTCTGGATCAGATCGCAGAGTGCATTGCGAACGAATGAGGCGGCAATCACATCCTCAACAGTCGGCAGTTCAGGTTGCGCCATCAAAGGATGATCCGAGGCGCAGACCAGACCAAACTGGTCTTCGAACAAGGGGATCGCGTTGATGCCCTTAAGCGGGTGGAAGCCCGATGCGATGCCAATATCGGCTTTGCCTTCCGATAGCGCGTCCAGAACCTGTTGCGTGTCTGTATCCCGCAACTCAACCTTCACTCCCGGAAACCGCTGTGTCATGTGTTCGAGGACCGACGGAAAGATGAGCGCCGCAACCGAAGGGACCGAGGCGATGCGGATCAGCCCGTGAGAGGCATCTGCCGCGGCCTCAATCGACTGAACCGTCTGGTCGAATTGACGCACCTGTTTCTGGGAAATCTCAAATACCTGCTCACCCAACGCGGAGAGGTGGTTCTTGCGCTCACCTACAAACAGCTTTTTGCCCAGATGGCTTTCGAATTGCTTGAGGGTCATCGAAACAGCTGATTGCGTGCGCCCCAGCCTGTCGGCGGCTTCGGACAGGTTGCCGGTTTGCGCTACGGCACAGAAACAGCGCAGCATTTCAATTTTTATGGCCATATTTCAGCTTTTCTGAAGTCAGATTAATTTATTTGAGTTTGACTGATGTTACCCGCCGAGTCCATTCTGCATCAAACTTTCTTTGACCTGGGGCCCATTGTGACCAATCTGAACCTGATCGCCGGCGAATGGCTGGCCGGCGAAAGCGAAATCGAAAACCGCAATCCTTCCGATCTGACCGATGTGATCGGCCATTATGCTCAGGCCAGTGCTGATCAGCTGGAAGCGACGCTGGATCAGGCGCGTGTAGCGCAGGCCGAATGGGCCGCCTATGGGCTGGAGCGCAAGCAGACCGTTCTGATGAATATCGGCAATGAACTGATGGCCCACGCCGAAGAATTGGGCACGCTTCTTAGCCGCGAGGAAGGAAAGCCGCTCGCCGAAGGCAAGGGCGAGGTATTCCGGGCCGGTCAGTTCTTTACCTACTATGCCGCCGAATGCCTGCGCCAGATTGGTGAGAACGCCGATTCCGTGCGCCCGGGTATCGAAATTGATGTGCGCCGCGAGGCCGTTGGCGTCGTCGCCGTGATCAGCCCCTGGAACTTCCCGACCGCAACCGCGTCCTGGAAAATCGCCCCGGCGCTGTGCTATGGTAACGCTGTGGTCTGGAAGCCTGCCAACATCACCCCGGCCTCGGCCGTCGCCCTGACCGAAATCATCAACCGTAAGGACATCCCTAGGGGTCTATTTAGCCTCGTGATGGGCTCGGGCCGGTCGATTGGGCAACGCTTGGTTGAAAGCCCCAAGGTCAATGCCATCTCGTTCACCGGGTCGGTTCCGGTGGGCAAAGGAATCGCCTTGGCAGCCATCCAGAACCTGACCAAAGTGCAGATGGAGATGGGGTCCAAGAACGCTCTGGCTGTGATGGATGACGCCGATCTCGACCTTGCCGTCTCGCTGGCTCTGGGTGGTGCCTTTGGTGGCACCGGTCAGAAATGCACCGCCTCCTCTCGCCTGATCGTTCATGCGGCCGTTCACGATGCCTTTGTCGAAAAACTGGTCGCTGGTACGCAGGCGATGAAAGTTGGTCATGCGCTGGAAGACGGCACCCAGATGGGCCCTGTTGTCAGTGAACAGCAATTGTCGGAAAACTTGGCTTATGTGGATCTGGGCAAATCCGAAGGGGCTGAACTGGCCTGTGGCGGCCAACGTTTGGACATGCCCCATGACGGCTATTACATGTCACCCGGCGTGTTCCTGAACACCACCAACGACATGCGCATCAACCGGGAAGAGATGTTTGCGCCGCTGACATCGGTCATCAAGGTGGGTAGCTATGATGAGGCACTGGCCACCGTCAACGACACCAATTTCGGACTGACTTCAGGCATCGTCACGCAGAACCTGGCGCGTGCCACCCATTTCCGCCGCAACGCGCGCACTGGCGTGGTGACCGTGAACCTGCCCACCGCAGGCACTGATTATCACGTGCCCTTTGGCGGTCGTGGTGATAGCTCGTATGGCCCCCGCGAGCAGGGCAAGGCAGCGGCCGAGTTCTACACCACGGTCAAAACCGCTTATATCAGCGCTGGAAAGCCGATGTGATGCGGATCGACGGGCTGCAATACGCCAATTGGTCGGAAAAGATCTTTCGGCAATTGCGCGAAGGTGGCGTGGACGCGATCCATGTCACCATCGCCTATCATGAGAATTTTCGCGAAACGGTTCTGAACTTTGAAAAATGGAACCGCTGGTTCGAACAATACCCGGACCTGATCATGAAAGGCCGCTGGGCCAGCGATATCGACATAGCGCGAGAAACTGGCAGGACGGCGGTTTTCTTTGGCTTCCAGAACCCCTCACCCATCGAAGATGATATCGGCCTGGTGGAAATCCTGCATGATCTAGGCGCGCGGTTCATGCAGCTGACCTATAACAACCAATCCCTGCTCGCGACGGGTTGCTATGAAGCCGAGGACACCGGCATTACCCGCATGGGCAAGCAGGTGATCAAAGAGATGAATCGTGTAGGTCTTGTTGTCGACATGAGCCATTCTGCGGATCGGTCGACCATCGAGGCTGCCGACCTGTCCGAACGTCCCATCGCCATCACTCACGCTAATCCGCACGAATGGTCACCCGCTTTGCGCAACAAGCGTGACGAGGTGATCCGTGCGGTGACAGAAAATGGTGGGATGCTCGGGTTTTCGGTCTATCCTCATCACCTGAAAGACAAGTCTGACTGCACGCTGGAAAGCTTTTGCGAAATGATCGCACGGACGGCTGAGAAGTTCGGCGCCGAACATTTGGGGATCGGCACGGACCTGTGCCAGGATCAGCCCGACAGCGTGGTCGAATGGATGCGCGTTGGACGCTGGACCAAAGAAATTGACTATGGCGAAGGGTCGGCAAGCAATGCAGGTTTCCCCCCGATGCCACACTGGTTCAACGACAACCGTGACTTTGGCAATATCGAGGACGGGTTGCGTGCAACCGGCTTGAATAGCGACGAAGTGGCCGGGATCATGGGAGGCAACTGGTACCGGTTCTTTGCCGAAAACTTCGTCGCTCAGGGGTGATGGGATGGAAACTCAGACCGAGACACAGATCGAAAGACGAGACCCAGCAACGGTCATGCGCCTGTCGCGGCTGGGGTCGCTGCATCAATGCCGATTAAGCTTCATGCGACAGCTGACGCGCCGTTTGGCGCAGGATAATTGGTCTTTCACACGTCCGGTTTTTGACATTGACGCCAATGGGGTTGGCCGTGCCGTCTATACAGCGCAGGGGCCGGAACGGGCCTATTCTCTGGTGGCCTTTGCCCATGATCTGCCTCCGGAACAACGATCCGACCGCGTAATCGCCGAAGCCTGGGACGCCACCTTTACGCTCTTTGATGGTATCCCGACCCAGGCCGATATCGACCGCCTGGCACAGAACGTACCTTTGCAAGAGGCGGGACGTGTCAGCGAGAGCGAACTGTCCCTGTCCCGCGCCAACCGGTCTGTCCGGTTGTGGGCGCATGTTGTGGATGCCCTGGCTGCTGGACAGCAACCCGATTTGTCGCAGATACATCAGGTCGGTTACTTGATGCGTACAACTGCTGTCTACGGATCGGGCAAATTCGGCGCGGCAGATCGCGAAAAGGTTGCCAACCGCCCCGAGGCGCAAGCTCCGTTTCAGATTGAGATGCTGTCCGTGTTTCTGATCCGAACCTTTGTGCGTGATCTTGTGCAGCATATGGCCAATGCCAAAGGCGGCGATCAGGCCGCGCAACTGGAGCCCGAGATCGCGCGTTGGCTGGGGATCGGGAATTCTACCGGGTTGGGCATGGCCCCCTTCATCGTCAACCACCCGGTTCTGTTCAACAACTGGATCATGGCACGGGAAGAGGCGATCGCTCGTGTCCGCTCGGTCGCTACAGCAACGCGGGACGAAGTAGATCAGTTCCGCAACCTGTTCCGTCGTAGCCAGCTGTCGATTTCATGGTGGCAGTCTGAACATCCGATACAGATCAAAAAACTCGCGCATTTGAACGCCGATCTTAAGGCGATTGCGGCCTATCTGGACGATGATGACCTGAGTGGCGTTAGTCCGTGGGATCGACTCGTCAGTTGGTCTGAAACCGCGCTGAGTGAGGAAGGGCAGGAGTTTGTGGCTTCGCTTATCCTCGAACCCTATCCGGGTCTTGTTGACGGGTTGACATCCTGCATGGCGGACAGCCGGACCGAGGCTTTTGTGATCAATGGCAGAATGTCCATCGGCCAAGCCTGTGGTCTAATCCAAGAAACATATGGATGGGCGCTTGATCTGGATTGGACGGCTCGGGAACACTGTGCCCGCGCCTGGTACGTGTCCGAAGAAAAGCTGGAACCCCGACTGGGTGAACGGTTCGAAGAACCTATCGAGGCGTATGAACAACCCCTTGCCCCAGCGCGCGATGCCGCTGCGGCTTATGGAGCGCTGAACGATTGGGATGACAGCCAGACCATTGCCGAGTTTTTGCTGCGCCACCCCGAACACCGCCACACGATCCGTCGCGCGCAACTGGCGCGTTCCACACCGTATGGGGAAATCCGCGACAATACGATCGGGAACGCAGTGTTGCCCATCGATATGTTGCGGGCAAAACTGTCTTTCTTTGGCGCGACGCATTTCGATCCGCGCTCGGATCGGTGGGTGCGCATCTGCATGTATTCCGGCGCGCCTTATCCCGAAGAACTGACCGCTGAGAACGCCGACCTATGGGTTTATCCGCAGGAACCCGCATGAACTTTTCATTGAACGAGATGGAGGCGACTGCCAAACGCGCCACCCGTGGTGCGGGATATTCTTGGGGCCAAGCCGAGGAAGCGGCCAAAGCAACAAGATGGCTTTGTGAAAAAGGCTTGGATGGGGCCGGAACGCTGGCAACGTTGTTGAGCCTTGGCTACGCATCCAATCCCGATTTACACCGCCCTAAGCAAATCGAGGGTGTTTGGGCAGGCGACGCAGCCCTCTGTCCGCTTTCAGTCGGTCCCTTGCTTTCAGACTGTGTTCACATGTTGGACGAAGGCCCGATTGAGATTCATGATCTTGCAGCCCCTGCCTTGATATTGCCTTTTGCGTCTTATGCCGCACGAGCGCTGAATTGTGTGATCGCGGTTGAGATTGATCGGGTCCACTCCATCACAGATGGCGCTGCTCTATCGGCACTCGACATGCCTGCGGCCCCGGCACAACGCGTTATGGTTCAACGCAGCACAGAACCGGTTTCACACCGCGATCCGCATACGCGCGCTGTTCCGACCCAAAAGGATTGGGAGACGCTACTTACCTTCGCCCACCGCACTTATGCCCCAGCGACCGAGGAATCCCGTTTGCTGGGGGCCGGTGCCGGGCTTTCCGACAATGACTAAAGAGAGATACACGTGACCGAAACTCACACCCTGACCCTCGCAGAAATCGAAGACCTGTCGTTCCGCGCCCTTGTGGCAGCCGGGACCTCCGAGGCAAATGCCCGCCCGCTGGCGCAAGCCACGGCAGCGACCGAAGCGGATGGCGTCGCCAGCCACGGGCTGGCCTATATCCCGATCTATTGCGAACATGTGCAATGTGGGAAGGTCGATGGGATGGCGAAGCCCGTATTGTCACGCCCGAAACCCAGTGTTGTGGCCGTAGACGCCGCCACCGGCTTTGCGCATTCCGCGATCGACACGGGGTTCGAGGCGCTGATCCCTGCTGCCCGCGAACAGGGCGTCGCGGTCCTGGCCATCCGAAACAGCTATAACTGCGGTGTTCTGGGCTATCATACGCATCGTCTGGCTCAAGCCGGTCTGGTTGGCTTGGGCTTTACCAACGCCCCGGCGTCAATTGCGCCGTCGGGAGGCTCAAAACCTGTTGTCGGCACCAACCCGTTCTCAATTGCGGCACCGGGTCCCGATGGCCAGCCTGCGCTGTTGATCGACCAAAGCGCCAGCACCATCGCCAAAAGCGAGGTGATGAAACACGCGCGCGAAGGCAAGCCGATCCCGGTTGGTTGGGCGCTAGACGCTGACGGCAATCCGACCACCGATCCAGAAGTGGGCTTAAAGGGCTCCATGGCGCCTTCGGGCGGCTACAAAGGCGTTGGCGTCGCGCTGATGGTCGAGCTTTTGGCCGCCGCGATGACAGGGGCCACGCTGGGCATCAACGCCTCGCCGTTTTCAGGAACCGCAGGTGGCCCGCCAAAAACCGGTCAGTTCTTTATAGCGATTGATCCTGTCGCAACCGCAGGTGGCGCGTTTGATGCCGGGATTTCCAACCTGATCGAGGCGATACGGTCGCAGGAAGGAGCGCATCTGCCCGGGGACGGTCGTGGTTCAAAACGTATCGTCGCTCAGACCGAGGGTGTTGCGGTGAACGCGGCAACACTGGCTAAGGTCGAAGCAATTCTGGGATGAGCAAATGGTGCAGAGCGGAGGTTGGGCGCTCTAGCCTCTGCACTATTTGGGAGCAAACAGCAGCTTCAGATAAGTTCTGAACAGCATGATTTGTTCCGAGGCGTTGTTGTGTTCTCGCAAGGCCCGTTGCAGCACAAGCCCACCCTCGACCACGCCAGAGACCATATCGCCAAGCGCATCCATATTGACGGCTTCGCGCGGCTCGTAAATCTCGGCAATCTCTTCGAACATCCCGCGGAATCGTTTGCGCCAGCCAAGGATGGCCTGACGGTTTAGCTCGCGCACGCCCTCATCGAACAACCGATCCTGATAGGCGGTTGATGCAATAACGCATCCAGGGTGACCGGTTGGCATTTCTTCCAGCATCTCCGCCAAGAGTTTCAGACCGATAAGCATGCAATGCAGCGGGTCGTCGTTCAACTCGCGCGCGCGGGCGAACAGATCATCATAAAGCTTGTTCTCGACTTCGATATAGCGCTCCAACATGGCCCGCGCCAAAGCGTTCTTATCCTTGAAGTGATAGAAAAACCCACCGCGCGAGATCTCTGCACCGGCAACGATTTCTTCGATCGAGGTCGCCTCGAACCCCTTTTCCAGCACCGAAGCCTCAGCAATGTCGAGGATTCGGCTGCGGGTGTCCAGTTTTTGATCCATTGCGCCCCTCCCTACTGTACTGCGAGTCCAGTTCACTGGACCTTCAAGCTTGGCCTGGCGGTCACATTTTGGGTTACTGCCTGAAATGACAGCAAAAAATTAGCCACTGCAACCGAACCACGCGGCAACTATCGGCCCGGTCGGGTTCAAGAGTACCACTTTCGCATCAACGGACAAGGATTGCTTCGATGCGACTGAACGCTTTCAAAGACACGCAACGCTTCTTCCTTTCAGATGGAGGGTTGGAGACTTTTTTGATTTTCGACAAAGGCTATGACCTGCCCTGTTTTTCTGCTGCCGTATTGTTGGATACAGAACAGGGGCGTGCGGATCTGGCCGCATATTTCACCCGTTTCATCGATATTGCGAAATCAACTGGGCGCGGATTCATTCTGGATGCGCCAACCTGGCGTGCAGGAACCGCATGGGCCGGACCGCTGGGTCAGACGCTGAAACAGGTGATGGATACAAATACCCGCGCGGTTTCCTTCGTATCCAACCTGCGCGCGCGGCACGAGACCGAGAGTTGCCCCATTCTGATCAACGGCTTAGTTGGGCCAGCAGGCGATGCTTATGCGCCAGATACCGAGATTTCGGCGCAAGAGGCGCTGCTGATCCACGCGCCTCAGATTCAGGTTTTGGGCAAGGCCGGGGTCGACATGATCAGCGCGATGACTTTGACCCACGCCGCTGAGGCCATCGGGATCGTGCAAGCTGCAAAGGAAATCGATCTACCTGTCGTCATCGCGTTTACGCTGGAAACGGATGGCCGGCTGCCATCCGGACAAAGGCTGCAAGACGCGATTGCCGAGGTGGATGCGGCCACCAACAAGGGCCCGCTTTACTACATGATTAATTGCGCGCATCCGGACCATTTTCGCGACGTGCTCGATGCGGGTGCAGACTGGGCCCTTCGGATCGGCGGTGTTCGCGCCAATGCCTCTCGTCAAAGTCACGCGGAGCTCGACGCGGCAGAGGTTCTCGACGATGGCGATCCGGTCGAACTGGGCCAACTGAGCACGGATCTCTTGGCGCACCTTCCGAACATTCGGGTTTTGGGCGGCTGCTGTGGCACCGACCACCGGCATGTTGGTTGCATTGCGGGGCATGATCCATCGCGTCCTGCGGCCTGAGCTTTCTCAAATCTACATCTCTGAAAGGAAAACCAATGTTTAAGACATTTCTAACCTCGACCGCGCTGATGCTGTCGCTGGCCACCTATGCCAAGGCCGAAGCGCCTTTGGCCTTTGACGTGGCCGAGGATCACACACGTATCCATATGGCAACCGCGCCTTTGCACGAAAACGGCATGCCTGCACATGGCAATGCCTTTGTCAGCCAGGGCTATATCTATCCTGCGGGCACGCTTGCCGAAGGCACTGTTGGTGTTCTTGAAGATGGCAGCCCTGCCTTTCCAGATCTGGTTCTGGGCACTTGGACATGTGACGGGTATTTCGTTGGCGAAGGTGGCAATGCCACCACCGGAGTCTGGATCATAAGTCGCCAAACCTTTGCCTTCGACGACGGCGCAACGGTCGTGACCCAAGGCACCGAGATCGCGGATATAGGGCAGCCAAACCTGCGGCCTGTGACTGGCGCAACAGGTGAATTCGCCGACATCAATGGTGGGTTGATCCAGACAACGCTTGGTTTCAACGATTTTTGGGGGCTGAGTGCGACCTATGTGTTTGAAGACCGCACGCCTGATCCCACATCGGCGCCGGATCATGCCAGCTATGGCACTGACCAGATTGATAAAACGGATCATCTGGAATGGGACTCGGGCGTGCCCGTTGGCCCGATCTTTGACGACGGCCTGAGCCCATCGACCTAGTCCCGCCAAAAAGAACGATTGGGCCAAATGCCGGCCCGATTTAATCTATTGTTTCACAAAGAGCGCTAAGATGAATATTCAAAATCAAACCCTTATCCGCCAAGCGGATGTTTCTGATGCGGAACACCTCGCCAAGTTGATCAACCTTGCGGGCGAAGGTATCCCTAATTGGCTGTGGACCCGTTCCTGCATCGAAGGGCAAACACCGCTAGAAGTTGGTATTGAACGTGCAAAACGCAAAACCGGCGGCTTTTCCTATACAAATGCGCTGGTTGCGGAGCGTGGGGGACAGGCCCAAGGTATGGTTCTTAGCTACGCGATTGCCGAGGCGCCAACCGACAACCCAGACGACCTACCTGCCCCGATTGCGCCGTTTGTAGCGCTTGAAAAGCTATCGGTCGATACCTGGTTCATCAACGCGCTGGCGGTTTTCCCTCAAGGACGAAACCAGAGCATCGGGACGCAGCTGATGGCCGCAGCCGAAGACCAAGCGAAGATCCAAGGATTCAGCAAGATGAGCATTCAGGTATACGCCCAGAACACGGGCGCGGTTCGACTGTATGACAGGCTGGGATATACGCTGGTGGCGCGCGAACCCGTGCGTCTGCACCCCTGCCCGCCTTACTATACTGGTGATGTTCTGCTGTTGATGAAAAACATCTAGGTCATGACTTGTGTTTGGTTGCCTTGGCGGGTCCAAACCACGAACGTGTTGCCGGGACCTATCGGCGCTTCTAGACTTGGTGCACTTCATTTGATCGCACCGGTATGGGACGCAAGATCGGTTCTTTGAGCAAAGTCATTAGGCGGAGGTAGCAGTCTTGACGCATCGAAAGCTTTATCTTGGTCCCCTGACAGACAACAGGCGCTGGGATATGGTCAGTATTCGACCTGATGATGTGTTTGTTGTGACACCCCCGAAATGCGGCACAACCTGGATGCAGACCATCGTGGCCTTGTTGCTTTCGGGCGATCCCGAAGTCGAAACAGAGCTGTCGATCAAGATGCCCTGGGTCGACATCCGCCTGCGCGAAATGCCCGGGATTGCCGCACGGCTTGAGGCAATGACCTGCCGCCGCAGTATGAAAAGCCATACTCCACTGGATGGCCTGCCGCTGGATGATCACGCGCATTATATCTGCGTGTTCCGGCATCCGCTGGACGCGCATTTTTCATTCCGGAATCACATTCGGAACATTCCCATACCGTGGTTCGATCACTGGTATCCTGAACATGATGACGACGGCACCACTTTCCGCCGGTTTCTGGATGGTGGTGCCGAAGGGTTTGATACAGACGCCATGCCGCTTGCGCATATCCTGCAACACTACAAAGCGGCAAAGGCCATGTCTGATCGGCCAAATGTCTCTTTGTTTCACTATTCTGATATGAAACGCGATTTAGCAGGCGTGTTCGCGCAGCTTTCAGAACTTCTGAATACGCCTCATTCAAAGCCGGTGATGCAACGGCTCATGGCAACCGCGACATTCGACCATATGAAAGAGAATGCCGAACGGTATGCCCCCAGCGGGGGAAAAGGCTTCTTCAAGTCAGATACAGAGTTTTTTCACAGCGGTTCCAGCGGTAAATGGCATGGCCAACTATCGGATCAGGAACTTGCCGCTTACGACGCCATCATGGACGAACACCTGAACCGGGAAGACCGGTTTTGGCTTGAAAATGGTCAAGGCTGATCTTCGGAAACCTGACAGAAACTTCGCACCAGTTTCAAATCCATTCTATGACGTGGCACGACCAGACTGGTTTCGTAGTACTTCTCCAACTCCCGGATCGGGACCTGAGTCAGCCCGGCCTCGGACCCTGCGCTGTTTTCCAGAAAGATGCCAACGCCCAATCCGGCCATGATCGCCTCTTTCATCACCGGAAATGTGGTGGTTTTGACAATCCGGCGCGGTGCCAGTTGCAGTTTGTCCAACGCCCTGGTTACGACCCTTTGCGTTAGCGATCCGCTTTCTGGTAACAAAAGCGTTTCATCCACGATCTGGGTGAGGCTTAGCACTTTGCGCCGCGACCAGTCATGCGTTTCCCTTACATATAGCACAAAGCGAGATGTGCAGAGCGGTTGAAGATACCACTCCGTGCTGATTGTAGGTTCGGTGATGACGCCAAAATCCACCTTGCGTTTCTGTAGCAACTCAATGGCGCTGCTCCAATCGCATAGCGCAAAGTCGATATCGACATTGGGGTATGTGTCGGCGAAGCGGGCGATCAAACCCAATGCTGGTTGCGGAGCGTTTGCGATTATCTTCAGATGGCCGCGTTCCAGTTCCGAAAAGCCCTGAACCTTTTCTTCTATGATCGTGTGCAGCGTCGCAAACCTGTCGGCGAGATCAAAGAACTCTTGCCCTGTTGCGGTTAACTCGATCCCATCGCGAGCCCGCACCAGCAGACGTGCACCCACATGTGCCTCAAGCTTGGCAATATGCTGTGAAACAGCGGATTGCGACACACCCAGCGCGCGCGCCGCGTTGGTCAGGCTGCCTTCTCGCACGACATAGGCGAAGGCTTTGAACTGATACGGATTTATGTTCATGTCGCCGCGCAGTTTAGCCTGCATAAGCAACACTTATATGTCGTCACAGAATCGAGACATGAACTTCTTAATCTGCGCGCGGTCAGTTGGGGTAGCCGCGCTATGGGTCAAATCAGTCTTCAAGGTATTCAGAAAACATTCGGGCCAACACCTGTGCTTAAGGGTGTCGATCTGGAAATCGAAGAGGGTGAGTTCCTGACCCTTGTAGGCCCGTCCGGCTGCGGTAAATCCACCTTGCTCCGCATTCTTGCAGGGCTCGAAGCTCCGACGGCGGGCCAGGTGATGATTGACAGGCAGGACGTGACCCGGATGCGCCCGGCCAGCCGCAATCTGGCGATGGTGTTCCAGTCTTATGCGCTCTATCCGCATTTGACGGTTGCGGAAAACATGATGACCCCGCTCAAACTGCGGGACATCGGGACAGCCGGGCGATTGCCTGTGCTGGGTCCCTTGATTGCCCGCTCGGCTTACCGCAGGCTTCGGGCCAAGGTCGATGAAACGGCCGAGACTTTGCAGATCCAAAACCTGTTGGATCGCAAACCGGGCCAGTTGTCAGGTGGTCAGCGTCAGCGTGCGGCTTTGGGCCGGGCCATGGTACGCAATCCGGTTGCCTTTTTGATGGATGAACCACTGTCCAATCTGGACGCAGCCTTGCGAGTTCACATGCGGGCTGAACTGTCCGATCTGCACCGCCGTCTGAAAACAACCTTTGTCTATGTCACCCATGATCAGGCCGAGGCACTGACCATGTCGGATCGGATGGCTGTCATGATGGATGGTCATATTCTGCAGCTTGGCAAACCGGATGATATCTACCGCAATCCACAGTCTTTGGCCGTTGCCCGCTTTGTCGGATCACCCGCAATCAATACCATGCCCGCCGAGATCGACGGCGCCGGTACATTGCGGGTACTGGATGTCAGTTTGTTGGGCACCAACGCCCAGGCAGGTCCCGTCACATTGGGTATCCGGCCTGAGCACCTGAGCATTGATCCCGCAGGCGCGTTCTCTGGGGTCGTGACCCATCGGGAAAACTTAGGCTCTGATCTGTTCATCCATCTGGGTGTCAACGAGCTAGAGCAAAAGATCGTGGTGCGGGCCGCTCCGGACACGCGGGCTGAGATTGGGAAAACCTTCCGGTTTTCTGCGATCCGGGACAAAATCATGATGTTTGACGGCAGCGGTGCGCGGCTGCCCGAGCAGACAATGCTCGAGGTCGCCTGATGCCCGGTTCGCGCGCTTATCTTTGGTTCATCGCCCCGGCATTGATCTTGATGATCGTGATCCTGATTGTGCCTATCGGCATCGCGGGTGTGCTGAGCGTTACCAATTACTCGTTGGGCAATGCAGGCATGGACTATGTTGGATGGGAGAATTTCGAGAAAATCTTCACCCGGCGTAGCTATGAAAAGATGTTCGGGGCTACGTTCCGATACGTCTTTGTTGTTGTACCACTGACAGTCCTGCTGGGATTGGGTGCAGCTCTCCTAATCCATTCGCTCACCCGCTTTGGGAACCTCTATAAGACGATCTACTTTCTGCCGGTCATGGCCGCGCTGATCGCCATGGCCATCGTGTGGGAATTTGCCCTGCACCCGACCATCGGCATTGTGAATGCCACGCTGGAAAAAGGATGCGGCACCTGGCTTGAGGCCTGGGGCTGGTACGCGCAAGGCTGCGCCAAGACCTTCCCGCTTTGGCTGACTGATCGGGATTATGCGATCTGGACGGTTGCGTTCATCGGCGTTTGGCAGGGGTTCGGCTTTAACATGGTCTTGTATCTGGCCGGGCTCAGCTCGATCCCGCCATCGCTTTATGACGCGGCCGAAATGGATGGCGCACCCACTGGGTGGGAGCGTTTCCGACTGGTGACCTGGCCGATGCTGGGCCCCACAACAGTGTTTGTCGTCACAATCTCATTCATCCGATCCTTTCAGGTCTTTGACACTGTCGAGGCGTTCTATCCGCAAGGCGGTGGGCCGTCGAAATCGGTCTATGTGATGATGTTCGCGATCTACGAAAAAGCGATCCAGCAAAACCTGATGGGGATCGGCGCTGCCATCACCGTGGTGTTCCTGGCTTTTGTCATGTTCCTGACGCTGGTGCAGCGCTGGCTGGTGGACCGGAGGACCCATTATGTCTGATACAACTTCCACCCCCACCACCGCCTTACCCGAGATCGGGTTTCGGTTTTCCACCGCCGAGACGATCAAACATGTCATCCTGATCCTGGGTGCAATCGTTGTCTTGCTGCCCTTCTACGTGATGGTCAGCTACTCGTTCAAAGCGCCGCATGAGATCATGCAGAACCTGGGTGGTTTCTTAGGTAGCCAGCAACCGTTCCGGGATGATTTCTGCGTCAAGCTTGGCAATGCTGCGGCGGATTGCATGGTCAATCCAACCATCTACAACTACACAACCGCTTTCGCCAAAGCGCCTTTGCTGCGCTATTTGGCCAATGGAATCTTCGTGACCCTGTCGATCTTTCTGATCCAGGTTATCGTCGCCCTGCCCTGCGCCTATGCTTTGGCCAAGCTACGGTTCTGGGGGCGCGAGGCGGTGTTTGCGCTGGTGCTGTTCTGCCTTCTGATCCCTGTGCACGCAATCGCCTTGCCGCTGTACATCATGCTGGCCAAGGTGGGACTGACGAACACCTATGCGGCGCTGATTGTGCCCTGGACCATCTCGGTCTTCGGGATCTTTCTGATGCGCCAGTTCTTTATGACCGTTCCGGACGATCTGATCGATGCCGCCCGGATGGACGGGATGAGCGAATATTCCATCGTGTGGAACGTCATGCTGCCTACGGCCATCCCGGCCCTGTTGGCCTTTGGCATCTTTTCGGTTGTCGCGCATTGGAATGATTATTTCTGGCCCCGCATCGTAATCACCGGCAATCGCGAGCTGTTCACGCCACCGCTGGGCCTGCGAGAATTCAAGGGGGATGCGGATGGCGACAACTTTGGCCCGATGATGGCCACGGCCTGCATTATCGTAACCCCGCTGATCGTTGTTTTCCTACTGGCGCAGCGCCGCTTTATCGAAGGGATAACACTATCCGGAATGAAGTAGGGCGGGAAATTCCCGCCCCACCACGACATCCCAAATCGGGATACCCACCAGGGGCTGCCAATCGCCAAACCGTCAGACCCCTCAGTTCAACTGGAGAGAGTAATGAAAACCCTCACAACTGCAATGGCTTTGGTACTTGCCGCAGGGGCAGCCACCGCTGAAGACAAGATCGTCGTCGAGTTCGCCTATCCCTATAGCCATCTCTTTGACGTCACTTACGAAAAAATCCTGCCGAAATTCTATGCTGAAAACCCGAACATCGAAATCAAGATGCGGGCTACTTACGAAAGCTATGAAGACGGCACCAACACGATCCTGCGCGAAGCCGTTGCCGGCACGCTGCCAGACGTGACCATGCAAGGCCTGAACCGTCAGGCGATCCTGGTGGAAAAAGGCATCGCAAAATCGCTAGAGCCTTTCATCGCGCAAGAGGCCGACTTTGCCAAAGACGGCTATCACAAGGCGATGCTGGACCTTGGCACTTTCAACGAAGATGTCTACGGCCTGCCCTTCTCGATCTCGCTGCCGGTTGGCTACTACAACATGGAGACCATGGCCAAGGCTGGCTATGACGAAACCAACCTGCCCACAACCTGGGCCGAAGTGATCGAAGCCTGTGGCCGCCTGAAAGAAGCCGGTGTCGAAAACCCCATGTTCTGGGGCTGGAACATCACCGGCAACTGGTTCCTGCAAGCCATGATGTGGAGCCAGGACAAACCCACCGTCATGGGCACCGACTTCACTCTGGACGAACCCGAAGGCCTGCAAGCCTTGAACACGATGAAAGACCTGTTTCAGGGCTGCGAAATGCAGAACCTGGAATGGAAAGGCGCGTTAGCTTCTTTCTCGGCCGGTGAGATTGGCATGATGTACTGGTCCACATCAGCCGTTGGCGCGGTTGAGCGCGCGATGGGTGATTTCACTCTGGTAACGAACGAGTATCCGGGTTTCACAGCCGAGGGGCCAATGGGTTTGCCCGCGGGCGGAAACTCGGCCCTGCTGGTGTCGACATCTGAAGACCCAGCCCAGCTGGAAGCCGCTTGGAAATGGCTGAAATTCATCACATCGGGTGAAGGTGCCGCCGATGTGGCGCGGACCACCGGTTACATGCCACCGAACCAGGCCGCCAATGAGATCATTCTGGCCGATTTCTACGCCGAGAACCCGGCCAAGGCGACAGCTGTACGTCAGCTGCCCCTGCTGCGTGAATGGCAGGCCTATCCGGGCGACAACGGTCTGGCCGCAACGCAGGTCATCTATGACGGGATCGAAGGCATCGTGACCGGCGAATATGATGACATGGAAGAGTTGCAGCAAGACCTGACTGAAGAAGTGCAGGATCTGCTGCCCTCCGGGTCCTAAAACTCAAGGCCCGCGCCATAGGCTGGCGCGGGCCAATTCTTTTTACAATATCACTTAAAAGGCGCCAACTATGAAGCTGCTTCAGTTCACCGATATCCACCTGACAACGCCGGGCGATACCATCAGCGGCCGCGATCCATTGGCCAATCTGAACAAAGCGCTGGATCACGCGATGCAAAGCCACAGCGATGCAGAGGCGCTGTTTATCACGGGTGATCTGTCCGATTGGGGCGAAGCCGCTGATTATGCCTTGCTCAAGGAACGGATAGGAAGCATCCCACTTCCGGTCGAGCTGTTGATCGGCAACCATGACGACCGTTCGACCTTTCTACGCTGTTTCCCTGAACTGGAAGGGGAAGGCGGGTTTGTGCATCGCACTGTCCCGTTGAGCCTGGGCCACGCGGTGCTATTGGACACCTGGGGCCCAAACACGCATGCAGGTCATTTCTGCGCGAAACGTGCGGATTGGCTCTCTCGTCAGTTGGCAACCTTGCCCGGTCCGGTCTGGATTTTCATGCATCACAATCCGGTTCCAATCGAAGTTGCACCGATGGATGAGATCATGTTGCTGGATGCAGATTTGTTTGCTGAAACGATCGCGCCGCATACGGCTAAAATCAGGCACATATTCCACGGGCATTGCCATTTGCCGCTGACGGGGTCCCTGCTGGGTGTGCCTTTCTCGGCCCCCCGAGGCACCAATCACGCCGGATGGGCTGATTTCTCGGCGACGCGTTTTCTGTCGTCTTCGGACCTGCCGGAAAGCTACGCGGTGATCTTTGCAACCGAGACCACAACGATGACCCATATGGTTGAGTTCGGATACGCGGGTGAGATCAAGGGCGAAGGCACCCCGGATTATTCCGATTGGAATAAGCTCACGATGGTGCGGTAGCAGGCTGATAGTCGGTCGGCGATCGACCCCTGAAAGGGTCGATCAGGCCAGAACCGGCTGGGCCGCTGACAAATCCGGCGCGATCAGGATCATGTGTGATAGGTCCATCGACATCCTGTCGCCCTGCTTCGAAATGAACTGATGCGGCACGCTGGTGGCTGCGGCCAAAGCCTGTGGCAATGGGATATCGACCTGTTCAGTTAGAACCTTCACCGCTTGCGTCAGACAAAGGTCGGCCCCGGCCAGAGTTCCATCCTGCAAGGTCAGCCTGCCATCTCTGCGCTGAATCGGGCGGCCTTCCAACTGGAATTCTGTCAGATCTGTCCCTGCAACAGCCATCGCGTCGCTGACAAGAAAAATACAGCCCGGCCCCTGCTTGGCAGCCCAGGCGGCGCGCATGGTTTCGGGATGAACATGCACGCCATCCGCAATTAACCCCGCTGACATCGCTCCACTGGCCAGGGCGGCACCGACCAGGCCTGGCTCTCGGTTGCCAAGTTGGCTCATCGCGTTGAACAGATGTGTGGCACAGCGCGCGCCCGATTGGGCATAGGCCATGCTGGTGTCAAAGGACGCATCGCTGTGGCCGAGCGAGACAATCACGCCAGCCTGCGCCAGTGCCTTGACTTGTTCAGGCGTTGTCGTTTCTGGGGCAACCGTAACCACCAAAGCGGGCAAATGTCCTGCCGCATAAACGATGGCTTCAAGATCAGTTTGCTCCATCGGGCGGATCAGGGCTGCGTCATGCGCCCCTTTGCGCCGTTCCGACAGATGCGGGCCTTCCAGATGCAGGCCAGCGATACCCGGAACACCCGCCTGAACGGCTTTGATTGCGGCCTCAATTGCAGCCCGCGTTTTCTGGGCCGTATCCGTGATCAGGGTAGGCAGGATACGGGTCGCGCCCAATCCACGATGCGCCTTTGCGATCCGGCTGAGTGTGTCAACGGATGGATCGTCGTTGAACATGACACCGTCACCGCCATTGACCTGCAGATCCACATAACCGGGGCTAAGGATGCGCCCTGCCAAATCCTCGATTTGGTCTTCGGTGGCGTGCGCCTCGGGGATCAATGCGTCCAACACACCGTTGCGGAACCGCGCAGCGTAACCGACATGCAGGTCGCTTCCGTCGAAGATCGGGCCGCCTGAAAAGGTGATCGAAGCGTCGGTCATACCGTTTCCGTAACTTTCTTCAGGTGGCGTGGCATATCGGGGTCGACCCCACGCCGGGTGGCCACGCTTTCGACCATTCCATAGAAAGACGCAATTGTGGGGATCGGGTCAGTCATCCAATGCGAAGTTCTGACATGCGGAAGCACCGTTGCTTGCTTTACGCGGCTGGTGGTGGCGAAAACTTCCGCCCCTTTAGCGGCAAGCTTATCCGCAACCTCTGCCAGATTGGATTCAGCCGCATCCCCTGAGGAAAAGGCCAGCACCGGAAAGCCCTGATCGACAATGGAAACAGGGCCATGCAGAACTTCGGCTGCCGAATAGCTTTCAGCGTGAATCTGGCAGGTCTCTTTGAATTTCAAAGCAGCTTCGTTCGAGATCGCCAGCGACAGGCCGCGCCCCAGCGTAAACAGCGAACGGCCATCCACCGCATCAGCTACCGCGCTCCAATCACATGCAATCGCCGCTGACAGGCTGTCCGGCAGGCCATGAATGGCGCGCAACAATGGCTCATCGCGTTTCACCTGCGCGATCAGCCACAGGCCTGCGACCAAAGAAGTGACGAATGTCTTGGTTGCAGCAACACTCAGCTCGGGACCCGCATGGATCGGTAGCGTCGCGGTGGACGCTTCGGCCAGAGCGGAGGCCGTGTTGTTGGTGATGGCGACCGAATAGGCACCGCCGGATGTCACGGATTGTGTGAGCTGTACGATGTCGGGGCTTTGCCCGGATTGTGAGACCGCAATGCAAACTGAATCCTCGCAACGCATATCGACGCCGTAGATCGATTTGACCGATGGCCCGACCGAGGCCATGGGCAAGCCCAACAGCAGCTCGGATGCGTATTTCAGATAGCTACAGGCGTGATCCGAAGACCCCCGCGCGACTGAGATCAGGAACCGTGGATCACGGGCCCGGATTTCGTCAGCCGATTGTGCAATCCGGCTTGCGCCTTCGGTCAGAAGGCGATCAACGGCGTCGGGTATCTCGTTGATTTCCCGTCGCATTTGAGTGGTTTTGTCAGACATGATCCCAGGCTTTCAATTAGACAGGCGCAATTCGGCTACAAAGTCGTAGGCGTCGCCGCGATAGATTGAGCGAGTCAATTCAGCGACCCGCCCGCTTTCCAGATAAGAGGTACGTTGAATCCGAAGCCCGGCGGTGCCTTCGGCAACATCGAGAAGTTCAGCCTCGGGCGCTTCGAGGTTGATAGCCGAGATTTTCTGGATCGCGCGCACCGGTCGAAACCCGGTTTGTTCGAGAACTGCATACAGCGACCCGGTCACTTCGGTTGGGTTCGGCAGGATATCCAGCGGCAGCGCTGCCCGTTCCAGAGCCATCGGTCGCCCCCCTGCAGCACGCAGACGGTGGATGCGGGCAACCTGTTCATTGGTTGATAGACCCAGAGCCATCATCTCCTCCGGCGATGGCAGGAAAATCCCGCGCTCTAGCCAGGTCGAGGTGGTCTTGAGGCCGCGCCTTTCCATGTCTTCGGTGAAAGAAGTCAGATGAGACAGGGACTGTTCGACCCGCGCAACGGGTTCGCGCACGAATGAGCCCGAACCTTGCCGCTGTTCAACCGCACCTTTACGCACCAGCTCCTGAATGGCCTTGCGCACGGTCACGCGCGATAGGTCGGTCAGTTCAGCAATCTCTCGTTCGGGCGGAAGTGAACTGTTAGGCGCTAGGATACCATCCTGAATACCTTGTTCCAATCGTTGGCGTAGCTGCACATAGCGCGGGCCTGCGTTTTGGCCCAGCCATCCTTCGGGTCTTAGGAAATCAGCTACATTCATGTTCGATCTCCTCCTGAAAGGCACGCGCCAAAGCCAATGCGCCAGACAATGGATCGCCCAAAGGCTGGGTCAGCGCGGCTTGCATGTCCTGAGGCAGATAGGATGCATAGTGCGGTCCGATGCCCCCGGTCAGACAAACTGGCAGACCCGGGCGCCAGCCCATCTTTCTCATCATGCCTGCCAGATAATCGGCGCCGTCCTGTAAAAGTGCGACCGCAAGCGCATCCTTGTGGCTGGCCAGTTCCGTCACCTGAGGGGCGATTGCGCCGAATTCGGTTGGCGTCATCTGAGCCGCTGCTTTGACCAACCCCGGTGCGCCCCCGTGGTGAGATAGTAAATCCTGCGCCAGCTGCGAAGATGTACTTACGCCATCGACATGATCCAAAGCCTTGGACAGCGCGCGTTTTCCGATCCATTGCGCCGAGGCCTGATCACCCAGCACCGGCCCCCACCCTCCGGCCAATCGGACTGTGCCAGCCTGTTGAGTCGCGATGAACGACCCCGTTCCGCAATGCGCAACAAACCCGTCTGCCGGACCTAGTGCCCCGCGCAAGGCGGCGCCGCGGTCATCTTCGATACGCACGTGGCGGCAAGGCAAAGCCGACGCCAGTTTTTGCGCGATCGCATCCCCCGTGATCCCGGCCAGGCCCAGATAGGTTGGCGCGTGCATGATGTCATCAACAGAGCGGTCGGACTGAGATACCAGAGCCTCCAGTCCCCGCTGCAATTCACCGAGGGCGGCGTCAAAATCAGTAGACACATTAGCCGCGCCAACCTCGACCTTGTGGCGCGTTTCCCCGTCGCAAAGGGCAAGGCGACAGCGTGTTCCACCCCCGTCAGCAGCCAGAATCAGTGATTTTGAAGATCGAGTCATATAGAGACCTATATAATACCTATTTGTAAAAACAAAGTCCCAATTATAACCAAACGCGTAATTGGAGCCGAATAATGCTCGAACATAGGGCGGTAAAATAAATGGTAGACTAATGGTATCTAAAAGGTATGATCATGGGAACTCTTGGGGGAGAATCACGTGAACACGCCAGTAACGGAACAACTGCATCAGGATGCACACGGGCTGGATACCCGTCCGTTGATTGAGGTGGCAAACCTGCTGGCAACTTCGCAGGCATTGGCGGCGAAGGCTCCGCTGGAGGCCTTGGCGCCATTGTGTGGTGGCGCACAGGCGATGGCAAATTCCATCCGGTCAGGCGGTAAGCTTCGCTATCTGGCTGCGGGGTCTTCCGGCCTGATGGCTGCTTCAGATGCGTTGGAACTGGGGGGCACATTCTCAATCCCAGCATCACAAATCACCATCCATATGGCCGGCGGCCTGCCGACAACGGCTGAAATGCCCGGTGACGTCGAGGATGCGGTTGATGCGCTTGAAGATGAATTGGCCGACTTGCATGAAAATGACACTCTGATCGCGGTGTCGGCCAGCGGAACGACACCCTATACGATTGCCGCGGCCAAGATGGCGCTGGCCAAAGACGTGCCAGTCATCGGGATTGCCAATAATGCGGGATCACTATTGCTGCAACTGGCGGATCATGCCGTGTTGCTGTCTACGCCGCCCGAATTGATCTCCGGCTCAACTCGAATGGGTGCGGGAACCGCGCAGAAAATCGCGCTGAACATGTTGTCGACACTGATGGCTGTGGAGCTTGGACATATTCAGGACGGCATGATGATCAACCTGCGTGCAGACAATGACAAGCTGCGTGCTCGTGCCAATGGGATCGTCTGCCAGTTGACGGGCGTGACATCTGAACGCGCCGGTGCGGCCCTCAGATCCACCGATGGCGCGCTGAAAAGCGCCGCACTTGTTGCTGCCGGAGCCGGATCGACCGAGGCCGCAGAGGCGTTGTTGGAGGAAACAGGGGGCCATTTGCGCCCTGCCATGAACCGACTGAAGCAAAATGATGAAACTATCAACCTGGGAGAAACCAAATGAAACGTAATGCCCTAAGCCTTGCCCTGATGAGCACCGCGCTTGTCGCAAGTGGAGCTTATGCACAAGATGCAACAATCACGATTGAAAGTTGGCGCAACGATGACCTTGCCCTGTGGCAGGAAAAGATCATCCCTGCCTTTGAAGCCGCCAATCCCGGCATCAAAGTCGTGTTTTCCCCGTCGGCCCCCGCGGAATACAACGCTGTCCTGAACTCAAAGCTTGAAGCCGGCTCTGCCGGTGATCTGATCACCTGCCGCCCGTTCGATGCATCGCTGGCACTGTACGAAGCGGGCCATCTGACTGATCTGTCCGATCTGGACGCGATGAGCAATTTCTCGGACGTGGCAAAATCCGCGTGGCAGACCGATGATGCATCAGCCAGCTTCTGCGTTCCGATGGCGTCGGTGATCCACGGCTTCATCTATAACAAAGATGCGTTCAATGAGCTGGGCATCGAAGTCCCGACCACCGAGGCCGAGTTCTTTGCTGCCCTCGACAAGATCAAGGAAGACGGCACCTACATCCCAATGGCGATGGGCACCAACGACCAGTGGGAAGCCGCCACCATGGGCTATAACAACATCGGCCCGAACTACTGGAAAGGTGAAGAAGGTCGTCTGGCCCTGATCAAAGGTGATCAGAAACTGACCGATACTCAGTGGGTTGCCCCCTATGCGACGCTGGCCAAGTGGGCCGACTATCTGGGAGACGGATACGAAGCACAAACCTATCCCGACAGCCAGAACCTGTTCACGCTGGGCCGCGCTGCGGTTTATCCTGCGGGCAGCTGGGAAATTTCGGGCTTCAACACGCAGGCCGACTTCGAGATGGGTGCATTTAAGCCGCCGGTCCAGAATGCGGGCGACACCTGCTATATTTCGGACCACACCGATATCGGCATCGGTATGAACGCGGCCAGCGAAAACCAGGAAGCGGCACGCACATTCCTGGCCTGGGTCGCAAGCCCTGAGTTTGCCAGCATCTTCGGAAACGCCCTGCCCGGTTTCTTCCCGCTCTCCAGCACTCCGGTTGAGTTGGAAGACCCGCTGGCCAAGGAAATTGTCGGTTGGCGCGAGGAATGTGAAAGCACCATCCGTTCAACTTACCAGATCCTGTCGCGCGGCACGCCGAACCTGGAAAACGAGACCTGGGGTGCATCCGTGGCCGCCATTAAAGGTGCTGAAACACCAGAAGCACTTGGTCAGAAACTGCAGGACGGCTTGGCCAGCTGGTACGCACCGCACCAGTAAGCTCTAAGCCACTCACTCTAACCGGACGCGGCCCGCGTCGCGTCCGGACCTTTTCCCGGAGAATCTCATGCAAACCCGCCGCTTTCGCTGGCACATCGCCGTTTTCCTCGCCCCTGCGGTGTTGGTCTACACGGCGGTGATGATCTTCCCCTTGTTCAATACATTGCGCCTTGCACTGTTCACCGAGGTTGATCAGACACGCGTCTACGTAGGCCTGCAGAATTTCCGCACGTTGTTCTTCGATCCGATCTGGTCCGAGCAGTTCTGGAACGCTTTGGGCAACAACTTCTGGTTCTTCCTGATCCACATGCTGGTTCAGAACCCCATCGGTATCGTTCTGGCAGCACTACTTTCGCATCCCCGCCTGCGGTTTGCGGCGCTCTACCGGTCTGCGATTTTCATCCCGACGATCCTCAGCTTTGTGATCGTGGGCTTTGCCTGGAAACTGATCCTGTCGCCACTGTGGGGTATCGCGCCTTCGATGCTGGACGCTATTGGCCTTAAGTCGTTGTTTGCGCCATGGTTGGGCAAGGAAGAATACGCCCTGACCACGTTGGCGCTGGTCTCAGTCTGGCAATTCGTTGGCATCCCGATGATGCTGATCTATGCCGCCTTGCTGTCGATCCCCGAAGAGATCCTTGAAGCCGGAGAGATCGACGGCATTACCGGAGCCTCAGCCTTCTGGAAAATCAAGCTACCGCTGATCATCCCTTCGATCGGGATCATCTCGATCCTCACTTTCGTGGGCAACTTCAATGCGTTCGACCTGATCTACGTGTCGCAAGGCGCGCTGGCGGGTCCGGATTTCTCGACCGATATCCTCGGCACCTTCATGTACCGCACCTTCTTTGGCTTCCAGCTGCAACTGGGTGATCCGCACATGGGATCGGCCATCGCTGGGGCCATGTTCGCGATCATCCTTGTGGGGGTCTGTATCTACCTCTTCGGCATCCAGACCCGGATGCGCCGGTATCAGCTGTGAGGGCGAACGGATGAACAAAGCACGCCATAACCCGCTGAACACAGCCGCCATGCACGGGGCGCTGATCCTCTACACGTTGATCGCCTTGTTCCCGGTCTTTGTGATCATCATCAACAGCTTCAAAACCCGCCGCTCGATCTTTCGCGAGCCTCTCGCCCTGCCCGACGCTGAGAGTTTCTCGCTGATCGGTTATCAGACCGTGATGAAACAGGGGGATTTCTTCCTCTACTTTCAGAACTCGCTGATCGTCACCGTTGTATCGCTTGCCTTTGTCCTGCTGTTTGGGGCCATGGCCGCCTTTGCGCTGAGCGAGTACAAGTTCAAGGGCAACACCCTGATGGGCCTATACCTAGCGCTAGGGATCATGATCCCGATCCGCATTGGCACCGTTGCTATCCTCGAGATGATGGTGGCGACTGGGCTGGTGAACACGCTTTGGGCGCTGATCTTGGTCTACACCGCACAAGGCCTGCCGCTGGCCGTGTTCATCTTATCCGAGTTCATGCGGCAGGTCTCGGACGACCTGAAAAACGCGGGCCGTGTCGACGGACTGTCGGAATACACGATCTTCTTCCGGCTGGTCCTGCCGCTTGTCCGCCCCGCCATGGCGACGGTCGCCGTGTTCAACATGATCCCGATCTGGAATGACCTGTGGTTCCCGTTGATCCTTGCCCCGGCTGAGGAAACCAAGACCCTGACGCTGGGCAGCCAAGTCTTCATTGGCCAATTCGTCACCGACTGGAACGCGGTTTTGTCGGCACTATCCATGGCGATCCTGCCGGTGCTGGTGCTCTACGTTATCTTCTCGCGCCAGCTGATCCGGGGCATCACGTCCGGAGCTGTCAAATGACCCGGGTTCTGGTCGCCGGTCTCGGCAATATGGGCCTCAGCCATGCGCTGGCCCATCACCACCACCCGGACCCGCAGATCGTAGGTCTGGTGAACCGTTCCGGTCACGTGGACCATCCCGATCTTGCGAGTTATCCCGCGTATTCGGATTTTCAGGCTGCTCTGGCCGATACAAACCCGGATCTGGTGGTTGTCGCCACCTATTCCGACAGCCATGCCGATTTTGCTTGCGCCGCAATGGAAGCCGGCGCACATGTCTTTGTTGAAAAACCACTGGCGACCACGGTGGCTGATGCCAAACGCGTCGTCGCGAAAGCCATTGAAACCAAACGTAAACTGGTCGTCGGCTACATCCTGCGTCACCACCCGTCGTGGATGTGCCTGATCTCCGAGGCGCGCGACCTTGGCGGACCATATGTGTTCCGCCTGAACCTGAACCAACAATCGTCAGGCGCTGAGTGGGAGACACACAAGGCGCTCATGGAGACAACCTCACCCATCGTCGATTGCGGTGTGCACTATGTCGACGTGATGTGCCAGATCACCGACTCCGATCCCGTGCGCGTGCATGGCATGGGCCTGCGCCTTAGCGATGAGATCGCCGAAGACATGTATAACTACGGCCAGTTTCAGGTGGTCTTCGAGGACGGCTCAGTCGGCTGGTACGAAGCAGGCTGGGGTCCAATGATGTCGGAAACGGCGTTCTTCGTGAAAGACATAGTGTCGCCCAACGGATCGGTCTCGATCACCGATGGCAATAAGGGCGCATCGGCCGATATAGACGGTCACACCAAGGTGGGCGGCCTTCTGGTCCACCGCCCCGAGGGCGACCAGACAATCAACATGCCCGATGAACCCGGCCATCAGGAACTCTGCGATGCGGAACAAGCCTATATGCTGCGCGCCATTGCTGAAGACATCGACCTGACCCGCCACATGAACGACGCCGTGCAATCGCTCGCCATCTGCCTCGCTGCAGATGAAAGCATCCGCACCGGCCAACCTATTTCGCTGAAAGAGGCACGCCCATGACCGCCCTGACGCTTACAAACGTGAACAAGTCCTTCGGCACTGTAGAGGTCTTGAAGGACATCAACATCGAGGTGGAAGACGGCGAATTTGTCGTTTTCGTCGGCCCATCGGGCTGCGGCAAATCCACCCTGCTGCGCGTGATCGCGGGGCTGGAGGATGTAACCTCGGGCGAGGTCCGCATCGGCGGAGAGCTGATGAACCTGACCCCACCTTCAAAACGCGGCATCGCGATGGTGTTCCAAAGCTACGCGCTCTACCCGCACCTGAATGTTCGCAAGAACATGTCTTTGGCTTTGAAACAGGAAGGTCAGAGCAAGCAGGTCATCGAAGAGCGTGTCACCAAAGCCAGCAAGATGCTCAACCTTGAACCCTATATCGACCGCTACCCGTCAGAACTGTCTGGCGGCCAGCGCCAACGCGTCGCGATCGGTCGCGCCATCGTGCGTGAACCCAAGCTGTTCCTGTTCGACGAACCTTTGTCCAATCTGGACGCCGCCCTGCGCATGAACACGCGGCTGGAAATCGCCAACCTGCACCAGCAGCTTGATGCCTCGATGATCTATGTCACCCATGACCAGACCGAGGCGATGACGCTGGCTGACAAAATCGTAGTCTTACGCGATGGGCGTGTTGAGCAGGTCGGCAGCCCGATGGAGCTGTATAACAATCCGGCGAACCAATTCGTCGCCGGTTTCCTCGGCGCGCCCTCGATGAATTTCTTCCCCGCCAGTCTGATTGGCGAGGGCGCGGATGTGACAACGGGTATCCGGCCTGAGGATCTTTTCTTGTCAGATGACGGCCCGGTTACCGCAGATGTCACCCATGTCGAGCATTTGGGCGGCGACACCAATGTCATCGCGATGATGCAAGACCACCAGATCACCGCGCGCCTGTTCGGCCAGCACCAGGTTGGTGCAGGTCAAACGATCCGCTTCGGATATGAACCCGGTCGAGTTTATCGCTTTGATGCCGATGGTGCGCGCCTTATGTGACGCGCACTGTTTCGGTTTCAAACGAACCGATTGACGTAGTTTTCCAACTTCTCCTGACGCCCGGACCTTGGGGCCGGATTAACGCCATCAGACAAAACACGCGCGGTGATGTCGTCCAGAGTACTGGTCAGCATGGCTTGGGCTTCGGGTGCGTCCCAACCCGCATATCTTTCGGACAAGGCCGCCTCCAGCCCGCCATCTTCGAGCATCGCAGCTGCGGCCTTCAGGCCGCGGGCACAGATGTCCATCCCCCCTACATGTGCGGCAATCAGGTCATCGGCATCGATAGATTGACGACGAATTTTAGCGTCGAAATTCGTACCACCTGAAGTGAACCCACCTGATTTCAGGATGTAGTAATAGGCCAACGCGACTTCGGGCGTGTTGTTGGGGAACTGATCCGTGTCCCAGCCTGACTGATAATCATTCCGGTTCATATCGATGGACCCCAACATCCCTTCTGCCGTCGCAACTGAGATCTCGTGCTCAAAGCTGTGACCGGCCAAAATGGCATGACCCTGTTCAAGGTTAAGCTTCACCTCATCTTCGAGACCATACTTCCTTAGGAACCCGATACAGGTGGCCGCATCGTAATCATACTGATGTTTTGAAGGTTCCTGAGGTTTGGGCTCGACAAGGATCGCACCTTTGAACCCGATCTTGTGCTTATACTCGACCACCATGTTCAGGAACCGGCCCATATGGTCCAGCTCGGTGCCCATGTCGGTGTTCAGCAGGGTTTCATACCCTTCGCGTCCCCCCCACAGCACATAGTTCTCTCCGCCCAGTTTGTGGGTTGCGTCGATGCAGGATTTCACTGTGGCCGCAGCAAAGGCAAACACCTCAGGATCAGGGTTCGTGCTTGCCCCCGACATCCAGCGCCGGTGACTGAACATATTGGCCGTACCCCAAAGGAGCTTGGTACCCGACGCCTGCATCTTTTCACCGATATAGTCCGTGATCTCTTCAAGCGTTCTCAGATTATCGGCGAAATTCCCCTGCTCGGGCCTGACATCTGCATCGTGCCAGCAGAAATAGGGCTGACCAAGGATATCAAACATCTCAAATGCGATGTCCGCTTTCAGGCGGGCTCGGCCCATATCGTCCTGCGGGTGCCAGGGTCGTGTGAAGGTAGCGCTGCCGAAGGGGTCACCGCCCTCCCAAGCAAAGGAATGCCACCAGGCGACCGCAAAGCGAAGGTGATCTTCCATCCGCTTGCCCAGGACAATTTCGTCTGGATTGTAGTGACGGAAGGCCAGCGGGTTTGTGCTGTCCGGACCACCAAACTCAACCGGCCCGATCCCGTCGAAGAATCCGCTTGTCATATCCTTCACCTCATTCTGCCTTTTCGCCGGGTTTCTTGCCCAGAATGATCATCGACAGCAGATCGTCATCGGTGACATCCGCAATATCCACGGTTCCGACCAGCTTGCCGTTCTTCATAACCGATGCGCGGTCGCACAAGTCCATGACTGCATGCACATCATGGTCAATCAGGAAAATCCCGATCCCCTGGGCCTTGAGCTGGTGGATCAGATCGGCCACCATCTGAGTCTCATGCGGACCCAGTGCGGCGGTCGGCTCGTCCATAATCAAAATACGAGCATTGAAGTATACAGCGCGCGCGATAGCCACGGATTGACGCTGCCCACCGGACAGAGCCGAAACCGGATCGTTGAACTTCTGAAAGTTCGGGTTGAGCTGCGCCATGATCTTGCGGCATTCTGCTTCCATCGCCGCGTCATTGACCAGACCAAAGGGCGTTACCATTTCGCGCCCAAGGAACAGGTTCGAGGTTGCATCGAGGTTGTCGGCCAAGGCCAGCGTCTGGTAGATCGTCTCGATATTGTTGGCCCGCGCGTCCCTTGGATTGCCGATCTCGACGGGATTGCCGTCAATCAATATCTCACCGTGGTCCATCTGATACGCGCCGGACAAAACCTTGATCAGAGTGGATTTTCCGGCCCCGTTATGGCCCAACAGTCCAACAACTTCTCCGGGATAAAGATCTACCGAGACCTGATCGACAGCCTTGATCCCACCGAACGAGATGGAGATATCCCGCATCTCGACCAGTGGTGCAGCCCCGGACCCTCTACCAGTAGTCGAGGGTGTATTTTGCGTTTCCTGAGCTTGCATCACTTAGCCCCCAATCGCTTGCGATAGACGATGTCGATATAGACCGCCAGCACCAACACGCTGCCGACAACTATGTTTTGGAAAGGTGCATCGACGCCCACCATGGCCATGCCAGACTGAAGCGCTTGCATGATCAAGGCCCCAAGAATGGCGCCATAGATCGTACCGATCCCGCCAGACAATGCCGTACCTCCGATCACGGCAGCGGCGATGACGCGCAGTTCATCCAACGTGCCGATATCATTTGAGTGGTTGGCCAGCCGGGCCGAGGCGACGACCGCCGAGACGGCGCACAGAAACCCCATGAGGGCAAAGATTTTAACAGTCAGCAACCGGGTGTTGATGCCAGAAAGCTCGGCTGCGTCCGGGTTGCCTCCGGTGGCAAAGATGTACCGCCCGAACCGTGTTTTGCGTGCCACCACGGTCAGGCTGACCGCGACGATGATCAGAATGAGAACCGAGATCGGGATGCCATATCCAACTACCAGCCCCTCTGGCATGATCTCTCCGCGTGCTTCGAACATACGCTCCAGCCTGCGGGTCGGGATGGCATAGCTGTTTACGATGAACACATATCCCAAAATGGCGATGGCAATGATCGCAGCGAGGGTTGATTCCGCCCAGACTGGTTTGACTGGGAACCCATGCGCTGCTTTGGCGCGACGCCCGCTCCACAAGGCCCAAATTGCGATGACAGTTGCAAACAGTCCGAACAGCCAACTGACAGTCGTGCCCAAGGTCCCATTGGTTCCGCCAAACATCAGGAAGGTGCTGTCCAGCGGTCCGATGGTCTGGCCACTGGTCATGTACCAAGCCACGTTTCGCCAAACCAGAAAGCCGCCCAGTGTTACGATAAATGCCGGTATGGTCAGATAGCCAACCATCCATCCGTGAAAAGCACCGATCAGCGTACCTACAAGAAGCCCAACAACGATCGTAATCGCCCATGTCAGCGGGTTGTTCAGCCCCAACCCCAGCATATGCGGCAACAGCTCCGTCTGGGTCATTGCCATTACAGCCGAAGTTGTCGCCAGCAGCGCACCGACAGATAGATCGATATGGCGGGTCACGATGATGAATACCATGCCGCAGGCCATGATGGCGACCGAGACGGTCTGAATCGACAGGTTGAACAGGTTTCGGGGTGTCAGAAATCGCCCATCCGTGACGATGTTGAACCCGATACACAGGATGACAAAGGCGCCGATCATACCCAAAAGCCGCATATCCAGTTCCAGTTGCTGGAACAGGTTGGGCTTGTTTTTTTGGGGTACCGGCTGAGACGAAGTTTCGGTCATTTCCGATCTTTCAATATCAGCAAAGGTCCCTGGCCCAAGCAAAAGGGCCAGGGAATTTAGGTTTAGTTACAAGGTGCAGGTCCGTTCTCGACACCCTGGCATAGGGCGTCCTGCGAGATCCAACCGGCGTCCACAACAACACTCAGATTGTCTTTGGTGATCGGAACCGGGGCCAAAAAGACAGATGTCATTTCGGTGCCACCGGGCGAGGTCCAGCTAACTGCGCCGTCGACATCCCCTGCGCTGGTACCGCTGCTGAGCGCAACAGCGATTTCGCCGGCAGCCTTACCCAGTTCACGAGCATCTTTCCAAACAGACACAGTCTGCGTTCCCAGAGCAACGCGGTTCAGTGCGGCGTGGTCGCCATCTTGACCTGAGACAGGGATACCTTCCATCCCTTGCGCTGTCAGTGCCGCGACAACACCACCAGCAGTACCGTCATTCGAGGCGACGACCGCGTCAACGTTGTTCTCGTTGGCGGTCAGGATTTGCTCCATGTTCCGCTGCGCGTTTGCGGGCAGCCAGCCATCGGTATAGGCCTCACCCACGATCACAATGTCACCGCTGTCGACAGCTGCGCCGATGATTTCTTGCTGGCCGCCACGCAGGAAGTCTGCGTTTGGATCGGTCGGCGAGCCTTTGATCATGACATAGTTGCCCTTGGGCATTGCCTCGAAAACCGCGCGTGCTTGCATCCGACCCACTTCGACATTGTCAAAGGTTAGATAAAAGGCACGATCGTCTTCAATAAGACGGTCATAGGCGATGACAGGAATACCTTCATCGGCGGCGGCCTGAACGGCGGGGCCGATGGCCTGTGCGTCCTGCGCCAAAATGATCAGAGCGTCTACACCCTGAGCGATCAGGCTTTCGATATCAGACAGCTGTTTTGCCGAAGACGATTGTGCATCAGCCGAGATGTATTCAGCACCACCGGCTTCCAATGCCGACTTGATCGCAGCTTCGTCGGTCTTCCAACGTTCTTCTTGAAAGTTGGACCAGCTTACGCCGACAACCGGTTCAGCGAAGGCCGCCGATCCCATCAATGCAACCGCAGCCGAAAGGCTGAGAAGTTTTTTCATGATTTCCTCCCGTTTTTCCAAGCCATCTCGAAGTCGATTCGTGGCTTTCAGAATCGGGAGTAGCATATTTATTTCAGTCAGTAAAATATTTAGTCTGTTCGAAACTCAAAAATGCCCATAAATTGATAGGAAGATCAGATTCGGATGGGCAAGATGCTGAAAAGCAAAGCTTCTCAAACTTCGATAGAACAGCGAAACACGACCCGCATGCGGGTTCTCGACCATATCCGAAGCCGGGATTCAGTCTCGCGCATCGATATTGCCAGCGCGCTTCAGACCAGCCCTGCCACGGTTACATCAGCCACTGCCGACCTGATTTCCGCCGGTTTAATCAAAGAGGTTCCAGGCGATCCACCCTTGAAATCATCCAAGCGGGGGCGTCCGCGGGTTTTGCTGCAACTGGATGGAGGGTCTTACCTTGTGGCGGGCCTTAAGGTTGCGCGTCATGCGATGTCGGTGATCCTGGTTGACTTTCAGGGCACACCTTTGGCTTCGTACAACCATCCGCTGGCCGACGCACAGATGACGCCCGAGGTTTTTGTCAGAACTATTCGCGATGCACTGCAAGAAGCCAGCGCACAAATCGGCAAAACGCTAGAGGAATTGTCCGGGGTCTCAATAGGCGTTGCTGGGCTTGTTGATGCGGAAAACAACTTTGTCCATTGGTCGTCATCCCTAACGGAAAGAAACATCGATTTCGGTCAGATCCTCCCAACGGAGATACCCTGCCCGGCCTTTATCGAGAACGATGCCAATCTTGTCGCCAAGGCCGAACAGCATTTTGGCTACGGCAAGGGTTTGAAGAACTTCCTTGTCGTGACCATCGAACATGGCGTGGGTCTTGGCATCGTTCTCGATGGCAAGCTCTATCGCGGAGAAAGGGGCTGCGGGGCGGAATTCGGGCATGCCAAAGTGCAGCTAGACGGTGCGCTATGCCAATGCGGCCAGCGCGGGTGCCTTGAGGCCTATGTAGGCGACTACGCACTGATCCGCGAGATGACAGTTGTGGATCAAAACCAAAGCCCAAAGACTGTTGCCGATATCTACGACAAAGCGCGAAGCGGTGATGTAATGGCCGCTTCGGTTCTTGGACGTGCGGGCCAGATGTTTGGCCTGGGGATTTCCAATCTGATCAATCTGTTTGACCCCGAATGCATCATTCTGTCTGGCGGTCAAAAAGGGCTGGAGCATCTCTATTCGGATGAGGTGATGGCCCGTATCCGCAGCGGCGTTGTGAATGTGGATACCCCTCTGCCCGAGATCAAAGTACACCATTGGGGTGATCAGATGTGGGCCAAGGGCGCAGCGGCCTATGCGATCGAGCAGGTCTCGATTCTCAAGGTCAAGGACATCCCTGCACATGCGTCCTGAGCTGTTTGTCCTTCTGATGTTGCCCTCGGCACTAGAGGCGGAGGTGCAAACCCCGCATTTCACACCGGTCGAGATTGCAAACCATATCTACGATGGCGGGTGGGAGCATTTTGTAGGTGGCGGAGTGGCCGTCGTTGACTGCGATGGGGATCAACTTCCTGAGCTGTTCGCAGCAGGGGGCGAGAACCCGTCGCAGCTGTTTCGAAATATTTCATCAGGCAGCATTTCATACGATGCCAATACGCCCGAAGAACTGAAACTAACGGGTGTAACTGGCGCCTATCCGCTGGATATCGACAGCGATGGCATTCTGGACCTCGCCATACTGCGGGTCGGCCCCGATCTGCTGTTGAAGGGCGCGGCGGATTGTCGATTCAGCCCTTTCACCACGCTTGGGTTCCAATCAGACGATCATTGGACAACCGGGTTTTCAGCGACTTGGGAGGATGGGCAAAGCCTACCAACCCTTGCCTTTGGCACATATGTCGACCGCAGCAATCCAGATGGTCCGTTCGAAGCCTGCGGCCCAACGGTTTTGTACCGACCACAGGGCGACAGCTATCTGCCACCGGCGCATCTGGAGCCGGGCTATTGTTCTCTATCAGTTCTGTTCTCCGACTGGTCTCGGGCCGGACGCGCGGACCTGCGTGTCAGCAATGATCGCCACTACTATGTAAAGGGAGGTCAGGAGCAGCTATGGGCAATGGAACCAGACCCCACACTCTACTCTGCCGAGGATGGGTGGTTGCCCTATTCAATCTGGGGCATGGGCATCGCGTCGCGTGATCTGACCGGAGATGGCTTCCCAGAAGTCTATCTCACCTCAATGGGTGATCAGAAATTGCAGATGTTCGACCCCGAAGCCAAGGGGCCGACCTGGAGCGACGCGACCTATGATCGAGGCACAACGGCCCATCGGCCCCATACGGGTGGGGATGGTCGCCCTTCAACCGGATGGCACGCACAATTCGGGGACGTCAACAACGACGGACGGGATGATATTTTCGTGGCCAAAGGCAATGTGGAACAGATGCCCGATGCGGCTCTGAACGACCCAAACAACCTGCTTCTGCAGGAACCGCAGGGTCAGTTCGCAGAAGCGTCGGTGGCGGCAGGCATCGCCTCGATGGCAAAGTCGCGCGGTGCGGCTTTGGCGGATCTCAACATGGACGGCTGGCTAGATCTGGTGGTTGTCAATCGAGGCTCGGCGCTTGAGCTGTATGAGAGCCAAACCCAGAACGGAAATTGGCTATTGGTCGAGGTTTCTCAGGACCGTTCAAACCGGTTTGCTGTGGGGGGGTTTATCGAGATAAAGACGCCTGCAGGCCTACAGACCCGTGAAATTACCGTCGGCGGCGGGCATGCCAGCGGTATCGCCGGACCGCATCACTTTGGTCTGGGCGCGACCAACACAGTCAAAGCGCGAGTTATCTGGCCAGATGGGCAGATCGGAGACTGGCAAGCGTTTGAAGCCAACCAGAGCATTCGGATCGAACGTTAGTCAGCGGTCGACTGGCAACCCGCTGGGTACCTGATCCGGGATACCGAGCCGCACCGCAGGGTCCTCAAGACTGGTCAGGAAGGCCAGAATTGCATTGACCTCCTCATCCGTCAGGCTGGCCTCTGCCAATTCATTTGCGTTGGCTATCGCGTCTACGTGGTCCGGGTCCAGCAAAGCCTTTTGATCAGACGCCCCGGGAAACGTCGGCAGCAGAGCCATATCAGCCGAGTAACTGCGCAAGGCTCTTTCCGGATCAAGGTGGTGACGCACCACATCTTCGAGTCGCGCATAGGCACCGCTATGACCATAAGGTGCCGTCAGTGTCACATTGCGCAGCGACGGCGTGCGAAAGGCGAAGGCATCACTTTCGCCCCCTGTGACACGTAACCGACCGTCATCGCGGACATGGCTTTCAAATCGCGCGCTTTTTCCAGGCCCGATCTGAGGCATGGCAATAGCATGAAAGCTGTGATCCGTTTGAAACCAGCCCGCGTGGCAGGTGCTGCATCCTGCCTGACCGTAGAAAAGATCGGCCCCCAGTTGCGCATCTGGTGTCAGAGGTTCCTCACCACGCATGGCCCGGTCAAAGGGGCTGTTGTCAGCGCGCCATTCGAAGGCGATGAAATTCGCGATCACATTGGCGATGGCGGTGAAGGTGATTTCCTCTCCGGGCGACACCCGATCAAACCGCGCCTGATATTCTGGTATCGCCGCAACGCGGGCTGCGATCAGGTCCCACGCCCCGCCTTCCTGAGTTATCAGGCCAAGACGCACAGCCTGACTGACATCATTCTCAGAATAGTGACCTGCCATCTCATCCGGTGACAGCACAGGAAACATCGCCTGCGCAGCCAATGCCGATTGGAACCCGGGTCGCATATTCGTGCCCAGTGGAGTGCGGATGCCGTTTGGCTGAGTCAGATCAGCCTCAAGCCGACCATCATGAAAGAACGTCTTGAATTCGGCCGCGCCGAGGTTCCAAAGCGCGGGCGAATTTCGTGGAATGCGCTGTTCGGGTAAGTTGTTCGGATCAAGCGCGCGTTCGGGCCCTAGACCCACACCCCCCTCGCCGATCCCCAGCGACAAACCATCGGATGTTCCGAGGTCAGGATGATGACAGGTCGCACAGCTTATGTTTCTATTGCCCGACAGGATCGGGTCGTAGAACAGTAGTTGGCCCAATTCGACGGCTTCGAGACCGGGTTCAACAAATACTGGGCGCGGACCCAAATCGAGCGATGTTGCGTTTGCGGCTGATGCGAAGACAAAACCCCCGACAGCCAGTGTTGCGATCAATCTCATGCTGCGCCCTCGGTGATTTCTAAGGTCAGGGTCTGTCGATAGGGGCGTTCTGGAGTACATAGGATTGACGGAAAGGCCGTAACGTTCGGCGCATTGGGGTATCCCGATGGCTCGATACACAGGCCCGCTCTGGGAGCGAAAGGGTCAGACAGACCTCCGCCGGTGTAAATCTGAGCACCGGGCTGATCGGACCAGAGCTTCAGTTTCAAACCATTCGGCGCGGTGACTTCGGCGACAGGTTGTTTGGCGGCCGTTCCGAACACAAAGAAATGATCCAAATCTGCCCCCGCTTCCTTGATAGGTTTGGCAGAGCTGAAATCCATCGCTCCCCCCACGGTCTTAGACACCGGACCAAACGCTATTCCCTGATCGTCGGTGTCCAGATACCGGTCTGAGGCCAATTTTAGAAGGTGATCGGAAACGCCAATTGTGCTCCCCAACGAATAGTAATTGTGCTGCGCGATACTGATCGGTGTTGGACGATCCGTCTGCGCGGTTACCGAATAGGTCAGACGTGGATATTCGAGTGTGACGCGCAGTTCGAATTGCACCTGCCCCGGAAAGCCGCAATCTCCATCAGGTGAGTTTAGGCACAACACTGCCTCATTCTCGGCAACCTGAGTGAGGGTCCAATGTTGATGCGAAAGGCCCAAGCGCCCGCCATGCAGAGTGTTCCGGCCTTCATTCGCATCCAGCGTGAACAGCCCCTTGTCTAACGCAAATGACGCGCCTGCGATGCGGTTGGCAACGCGACCGACGATGGCGCCCAGATAGTTACGATCCGACAGGTAGTCCATCGGATCATCATAGCCCAGGATCATAGGGATGCCCTTGTACCACCAGCCTTGGGTGATCGCCCCATAGCTCAGCAGGCATGCGCGCATTTCACCACTTTCGAGAGTGACTTGCTGGATCACTTGTCCGGTCATCTTTGCGCAAGCGGAGCCAGCGCCGCATAATATTGGCGATAGCTTTGATACGCCTGCTCGTATGCGGCAAATAGATCGGCGCGTGGCTCGATAATGCTGCCCACCTCAGGCGGCGACATAACGTCGGTGGGTTCAGCACCACTGGCTGCACAAATTGCAAGGCGTGCAGCCCCAGTTGCCGCACCGAATTCGCCGCCTCTTGGCAGAGCCAGGGGTATTTGCAACACGGTCGCCAGTGTTTCCAGCCAATACTGGGATTGCGCCCCACCGCCAACGGCCATCAGGCTGCTGGGCTCGGTTCCCGTGCTTCTGAGCGCTTCAAGGCAATCCCGCATGGCAAAACCGACTCCTTCCATAACCGCTTGTGTCAGATCAACGGGCCCCGAGGAGACATCAAGGCCCAGAAATGCGCCTCGGATGGCGCTGTCATTATGGGGCGTTCGCTCTCCGGACAGATAGGGCAAGAAACGCGTCGCGGATGGCCCTTCTAGGGACTTGGGCAACGCGCCGGCCAGGTCACCGACGGATTGACCAAGATTTCGGGACAACCAGTTCATGCAGTTTGTGGCAGACAGAATGACCCCCATCTGAATCCACCGGTCGGGTACTGCGTGGCAGAAGCAATGGACTGCCGTTTCAGGCTTGGGCGCGTATCTGTCGCGCGCCACCAACAAAACGCCCGACGTGCCAAGCGACAGAAAACCTGCCCCATCTTCAACACTGCCAATCCCGCAGGCCGCGGCTGCATTGTCCCCTGCCCCACCAGCAATAACCACCTGCCCCGAAAGATCCCAGTCTTGCCTCAGCTCTGACCTGAGTTCTCCACCCACTTCGCTGCCTTCAACCAGCCGGGGCATCTGGTCCAGACGCATATGGCTGAGCCGCAGTGCGGTTTCTGACCAGGTGCGGGTGCTGACATCCAGCCATGACGTGCCGGCGCTATCAGACATGTCGCTGATGCACTCGCCGGTCAGCCAAAGCGTTAAATAATCTTTGGGCAGGAGCACCTTAGCTACTCTGGAATAGACATCCGGCTCATGCGTACGCACCCATTCCAGCTTGGGCGCTGTAAAGCCCGGAAAGACAATGTTGCCGGATATGGCCCGCATGTCTGCGATCTGGTCCAACTTGGCTGCTTCCTGCGCGGCACGCGTGTCGTTCCACATAATACAGGGGCGCAACACATTCAGATCGTTATCCAACAAGGTTGCCCCATGCATATGACCGCTTAGGCCAATCCCGCGCAGCTTGGAAAACTCAGTTTCATGCTCTGCCCTGATCTGGGCAATCACCGCTCTGCAGGCATCGATCCAATCCTCAGGCGCCTGCTCGGACCATCCGGATTGCGGATAGGAGGTAGCAATCTCGTGTTCGGCACTGCCGATGACGGTGCCAGCCTCCTCAATAAGAACACCCCTGAGCCCTGAGGTGCCCAAGTCCAGACCGAGATACACGGCGATCTCCCCCTTATTATTTTATTAACTAAAATTATTACCTATGCGCGCGTTGTCAACATCGGTCTTTGACAGATGCTATATCGCATGCCGACTACGACAAGCCTAAGCTTTTGTTGCGTATCAACTAGCATCAACCGGTTTCAGGGCGTTCGGTTCGAACATTCACAAACCGGTTTTTGATCATATGGCAAACAAAGCTTGATCTCGGTGGGTGATGTCTCGTTAAATGAGAACGAGTCTCACCATTCGATGGTATCCCGACTATATGCACCTAGAGCGTTTGATCAGCTTGCTAGAAACTATCGCCGTCATCGGTCGGCCTGTTTCGGTTGCTGAGGTGCAGATGGCCAGCGGCCTTCCCAAACCAACATGCTACCGGCAGGTACAATCGCTTTTAGACCAGGGCCTGATTGAGGATCCAATCGGAGATGGGCGCTATGTGATTGGTGATCGCCTGATCCGCATCGCGTTGCTCGGCAAGTCCGATATCGATGTGCGCCGCGTGTCCGCCCCGGCATTGCGCGCGGCGGCTACGACCTTCAACGAAACGGTTTTTCTGGCCCGATTTCGAGACAGCAAGATCGAAATCATCCATGTCGAAACCCCCGAAGACCCGGCCCGTGCATTTGTGCATCCTGGCCTCGGGGAACGCCCTTTGCATGCGTGTTCCTGCTCGATGGCGATAGCGGCCTTTGCCGAGCCGGGTTTTCAGGACACCATCCTGAACGGCGCGCTCAGGGCCTTTACAGATCATACCAAAACGACGCGCGAAGAGCTGATTGAGGCGTTCAAGGTGATCCAGCAACAGGGTTTTGCCGATTGCGACCAGGAAATTGATATTGGCATCGCCAGCGTCGCGGCCCCGGTGGCCGTTGGCCGGATAGGGGTCACATTCAGCGTAGGCGCCGTTGGCCCGGTACGACGATTTGGAACTGACTACAGACAAGAAATTGGGGAGCAACTCAAAGACCTTGCCACAAAGGTCAGCGGCGCGATCCAACTGTGCAATGTTGGAGGTGTCTAGAGCAGAGAATCATCAAGACCTACAGGCGAACCCCAGCGAGGTGGGGTAAACAAAAGGGAGGACTACCATGAACTTACGACCAGATCCGACGTTTCACGCGTCACCCAAACTGGCGATGGAAGCGCCGGTTGAAAATTTTGCCTTTACCATTATGCTGGGCAAAGACGCCAGCCATCACGATGGGCTGGCCGTGATCGACCTTCGAAATGGCTCGGACACTTATGGACAAATCGTGCATACGGTGATGACCCCCAACACCGGAGACGAATTTCATCATTTCGGCTGGAACGCCTGTTCCTCGTCCCTGTCCCCGCTCTCAGGTCATGCCTTTCTGGAACGGCGCTATCTGATCGTCCCGGGCATCAGATCAAGCCGCATCTACATCTTCGACGTCAAAGAGCCGCTGAAGGCCAAAATTCACAAAATCATAGAGCCCGAGGAAGTCTTTGCCAAAACCGGCTACTCGCGGCCCCACACGATCCATTGTGGTCCTGAGGGGATTTATGTCTCAACCTTGGGTGGCGCTGGCCCCGATGGCATAGATGGACCTCCGGGCATTTTCATCATGGACTGCGAAACCTTCGATATCATCGGGCGCTACGAGATGGATCGTGGCAAGCAAGATAAGCACTATGATTTCTGGTGGAACCTGCCGCAAGACTACATGGTCAGTTCAGAATGGGGCTTGCCGCCACAGTTTGAAGGCGGCGTTGTACCCGAGGATTTGCTGAGTAACAAATACGGGCATTCGATCCATTTCTGGGACCTGCGGGCACGCAAGAACATCCAGACCATCGACTTTGGCGAGAACTACCAGATGGCTCTGGAAATCCGCCCGGCCCATGATCCGACAAAGTCTTATGGGTTCTGCGGTGTTGTGGTGGATACCACCAATCTGCAAGGGGCGATCTTTACATGGTGGCGCGAAGATGACGGGACCTGGAACTCGAAGAAGGTGATCACCATTGATCCCCGCCCCGAAGACCCGGACAATCTGCCCGAACTACTGAAAGGGTTCAGTGCTGTGCCGCCTCTGGTCACCGATATCGACCTCAGCCTGGATGACAAATACCTCTATGTCGCGTGCTGGGGTCTGGGTGAGATGCACCAATACGATGTCTCTGATCCGTTCAATCCAGTTCTAAACGGCAAGGTCGAACTGGGTGGGATCGCGCGCGAGACCAAGCATCCCAATGGCAAAGACTTTATCTACGGCCCGCAAATGGTTGAGATCAGCCGGGACGGCAAACGTGTGTATTGGACCAACTCGCTCTATTCAACTTGGGATAACCAGTTCTATCCGCATCAGGAAGGCGGCCAGATGGTGATGGCCAACGTGGGAGACGATGGCAGCTTTGCGTTGGATCCAGATTTCTACATCAACTTCCCCGAGAACACGCGCGCGCACCAGATTCGTCTGGAAGGCGGCGACTGCTCGACTGACAGCTTCTGCTATCCTTCCGTGTAAGTTCGGATGGAAGATCTGACTTTGACGGCCCTTTGGTGGGCCGTCATTTTCTCTGGCTTATATCATGGAATAAACCCCGGCATGGGCTGGCCCTTAGCAGTGTCCGCTGCGTTGATGGAGCGTAAGCCCACGGCCATGGCCAAGGCGCTTTTGATGCTAGCGCTGGGGCATTTCCTGGCGATGATCGGTATTCTGCTGCCGTTCTCGCTGATGATCATTCTCGTCGAGCGCGAAACCGAAATCCGCCTGGGTGCCGGCGTGATCGTGATTGCTATGGGTATTTACCTGTTGATCAATCGAAAACACCCCAAGATATTGGCCCGTGTTCATCCGGCGCGTTTGGCGCTTTGGTCATTTCTGGCCGCGATGGCACACGGCGCAGGGCTGATGCTGGTTCCGATATATCTGGGAATTTGTGGTTTGCTTGAGCCGGGCAATGTGGCCACGACGGGCCATGCTGCAGCGCAAACCCTGATGAGCAATGATGTCTTTACGGCCTTCACAGTGGCTGCGGTTCATACCCTTGCCATGACGTCAGCCGGAGCGTTGATCGCTGTGTTCGTCTATCATTGGCTCGGCCTCAAATTCATCTCGAAAAGCTGGTTTAATCTGGATGTTGCCTGGGCGATCAGCCTGATCATAGTGGGCGCATTCGGCATCTGGTCGGCCTATGCAGGACATTGAGATGATATGTATGCACCCCTGTTTAGCCACCCGTTTTCTAGCCTCTTGAGCCGCATGTGACCGGCGCGTTTTATGATCACGCCGCTTGTCGAACGTTATAATATTTCATATCTGTCAATTGCAGAATCCGCATCCGTTGACAATTGGAACATCTCAGATGGCGACCCCTGACAATCGCATACCAGTCACCTTGCTCACCGGCTTTCTGGGCGCGGGCAAAACGACAGTGTTGAACCATCTTATACGTGATCCAGAAGCCGGCCGCATAGCGGTGATCATGAATGAGCTTGGCGATGCAGGCCTGGACCATGATCTGATCGAGGAATCGACCGAGGACGTGGTTTTGATGCAATCGGGTTGCCTGTGCTGTTCGATCCGGGGCGATTTGGCGAATACGTTCGCCCGCCTGTTTGTCCGCCGAGAACGGGGCGAACTTCGCTTTGATCGCGTGGTCATCGAAACAACAGGGATCGCCGATCCGGGTCCGATTTTGCATACAATGGTTATCGACGACCTGATCGCACCAAACTTCCGCATGGATGGCGTTGTCTCCTTGGCTGATGCGGCAACCGGCCCTCGCACCCTTGATTCGCAGTTTGAAGCGGTCAGCCAGATCGCGATGGCCGATCTGATCGTCCTGACCAAAACCGATCTTGTAACCCCGACCGACGTCAAACGGTTCACAGCCAGGCTGGATGGGATCAACAGCAGCGCTCAACGCATAACCGCCCGGCATGGGCAGGTTCCGATCGGCGTGCTGTTCGGCTTATCTGCGATGCGCGGCAGCGCCACACCGGATGATCTTTCGGATTGGCTTGGGTCAGAAAAACCAAAGCCCGACCCGTTGGCTGGGTTGTCAGGGTTTGCACCAAAGGTGATCACATCTGAGCCCATACCCCTGCCCCCCTCGGGCACTCATTTCCACCATGACAGTCGTATAGGTTCAGCTTCAATCGAGGTCGCCGATCCGATACCCGCACGTGTTTTTGATCTTTGGCTGGAAACGCTGGTCGAACTCAAAGGCCCAGACATTCTGCGCATGAAAGGCATCATTCATGTTCAAGGCATGGAATGGCCCTTTGTTTTTCATGGGGTGCAGCACATTTTCGACGCTCCGGTGCCGCTAAAATCATGGACCGGAGGCGACACGACAAGCCGCATTGTCGTGATCGCACGTGATATCGAAAAGGGCGATCTAAAAGCCAGCCTGGAAATGCTGCGATTGCATTCTCAGAGCCTTGATACGCGCCTAGACGGCATGATGACCCACGTCACCGAGATGTCGGATTGATCGATTTCAACGTCTCAGATTTTCGACTGGCTATGAGCGACTGACGCCCAGGGCAAATACATTGCAGGCTGCCTGCAGTTTCAAAACTAGTGTAGGCTAAATTACTCGTCAGCTTTCGGATATATGAATCCGTTCACCGGATATGGTTTGCCGTAGCGACCGGGCTGGCTTTCGACCCGGACCAGTGTCCAGTCGTTATTCTTCGACACGTCCCGAACACCCATTTTCAACGACACTTTGTTGCGGTGCCAATTGGCGTGATTTATGACAACTTGCCGATCATCAACGATCTCTGACACAACTGCGACATGGCCCAAAGACATTCCGCGCGTCGCCCGAAATGACATCACCGCACCCACAGTCGGGTCCGCACCCCGATCGTAAATCTTGTGCGCCTTACCCCACCAGTCCTTGGCGTTGCCGCGAATCTGGATACCGCTCAGGTTTCGTGCATAGGGAACGCACCACACTTTGTGCCCTAGCGCTTGTTTCCGTTCGACTTCTTGGAGTGCCATGAACTGACGTTCAGGATTGAGACCGCTATAAGGTGAGTTTTGAGAACAGGCTGAGACCAGGACAACAAGCCCGAGCGCTGCAATTGCCCGAGTGGGAACGGACATATACTGCCAGATCGCATTCATTTTCCGGGCGCTTTCCTGCACGAAACTTCATCACCTGTTTAGAATCCCTTAAGATTTCTGGGCGATCCGAGCTGCAAAGAAAAGAGCTCTGCAAACCCTCTGGCGAAAATCTGCCAATGATTTGCATAAAAGACGCACAAAAAGCCCATCTGATACGCTTGATGAGGCCTGCAAGTGGCCTAACACGATGCTCTGGTGCTTCAAAACTTCCGGAAGAACTTTGTTCGGTCGAACATTTCCTCAAGCTCTTCCATACGGGCGCGGGTGGTGTCCCAGTTACGCTCCTGCACTTCGGCGATCACGATCTCGGATATCAACATGGTTGTCAGATTGCTATCCCAGGCTGACGGCGCTGCAATCTGATTGCTGAACGCAACATGTGCCAAGTCCGAAATTGGTGACATCCATTGATCCGTGAACAGGATAATCTGTGCCCCCCGCTCACGGGCAAGCTCGGCCAGTTTCAGCGTGCTGTTTTCGTATCGCCGCACATCGAAGATGACCACAACATCATCTTCGTCAAAATCCAGCGCGTAATGCGGCCAGGCATTTGAGTTTGACGCTATCAGAGTCACATCGGGCCGGATGACCTGAAAATGCAGGAAGAAGTAGTCCGCCAGAGTACGTGTGATCCGACCGCCGACGATAAAGACCTTGCGCTTTGTGTCGCTCAGCATATCGCAGGCGGCGTCAAACGCAGCAGGGTCAATCTTGGCCATGGATTGGCCGATATTGTCTATGATGGCTTTGGTAAACCGGTTCAATAAATGCGCGTCAGGCGCGTCATCAACCCACTTTTCGCGTTTGGTAAGCGGGCTGGAAATCTTTTCATTTAACTCGTCCCGAAGCCCGCGCTGAAATTCAGGGAAGCCTGCGAAACCAAGCTTCTGAACCAAACGCGCAACTGTGGGGGTGGAAACCTTGGCCTCCTCCGCCAGTGAGGTGATGGTCCCAAGCCCGGACGCTGGATAGTTTCTGAGGATGACATCCCTCAGTTGAAGCTCCGACCGGGTCAAGTCACCGGTTTTATCCTGCAATCGTTCAGCGATGGTCTGCATGGTCACCCAGACTGTTTCTTGCACTGATGGTATCTTCTGCATCCGGGATAGTCAAAATATTACCACGCAATACCGCTCTGTACGAATATTTACATAAATTTGTTGACAGGTGAAATGCTGTTGAAGAAAACTTTACACTGAACGGGGGATTCTAATTGGAACAGTGCACGACAGATGCAGAGTTTGCACCGCGGGTTGAAAATCCCGAAGGGTCGTCATCTGTCCTATTGGTGTGTGAACATGCCAGCGCTCATATGCCATCCGAGTTTAATTCCCTCGGGCTGGATGAAGACGCATTGCAAAGCCATATCGCCTGGGACCCCGGCGCCTTTCGAACTGCCCGATCAATGTCACAGCGCCTGGATGCGTCTTTGGTTTACAGCACTGTCTCGCGGCTAGTTTACGATTGTAATCGACCACCCGAGGCCGCAAGCGCCATGCCCGAGCAGAGCGAAGATACGCAGGTGCCCGGCAACGCAAGGCTAACCAACGCGCAAAGACAGGCGCGTACGGCGCAATTCTACCGCCCGTTTGAGTCTCTGTTGACCAGAACCTTGAACGCCCGTGATCATCGCACAGCGATTGTGACCATCCACAGTTTCACACCCGTCTACAGGGGCCAGAACAGATCGGTTGAAATTGGGATCTTGCACGATGCCGACAGCCGATTGGCAGATGCGATGCTGGATGTTGCAGCAGGGTACGATGTTCAGCGCAATGCGCCCTACGGACCGGCGGATGGCGTCACACATACGCTGCGGCACCATGCTTTGCCCCGGGGTCTGCTGAACGTGATGATCGAAATCAGAAATGATCTGATTGCAACACCCGAACAATGCGAACAGATGGGCAATGTGTTGGCGGATTGGCTACGCGAAGCGATGAAAATCTGCTCGGAATCCTCAGTCGAGGACGCCATTCGATGAAGCTTCTAAAAACATACATCGCAGTGATCGACCGGCTAAACTACGGTATTGGTCGGGTGATCATGTTTGGCATCTTTGCGATGATGGTCGTCCTGTTGTGGTCGACCATAAGCAAGTTTTCTGACCAGCCATCACTCTGGACCCTCGAAGTCGCTCAATTCGCCATGATTGCCTATTTCTTTCTGGGCGGGCCTTACGCCATCCAGATGGGCAGCCACGTGCGGATGGATCTGTTTTACGACAACTGGTCGCTTCGCCGAAAGGCCGCGACAGATGCGATAATGGTACTTTGCCTGATCGCGTATCTGCTGGTTCTGCTGTGGGGCGGGATCAGTTCGACGGCGTATTCACTAGGCTATTGGGGCACCGAACCCCTGTCTTTCTTTGCGGGTCTTGTAACCGGATCAGAAGAGCTCGGCACACTTGAACGCAGCCGCACGATTTGGCGCCCGTATCTGTGGCCCATCAAGACTGTGATGTGTGCCGGGATCATCCTGATGCTGCTGCAGGCCCTTTCGGAACTGGCCAAGGATATCTTGCGACTTAAGGGCGAAGAAACAGCATGAGTTACGAGTTCATTGCCCTGATGATGTTTGCCTCGATGATGGTGCTGCTGTTCAGCGGTCAGCGCGTCTTTGGCGCCATCGGGTTCGTCGCTGTGATCGCCGCGCTGATGCTGTGGGGGGATCGGGGCGGGTTCGATATCGCCTTTTCGCAATCCATCAAGCTGATGCGCTGGTACCCGCTTTTGACCGTGCCGATGTTCGTGTTCATGGGCTATATCCTGTCCGAAAGCCGGATCGCCGATGACCTGTATCGGATGTTCCATGTCTGGATGGGCGGTCTGCGCGGTGGTCTGGCCATCGGAACCATCGGGCTGATGGTGCTGATTTCGGCGATGAACGGGCTATCGGTTGCCGGCATGGCCATCGGAGCCACGATCGCCCTGCCCGAACTTCTGCGCCGCGGGTATGACAAACGGATGGTCACGGGCGTTGTTCAGGCCGGGTCGAGCCTCGGGATTCTGGTACCGCCTTCGGTCGTTTTGGTCCTTTATGCGATGATCGCAAGACAGCCGGTTGGTCAGCTTTGGCTAGCTGGTGTGATCCCCGGCCTGATGATGGCTGCGATGTTTGTGATATACATCGCCGTGCGTTGTCGTATGAACCCTGATCTTGGCCCGGTCCTATCAGAAGAAGAGCGTGCGATGCCGCGGGCCGAGAAGTATCGCTTGTTGCTATCCGGTCTTCTACCGTTCGGGATTTTCTTCGCCATGATGATCCCCTTTGTGAATGGCTGGACTTCTCTGGTCGAAAGCTCTGCCATTGGGGCAATCACTGCCTTTGTCGCTGCGGTTCTGAAAGGGCGTATGAACTGGACGGTGTTTGAAACCTCGGTGCGTAGCACGCTTGGGATCACCTGCATGTTCATGTGGATCATCCTTGCCGCCCTGGCCTTCGGGGCCGTGTTCGACGGGTTGGGCGCAGTCAAGGCCATCGAAAGCCTGTTTACCGAACGTCTGGGCTTGTCCCCGTGGATGATCCTGATCCTGATGCAGCTCAGCTTTGTTCTGATGGGCACGTTTCTGGACGACACAGCGATGTTGGTGATTGTCGCGCCGCTGTATATCCCGCTGGTGGGTGCGCTTGGGTTCGATCTGATATGGTACGGCGTGCTGTACACGATCACCACGCAGATCGCCTATATGACACCGCCCTTTGGCTATAACCTGTTCCTGATGCGGGCGATGTCGCCCCCGGGCATCACGCTGAATGATATCTATCGATCCATCATACCTTTTGTGGCGGTGATGGTGGGGGCGCTGACGATCATCATGGTCTTCCCCCAGATCGCCCTTTGGCTACCACAAACAGTTTACGGAAATTAAGCGCCGACAAGAGCGCACTGCAAGATCGAGTGTAACTGAACAAGGAGGTTCACATGACCACAAGACGCAAGTTTATCAAAGGTGCCGCCGTTGCCGCACCTGCCGCGCTGGCCGCTCCAGCTCTGGCGCAATCGACGATCACATGGCGGATGCAGACCTACGCAGGCGCTGCACTGGCGGCCGAGGTGGTGGTTCCGGCCATCGAGACCTTTAACAAAATCGCAGGCGACCGCATGCAGATCGAGCTGTTCTTTGCAGATCAGCTGGTTCCTACAGGTGAGCTGTTCCAGGCGATGCAGCGCGGTACAATCGATGCTGTGCAGTCCGATGATGACTCGATGGCGTCACCTACCGAAGTGACCGTGTTTGGCGGCTATTTCCCATTTGGATCGCGCTATTCGCTGGATGTGCCAGTTTTGTTCAACCAATATGGCTTGAAAGAGATCTGGGACGAAGAATACTCGAAAGTCGGCGTCAAACATATCTCGGCCGGGGCCTGGGATCCGTGCCACTTTGCCACAAAGGACCCGATCCGCTCGCTCGAAGATCTCAAGGGCAAGCGGGTCTTTACCTTCCCAACCGCGGGTCGGTTCCTCAGCCAGTTTGGCGTGGTCCCCGTGACCTTGCCTTGGGAAGATATCGAAGTTGCAGTGCAAACCGGTGAACTTGACGGCATCGCATGGTCCGGCATTACCGAGGACTACACTGTGGGTTGGGCTGATGTGACCAACTACTTCCTGACCAACAATATCTCGGGCGCGTGGATCGGGCACTTCTTCGCCAATATGGATCGCTGGAACGAGTTGCCCGAAGACCTGCAAGCCCTGCTTGCGGTCTGTATGGAGCAAAGCCACTATTACCGTCAGTGGTGGTATTGGGGGGGCGAAGCCAACCTGCGGGTCAACGGCACCAAGATGGAGCTGACCTCGATCCCTGATGAGGAATGGGCGCAGGTCGAAAACGCAGCCGTCGAGTTCTGGGATGAGATTGCCGCAGAAAGCCCGACCAAGGCCAAGATCGTTGACATTTTCCGCCAGTATAACGCGGATATGCAAAAAGCCGGACGCCCCTATCGCTACGGCTAAACCAAACAGCGCCCCGACAGGCTCGGGGCGCTGCCTGCCCTATTCAAGGATTGCCAAATGACCTCTCCGCTCACCTTTGATGCACTGAAAGAACAGGCCGCTTCGGGCGCGATTGACACTGTTCTGGTGTGCTTTGTCGACATGCAAGGCCGGCTTATGGGCAAACGGTTCCATGTGTCGAACTTCCTTGAAAGCGGCCATGAGGAAACACATTGCTGCAACTACCTTCTGGCCACTGATCTTGAGATGGCGACGCCGGATGGCTACGCCTCGACCAGTTGGAGCCAGGGGTATGGCGATTATGTGATGAAGCCGGACCTGTCGACGCTGCGGCCTGTGCCGTGGCTGGAAGGAACCGCGATGGTTCTGTGTGACATACTGGATCACCACAGCCACGCACCGGTGTCACATGCACCCCGACAGGTTTTGAAAAAACAGATTGCCCGCGCCGAGAGCATGGGCCTGACCCCCAAAATGGCCACCGAGCTTGAGTTCTTTATCTTCAAAAAACCACTCGATGAGATGCGTGCCGAAGGCTACCGCGATCTGACCACGTTGGGACCGTATAACGAGGACTACCACATCCTTCAAACCACCAAGGAAGAACATGTGATGCGCCCCCTACGCAATCACCTGTATGCCGCTGGAATTCCCATTGAAAATTCCAAAGGTGAGGCCGAGGTTGGTCAGGAAGAGCTGAACATCAAATATGTCGAGGCGCTGCTCTGCGCTGATCACCACACGATTGCAAAACACGCCACGAAAGAGATCGCCTGGCAACAGGGTCATTCCGCCAGTTTCCTGCCCAAATGGCATCAAGATCGCGTCGGAAGCGCCTCGCATGTGCATATGTCGCTTTGGCAAGGCGCGGAGAACGCGTTCCAAGGCGATGGCGCTCATGGGATGTCTGACCTGATGCGGCAGTTCATGGCCGGGCTGATCGCCTATGCGCCAGACTGTACCTATTTCTTCGCGCCCTACATCAACTCGTACAAGCGCTTCGCAAAAGGCACCTTTGCGCCGACCAAAACCGCCTGGTCCGTGGACAATCGCACTGCCGGTTTCCGGCTCTGTGGGGCAGATACCAAGGCCGTTCGGGTTGAATGTCGCATCCCAGGATCGGACATTAACCCCTATCTGACCCAAGCCGCATTGCTGGCCGCCGGGCTGAAAGGGGTCGAGGACAAGCTGACCCTAGCCGATGCCGCGACAGGTGACATGTACGAGGATGACAGCGTTCCCGAAATCCCACGCACCTTGCGAGCAGCCACCGAAACTCTGCGCAACTCATCCATGCTACGCGCGTCAATGGGGGATGATGTGATCGATCACTACACCCGCGCGGCCGAATGGGAGCAGGAAGAATTTGACCGTATTGTCACCGACTGGGAAATCGCCCGTGGTTTTGAGAAGGCCTGACAGATGAGCAAGATCACTTGTACTTCTCCCATCGACGGCTCGGTCTATGCTGAACGGGAATGCTTATCCGCAGACGCCGCACGGGATGCCATTGCGCGCGCGAAGGCGGCGCAGCGGGATTGGGCCGCGTTGCCTTTGCAGGATCGCATCGCCTTTGTGAACAAAGCCGTTGCTTACATCGGTGAAACCACCGATCGCATGGTGACTGAGCTTGCGCATCAAATGGGCCGCCCGGTACGCTATGGTGGTGAGTTCGGCGGGTTCGAAGAACGCGCCTATTACATGGCGTCGATTGCCACAGATGCGCTGGCCCCAGTTGTGATCGAAGACTCGGATGAGTTCCTGCGCAAGATCGAGCGGGAACCGCAGGGTGTTGTCTTCGTCGTGGCCCCTTGGAACTATCCCTACATGACCGCAATCAACACGATTGCACCCGCGCTGATTGCTGGCAATGCGGTGGTTCTGAAACACGCGTCGCAAACCATTTTGGTTGGGGAACATCTGTCCGAGGCCTTCGCGGTCGCTGGTCTGCCCGAAGGCGTGTTTACGAATGTGGTGTTGGATCATGATACAACCTCGACCCTGATTGCCGAAGGCCATTTCGGATTGGTCAACTTCACCGGTTCAGTCGGCGGGGGCCGCGCCATGGAACGCGCTGCAGCGGGAACGTTCACGGCAGTTGCAACTGAACTCGGCGGCAAGGACCCCGGATATGTGCGTGCCGATGCGGACCTCGATGCAGCGGTTGAGACGCTGATCGACGGGGCGATGTTCAACTCGGGTCAGTGCTGCTGCGGGATTGAACGGATATATGTGCATCACAGCCTGTTTGATGCTTTCGTCGAAAAGGCGGTTGCGTTGGTGAAAACCTATGTGCTGGGTGATCCGCGCAACCCGGAAACCACACTGGGCCCAATGGCCAACATACGGTTCGCCCAGGAGGCGCGCGCCCAGATTGATGAGGCAATCGCAGCAGGTGCAACGGCCCATATCCCAACCATGCCCGCCGATGATGGCGGCGCCTATCTGACCCCGCAAATCCTAACGGACGTGACCCACGAGATGCGGATCATGTGGGATGAGACCTTTGGACCTGCAGTGGGTATCATGCCCGTGCAAAATGACGCCGAAGCCATTGAACTGATGAATAACAGTCAGTTTGGCCTGACCTGCTCGCTCTGGACCCGCGATGCCGACGCAGCAGAGGCGATTGGTCGCCAGTTGGAAACCGGCACCGTGTTCATGAACCGTTGCGATTATCTGGACCCTGCTTTGTGCTGGACCGGATGCAAAGACACCGGGCGCGGTGCAGGCCTGTCAGCTCTCGGCTTTCACGCTGTCACCCGCCCCAAATCCTACCACTTGAAGAAGCTGAAATCATGACCCAAACCGCCAATTGGAGCTATCCTAATCCCATCCGCTTTGGTGCTGGCCGCATCGCCGAGATTGGCGAGGCCTGCGCGGCGGCTGGCATTATGAAACCCCTGCTGATCACAGATCGGGGCCTGGCCGAGAATGAGATCACCAAGCGAACCCTGACGCTGATGGAAAGCGCCGGTTTGGGCACTGGGCTTTTCGCCGAAGTTGACGCCAACCCCACGGATCTAAATGCCGAAGCCGGTGTGGCAGCCTATAATGCGGGCGGCTATGACGGGGTGATCGCTTTTGGCGGTGGATCCGGCCTTGATCTGGCCAAAACCGTTGCCTTCATGGCAGGTCAGACACGACCCATCTGGGATTTCGAAGATATCGGTGATTGGTGGACCCGCGCGGATGCAGATGCCATCGCTCCGGTCGTGGCCGTGCCCACCACGGCAGGAACCGGATCAGAGGTTGGGCGTGCCAGCGTGATCACCAATTCAGAAAGCCATGAAAAGAAGATCATCTTCCACCCCAAGATGCTGCCTGCTCAGGTCATCATGGACCCGGAATTGACCGTTGGCATGCCAAAATTCATCACCGCCGGGACGGGGCTGGATGCCTTCGCCCATTGTGTCGAGGCCTATTCCAGCCCGCACTATCATCCCATGAGCCAAGGCATCGCGCTGGAGGGGATGCGTCTGGTCAAAGAGTATCTGCCCCGTGCCTATGCAGACGGTAGCGATCTGGAAGCACGCGGCCAGATGATGAGCGCGGCGGCTATGGGCGCGACGGCGTTTCAGAAAGGCTTGGGAGCGATCCACGCGCTCAGCCATCCCGTTGGCGCAGTTCATCATACTCACCACGGCACGACCAATGCCGTGTTTATGCCCGCTGTTTTGAAGTTCAACGCCGACGCCATCCGCACGAGGTTTGATCAGGCGGCCGCCTATCTGGGGATTGACGGCGGGTTTGACGGGTTCTGTGCTTTTGTCGACGACTTCAATGCGTCATTCAACATTCCGCTTACGCTGACCGAACTGGGTGTCAAAGACCCGGATTTCGATGCGCTGACCGAGGCCGCTTTGCGCGACCCAAGCGTAGGCGGCAATCCAGTCCCGCTCACGGCACAAAATATCCGAGGCTTGTTCGAAGCGACCAGATAAGGCGCTAGCTATTGCCCGGAATGGCCGCCCCTAAGCTTGGGTGGTTGCAACAAGCTCCTTTAGCAAAGTGCGCAAATGCTCTTTGCTATCGTCCCCCAAGGTCTCGGCGATTTCCGCCTCAATCCCTCTGATCTGATCTGCGGCGCATTTGCGCCAGCGGTGACCTTTTTCTGTTATTGTCACCACCTTATCGCGCTTACTGTCGGGCCCCGCATCAACCCTAACCATGCCCTGTGCGACCAATCGGTCAACCGCCTGCTGCGCGGCCTGACGGGAAAACCCCATCTCTCGATGAATGACAGAGAGTTTAACCGTGCGCCCGCGCAGCTGGGCAAAGACCTGCATATCTGCGGGCCGTATCGCGGCAAACTCTGTCTGTGCCCGAGCATCATCCATGCGCGCGTTCCAATGGGCGATCAAAGTCATCATCATTCCTTTGATGTTCTGGCCCAGAAAGTCATTGTCGTGTTTATCAATCACGGTTGACAATTTGCCTTCATACCTATTTCATCAATCTTAGTTGATATTTATTAGTGACTTCAATGGATCGCAGAACATTTCTGAAAACGTCTGGGGCAACTGCCTTGGCTGCAGGCGGTGGCATGGCCTGGGCCCAATCTGCCCCGCGCATCCTGCCGCTAGTTCCAATGACGGACCTTACAAACGGGATCGAAGAACGCATTTCGCTGACACTGAACCCATCGGCGCATGACTTTGGCACTGGCGCACAAAGCGAGACTTTCGGGATAAATAACAGCTACCTCGGTCCGGTTCTTAAGGCTAAACAAGGCCAAACCCTGCCCTTTGACGTAGTTAACAACATAGGTGACACCTCGACCCTTCATTGGCACGGGCTGCATATTCCGGGAGATGTGGACGGCGGGCCGCATCAAGAGATCGCGCATGGCAGCGTCTGGTCGCCGGATGTGCCGATTGTTCAACACGCTTCGATGAACTGGTTTCATTCGCATATGCATGGCAAAACCGCGCGCCAGACCTATCAAGGGCTTGCCGGTGTCCTGTTGGTCGAAGATGACGGCAGCCTTTCAGCCGATTTGCCGCAGACCTATGGCGTCGATGACTTCACGCTGATCCTTCAGGATAAGATGTTCGATGCAAATGGACCCATGAGCTACAATGTGTCTGCGGCCGTTTTTGAGGATGGCTTTGAAGGCGATACCCTTATCGTTAACGGCGCCATCGCACCCGTTGCGCAAGCGGTTCCGACCGGCCTTGTGCGGCTTCGCATTCTGAATGCCTGTAACGCGCGCTTCCTTGGCCTGTCGATGGAAACCGGACCCATCACGGTGATTGCATCGGACGGAGGGTTTCTGCCCGCACCCGTCGAGGCGGAGAGCATCCTGATGTCGCCTGGTGAAAGGTATGAGGTGCTCGTAGATTTGAGCGCGCTTGAGGCGAACGCCTTGAATGTCAATCTGAGCGGGAACGGTGGCGGGTTCTTTGCCAACCTTTTTGGAGGGAGCCAAACAGTGACTGCTTTGCGGTTGGCGAGAACCGCACAGACCGGTTTTACCGGGTCAATGCCGACCAAACTTGCCAATCTCTCCCCAGCCCAACCCTCTGAGGCGACAGTCACGCGATCCTTTGAGTTGAACATGAATGTAGGGGCAGATCTTGCCGCACTTGCGCTGGCGTGGGACAATTTCTGCGGCAATGCAGGCGCGATGGCCATCAACGGTTTGCCAATGAAAATGGACCGGATTGATGAGACGGTCAGAAAAGGCGATACCGAAATCTGGCGTATCTCAGTTGATGATCAACTGCACCCCTTTCACATCCACGGTTGTTCCTTCCGCATTCTCTCGCAAAACGGAGACCCCGTCCCCGCCTATGCGCAAGGCTGGAAAGATATGGTCCATGTCGAGGATGGCTGGTCCGAAGTTCTGGTGCGGTTCGACCATAATGCGCTTTCTGACGCGCCCTATATGTATCACTGCCACATCCTGGAACATGAAGATTGCGGCATGATGGGGCAGTTCACCGTGTCATAGACCGAATAAACAAACTGCCCCGGGGCGCATCCCGGGGCGGTTTTGAGACTAAACCTCTACTTCTACCTTACCGATCGGGTTGGAACAGCAGGCAAGAATGTAACCGGCTTCGATATCGTCTTCGGATATCCCACCATTGTGAACCATATGCACCTCACCTGCTGTTTTTCTAACCTTGCAGGTCCCGCAAACGCCGAACGTACAGCCCGAGGGGATGTTCAACCCAACCGACCGTGCAGCGACCAGAACCGTGTCGGTTTCGGCAACTTTGGCAGTCACGCCGGAGCTTGCGAACACAATCTCAGCCTTGCTGTCATCATCTGGGATAACATCATCCAGCTCTGGCTGATCGGCCTCGGTTTCAACCGGGGCACCAAAGCTTTCCTGATGATAGTTGTCCATATCATAGCCCAGCCCGACCAGAGCATCGCGTACCGCCTGCATGAACGGTTCCGGGCCGCAGCAATAGACTTCACGCTCCAAATAGTCAGGCGCCATCAGGCCCAGCATCAACTGGTTGAACTGCCCCTGATACCCCGTCCAAGGGCGATAGCGATCGGGCTCTTCAACAACGAATTTCAGATCTAGGCCAGGGGTTCGGCTGGCCATGTGTTCCAGCCGCTGGCGAAAGATGATCTCGGACGGTCGCTTGGCGCAGTTGATAAAGACAATATCCAGATCACGCCCCTCATCCCACATGCAGGTGGTCATCGACATCATCGGCGTGATCCCGGACCCAGCAGAGATGAACAGATATTTGCCAGCGGTGCTTTCAACATTCGAAAACAACCCGGCTGGTCCGATGGCTTTGATCCGCATGCCGGGTTGCAGGTTGTCCAGCATCCAGCGCGTTCCAATACTGTCGGGCTGGGCCTTGGCAGTGATGGTGATCGACCGTGGCCGCGAGGGAGAAGAAGAGATCGTGTAAGTGCGATGCACAATCCCACCCGGCTGTCCAGGAGCCGGGATTTCAAGGGTCAGAAACTGCCCTGGATGGTACGCAAACATCGAGCCGGATGGAGCGCGAAAGGTGAAACTGGCAGTGTTGGCCAACTCGGGCACGACCGAGACGCATTCCAGTGTTTCGCTGTCCTGCCAGATATTCGCAACCGCGTTGAGATCTTTCATCACCGTTACTCCGCCGCGATTGTTTCTAGGGCCGTCCGACCGGCCAACGTGTTGCAATACCAATCCACGAATTGCAGCACACCAGATTCCTGCGTCGGCGAATACGGGCCAGGCAGATAGGCCGGGCTGTTGATACCCAACTGATTATCCTCGACCACCTGACGGTCTTCGTCATTGGTGGCAATCCAGACCTCGGTCAGACGTTTCAGATCGTAATCGACCCCTTCAACGGCATCCTTGTGAACCAGCCATTTGGTTGTGACCTCGGTTTCAATCGGGCTGATTGGTGTGACGCGGAACACGATGGAATGATCAGCCAGAAAGTGGTTCCAGGTTGTTGGGTAGTGAAATTTCAACAACGCCCCTGCATCCGCAAAAGGCGACCGGCCAAGCCAGCGCCGCACGGCGGATTTCCCATCCATCGTATAGCTTTGCGCCCCTTCTTTCAGAGGCATCCGGGCCATACGAAATTGCCCGTCATCATGCAGGTAGAATTGCGAGGGCATCCCGGCGGCTTCGCACCTGTCAAAATGGGCTTGCATATGCAGCGGCGTCTCACCCCCTTCGATCCCTGTGACTGCAGGATCATCAGGGAATGTGCGGCATAGCGCGGGATGGTTGCCACCGCAGTGGTAACACTCGCGGTTATTTTCCCAAACCAGCTTCCAGTTGCCTTTCTCAACAATCGAACTTTCAAAAGCCACTTTGGCGTTGCCCAAATCATGCGGCTCCAGATAAGGGCGCGCGGTATTGGCAAACATGTCGAAATCTGGGGCGTTGTCCGCAAGACAGATGTAAACCAACCCGGCAAGCTCACGGCAATGGACGGTCTTCAACCCATGCTGTTTCGGATCGAAATCCGGCCCCATATCGCGCGCCCACAGCAATGAACCATCGAGCTCGTAGGTCCATTGGTGATAGGGGCAAACCAGCTTAGGCGCATTGCCTTTTGCAGCCTTGCAGATGATCGAACCACGGTGGCGGCAGGTGTTGTGAAATGCCCTGATTTGGTTGTCGGCACCACGCACAATGACAACGCGGTAGGCACCCACAGTATAGGTTACGTAGTCCCCTGCTTTCACCAGCTCGCAGGCCGGAATGGCAAACAGCCAATCGCGATAGTGGATGGCTTCAAGATCGGCCTGAAATACCTGGGGGTCTGTATAAAACGCCTGCTCGAGCGCGTGATCAGGGATGCGACGTGCCAACAGGCTTTGAATGCTGTTCATTTCTGGCTCTCCTGCCGCGCCCCGCGGCATTGCTTGGGCAGATGACAAGGAGGAACCGTCCGGAGGCGCGCGAGGATCACGTCCGAAACATGTGCCCCCACCGCCACCCGCGGTTTGACATATCTGCAAGGCTGGTTTCCGGACTTGAAAGGGGCTTGCGCCCGGTTGCGACACCTTCCCGGGATCCTCGTCCCAGTGGTTGATTGCCGAACCTGACCTTCCTTACCGTTGCGGGGGCAGTGCCGGAATTTCACCGGCTTCCCAATTCTCCGCTGTCTGAGACTCAAACAACGGCACCTCACATGCACAGGATAGAGTCGCGCGGTTCTTATGCTGAGAGACTTGCGACATTTTCAGTTTCAAAACAGACATCTCGATGTTCGGGTCGGATCCGGGTTTGTGCAGTAAAACCCCTGGATACATTTCAGGCACAAACCCGCAATCTTCCGCTTGGCTGGTTTGGCGGTATAAGACATCTTCATAACCGTGCGTCCGTTGCGTGCCATCGCCCCAAATGCTGAAAGTAGGAGAGCCCCAATGGAAATCAGACCGTTTGGTGTTGAGATGTGGATGAATGAGTTCGAGACGACCTGCGAACTCAATCTGGCTGAGACCTGCGTTCAATCCATCACGCTGGGCGAACTGTTCGACATGGCGGGTCAGCACAATAGCATTCTGAATGATCTGTCATCCATGAAGATGACCTATGGCGAAATAGAAGGATCAGAACGCCTGCGCGATGCGATCTGTGGCCTGTATGACAGTCAGGGCCGTGATAATATCCTAACAACGCACGGAACCATCGGCGCGAACTCTCTGGTGCATCAGACGCTGGTTTCGCGTGGTGATCACGTGATCTCTGTAATCCCGACCTATCAGCAACACTATTCCATCCCCGAAAGCATCGGTGCCGAAATCGAACTGCTGCACTTACGGCCTGAAAACGCCTTTTTGCCCGATCTGGACGAGTTGCGGGCGATGGTGCGATCCGATACGCGCCTGATTGCGATCAACAATCCCAACAACCCGACAGGGTCGCTGATGGATCGCACATTGCTGGAACAAATCGTCGAAATCGCACGTGGTGTCGATGCCTGGTTGCTTTGTGACGAGGTCTATCGCGGAACAGATCAGACAGGCGACGGCTTCACCGCCGCAGTCGCAGACCTGTACGAAAAAGGGATCAGCACGGCAGGCATGTCCAAGGCCTATTCGCTGGCCGGGTTACGGGTTGGCTGGATCGCCGGACCCAAAGAGTTGCTGCATGACGTGATGATCCACCGGGACTACAACACGATATCGGTCGGCAAGATCGACGAAATGCTAGCCGCCATGGCGCTGGAACATCGCGACAAGATACTGGCGCGGGCGCACCGGATCACTCGCGAAAACTTGCGGATCGTTCAGGATTGGATCGTAAACGAACCGCTGCTTAGCTGGGTGCCGCCAAAATCCGGCACTACGGCCTTGTTGAAATACGAACTACCAATGTCTTCGCGCGATCTATGCGTGACGCTGTTGCAAGAAGAAGGTGTGATGCTGACGCCGGGCAGCGCAATGGACATGGAGGGCTGGCTGCGGCTTGGATACACCAACCCAACCGAAGATTTGAAAGCCGGGCTGGCCCGGTTCTCGCAGTTTCTGGCACGCCACGCCAAGTCGTAGCGCGCCGAACGGCCGCGCAAGAATATAGATTAAACCTGTCTAACGCAGTCTCAAACGTCCTGTCCGATCAAAAGAGACGACAAATCCCATGAAATTGGTAGATGTCAGATCGCATGCTGTAGAGGGCATGAAGAGGCTGCAGCGCAAGACCATCCGTGGTCGATTTTCAGAGAGTAAGTAATATTGGAATCCGCCACCCAATTCGTTGATACCGCCTTTATCGGGCTCTGCCTGTTTTGTGCTAACCTGCTGTTTCTACGAAAGCGCGATACCGGTGTGTTCATGCCACTGGCCGCGCTGTTTCTTATACAAGGCCTGTCCTCTCTTGGCGCTTTGATCGCCGACGCGTCGGGAAGTGAGGACGAGTTCAATCTTGTGATGCGCGTTAGCGTGCTTGTCGTTCTGTTTGATTTCGCAAGCCCCTTTCTTTTCTGGCTTTATGTCCGCGCCTTGACCAGCGAAGCGGATGAAGCGCCCAAGCCTAGGCTGCGGTATCACCTACCCCCGATCATCATATCCGGGCTGCTCATGTCATCGCTGATGTTTCTGCCAACGGATCTGAGCGATGTTGACCTACCTGAGGACGATCCCCGGTTGTTGCGGTTTGTGTTGATCGCCTTGGCGGTTTTGACCGCTGACGTACTGTTTCGGATCATAATGGCCGTTTACCTGATCCTGATCATCCGCATGTTGATGACCTACCGAAAACGGTTGCGCGAAGTGTTTGCAAGCACCGAAAACCGAGAGCTGACTTGGGTTTGGGTGATCACTTTGGCAGCGATGTCATTTTGGTTTCTGTCGGCTGCTGTCAGCATACTTACAGTGTCCGAGGCCGTCGGGTTCGAGGTGCAAGACGAGCTGCTTGATTTCCTAGAAAGCCTTGCCCTGCTGTTTCTATTCTGGGTCATTGGCATATGGGGCCTACGCCAACGTCCCGGCCTGACCCGAACACCTGTCTCCGACCCGCCGGACCCGGATGAGCCATCCGAGCGCAAATACAAGAAATCTGCCCTTGACGAAGAACGCGCCGCGCGGATTGCGAAGAAAATCGAAACGGCGATGAGACAGGACCTGCTCTACCGCGAACCGAATCTTAGCTTGTGGGATCTGGCCAAGCATATCGGCGTTACATCGCATTATGTTTCGCAAACGTTGAATGCCAAACTGAACAGCACGTTCTTCGACTATATCAACCGATGGCGGATCAATGACGCAATCGAGCAATTGACCTCGACCGACGAGACCATTCTGAACATCGCGTATGATGTTGGCTTCAATTCGCGCTCAGCCTTCTACAAGGCTTTTAAGCGCGAGACTGGGGAAACGCCTTCTGACGTACGCAACTAGTCTGGGAAGCAACTGAACCAGCACAATCACCGCGCTGGCTCAGTCGACGAGGTATCGTCTGTCAGGTCTTAAAACTGGTAGGCGATTGACACGACGGCTGCATAGTTTCCTTTGGATTTCACAATCGGGCTGTCCGCCGCGTCTCCCAGCAGGCGCGAATAGGCCAATAGGCCGGTGACACCCCAGCTTCTGCCGATCTGTTTGCTGACGCCAAGTTCGACATTCAGCGCATTTACACCGGACTCCGCCCGGTATTGGCGCAGACCTGAACGGGCAGATTGGGCTGAGGTCACACCAAAGAAACTCTGGTTATAGTCCTCATCCGCCCAATCGACAGAGACCCCGCCTATCAGAACAACGCCGTTTTGGCTGGTTTCATCGCTGTAAGACCGACCTGTGGGGGCCAGCGCACCACGGATCACGCCAAACGGCACCTGCGTTTGCAGACCCAGTGACACAACAGTACCTTCCGAGCCACCCAGAAACTTCCTGACATCCGCCGTCGCAGTCAGGCTTTGACCCAGATCGAACTGAGTACCCAGCGACAGCACAGCGCTATTGTCGATATCGCCCAGTCCTTTCAGATCGTCGCTATCGTCTTCGTCCCGTCCGCCGCTATAGCCAACAGCCGCAGACACACGAAACCCATTCTGATCGTACAGAAAGGCGCCCAGCCCTTGATCCGAGATTACAAACCTGTCTCGCCAGACGCCTTCAAAAGTGACCAGCGGTGCCAGTTCATACTCATCCGATCCTTGATATTCGGGGACCAATCCACCGCCTGCCCCGATGTAAAATGCCCAGTCTTTGTCCGAAGCTGATAAGGTATTGGCAACCTGGGCGGATAGTGGCGTGCTGCTCAGCACAACGCCAAATCCAATTGCGGCAAACCTTCCGCAACTACGAGAATTCAATGTCATGAATTTCCTCAATCTTCTTACTGTTTTGATGACGGTCAGGCACCGTCGGGCGTGTGACTGACAAGGCGTTTCGACATGCACCCCATCACGGGCGCATCGGCAAAACGCCCTGATCAGACGCAGCACCAAACTATCCTTCATCCGATTAAATGCCGTCCCGTCCGGTCGAACGGGACATCCCGAACTGTTCTCGCCGATGGGTCGAGACGCTTAAAACATGTTGTTCGGCTTAGCTTTTCCCCACCACCGCGTGATTGCGCAGGGGCCATGAAACAAAGGAGTAGAAACGTGCAACATAAGCACAGAAAACGCATTTTCATTCAAAGACGTTACAAATCCGGTCGTGTTCTGGATACGGACACCAAAAAAGCCCTGCTGCTGTTGCTTGCAATGCTGCTGGCTTTTGGCATCGCCTCGGCGCAAAAGGCCTTGGCTGCTGATATCCGGCCCAAAGATGGTGTCTGGCAAGGCGCAACAACCGTTCGTCAGGTCAACGGCTGCACACCTGAGATTCAGCAAGAGATCAAAAGCGGGCCCCAGACCGAAATCCTGTATCACGACTCGATGACCTTTAAGGCCCCGTTCGATTTCAAACAGTTTAACCGCGTGCTGGATGCAGATGTGCGCTGGACCAAACAAGGCCCAAATCAGTGGCACGGCACAGTGGTCGAAACCGAGCGTACTATGTTCGGTGCAGTAACCAGCACCACTGAGCTGAAGACCCTTGTCGCCAGTGACACACGGATCAATCAAACCGCCGTCATGACCGTTTCATTTTCGCGCCGGCTGGCAGAAAAACTTGGGGTTTCCACGCCGTGCGTCGTTGATATCGATATCACCCACCGGCATCTGGGCCCATGAAACAGAACGTTCATGAGGCCCTCGGCTGGAAACGCCCTTAGTTGGCTTTTGCTGTCGATGCACCCTTTGAGGCGAAACGGTCCAGAAACGGAATGGTGAACATCCCCAGGAACACCAGGTTGCCGATCAGATTGAACGGCGCGCCCGCCAGCACAGACCCCAGGCTGTCGACGCAGAACCATGTCCAGATCGATAGAAGGATGACCCGTTTTGAGAATGCAGGCGCAATGCGCATCCCCTCGCCCGCGAGCGCCCAGAGCAGGATACCCCAACCGACCATGATCCCCCCGCCGATCGCGCTGAGCAGTCTTGCCCCCTCGGACGTAAGTCTCTGCGCGCCATCGAGCGGCCAAAAGATCAGATCGCCCAAAAAGGTTGGCACCGCAGCCATGGCGGGATGGGCCCCCATCCAGATGACGCCGCCGAACAAAATCACCAACCCGGCCCCGGTCTTCAAAAGCTTCTCTTGCAGGTCCATGGCATGTCCTTTCTTTTTAATCGATGATTGAGATCTAAGTCTGCACAGGTAATGTAAGCAATTACCTGCCAGGTAAGGATTGTGATTTAGGTGGCGCACAGTCGTGAAGGAGGACAGTTTTTGGCACAGTTCGGTTCGCTGCTGAAAGGCTGGCGCAGCACCCGTGGGCTAAGCCAGCTGCAACTGGCAGGTCTCGCGGATGTTTCAGCGCGTCATATTTCGTTTCTGGAAACCGGTCGCGCCCGACCCAGCCGCGATATGGTTCTGCACCTGTCCGAGGTTCTGGATGTCCCTAGACCCGAGCGAAATCGCCTGTTGTACGGGGCCGGGTTTGCCGCCCTCTATAGGCAGGAAGCCCCCGACAGCGCCTTGCTGAAACCCATCAATGATGCAATCACACATCTTCTGTCCAGACACGATCCCTACCCCGCGATTGTTCTGGACGGGCTTTGGCGATTGCGGCATCTCAATACAGCGGCAAGAGCGTTGTTGAAGGTTGCTGGACTGTCCGAGGGCGATAGCTTGCTTAAAGCAATTTGCGACCCGGATTGGGGGCCCAGCATTATCGAAAACTGGGGAGAGGTTGGCCATCATACGATGGTCCGCCTACGTTCCGAGAGTTTACAGGCCGGCGGAGTATCCGAACTGGACGAAGCCGTCGCGCGGTTGGCCGCCGATCCGGCCATTGCAGCCTGGCGACCTACCGGACCGTTGCCACCTGTGATCCCCACAATATATCGAGCTGGTGGCTTGCGCCTCAGCCTGTTTTCCACCTTTTCCCAGTTTCGCACCGCAGAAGACATTGTGGTCGCCGATCTGAATATCGAGCTGATGTTTCCAGTAGATGAAGAAACGCGCGACGCTTTGAATGCATTCGCTGCTGCTAGCTGACTGCGGGGTATGATCTACTAGCGGACTAAGCATGTTGCTGAAACACGCCCAGAATCAAACTCATAAGCTCTAGCAAAGCCTGATCCTTTCCGGTTGTGTTTACTTCAATCGTGGAATGGTCGGTTAGAAATGATTGCCGTGTCATTTCACCTTCTGACAGCGCCAGCAAAGAGGCATAGCTGGTGTGCAGCACGACATCAGGGTTTGTTGCTGCTGCATAAGATACACTTGCAGATCCGTCTGAGGCCTTCAGTTCAAACGCCTCGCCATCCACAAGAAGGCTTGCCACCACACTCAGATCCCCGGCGCGAACACGTTGCGCGGCAGCATTGAGCGTTACTGCGACTGTACGCAGGTTTCCGGGACGGACAATTTCGCCCGTATTGGGAAACAGTGCACCAAACATTGCCAGCTCGAAAATCAGGTTGCCTGTTCGGCGCCCTAAATCTGTCAGTTCATACAGCATCGCACCATGGGGGCCATCGCGTCTGGCAACCAGCCCATCTGCGACCAGCTTGGCAAGCCGATCGGTCAGCAGGTTAGCAGCGATCCCGCTGAGCCCGCTTTGCAGATCGGTAAATCGCGCTGGACCGGCATGCAGGTCACGCAAGATCAACAACGTCCATCTGTCACCTACGCGATCCAATCCGCGTGCGATTGGACAGAGCAGTTTATACGAGCGTGGCTTAGCCATTGCCTACCTCACGATTTCGTTACTTTATTTTTTAAAGTGACCGCTTTATTCCCTTAACCATCGAATGGAATGGAGTCGATGCAATGTCAACACAGCCCAGGATTTTGGTGACAAGTGCTGCTGGAAAAACCGGCCTGCCCGTAGCCCTTCAATTGCTTACCAAGGGTGTCCGCGTCCGCGCCTTTGTGCGTTCCAGAGATCATCGCGCAGATCGCCTGAAAGCGGCTGGCGCTGAGGTTTTCGTTGGTAATCAGTATGATATGAGCGATTTGCGCACAGCCATGCAAGGTGTGCAACGCGCCTATCAATGTGCCCCGACCGCTCCTAACGGATTACACTTCAATGCTGCCTTCACTGCGGCAGCCTTTGAAGCCAAGATCGAGCATGTGGTCACACTTGGGCAATGGCTTTCAAGCGTTGATCATCCATCTCTGTTCACGCGCGAGGTGTATATCAGCGACATACTGATTGGCATGCGCCCAGAAATGAGCGTGACCACGATCAATCCGGGATGGTTTGCGGACAACTATCTTATGGGTGTTGGGCTGGCAGCCCATCTCGGGATACTCGCGATGCCGTTGGGCGACGGAGAGACCTGCAAAAACGCCCCGCCCTCGAACGAGGATATTGCGCGTGTCGCTGTTGCTGCCTTGTTGGATCCAGAAACACATAGTGGTCAAACCTATCGACCCACGGGGCCCGAGCTGATCTCTCCAAACCAGATTGCTAATGACATTGGTGAAGCACTTGGGCGTCGCGTGCGGTACATGGATATCTCGGAACGAATGATGCTGAAAGCGCTCAAAGCGATGCCCCCGTCAAATTACTCCGAAGCCGCGGCCTCGCAGCTCGCTCTTTATTGCGAAGAATACAGGCGAGGAACTTTTGCTGTGAACGCGCCAACGGACGCTGTCGCACGGTTAGGTGGACGAGAGCCTGAGAGTTTTTTGACCATCGCAAAGCGAACAGTCGCTGCACGCCCGGATTTGCTCCGCAGCACATCACGTACAATCGCGGCAATGGGCGGCTTTGTCAGAATGTTGCTCACCCAGCCACCCGATCTGGACCAGGTTGCGAATGACCGTGATTTTGTTTCGATCGCAATCCCTAAATTCAGTCAGGACGACCCCGCCTGGCGCCGCACCCATGCCGTTTCCAATGTTCTAAGCTCCAGAGAGGTCGCCTGACATGACTGCACTAATGATATCGACCATCAAAGTAACCGATCCTGCCGGATTTCGGGACTATATGGCCAAGACTCAAGAGATCGCCCGCCCATACGGCGCCAAAGCCCTGTTCAAAGGGATGCGGAGTGCCACACTCAACGGTACGGATACCGAGGGTGACATGGTCGTTGTTGTTAGCTTCCCTGACATCGAAACCTTGGAACGGTGGAATACCTCGGACGAGTACAAGAAGATCGTAGCCCTGCGAGATACCAGTTCCAGTCAGGTGATGACGGCCTATAGTGCTTTTGAATGATACACGGTCCCACCCTTTAATGGGTGGGATCAAATCCATTTAGATTGAACTATTTGCATAAGGTCCTTTTGATGAAACGAGCTTTTACCAACATCCTGACCCATGATGTCGCTGCGACGGCCGCGTTCTAGGAAGATCTGCTTGGCCTGACACGCAGCGGTGATTTTGGATGGTTCATCATTTTGTCCGATGATGGTCTGCCCGGATTCGAGCTGGGCATTCTTGACAAAGATCACGAGTCGGTTCCAGAATTTCTGGCGTGGCCGCCCGCTGGTGCGATCCTCACCTTCGTCGTCGACGACGTCGAGGAGTTGTATCGCAAAGCCATTGCAAACGGGGCCGAGATTATCCAGCCCCCGACCGATCTGTTCTACGGCCAGCGACGCCTGATGTTGCGCGACCCCACCGGAACAGCCGTGGATATCAGCTCTCCCATTCGCTAGCGGGCACCCTCACCCTAGAAAAAGGAACCGTTTGATATGGGCATTCCAAAACCCCCATATACTGGCCAGTGTCTTTGCGGCGCAGTGCGTGTAAACATCACGGCCCCGCCCCTGCTGACAGTGGCTTGCCATTGCGCCGACTGCCAGAAACTCACCGCCAGCGCATTTTCGTTGACCACGATGTTTCCGCGCGACAGCTTTGAATGCACCGGCGCGCTGGTAACAGGCGGGCGACACTCGGCTGAGCGACGGCATTTCTACTGCCGTTCCTGCCTTTGCTTTGTCTATTCCGAGGTCGGCCAAACAGACCGGATCAACCTGCGCACATCCGTGTTGGACGAGGCAGACAAGTTTGAACCTTTTCTTGAGGTTATGCGCGAAGACAAGTTGGAATGGTCCAACACTCCCTCTGTCCATCGCTACGACAGGTATCCGACCAGCCCCGAAGAGTTGCAGGCATTGATGTCAGCATACTCGACCTGGTGCACACCCGGTGGCTAACTGCTTGACCCCAGGGTGTACCGCTTGCGCTCAGCCTCCATCGCTGCGCGCCATTCGGCCCGCAAGAGGTCCATCCGACGAGGGACTTTGTCCGACAAAATCTGTCCTTGAACGATCAGTTCGGTTCTGAAGTATCGAAACCTCTCTCGAAGTTCGCACCAAGCTGCAATGATCCGGCCCGCGTCCCGATAGCCCAGTAGGATCGGCCAGATCACCCGGTCCGTCAGAGTATTCTTGCTGTCACGATAGGTCAGCGAAATCTTCGCTCGTTGCCGAATGGCCTTGCGAATGTCAGCCGCTGACAAGACCTCTGACACAGGATCAACGGGCGCGACGCTTAGGATGGGGGCAGCAAACGACGCCTCGAACCGTGCCGGGCTGACCGTTTCGATCTTTGACAACAACTTTTCCGCAGCCAGCGCCAGCTCTGGCTCGCCACGCGTTCGCACCCATTGCGCGCCAAGAATTGCCGCTTCAATCTCGTCCGAAGTCAGCATTAGAGGCGGCATGTGAAAGCCCGCCTCCAGCACATAGCCAACGCCTGCTTCGCCTTGAATTGGTACGCCCTGGGCCATCAGGGCAGCGATGTCGCGATAGATGGTTCTTTTGGTCACGCCAAGCTCAGCGCCAATCGCCTGACCCGAGATCGGAACCTTAGCTCGTCGCAGAATTTCAATGATCTCAAACAGCCTGTCACCGCGTCTCATTCCACTCTCCTTGTGGGGTAAGATATCCATGCTGACACCATGGTGACAATATGCTGTCAGCAGAGGGTGTGTAGATATCAGATCAGACCTGATACAGGAGATAAATGAATGAAGCACATCCTATCTATGACACTTGCAATGCTCTGTGCGGGCAGCGGTGGTTCAGCTGCACAAGACGTGGCGCTCTTGGCCATGGGTGTTTATGTGCACACCGATGACATGCAAAAATCCGAAACGTTCTATCGCACGCTATTCGCGCGGGATCCGATGATCCAACTAGAGGGGTTTGTCGCCTTCGATATATCGGGCGGTTGGTTTGCGATCGTGTCACGCAATAAATACGCGCCTGACGCCCAAGCAGGCACCGGCGCGGTCCCGTATATTCGTTCAGGCAACTTAAGCACGCTACGTACCCGCATTCAAAACACAGGCGCTGAGGCACCCGAGATTATTGAAGAACCAGGCATACATTTGCTCAAGACCACTGACCCAAACGGCCAACTTGTTGAGTTTTTTCAACTTATCGGCCAATGAAACAGTGCCCCCGAAAAAAACGGGGGCACCTTCTTCTGGTTACCGGTTTCCAATCCGGCGCACCGGACCGTCGAACGTGGGAACCGACAGGACAAAGGGATCAGTCGGGTAGCAGATCGCCTGTTCCTCGAGCATGGCAATCGCGATTTCTTCACCCATGCGCAGGCTGTCATAGTAGTCAGAGTAATAATGCACACCGGCCATATTGCGCCCGATTGAGATATTAGCGGCAAGCTTGTTCAGCTCACCTTCCAGGTTCAGTGGGCACTTGACCACCTTGCGGTCAAGCTTATCACAGCCTTTCTTCGGCGTTGTATATTCGCTCGCCTCAGAAATAGAACGGTAGAACCCGTCCTTGCCACAATTACAGCTATCGCGATCAGCGTTTTTGCCCAGAACTGTGCTGGTGTCAAAATAGGCTTTCAGCACTGTTACACAGGCGCCCGCAACGGTCGCATGCCCGGCACCATAAGCGGGATGCATCGGAGAACCTTCACCGAAGGCCATAGGCAGCAAAAAGTTACCTTTGTTGAATTGCTTTGGCTGCCTTGGGTTACCGTGTGCGATCTTGTCGAGGGTCGATTTACCATCGCGCCCTTTGTTCGACATCAGATCATCACACATCTTGCTGAAAGCCCCGCAAAGACTGGGGTGATATTGCTCGATCACGTCGGCCTTCGCGAGCCGCGCGGCCAATGCTTCAGGGCGCAGACGCAGATGGTTATTGAACTTTTGGAACCGAACCGCTTTCAGCGCGCGTGTCGCCACTTCGGTCACCAGAGTCAGAATATGCGGACCACCATATAGGGCAAACCCGCCCGCATTCTGTGGCTGACCCGAACTAGGATCATAGACATCGCGCATGCCCGAGAGATTTGCAAACCCCGGATCAAACGGCGTGCCCATTCCCAGCAGGATTAGACAAGCATTTAGATAGGCCTGATAGAGCGCGTCGTAGTGCACATACGTAGCCAGATCGCGCGGTGTTTTTATGAAGCAGCGCTTCTTCTCGCTAAAATCCTGACCAGCGCCACACATATTGACGTCATAGCCCTGTTGAACATCAAGCCACTCTTTCCATGTCTTCATGTAGTCATCGCCTTTTGCGGCAACCAAAACACGCTGGTCTACCTGCTGAGCACCAAAGCTGATCAATCCGTCCTCTAGATCAACGGATCCAGCCTGATCGCGGGTACCAATCAACATGAGCTGTGACAGGTACGGTCCCTTATCACAGCCTGGAGACGAACCTCTGAAGGCAGTTTGAGCATCCAGCGTTGTTGTTGTCGCACTCGTGCGACCTCTGCCACCTGGGAAACCGGCTTGGGCAAAATCAAGCGCATTCAGCCGCGCAACGGAGTTGGACAGCTGAGCACCACCGGTTTGAAACTGTGAAAATGACACATCGCGCAAAATGGCCAACTCGTAGACTTCGGCCATTTCAAAGGTCAGCTCGTCGCTACAGAGTTCGGGCGCCGGCGGCATAGTTACGGCCTGCGCATCGGGTCCTTCAAGGTCGTAGACCACTCCGGCGGTCGGTGCTTCCCACTTTCTGCGCCCCTTTCCCCTAGGCGGGGTCGGTACAGGAACCCGGGATGTGAACGGCTCGATCCAGCCTTCATCAATGGCCTGACGAAACGCTTCGAAATGCCCTTTGTCATCGACAAGCCCGGTCGCAGAGTTATGATTAAGCCCTTTGGTAAAACTCATCGGATAATGTGCAGTGGCGTATCTCTGCTCGTCGCCATTGGCGGTATGGTCTGGATGCACCCGGTCACGCGCCATGCGTGCAGCGGAAACCCGGCCTTCAAATGCGGCCTCTCGGCGGTTGACTGCCATGTCTAACACTCCTTTAAAACAAAAATTTTAAATTGAATTGGTCTTAGAACGCTGACGCGAAAATAACGTCACCGCGTGCCGGTCTTTATCACAGAGCGCTTTTGTACGCCGTGAAACAGATCACATTCGCCTATAGATTGGCAGTTCACCTACCGGGAAATAACCGTATCAGGCACAGATGATGTTATGCGGAAGTGGCTGAAAGGCTCTGACGCAGAAAGCCTAAGGCAATATCGGTTGCGTCATCCGGGCTGAGGTTGCCGCCCTTGAACGACAATCGAATGTAGAGCCCATCAATCAACGATGCCAGCGCCACCGCAACCTCTTCAGCCCGCGTGCCGACAAGTGGTTTCAGATTGCTTTTCAGATTGGATTGCAGCCTGTGATAGTAGATATGCAACAGGCGTTCAGTGTCTTTGGAATATTGCGCCTGCACATAGAAGCTCAGCCAGGCATTGGTGATCCCCGGACGGAAGTTCTGGCTGGAAAAACACGATATAACAATGGCTTCCAGGCGCTGTTCAGGCGACTGTGATCGCGCTAACCCTTTGCGTACATCGGCCCCAAAGATCGTCAGAATACGCCGCATGGCCGAGATCAAGATCTGTTCCTTGCTGCCAAAATAATGATGCGCCAACCCGCTGGACACTCCGGCAACATCCGCGATCTTTGCAACCGTAATATCGGTTGATCCGGTCCGACCAATCTCGGCAATGGCGGCTTCGATGATCTCGTTTTTGCGTATGTCTTTGATTTTTGTTCTTGGCATATCCAGCGCCTAGTTCATCATAGAAACAGGGTCAAATAAATTGATTATTGACTAATGAATCAATTTTTTGATTATACGTCAACAAATATACAAGAAACCAACGGGAGAACATGATGTCTTTTAAAGTGACTGCAACGGCGCTGGCGGCGCTTCTGAGCGCAAACGCAGCTTATGCCGCCTGCGACAAGGTTACATTTTCGGATGTGGGATGGACAGACATCACCGCGACCACAGCGACGACCACAACCATTCTTGAAGCGCTGGGTTATGAGACGGATGTCAAAGTCCTGTCCGTGCCGGTGACTTACAAATCGCTCGAACTGGGGGATGTGGATGTCTTCCTGGGCAACTGGATGCCCACGATGGAGGCCGACATCGCCCCTTACCGCGAAGCTGGTACTGTCGACACCGTGCGGGCCAACCTGAAAGGCACTCAGTACACCCTGGCCACCAATGCGGCGGGTCGTGATCTGGGAATTGCCACCTTCGCCGACATTGCCACACATGCCGACGCTCTGGATGGGACCATCTACGGGATCGAGCCGGGCAATGACGGTAACCGCATTGTTCTGGACCTGATTGCCGAAGACAAGTTTGGTCTATCCGCGATGAACCTGGTCGAAAGCTCGGAACAGGGCATGCTGGCGCAAGCATCGCGCATCGACGGCCGTGGCAAACCCGTGGTGTTCCTGGGCTGGGCACCGCACCCGATGAACTCGAATATGGAGCTAACCTACCTGACGGGCGGTGAGGAATGGTTCGGCGCCGAGGGCGACGTCTATACCAACACCCGCAGTGACTATGTCACCGAATGCCCCAACGTTGGCGCGTTGCTGACCAATCTTGAGTTCACGCTGCCGATGGAAAACGAAATCATGGCGGCCATTCTGGAAGATGGTCAAGATCCGGCAGACGCGGCCAAGGCCTGGCTCGCAGGCAATATGGACACTGTTGAGGTTTGGCTGGACGGGGTCACAACACTGGATGGCGGTGACGCGAATGCCGCGGTCAAAAGCGCTCTGGGTCTCTGATCTCAGCTGAAAACCAACTCTGTCTCCGGCCCTTATTTCTCCGTGGGGGTCGGAGATTTTTTGTGATGCGAAAGGGAAACCATGGATTGGCTAGAGGGTTCGAAAATCCCGGTCGGGAAGTTTCTCGAACAGATTTTTTTGTGGGTGCAGAACAAGGGTGCATTCTTCTTTGACGCCCTGGCAGCGGGCCTCGAGGCGCTGATTGACGGTATTTTGTGGGTTCTTCAAACCCCCAACCCGCTGATTACGGTGCTTGCATTTACCGCAATTTCCTATCTTTTGCAGCGCAATTGGAAGACCAGTTTGTTGGTGTTTCTATCCTTCCTGTTTGTGATCAACCAAGGCTATTGGGAAGAAACCACCGAAAGCCTGACGCTGGTTTTGTCGGCCTGTGTCGTCTGCATGTCAATCGGCGTGCCAATTGGAATTGCCGCAGCCCATCGCCCGCGATTTTTCAGCTTTTTGCGGCCAGTTTTGGACCTGATGCAGACACTTCCAACCTTTGTCTATCTGATCCCTGCGATCGTCTTCTTTGGCATCGGCATGGTGCCCGGACTGATTGCGACGGTTATCTTCGTTCTGCCCGCTCCGATCCGCCTGACCCATCTGGGCGTGTCGTCCACACCCGAATCGCTGCTCGAGGCCGTAGATGCCTTTGGCGCGACCCCGTTTCAGAAGCTGGTCAAAGTTGAAATCCCGTGGGCCTTTCCGCAAATCATGGCTGGCTTGAATCAGACCATCATGCTGTCACTGTCGATGGTCGTTATCGCGGCTCTGGTAGGGGCCAGCGGTCTGGGGGTTCCGGTTGTACGTGCCTTGAACCAGGTCAACACGGCGCTTGGGTTCGAAAGCGGCTTGGTCATCGTGGTCATCGCCATCGCGCTTGACCGCATGCTGAGAATGGAGCGCTGACCATGACAACCGCAGTCAAGTTCGACAATGTCTCGATTGTGTTTGGAGACAATCCTAAACGCGCCTTGCCCGAGATGGATCAGGGCAAAGACCGCGCCGAAATCCGCGATCTGACGGGTCAGGTTCTGGGGGTCCATGATTGCTCGCTGACGGTGGATGAGGGCGAGATTCTCGTCCTGATGGGCCTGTCCGGTTCCGGCAAATCAACTCTGCTGCGCAGTGTGAATGGCCTGAACCCCGTGGTGCGCGGCGATGTGCAATTGCGCCATCAAGGATCACTGGTCAACGTAAACCGCGCAGATGCGTCCACCCTGCGATCCATCCGTCAAAGCAGCGTTGCGATGGTGTTTCAGCAATTCGGCCTGCTGCCCTGGCGCAGCGTCCGTGAAAATGTCGGCCTTGGGCTGGAACTGAGCGGCGCGCCGCAAAAAGAGACCATCGAGCGCGTGGACCGACAACTGGAGCTTGTTGGTCTGTCCGAATGGGCCGATCTGAAGGTTTCAGAACTGTCGGGTGGCATGCAGCAACGCGTTGGGCTGGCGCGTGCCTTTGTCACCGAGGCGCCGATCCTGTTGATGGACGAGCCGTTTTCAGCCTTGGACCCGCTAATCCGCAACCATCTGCAAAATGAGTTGCTGGAACTTCAGCGCAAACTCAAACGCACAATCATCTTTGTCAGCCACGATCTGGACGAAGCCTTCAAGCTGGGCGACAAAATCGCCATCCTCGAAGGTGGGCGCATCGTGCAAAGCGGAACACCAAAGGAAATCTATACGGACCCCGCGAATGAGTATGTGACGGAATTTGTCAATCACATGAATCCTCTGGGCGTACTGACTGCCGAAGATGTCATGGGGCCACCCGGTCAGGCGGAAGGGCGCGAGATTCCGGCAGAAATGGCCGTCAAAGACGTCATGTCAATTCTGCCCGATGACGGAACGCCTTTGATCGTTATGCGCGACGGATCGCGCCTGGGCGAGATTTCGAACACCTCACTGGTCAAAAACCTGTCCGAGCGGTGCTGAGCAACAGCCCCGATGACATAACGGAATATCAAGATGGACTTTCAACCAAAGGCCAGCCATTTCGTGAATGGCGCCTATATCGAGGATGCAAACGGAACTCCGATTTCCTGCGTCTTCCCGGCAAATGGCGAAGAAATCGCCCGCCTGCATTCGGCCACACCCGAGATTGTCGAGCTTGCCGTCAAAACGGCGCGCGCAGCGCAGATTGAGTGGGCCAAACAAACCGGTACCGAGCGGGGCCGGGTTCTGCGACGCGCCGCAGATCTGATCCGCGCGCGCAATCATGATCTGTCCTGGTTGGAGACCCATGACACGGGCAAACCGCTGCAGGAGACGATCTGCGCCGATGCAACCTCGGGCGCGGATGCACTGGAGTATTTCGGCGGGCTTGCCGCTAGCCTGACCGGCGAACATATCCCGCTGGGTGAAGATTGGGCCTATACAAAACGCGTCCCTCTGGGCGTGTGTGCCGGCATCGGAGCGTGGAACTATCCCACTCAGATCGCGTGCTGGAAAGGGGCCCCTGCCCTGGCCTGTGGAAACGCGATGGTCTTCAAGCCGTCCGAATTCACGCCGCTGAGCGCATTGAAAATTGCCGAGATTCTGATTGAGGCAGGTGCGCCTGCCGGTCTGTTCAACGTCATACAAGGCTATGGCGATGTGGGCGCTGCGCTGACCCAGCATCCTGATATTCATAAGGTCTCACTGACGGGGTCGGCTGCGACCGGAGCCAAGGTCTATGCCTCGGCGGCAGCGGGCATGAAACATGTGACGATGGAGCTGGGCGGCAAGTCTCCTTTGATCGTATTTGACGATGCGTCGCTTGAAGACGCGGTTGGCGGCGCGCTGCTGGGCAACTTCTATTCGACCGGCCAGGTCTGTTCGAATGGAACACGTGTCTTTGTACAATCCGGGATCAAGGACCGATTTCTGGAGCGCCTGATCGAGCGCACATCAAAGATCATCATCGGCGATCCAAGGGACGAGGAAACCCAGATGGGTCCAATGGTATCGGCCCGCCAGCTTGAGATCGTCGAAGGCTACATCGCCAAAGGCAAAGCAGAAGGCGCAACCCTCGCTTATGGCGGCGCACAGATCGACAGAGATGGGTTCTTTATTGAACCGGTCATCTTCTCGGGTGTGCAAGATGACATGACCATCGCGCGGGAAGAGATTTTCGGCCCGGTCATGTCGATACTTGAGTTCGAAACCGAAGACGAGATGATCACCCGTGCTAACGACACCGAATTGGGGCTGGCAGCGGGTGTGTTCACTTCGGACCTGACGCGCGCGCATCGGGTGATTGACCGCTTGGATGCGGGCACCTGTTTCATCAACTCCTACAACGACGCACCCGTCGAGATACCCTTTGGCGGAATGAAGAAATCGGGCGTTGGGCGCGAGAACTCGAAGGCTGCAATCGAGCACTACAGCCAACTCAAGACGGTTTTTGTGCGCATGACACCGGTTGAGGCTCCGTACTGATCATGACCAAGCTGAATGCAGATTACATCATCGTCGGCGCAGGCTCTGCCGGGTGTGCGATGGCCTATCGGCTGTCAGAAAATGGCAAACATTCGGTTCTGGTGATCGAATTTGGCGGCTCGGATGTGGGGCCGTTTATTCAAATGCCCGCGGCGCTGTCCTACCCGATGAACATGCCCCTATACGATTGGGGGTTCCAAAGCGAACCGGAACCACAGTTGAACAACCGACGTTTGGCGACGCCACGCGGCAAGGTCATCGGTGGGTCGTCGTCAATCAACGGGATGGTCTATGTGCGCGGTCACGCGCTGGACTATGACCATTGGCAGGATGTCGGTGCTGATGGCTGGGCCTACAAGAACGTGCTTCCCTATTTCAAACGGATGGAAACCTGGAACAGCGCCGGGCACGGGGGCGACCCGATGTGGCGAGGTACGGACGGGCCGCTTCATGTAACGCGCGGCCCGCGAAAAAACCCGTTGTTTCACGCCTTTGTCGAGGCTGGTCATCAGGCCGGATACGAGTTAACCGAGGACTATAACGGCGAAAAGCAAGAGGGCTTTGGCCCGATGGAGCAGACCGTCTACAAAGGTCGGCGTTGGTCTGCTGCGAACGCCTATCTGCGACCGGCTTTGAAACGCGAGAACTGCCAGCTTGTGCGCGCCTTTGCCAAACGGATCGTGATCGAAAACGGCCGCGCGACTGGTGTCGAAGTGGTCGACGGATCAAAGACCGAGGTTCTGCATGCAAACCGAGAGGTGATTGTTGCGGCCTCGTCCATCAACTCTCCGAAACTGCTGATGCTGTCCGGCATTGGGCCAGCCGCGCATCTGAAACAGCATGGGATCGAGGTCGTCGCCGACCGACCCGGGGTTGGGCAGAACCTACAGGATCATCTGGAACTCTATATCCAGATGGCCAGCAAGCAGCCGATCACACTGTACAAACACTGGAACCTGTTCTCCAAGGCAGTGATCGGGGCGCAATGGCTGTTTTTCAAAAAGGGTCTTGGGGCGTCGAACCAGTTTGAATCGGCCGCGTTTTTGCGGTCTGACCCGTCAAAAACCTACCCGGATGTGCAGTATCACTTCTTGCCCATGGCAGTACGGTATGACGGTAAAGCCGCTGCCGAAGGTCATGGGTTTCAGGCCCATGTCGGCCCCATGCGGTCGCCGTCGCGCGGGTCGATTCAGCTGCAATCGGCGGACCCGTTGGCTGCGCCAGAAATCCGGTTCAACTACATGAGCACCGAACAGGACTGGATCGATTTCCGCAGATGCATCCGCATGACCCGCGAGATTTTCGCGCAGGATGCGTTCAAACCCTTTGTGAAATCTGAAATCCAGCCCGGCGCGGCGCTGCAATCCGATAACGATCTGGACGGTTTCATCCGCGAACATGCCGAAAGCGCTTATCACCCTTGCGGCACCTGCAAGATGGGCCGGGCGGACGACAAAACAGCCGTGGTGGACCCAGAATGCCGCGTCATCGGTGTGGACGGGCTACGCGTTGCCGACAGCTCGATCTTTCCGCGTATTACCAACGGGAACCTGAACGCACCCTCGATCATGGTGGGGGAAAAAGCGTCTGATCACATTCTGGGCCAAACGCCCCTTCCGCCCTCAAATGCCAAGCCATGGTTGCACACGAGTTGAAAGCCAGAATGCGCACGCCGACATCGGAACGCATAGAATGGGTGGTAGAAGCGAAGTTAAGACTGGATCAGCATAGGCGCGCAAGAAAGGCATCCGCAGTCGCAACGTATCGATTTCTTCTCTCTGGCTTCATTCGAGCCGCAGTTCGGCACATCATAGCCCAGCGTGGATTTCGCCCGAGATTGTCCTGATGCTTGATTATGAACCGCCAATACAGGGCATCCCAGGCCTCTGACCAAGGCCCTTTGGCCCAATGGCTCATTTTGCGGATGTAGTTTGAGCCACAGAAATAAGGTTTGGTCGTGATAAGCCCGCCATCTGCGTGTTGGCTCATAGCATATGTATTTGGGACCATGACCCAATCGTAGCTGTCCAAGAACATCTCCATGAACCAGCGGTACACGTCGTCTGGATCAATTTCACACAGAAACATAAACCCACCCAAAACCATCAGCCGTTCAATGTGATGGCAATATCCGGTGTGAAGAACCCTCGTGATGGTATCGTCGATTGGGCCTATCCCTGTTGTGCCATCATAAAACGCTGTCGGCATCCTTCGGCTGTGTCCCCAATGGTTGGTCGTCCGCATACGTACGCCAAGGTCTTCATAAGTGGCACGCATAAACTCTCGCCAACCAATGATCTGACGGACAAAACCTTCTATGGAATTGAGCGGAACGTCTCGGAATTGCGCATAATCAACCGTTGCGTCGATTACTTGTTTTGGGGTTAACAACCCGATGTTTAGCGCGGGCGTCAGGACCGCGTGCCAGAGCCAGCTTTCGCCTTCGACAATTGCATCTTCATAGTCGCCGAACCGATCAAAACGGCGCTCGAGAAATTGGTTCAACCAAATCTCGGCGGCCATATGAGATGTCGGGTAATACAGCCTGTCCAGTGAACCATAAGCGTTTGGAAAATCTGCGTTTATACTATCCCTTGCAGCGTGATCCAGCGCGCCATGTTCCGGCCAGTCGATCCCAGGTAAACAGCCCAGAAGGGCTTTGGGAACTTTCTTGCGGTTGTCGTGGTCAAAGCTCCATTGTCCACCGATTGGTTCATCGCCATCCATCAAAACACCCAGTCGGCGCCGCTGATGCTTATAGAAGTCGGCCATGAACCAGCGTTTGTGACCACTTCGCCAAATTTCATTGTCTGCCTTAGTATTCAGAAAACCGGGAGATGGACGAATTTCAAGCGTGATACCCGCATGAAGCGCGGCCTTTTGCAGGCGCTTCTCTGCAATGAAATCTACCGGGTCAGCCATCACAACCGAACTGACACCGTCCTGCGACAGCCCGTGGAACAAGAGACCGCACGCATCTGTTCGCATTTCATAAGAAAAGATTTCGGCATTCAGGCCTTTATCCAGCAGGTTGCGGTGGTATCGGGACATGCTTGCACGATGCAACCAAAGCTTTTGCTTGTGCATCTTTGCCGGGTACTGCGCGTCGCCAAAGAACAGGGGATCCTCAAACAAGATCACACGCGTCGAAGCGTCGACTAATCCGGGGTGATCGGCATAAAGCTGATTGGGAAGAATGAGTGTCGCCGCGGTCAATCCATATCTCCAAGCTAGAAAGTCATTAGGCCTAGCTCGCGCACATCTGCACAGGCGCAGAAAGGCGTGTCAGTTCGCCAATGCCGTCGATAGGGCAAGAACCGAATCTTCGTAGCTGTTTACGAAATCTGCACCCTCCGGCCTATGGACAAGAGGTGGGAAGACCACATTCTGCATCCCCAGCTCTTCCACAGCTCTCAACGCTGCCATTGGTGGATCTGCTTCCCAGATCAATACCTCTGCACTTGTCTGTTGTTTGAGATCAAGCAATTCGGCCAATTGCTCCGAATTTGGAGCGGCCCCAGCCTCCCACTCAAGCGATGCGATTTCCAGACCGTAGCGGCGACCGAAATACTGATACCTTGGATGCGTCGCGATCAGAGTGACATTTGTGCCGCCCGCAAGCAGCGATTGGGCTGTTTGATCCAACGCCAGCAATTCAGCGCGGAGTGTATCGAGCCGGGCAGCAATCTCTTCAGGCGGGGCAAGCGCACGCTGAGTTGCGGCCTTCGCAATTGCCTCCGCCTGAGTAATCGCCAAAGTTGGGTCAAGCCAGATGTAGGATGCTAATCCCTCATGCGAGTGTTCTCCACCCTCACCATGGCTGTGGGTGATACTTTCAATAGCGATGAAGCGGTCCTCAAGCGCGGCAGAGGTGTTGACCAACCGGGATCGCGGCAGAGACACGCGATCAATCCAAGTGGCAAAGGCGGCACCGTTCAGCAGGATCAGGTCTGCCGATTGCATCATGCTGATATCGGCGATAGAGGGCCGCCAAAACGAAGGATCGACATCCGCAGGTACGGGAAACACCACATCTGCGGCATCCTCTAAAAGGCGCTCGGCGAAATACTGCAACGGGTAGTTAACTGCTACAATTTTTGACCGTTCTTGTGCAGTCGCAAACGTGGCCATCAGCAGGCCCAGAACCATCAGCGCACCACACGTGAGCATCCTTTTCATGATCAACTCCCGCATTTCCGCGCGATATCTTCGGGCGTGACAATCCAGTAGTTATCGTGGCCTCCGGTATCAACCTCGATCACCAGACCGGTTGAATGATCAACACTGCTGAGGGGGATATGCGCCATGCCATCACTGTCAACCGAAAGGGTCTGCAGCAAAGCATTCTGACCATCCAGTACGCGCACCTCACCTTTTTGGGCGGGTTTTCCGTTCGAAAACTTCGCTTCAACCGTCACCATTTTGCAATCGACCGAGGCGAAAACGACAAGTTTGTGTGCAGCCGCGGCGAAGGGGGCAGCGGCGCATAGGGCGGCTAAACCAAGTGTTCGGATCACTGACCTGTCCATTCCTCGAAATGCACCCAAAGAACTGCGCCCAGTTCGACAGCCTTGTCTTCACCATCCTGAGGCAAGGTATAGTCCGCCGTATTGAGCGCAGCAAAACCCCACCAACCGTCGGATGGCGCCGCATAGGTAAAGACACCATCTGCGTCTGCCTTAACTGTCTGCGTGATCATCAACTCATCCGGCGCGGTTGCACCGGCGCCATTGTTGAAGAACTCTACCTCAACTTCGGCATAAGGTACGGGCGTGCCATCCATCTTGACGATACCCTGAAAGACATTGTGCTCCCACAGACCAAACGGTTTAGACAGGGGCACAATCTCGGTCTTGAGACCAAGCTCCGCATCCCAACCCTCATCATCTCCGTAAGCCGTTACATAGGTTTTGGTGTAGTGAATAATGAAAGCATCTTCAGCGGGTTCCCAGTAAGGTTTGGGCTCCATCGCAAAGATGTAAGTGCCCGGGCGTTCAAGCGGAAAATCGAGCGTATATCCCTGTTCATCCATAACAGTGGCACCCTCAAGGCTGCTCAGTATGTCTGATGTTTGCCCTTCATGGGTGACGGTAAAGGCTGCAGGTTTTTCCAGTGTCATCCCGTCCAGTTCAAACGGATGTGAGAAGGACATGGTCAAGGATAAGCTGCGACCATCTTCCTGACTGATCATCGGATCATTCGGGATGATCATTCCGTAATGCGCAAGCGCAGGTGTGACAGCAACGCTGCCTGACAATGCCGCCAGAAGAATATGCTGTTTCATAGTCTTTCCTTTCTGATCATGTGCCGAGCGAGAGCAGCCAGCCCACCCAAGTCTCAGCATGTCGTGAAACCAACGCAGCACCAAAGGCTGCGATACACCCTGAAATGAACAGCAGAGTGACTGTTTCGGCTGCCAGCAGACGCAAAACCATGCCCTGCCTGGCCCCCAACTTGACGGCTGTCGCAATCTCTTTTGCGCGCAGCCGATAGCTAAGGAAAACGGCCAGCCCTACGGCGGCAACCGCCGCTACCGCGATGATCGCCGTCACCACGTCCAATAATGATTTGATCCGAAATATCCGATCGACCAGCCCTTGTATGACCTGCGCCGGTTCAAACAATTGGCTGGGATTTTCGCTGTCCAGATACCGCCCTTTCAGGATCGTGGCCGACCGCCGGTCATTCGGGACTAAGATCACAGCAGTGGCTGGAAACTCAGCCTGTGCCCCATGAAAATGAAAGCTATCGATATTGTCCGGCGTGATACGCTGATATTGCACCACAGCTGCATTCGCCAGCGCATCAGTCCCAGCTGCAATATCCGCGGCGGTCACCACATCCTCGTGGCCATGCCCAATCCCTTGGATCACCCAAGCCGTTTTGATATCAACAAAAATCGCTTGATCGTCTGGCGTGTTGGTCGGAGCCAACACCCCGACAATTGGCATCTCCAGAGGGTAAACGCCATCAAGGTCGAACAGATTCTCGGGCGCGGAGACTAACACATCGCCCATGCCCTTCCCCAAGTCTTGGGCCACTTGCGCCCCGATCACCGCTTCCCCCAGAAAGGACAGACCCCTCCCATCTGCAAGTGCCAGATCCCTGAACTCAAAGTAGTCGAGTGTCGTTCCTACGATCCGGAACCCGCCGGACGAAAACGCAGTATGAACCGGGATGGGAAGAGCCAAATTGCTGTCCCAGATCACATCCACCTCGCGCATTGCCATGGGATCAGGGCGTTCATCTGAGAAATACAGGGCAGCCATTGTCAGATCCAACCGCGATCCACGATTTCCCAACAGCAGTGGCGTCGCCTCACCCCGCGCGACCAAGGATGTCTGACTTGTGGAAAGCAAGATCTGTGTGGCAACCGGCACAAACAGGATCAGCGCCGTCGCAATCACCAACACAAGACTACGCGCCCAATGATAACGCAGATAGGAAAAGGCGAGGTAGAGCGCATTCATACCTCGGCCACCTCGCGATATTGCGCAAAGTCGATAACTCGCTCAAAACGCGGCAAAAGTTCGTGATCATGGGTCACGGCCAGAACCGTCGCCCCCGCGCTTGCGACTTGCTCGAACAGCAAATCCAGGATGCGTCCTTTGCTTTCCGGATCCAGATTGCCGGTCGCCTCGTCAGACAGAATAAGCTTGGGTTGGGTGACCAAAGCACGGCAGATGGCGACGCGTTGCTGTTCCCCCTGGCTAAGGGCCTCGGGATGCCTGTCCAGCTTATCACCAATACCACAGGCCTCCGCCAAAGCCTCTGCCCGGGTCCGCGCCGCGGAATCCAGTTTGAGCGCGGGTGTAATGCGATAGGGATACAGGATGTTTTGCCGTGCGCTCAGATAATCCAGCAGAGCAAAATCCTGAAAAACGAAACCGATATGACTGGCGCGAAACCGACGACGCGCCGCATTTGGCAACCCCGAGACATTTGTTCCGGCCACCTCGATACACCCTGTTTCAGGTGTCAGAATACCCGCGATCAGGTTCAGCAGGGTTGTCTTTCCACTGCCGCTTGGCCCAACGATGGCCAAACGTTCGCCCTCCCTCAGGGATAGGTGCGGCACCCGCAAGCGAAACGCGCCGGAACTGTAACTAAAGTTAAGGTCTTCGACGCGGATCATTGATTTTCTTCCGAAACCTGAAAAACCTCACCTGCACTGTCGCGGCTGACCTCAAGCAAGTCGAAATCTGTAATCCGCCATGCACCCTCAATCGGAGAGATCGACAAGGCGGCATAATAGGTATTACCTCGTACATGAAGGTGTTCAGCGTGACCGACCGTCCCAATAACCTGCCATGTTGCATCGACCTCAAGCGTCTCATCGCTTTGCGTCACGAGGCTGTCCAATAGGCTGATTTCGTGGATGGTCTGATCCGCTTGATCCAGCCCATTCCCTTCCATCGCACCAACCCGTTCGAGGTAAAGATACTCCAGCGCGTCGCCATGCGTGACCTTTGCCAACTGGTCATAAATGGTATCTTCTTGGGTCTGCGCGAAGGCCTCGTAGATCACGATCAATAACGCCGGAATCAACTCATCTGATAGCTCATAGGCGACGGGAACCGTCATTCCGGGCATGTTTGGTACCGAATAAGCCCCGGGTGGCAATGCATCTGCCGATCTTTCGGACGATAGAAAAATAAAGCCAGCAATTCCGCCAACGCCCAATGCAAAAACTATGGCTAACAGAACGTTCTGACCCATGTATCCAAATCCCAGCTTAATCTAATTACGTTCCAGAACATCGATTGGATCGATAATAAAAGTCCTGACCCGTATCGGGTATTACACTGCATTGCTTTCTTATCGACCGCCCTGCCCAGCGACCATCGAAGCGGCGCGCATCTACGGCTGAGACCAGTCATTGGCAAAGCTAGGGCTAGGGTCAAGCGGTTCTGATCAGCGACCTTCACCGCTGATCGACGATTCCATGACTCGTTAGACCGCGATCCTTAGCTGCAGCGTGTACCCGGCCTCAAAGACCGAGTGTTTTGACGCGGCCGCGCAGTTGGAATTTCTGGATTTTACCGGTCGAGGTCTTCGGAAGTGCCTCGAAAACAACTGCTTTTGGGGCTTTGAACCCGGCCAGATGATCGCGACAGAAAGCGATGATATCCTCAGCGGTTACCTCGGCCCCGTCGCGTAATTCGATAAAGGCGCAGGGGACCTCACCCCATTTCTCATGCGGCATTGCGACCACGGCGGCGGCCTGAACCGCGTCATGGCGATACAGCACCGCTTCGACCTCGACGGATGAGATGTTTTCGCCGCCCGAGATGATCACGTCCTTCAGGCGGTCACGGATCTGGATGTAGCCGTTTTCATGCATCACAGCTCCGTCGCCGGACCAGAACCAGCCGTCCTCGAAGGCGTTTGAACTCGCCTCGGCATCTTTGTAGTACCCGGCCATGACCGTGTTGCCCCGAATGGCGATCTCACCTTGTTTGGCACCATCGCGCGGGATCGGCGCGCCGCCGTCGCGGTCGATCACCGTGACCTCTTCGACCATCGGGAAGGCGATGCCCTGCTGCGCCTGCAATTCAGCCTGTTCCGCTGGGCTGAGATCGTTCCACTCCTCCTGCCAGAGGCATTGCGAGATGTGGCCGTAAGTCTCGGTCAGGCCATAGACCTGCATGACGTCAAACCCCATCGCGCGGGTCTTCTCCAAAACCGAAGGAGGCGGAGGCGCGCCGGCGGTCAGCACCCGGATTGCCGGATCAAACGGGGCGGCGTCGCTTTCGGCCTCTGCCAGCATTTGCAGAACGATGGGGGCGGCTCCGAAATGGGTCACACCATGGGTGCGGATCGCGTCCAGAATACGGTCTGCGGCGGGGATGCGTGTAAAGACAACCGTCCCACCAAGCATCGCCATCAACCAGGGATGGCCCCAACCATTGCAGTGGAACATCGGTACGACGGACAGATAGACCGGATAGGGCGGCATCTGCCACGCGGTGCCCGTACCCAGCGCCATCAGGTAAGCGCCACGGTGGTGATAGACAACCCCCTTGGGGCGGCCCGAGGTGCCAGACGTATAGTTCAGTGCAATCGCGTCCCACTCATCTTCGGGCAGCTCGATGGGCAAAGGGGTGGATGTGGTCATTGCCTCATAGGTCTGGCCGCCGAGGCTTTGACCACTGGCAGCGGGATCGGCGATTTCGACCACAGGTATTCTGCGACCCAGCAGATCAAACGCTTTGGACAAAAGCGGCACCAGTTCGCAGTCCACGATCACCAGTTTGGTGTCCGCATGATCCAGAATATAGGCGATGGTTTCGGGCTCGAGCCGGGTGTTGAGCGTATTCAGCACCCCTCCGGACAGGGGAAGGGCAAAATGCAGCTCAAACAGTTCCGGGATGTTTGGACTGAGAACCGAGACCGTGTCACCCTTCTGCACGCCAAGTGCGACCAACCCACTGGCCACCGCGCGAATGCGGGCGGCGGTTTCCGCCCAGCTTCGTCGGATGTCACCATAGATAACAGCGGTGCGCGCGCCATGCAGCGATTCGGCGCGACGCAGGAAGGACAAAGGGGACAAAGGCACATGGTTGGCCCGTGTCTTCTGAAGAGCTTCGAAATGGTGACGCATCCGGGTCCCGCCTGTCTTAGCTGTTGGGCCGCACGCGGGCGGCGGTCTTGTTAGCAAAGGCTTCTAGCCGTTCGCGGGCGGCGGGCTGGGTGTTGACCACACCGCCGACCACGGCTTCGGCATAAGCTGCATCCATGCCGGACATGTTGTTCAAATGGCTGATCGCCGAACAGATCGCAAAATTGGTCAAAGGCAGGTTCTGCGCGATCTGTTCCGCCAGTTCCATTGCCTTGGCCATGCTGCCGCCATCTTCAGTGATGTATTGCGCCAGTCCCAGATCGACAGCCCCTTGCCCCTGATAGACGCGACCGGTCAGGATCATGTCGATCATGCGGTATTTGCCGATCATGTCCGAGACGCGGATGGTCGCACCTCCGCCCGTGAAAATCCCGCGCTGACCCTCGGGCAAGGCGAAATAGGTGCCGGGATCGATGACGCGGATATGGGCTGCGCTGGCAAGCTCCAGCCCTCCGCCAACCACCGCGCCTTTCAGGGCGGCGATGATCGGCACGCCACCATACTCCATCTTGTTGAATGCCTCATGCCAGCGCAGGCAGACATGCATGAAGTCATCGGGGCTGCGGTCGGCCTTCCAGTGTTCAACCAGATCAAGACCTGCGCAGAAGTGGTCGCCCTCGCCGGTCAGCACAACAGCCCTAACGCCGGCCATACGCGCGCCGCTGAAAAAGCGGATCAGTTCTTCGATCGTGGCCACGTCCAATGCATTGCGCTTGGTCGGGCGGTTCAGGGTCACGACATAGAGGCCATTGTCACGCTCGGAAATCGCAAGGTTCTCATAGGTGGCGGGGTTCACGACATCATTCATGTTGCGGATCCTTTTAAAGGCATTATTCAGGGAAGGTCGCATCAAGCAGGCTACGCGCGCCGTGCAAGATGCGGGTGTGTTCGGCACTGCATTCCGGCAGGATGTGCTGCGCAAAGAAGAGCGCGGTGGCGATCTTCTGAGTCATGAACTGCGTGTGCTGCCCATCGTTCAACGCCGCTTGCGCTGGGGTGACACCTTTTGCCAGTTTCCAACCCGCCGCAAGCGTACCTGCCAACATCAGGAACGGGACCGAGCCCGCAAAAGCGGCGTCGATATCTTTGCGGCTGTGTTCCAATAGCCATTCCAAGGCGGCTTCAAACGCGGCGCGTGCCTGCGCAAGGCTTGCACCGATGGCTTGCGCGGTGGCATCGCCTTCTGCCAGCTCGGCCTCGGTTGCCGCAATGCGGGCGGCGAACCGGCGGGCGGTCCCGCCCCCGTCGCGCATGACTTTGCGGCCCAGAAGGTCGTTGGCCTGAATGGCGGTGGTGCCCTCGTAAATCGGCAGAATGCGAGCGTCGCGGTAGTGCTGTGCGGCTCCGGTTTCTTCGATGAAGCCCATGCCACCGTGGATTTGAACCCCCAGAGAGGCGACCTCGACCGCGCGTTCCGAGCAGAAGCCCTTGACCAGCGGAACCATGAACTCAGCCAGAGCGGCCATATCCGGATCATCCTGATGATGCGCGATGTCCAGCAGGCCCGCTGTGGCCGCCGCCATAGCGCGCCCGCCTTCGGTGAGGCTGCGCATCCGCATTAACATGCGGCGCACGTCGGGGTGTTCGATGATCGCCACGGCGTCCTTGGCCTGACCATTCACGGGGCGGCTTTGGACCCGGTCCCGCGCATAAGCCAAGGCGCGCTGATAGGCGCGTTCTGATGTCGCGATGCCCTGAACACCGACCGAAAAGCGTGCGGCGTTCATCATGATGAACATATATTCCAGCCCGCGGTTTTCCTCACCGATCAGGAAGCCCGTGGCGTCTTTGTATTCCAGAACCGCCGTTGGGCTGGCGCGCACGCCCAGCTTGTGTTCGATGCTGACACAGTTGACTGAATTCTCCGCCCCGACCGAGCCATCCTCTGCGACCATCTTCTGCGGGACGGTAAACAGGCTCAGACCCTTCGGTCCCGCGGGCGCGTCAGGCGTGCGCGCCAGAACCAGATGGATGATGTTCTCAGTCAGGTCGTGCGCGCCATATGTGATGAAAATCTTGGTGCCGGACACGCCATAGCTGCCATCCTCGCGCCGCACCGCCTTGGTCGAAACGCGACCCAGATCGCTGCCCGCCTGCGGTTCGGTCAGGTTCATTGTCCCGGACCAGCGCCCGGCAATCAGCGGCTCTAAGTAAGTGGCTTTCTGCGCGTCCGAACCTGTCAGCAGTAATGCCTCAATCGCACCGTCCGTCAGCAAGGGGCACAGGCCAAAGCTCATGTCGGCAGCATTCAACATCTCGACTGCCGCCGCGCCAACTGTTTTCGGAAGCCCCATGCCGCCGTATTCAACCGGGTGGGTCAGGGCCTGCCAACCCATTTCGACGAATTGCGCATAAGCTTGCGCATCCCCTTCAGGCATCGTTACCCGCCCGTTGTTGAACTGGGCACCCAATGTATCTCCGATATGAGATAACGGCGCGATTTGTTCACTGCAGAACCGGGCGTAACCATCCAAAGCAGCCCCAATGTCCTCCAGATCATAGTCCGAATACACCGCCAAAGAGGACACCTGATCCCAATGCGAGAGGTGTTCAATACAAAACATCAAATCCTGCACGGGCGGTTGATAGGACATGACTGCCTCCTCCTCTCGGCAACTATGGTTTCACGTCATATATCTGTGCCAAGACTTGCAGATAAGCTCATATCTTGACAAGCTTGTATCCGATTGCGCCAAACTATAGTTGCTATGACTCGTCCCGACCCCATCTCTCTGACCACCGTATCGGCGGGTTTTATCCAAGATTGGCTGGACGCTCTGACATCGTGTTGCACCCCGCCGGAGATGTCCTCTCTGCTACGGCGCTCGGGCCTGCAACCCGGCCCAATGGCATCGACCCAGCGCGTTACGCTCGACGAGATCGCACAGCTCTATCAGTTAGCCGCGCCCGAGACCGGCGACGAGATGATGGGATTGTGGAGCCGCCCAATCCGCCCCCGCGCGCTGCAACATCTGGTGACCGTGCAGCGTGAGGCGGGCAGTCTGACTTCGGCCCTGTATCGGTTTACGACATTCTGGAACCTGTTGCTTGATGATTTCCGGCTGGTCCTGGATACCGCATCCGATCAGGTGGAGTTGAAGCTGATCCCCTATCTGGATCATACCCGACCGCAACGCTTTGGTCATATGCTATTGCTGAAACTGGCGCATGGACTTTTATCTTGGCTCAGCGGGGAGGAGACACCGGTCAAAGCTGTGAACTTTGCCTTTCCCCGTCCCGATTTTGCAGCCGACTATGCCGTGGTCTTCCCCTGCCCCGTCGAATTTGACGCACCGTATACAAGCATTTTATTTGATCCCAGCAAATTCAGCCGTCCGATTGCACGCAGTTCTACCGAAGCTTCGGTTTTTCTTCTGCGCGCGCCGCTTGATTGGATTTTCACCGGTTCACGCGCGCATACCTGCAGCCTGCGGGTCCGCGCCTTTCTATACAGCGCGTCCTGGCAAACCTGTCAGCTGCCGGATGCTGCCCTTGCCCTTCAGATGACACCCCGCACACTGAACCGGCGATTGAACGAGGAAGGCACATCCTTTCAGGATATCAAAGACGCTTTGCGCCGCGACATCGCCATACGTGCCTTGCTACAGGGACAAGATAGCATCGAGCAGATCGCCTATGAGACCGGCTTTTCCGCCCCAGCGAATTTTTACCGGGCTTTTCGGAAATGGACAAACCGGACCCCTGGGTCCTACAAGAAGCACACTCCATAAATGCGCTAACTTTCTTTACCCATCTGGCCCAGAACCAAAGGCTTTGCAACACACGTCCTGATCGGAACCACACGGTCGCGACGCTAAGTGCGCGACGCCTCGAACGCAGCCCAGGCTGTTTCAAAGGCTTCAAAATCAAATCCTGCTGCGCGTGCAGGGGCAAGGATCAGTTTTTCGGTTTCAAGCAATTTGAGGATTGCCTGTTCGAGCCGGTCCACAACCTCGGGCGGGATCACCAAAGCGCCGTGGCGGTCGGCGTGAACAAGATCGCCGTTCTGAATCTCAAGGCCGAATATGGACACCGGAGTACCGATTTCGCACACATGCACGAACCCATGGCTGGGTCCGATTGACCCAGCAACAACCGGGAAATCATCGGGCAGATCGCCAAGATCACGCATCACGCCATTGGTCAGCGCGCCGCTGATGCCGAACCCCTTATGGACGGTGGTGTTGATCTCGCCCCAATAGGCGCCAATGCAATCGGGATAGTCCAGATCCTCCACCACAGTAACAGCCGGGCCGGTCCCGGTTGCCATATGCCGATAATACTCCATCCGGCGTTTTCGGATCACCTCGGGCGATTCCGTAGGTGGGTTCACGGCGGCAATCTTTGCGGTGCGGGCATATCCGACCATGGGTTTCGCTTCAGGGTCAGAACACTGCATGGTCCCGCGGGTAAATGCGTTGAAGCCACGCTTGCCTTGCGCCACTTCGATTGCGTTGCAGACTGTCGGGGTATCGACCGATCTGAGCAGGTCCAAAAGGGTTTGTTTCATATCGCCTCCAACCAGCGGGTCAACGCCGCTGTTGTTCTCTCGGGTTGTTCCAATGTGGGCAGGTGGCCCGCATCTTCGATGATCTCAAACCGGCTTTGGGGCATCAGACTATGCATCAGCTCGTGGCGTGATACTGGGCACAGAGTGTCCTCTCGCCCGCATAGCACCAGCGCCGCGCCGTCATAGGCCCGCAAGGTCGCGCTTTGATCCGGACGATCTCGGAGTGCCTTGGACTGATTGGCAAAAACCTCAGGCCCGAGGTCGGTTGCCATCTCCATACACAGGTCCAGAATAGCGCTGCGGTTTGGCCCGTCAGTCAGATAGTTGGGCTTCATCTCCTCGGCCATTACCGCGCGCAACTGGCCACCCAAGACGACGTCGATCTGAGGTTGGCGTCTGGCTTTGACCTCGTCTTTTTCTGCCAAAGGGTTGGTGTCCAATAGGGCCAGCCCACAAATGCGGTCGGGAGCCTGACGCAGAACCTCCATCGCAACGATCCCGCCCATGGACAGCCCTGCTATGGCAAAGCGCGGGGGGGCGTAGGACAGTACTTCGGCAGCCAGCGCCTCCACCGTGTCGCTCGCGCCAATCGGGGCGGTTACAATTGGCCTCTGCCCTGACAGCGCCGCGATCTGTGGCGCAAACAAGCGCGCATCGCACATCATGCCCGGCACTAGAACAAGCGGGGTCATTTGAGCAGGGAAACCCCTTCGGACAGCGCCCCCAACTTGGCGTAGGCAATGTCGGGATCGACCGCGCCGAACCCGGCGAAAGTCCCAAAGCCGCAATCCGAGCCGGCCACCACACGATCAGCGCCAACGATATCAACAAAGCGCTGGGTACGTTGGGCGACCACTTCGGGGTGTTCGACGAAATTTGTCGTGGTGTCGACCACGCCGGGCACCAACACCTTGTCGTCCGGTATCTCATCCTTTCGGTCGCGGAACACAGTCCATTCATGCGCGTGGCGCGGGTTCGAGGTTTCAAACAACACATAGCGCGATTTGGTGTTCATCAGCGTTGCGAAAACCTTGTCCATGCCGATATCACAGCAATGCGGCCCCTCGTAATTCCCCCAGCAAATATGCACGCGCACCTTGTCGGCGGGCACGTTTTGCAGTGCATGGTTCAGGGCCTCGACATGCATATCGGCAACCTTGACGAACTCTTCATCAGAAAGCTCGGTGAACAGCATATGGCGAGACAGCGCCAGATCGGGACAATCCAGCTGCAGGTCCAGACCGGCAGCGACAATGGTCTCGTACTCTTCCTTCATCGCTTCGGCGAGCGCGGACAGATAGGCCTCGCGCGTGGGGTAGAAGTCGTTTTGCAAAAATAGCGAGATCACGCCGGGGCTTGCCGCATTCATGAATCCGCGATCAACCCCATGCTGCGCCATTGCCGCCTTAAGGTTCGCTATATCTTTCTGCAACTCTCCCTGCCCTTTCGAGCGTACCTCGCCCACGCACATCGGGCGTGCATATTGCGGGGTGCCGCCATCATCGGCCAGACGTTTCAAAAAACCTGGGAACATCTTCAGATCCGCTGGTGCGTTGCGAGGGCTATCCCCCGCAAATCCGGTGTAGCGGTCCTTGACATAGGTCGCATATGAGATCTTTGAGGTCTCGCCATCCGATACGATATCAACCCCGGCTTGGGCCTGTTTGCGAACGGTTTCGGCCACAGCTGATGTCATGCACGCATCAAATGCGGCTTGGTCAAACTCTTTTTCATTCTCTCGTGCGAAAATGAAATCCACAACCTCCTGAGATCGCGGCAGAGACCCGACATGTGTTGTTTTGACGGTCATGGGACCTCCTTACATCTTGTGTGCCATCAGCACGGTATGGCTTTGGGTTTCGGGATCTTTGGCCAGAAATCCGCTTAAGATCATACCGTTATCTTCGAGACAGGCCGCATAGCCAGCCGGGGAAAGCGAGGCGTGGTAAACCAGTTCACCACCAACGGTCCCTTGCGCCTCACCCGCGCTGTGCCCCACGGTCAGCATCAACATACCACCGCTGCGCAGATGGCGCGCCATTCGCGTAATGCAGGCTTTTTGTTCGTCCGCGGTTAGGTGAAAAAAGCTATTCCAGGCGATGATCCCGTCGAAGCGTTGGCTCAGCTCAAAATCCCGCATGTCGGCCTGTCGCCAATCACCTTCGGGCCAACGGTTGCGGGCGATTTCAAGCATAGCCTCAGAAAAATCAACACCCGTGACGTTAAACCCCTCGGCCATGAACCAACGCGCAATTGGCTCGCCCGCACCACACCCCAGGTCCAGCACATGACCACCGGGTTTCAAGTTGGCGGTGAAGCGCGCCAGCCAGCGCGCTTCGAACAGGGCCCGCGAGCGTTGCTCGTCATAGGCCCTGGCCTGCCGTTCATAGACGGCATGGGTATCGTCGGGGTTTACCGTCATCCGACCCAGGTGGCACCGGCCGGATCGTCGGTGGCTGTGATCCGGTACAGGCCCGCCTGCCCGGTCATGGACGGTGCGACGCTGTAAGTTTCGCCAGGCAAGACCAGCGCGGTATCACCGTTGGACAATGTGGTCTCAACATCGTTGATCGCAATCCGCCAATGGCCGCTTGCGGGCATCAGAACCACCGGCTTTTCCGCATTCAACGGGTCGTTCACTGACGATCCACGGGTCAGGAAATCAACCTCAAATCCCGGCTTATCTTTGATCAGGCCGTTTTCGCCGATCACCACCGCAGGTTTGTTGGCCGCCAAAGCCATCAGGTCCCAATACCGGGCAACGTATTTGCCGATCACATCCTCAATCGGAACCTCCGGGTAAGCCTTCAGTTCCTCTTCGGTCAGCAACGGCATGGGCTGCACGTTATGAGGAAGCTCCTCGCCTTTCTTGCTGTCATACAGAACGCCGTTGTTACCCAGCATCAAACCATGGGCTTGCGCATCCTCAATAACCTGCGGGGCCCAAGTGACACCGCCTCCCGCATCGTCGCCGCCAAGGATCGACATGATCATGCCATAGTCCTGGCCCACATTTTCGAACCCACGAAAGATACCGGTTGGGATGTTGAATATATCACCTTCCTCAGCGATGAACTCACCCGCCGTACCGTAGCGTCCCCAGAAAAACCGCCAGCGGCCTTTGGCGACAAAGAACACCTCGGCCGTCGTGTGGCTGTGCAGCGAGTTGCGGCATTTCGGCGGTTGCCCCGCCGCGCCGATATTGAACCCGATCTTGTCGGTAATGTGGACGTGCTGATCCGGGCTTTCCGAAACGCCGCCACCCACAATGGTAAAGTTCTCTTTCTGGTCCGAGCCCGGCGTATGTGCGTCAATGAACGCGGTTTTACAGGGTTGCAACTCGCCATAGCGGACGATGCGGCTTTGAATAGTACTCATCTCTGTCTTCCTTTTGTTTGGGGTTTCTGGTTCAAAACCCCAAATCCGGGCGGGCGGTTGTTCAACCGCCGCGCACGCAGACTGGCCCGATGGGCGTGGTAGCGCCGCATCGACGGTCCTGCGTCCAGATTTGACATCAGATGTCGCATGTTACAGATCGCCGGTTTTCAACAGAATTTGCTTCCAGACAGATGTTTCGTCGAACAGAGTGTATTCGCGGCGCAGGCCCCAGGGGCCGAACTCTGCATGGCTGATGCCAAGGATAAAGACCTCGGCTCCGGTTGGTTTGCCAAACACGCCCCAGCCGTCATGCGTGCCGTGCAAGGTCCAGCGGATCGCCGCACGCGGAGGCATCATCGGGTCCTCTCGACCGATCTGATGCTGAATGGCGAATTCGGCATTTGGGAATGAGGCGCGCAGCCCCATCCAGAACCGATCTACCGGGCCCCAGCTGTGCCCAGTCACGCCGCCGGGATATTCCGACTGTACGGCCCTGTCGTATTCGGCCTCAACTGCGGCCATATCTGCGTTCATGATCCGGTTCAGGATATCGGCGTATTTCTCACCCCATTCGTTGTCATTGCCGCTGCCTTTGTACGGTCCCGGCTGCTCATTTAAAGGGGTATAGGGCTGCACACAGGCCTCTGGGCCGCCCTCACGCATGATCAAGTCGCGGGCATAGTCCTTGGGGTCCCAACCCATTTGCTGCACGATGGCGCTCTGATCCCGGATCAGCCATTCATCGTCGATCTTATTGTTGATCGCGTGACAATCGGCCAGGATACGATAGACCAGTTTCTTGCCTGTTGCATTGCCATAGACACCATTGCCCAAATGGGTCGCCGTCGAAATGATGCGATGCGACGACAACATCCCCTGTTCCGGCGTACCCGACCAGATGACATCTTCGCCCAGCAGCGTGCGGTCGGGAAATTCGGCCAGCGTTGCCATCGTGGCCGCAATCACGCCCTGATTGCCGACGACCACAGAACCGGGGGTGCGCACAACGATATCCGCACCGTAGTAGTCATGCAGCGTGGCAATGCCGCGATCTTCCCAGATTTCTTTGGTGATCCCGATAATATAGTCGGGAAAGTCTTTGAATTTGGGATCAAATCCCTTCATGTCTTCCATCCTTCAGGTATGCGGGCAGACCCGCGAATGATCAGCGGTCCGTCAATCTCAAGCTGCCTGGGTTCTATCTCCGGGTCGTCGATTTTGCTGAGCAATATGTCCACGGTTTCAGCCACCATGCGGTTGGCGGGCTGCCGGACCGTTGTCAGGTCATAGCTGGGCCAGGCCGCGACGGCGACATCGTCATACCCCACTACGGAAACGTCTTCAGGGATCTTCAAACCCAACTCGAACCTCAGCGTGTCCATCACGGCAATCGCCATATGGTCATTGGCCACAAAGACAGCATCGGGTGGGTCTGAGGCGAACATTCGGCGGGCGGCTTCTTTGGACTCTTCTGTACCAAAGTTGCCGATCTCGCGGCTGTGTAGTGTCACGCGTGCCTCGTTCAGAGCCGCGACAAACCCTGTCTCACGATCTCGCTGGGTCGAAGCGCCTTCCCACCCGGCGATGTAGCTGATTTTCTTGTGTCCGGCAGCCAACAAGAACTCGGCCACTTTCCGGCCTCCGGCCAGATTGTCCGATGTCACTGACGACATGGACGGATCGTCCTGCCCACGGTTGAACAGAACCATGGGCACCCCGGCTGACTGGCAGCGCGCGGACAGATCGGATGAAAGCGCAACCGAGGCGGCGATGATCCCGTCAACCTGAAAATCCAGAATTTCTCCGACAACCTTGTCTATGTTCTGAGCCGAGTTCGAGGCCATGAACACCAACGCATGATAGCCGCGCTCCTGCAACGTGTTGGTTAGCTTCTCAAGCGCTTCAGGATAGAACTGATTGTTCAGATACGCGACAACAAGCCCGATGATGCGGCTTTTGCCCGAGACCACCGCGCGGGCTAAAACATTGGGTCGATACCCCAATTGGTCAGCCGCTTTGCGGACTTTCGCAATGGTTTTTGCGGATGCGGACGCACCTGGCGTGAACACACGACTGACGGCGGACTGGCTTACTCCGGCCAGTCGAGCAACATCCATCGAAGTGACTTTTTGCACTGCCATCAATCCGCTGTCCAACCTCCATCCACCATCATAGATGTTCCGGTCACCAGCCCCGATGCATCCGAGGCCAGATAGACAACCGCGCCCATGATGTCTTCGATTTCGCCCGGACGGCCCAGTTTGATCTTGTCGAGGATCCAGGCGCGCTTGTCCGGGTCATCAAAAGTCGGGCGCGTCAGATCGGTCAGAATGAAGGTCGGGCAGATTGTGTTGACGCGTATCTTTGCGGGTGCGAATTCCAACGCCATCGCCTTGGAGAACCCCTCGACCGCGAATTTCGATGCGCAATAGACCGCACGCTCGCGACCGCCGACATGGCCCATCTGGCTGGATATGTTGATCAGCGAGCCGGGACGCCCCGCCGCCAACAACCCTTTGGCCACAGCTTGCGTCAAAAAATACGCGCCTTTGACATTGATATTCATCACCGCATCGAAATCTTCGACATATGTGTCGACCGCCTTGCTGTGGCGCGCCGAACCCGCAGAGTTCAGAAGGATGTCAAAGGGGCCATGTTCAGCCACTGCCGAGGCAGTTGCCTCGATATCGGTCACGTCCAGTTCGAGCACTTTGGCAGACCACCCGCGCGAGGTCATATCTGCGGCGATCTCTTTCAGAGCATCTGTGCGGCGCGCGGCAAGTGTAACCTCGGCCCCGTGTTCGGCCAATGCCACAGCGCAGGCCATGCCAATGCCGGATGAGGCCCCGGCGACCAGCGCGTGTTTGCCGTCTAGTTTGAAACTGGGTGTCGTGGGGAATTGAGCCATTTTAGACCTCGCCAACCGGGAATGGAATTTCACCCGGAACGCGGGCTTTGTTGAATTCGCGCAGACGCGCAAAGACGTCAACACCCAGCTGCCGATAGGCATCCAGCAGGTCGACCAGAACCCAGTTTTCGCGGATCAAGCCGTTCTCAAGCCGCCAGAAGTCAAGCGACCGCAGGCTGATCCGTTTATCCGACGGCGCGATACCCATCCACCCATCATGGGTGACGGTCTGGATCATGTTTGGCCAACCTGTCACGGCGGCGTAATCCGCATCTCCGAAGAAATGATACGTGATGTCGTCGACATATTTTCCGCGATCCGGCATGCCGTTGAGAAACGGCATCTGGTGCCAGTTTCGAAACCCGGCGATCCCGCGCCCGGTGCCGATTCCGGCGGGGCCGTACCAGTTCATGCGTGGATGCCAGAACCGCTGCATTTCCATCACTTCTGGCCCACCCTGGCTTGGATGTTTCTTGAGATGGTCCAGCATGTCGATAATGTGATCACAGGATGCCGTCGACTGCGCCTCATCCCATGGGCCCGGTACGATACCATCCTGAGTTGCCGGACCCGGCACACAGAATTCCAACCCCAAAGAGGGAGCCATCGGCCAGGCCCTAGCCTGCATCATGACCTCGGGAATATCCCAGAGCGCCTGAAGCTCGACCACCTGACCCTCGACGATCCGGTAGAATTCGTGGAACCGCATATGGGTCAAGTGACCTGTTGGCGGAATGTCCAGCCAAGGGCCGACAAAAGTGCCGTAGTAGTGGCCCCCGCACCCGATCCAGTCATCGCCATGTTCGGTGCACCCGCCAACTACGATCCAATCGCGCCGTTCCAGATCGGGCATCGCCTTCAACAGTGGCGCATAGCAGGTCTGATACAGCTCTACTGGCCCCGTAAGATCCCCGAAAGGATGCGGCATGTGAACCATGGCGTCCGGGGCAAACGCGCCGTTTAACGTTGCCTGCACCCGAACATCATCAAAATCGTGCATCGCCGCACGAAGCGGCGCAATCAGCGCTTTGTTCGCTGAATGCACATCACTCATTCTGCGGCCTCGCGATAGGGTGCGCCTTCGCCATACGGCACATTGATCCCGCCATAGCGGCGTACTCTGATGTTGCATTGCTCGGCATGGCCGACAAAGCCTTCGAGCATACACAGGCGCGAGCCGAATTCGCCGATCATGGTCGCGGCCTCATCGGTAGTGACTTTCTGATAGCTGTGGGTTTTCATGAACTTGCCAACCCAGAGACCACCAGTATAGCGCCCGGCTTTCTTGGTAGGCAGGGTATGGTTGGTGCCGATTACCTTATCGCCATTTGCCACATTGGTGCGCGGCCCGAGGAACAGCGCGCCATAGCAGGTCATGTTCTCAAGGAACCAGTCGTCTCGGTCTGTCATCACCTGAACATGCTCAGACGCGATGTCATCTGCCACTTGCAGCATCTCGTCATACGTGTCGCAGACGATCACCTCGCCATACTCATCCCAGCTGACCTGCGCAGTGCCCGAGGTTGGCAGGATACCCAGAATACGCTCAACCTCGGCCAGCGTATCTTCGGCCAGTTTGCGCGAATTGGTGAGCAGCACGCAGGGGCTGTTATACCCATGCTCGGCCTGCCCCAGCAGATCGGTCGCGCACAGCTCGGCATCGGCGGCAGTTTCATCGGCGATGACCATAGTCTCGGTCGGCCCTGCGAACAGGTCGATACCCACACGGCCAAACAACTGGCGTTTAGCTTCGGCGACAAAGGCGTTGCCGGGGCCCACCAGCATATGCACAGGTTCGATCGTCTCAGTCCCGATGGCCATCGCGCCGACGGCCTGAATGCCACCCATGACATAAATCTCATGCGCGCCACCCAGATGCATCGCCGCAATCACGGCTGCATTTGGCTGGCCATTGAACGGAGGGGTGCAAGCGATAATACGCGGCACGCCAGCCACTTTGGCGGTCGCCACCGACATATGTGCCGAGGCCACCATGGGGAACTTGCCGCCAGGCACATAACAACCCACGGATTGAACCGGGATGTTCTTATGGCCAAGGATCACACCTGGCAGCGTTTCAACCTCGATATCCAGCATCGAATCCCGCTGCGCTTGCGCAAAGTTCGTCACCTGCTCTTGCGCGAACTTGATATCCGCCAGTTCGCGATCAGACAGCGAGGCGATCAGGTCATCGATCTGCTGCTGGCTCAGGCGATAGCTTTCCGGCGAGTAATTGTCGAACTTCTCGGACAATTCGCGCACAGCCGCATCGCCGCGCGTTTCGATATCCTTCAACGTTGCCTCGACGACTGCGCGTGTTTTGGCGTCATCCTCTGCTCTGTCAGCCTCGGGTTTGCCGCGTTTGAGATATTCGATAGCCATTGTCCTGATCCTCAGTTGTCGGGCCGGGGCGGAGTTCTCTCTCCCCGGTCGAATGTTTCCCAGCCCTGCCCGTTGAACAAATCAACGCCAAGCTGAGCAGCAACATGGGCGAAATCGACATTCACCCAGTTGTCGACGATCTTGCCGTCGACGACTTTCCAGAAATCCATGTACCGGATTTCAACTCTTTTCCCGGTGGGGGCTATCCCCAGAAACTCACCGGAATGGGTGGCTTCCTGGCGGCCAAAGGCGGCGGCCCATTCCCCCATGTAAAGACGCGCCTCATCAATGCAGGTCTTGTCCGAGAACGCGGCCTGAAACGGGCGCTGCCAGTTGTTCTGAAATTCCTGAAGGCCGATCTTGGTGCCGCAGCCCTGATTGCCCATCCAGCGGAAGCCTTGGGCGAAGAATTCGCCGATGTCGTCGATGCGGTGATCGTTCAGCCCGTCAACCATGCCTTCGATGACAGCGCGGGTTTCTTCGGTTTTGCTCATATCCGTGTTTTTGGTCAGCACGGCTTGTTCGGGGCGCGAACCCTTCATGTTTCTATTCCTTATTTGGTTGCCAAGAGGTTTTCTGCGTCAAATGGGAGGGTCAATGGGCTAGCAGAAAATCCCTGGGCATCCGGTTGAGTGCCGGGTGGCGCGCAACGGCGGTATGTCTTGCACTCGCGCTCATCAGCCCTTGACCGCCCCGGCGGTCAGGCCGCCGACAATCTGGCGCTGGAAGAACATGACCAGGATGAACAGAGGCACGGTGGCTGAAACCACTGCGGCGACCGCAAACATCACATTGCCTTCGGTTTGCGTGGTCCCGAGGAACGCCGCGATGGCGGGCACCATGGTGCGGTTGCTTTCAGACAGCAGCATCGCGCCGACGGCAAAGTCGTTATAGGCCAGCAGGAATGAGAACAGCCCCGTGGTAATCACACCCGGCCACATCACCGGAATGATCACGCGGCGGAACGCCTGGAATTGGTTGCAGCCATCAACCTTGGCACTTTCGTCCAACTCGCTTGGAATGTTCTTGAAGAAGGAATGCAACATCCACAGGGTGAACGGCTGGTTGATCGCCACCAGTACGATGATCGTGGTCGGTAGAATGCCCCAGATGTTCCATTCAAAGAACGGCAGCAGATACCCTGAAACCAGCGTGATCGGCGGCATGGCACGGAAGATTAGCGCGGTAATCAGCAACCAGAAGGTGTAATTGTAGGACGACCGCGACAGGGCATAACCTCCCAGCGTGCCAATCGTCAGCGAGATGGTTACCACAAAGAAACAGACGATCCCTGTGTTCAGAACATTGCGCCAGAACTCCTCTTGGATCCACGCGCCCTCGTACCCGGTGGTGGTAAAGGGCGAGCCATAGACAGCCTCAGTCCGGGCACCGGTTAGGGCATTGGTCCAATCTGCGATTGAGAAGAAATCAAGCTCAACCTTAAACGACCCCCATACCGTCCACAGGAACGGAAAGGCCGCTAGGACAAACCAAAGGAGCACGAACAGGGACGAGGCGACCCGAAGGCTTGTTGGCATTCTTTGTGCGCGACTGGCCATGTTATCGTGCTCCTTTAAAGTCGCGCCAGGTGCGGACAAGCACGGGCGACAGAAGAATGGCGACTCCGATGATTGTCATCACAGAGGTTGCGGCGGCGGATGACAGTTGGCGGGTTTCACCGCCAAGGTCATCAAATATGAAGGTACTGAGAGATTGCGCGTGTGCCTGAGCGCTGAAGCCGATTATGGGTTCAAACACCTTGAAATTATCCATCAGCTGGATCAGCGCCACAAATGTCACCAGTGGCATTAGGTGCGGGACGACCACAAACTTGACCTGTTGCCAGCGGGTTGCGCCGTCAATCTGCGCAGCTTCGATCTGGTCCTGTGGCAGCGTTTGCAGCCCGGCATAGAACACGACGAAGGCAAATGGGGCCGAGCTCCAGACACCATAAACCATCAAGGCCACCCACATCAGCCCGGTCGAGGCCTTGAGGCTGAAATTCGGGTCTCCTGCCATGTACACAAGGGCGTTTCCGATGACACCGCGACTGTCGATCATCCAGAACAGGATCAGCGAACCGATCAACGGCGTGACGATCATCGGCAAAAGCGAGAAGAAGATCATCAGCCCTTTGAGGTGCCGATGCAGCGAATTCACAGCCAGTGCAATGACCAGACCCAGCAGGATCGTCAGCGGCGTTACAATGAAGGTAAACGTCAGCGTAAACGCCATTGCACGATAGAATGGCAGGTTACCTAGGTCCGAGAAAAAGCCGCCCAAAGTCTCATTGGCCGCCCACATCTGGCTAATTTCCTGGATCGCCAGGTGACCGCGGTCAAAGTAAATACCCAGCCCAACAAACCGACCCAAAGGCTGAGCCTCCCGCAGAGCGGCGGTGGCCTCTTGGTCGATGGTCGTTTCTGTTGTGCAGCCGATCAGCGGTGTACAGTTTTCTACTTCCAACAGAACGGCGGGATGTGGTGCAAAGATCGATTGGATCACGACCGAGACGATGGGCATCGCGATGAACAGCAACATCGCAAGTCCTGTGGGCAGGAAGAACCAAAGGAATGTCTTATGGCGCATGTCACAATCCTCGCGTCGAATAGTTTGTGCGGGCAGCTACCAGAGGCGCCCGCACAAGGGGCGTCTTACTGCAGGTAGCCTTGTTCGATCGCGGCTGCGCGATAGGCGGCCTCGACATCGGCAAGCGCCTGTTCAGCGCTTTCTTTGCCCTGCATGAAATCGGCCAGTTCGTTGCCAAGCGCGCTGTGCATCAGGCCCATGTACGGCAGCATCGGATAGGCAGGTGTGCCCATTTTGGCCGCTGCAAACACGCCTTCTGCATCAGCAGCCGGCTCGTAGCCTTCGATCAGCCAAACCGCCAGTGGTGTGGTCTCATCGTTCAGCATGTCCGGACGGATACCGTGTTTCATGGCGATGAACGTGGCTTCGGCCTCTTCATCCGAGATGTTTTTTCCAACAGTCCAGCCATCCCACCACAGGGTCGATGCAGGAATTTCGCCGCCGCCAACGGTCAGCGGTGCGCCAATTGCGTGGCCATCGATCACCTCTTGCAGCACACCTTCGGTGGTCGTCTGCTGAGACGCGCGCGACCCCCACATGTTCATGATCGCAACGTTGCCCGCGCGGTATTCGGCGTTGGTGGCGTTCGAGTCATGGGTCAGGAAGTCGGGGTTCATGTATTCCGACAGGGCCTTCATCATGTTCAGAGCGTTGACACCAGCCTCAGAATTCACGCTGGGCTCAGCAGTGCCGGGTTTAAAGTGCTGGCCGCCATAACCCAGGAACATATTGTTGAATTCCTGCGCCAGGTTCCAACCCGATGCATAGGCGCCGCCAACGGGGTTTTGCATGATGCCCTGCTCACGAATGGCCTCGGCCACCTCAAGCAGTTCCTCATAGGTCGTCGGCACTTCGACACCCGCTTGCTCCAGCACGTCCTTGCGGTACATCAGGTGCTGCGCGTTCGCCATGAAGGCGACGGCCATGATGTCATCGCCGATCTTGATCAGCTGTCCCGGCTGCAGATCCTGACCATGCTTTTCCACCAGATCGTTCAGCGGACGAATGACATCTTCGTTCATCAAAGCCACAATCGAGCTGTTGGCGATAATGGCGCTTGTGTATTCCGACGGGTTGCCCGAAAGACCAGCCACGTTGATCGTCTGGTGCTCGGATGTCAGGTTGGATTCAACCGACGCGCCGGTACATTCCTTGGCACCGGCCGCAACCGCCTGAATGGCCGCAAATTCGTTGCCAACAATGTTGACCCGACCGCCGATTTCGCAGGCATATCCTGCGCTTGCGGCAAAGGCGGCGACTGAGCCAGCCAATGCAATTCTCTTTAGAAACATGAGTATTCCTCCCTAGATGGAATGGGTGCATCTTCGAAGTCTGCACCCGGGTTTGACCCGTCGTTGCGGGCTTGATTTCACCGTTTAGCCGGTCAGCCGCGCACCTGTTTGCGCATCGAACAGATGGCAGTGATCGGTATGGATGTGGATCGAAACCTGATCGTCGATTTCAGCCCGATAGGTCTTGTCAGCCTTGACCGAGACCAGCGCACCACCGATCCGAACCGAGACCATGGTGCTGTCGCCCAAAAGCTCTTGCGTGTAGATTGGCGCGTTGATCTCACCGCCGCTTTCCACAACATTTGCGTCTTCGGCGCGAAAGCCCAGCGTGATGGGACCATCAGGCGCGTTCAGCCCGTGAACTTCGGTGCTTTGAGCGCGGAACACGCCGCCCTGAACCTCGCCATCGACAAGGTTCATCGCCGGGTTGCCGATAAAGCTGGCGACAAATGTGTTTGCGGGTTCATCGTAGATATCGGTGGGTGAGCCAACCTGCTGAACCACGCCTTGCTTCATGATCACCACACGATCGGCCAAGGTCATCGCCTCAATCTGGTCATGGGTCACGTAGATTGTGGTGACCGCAAGTTCATGGCTCAGGTTTTTGATCTGCGCGCGCGTCGAAACGCGCAGCTTGGCGTCAAGGTTCGACAACGGCTCATCCATCAGGAACACGTTCGGTTCGCGCACAATTGCACGCGCCAAGGCAACCCTTTGACGCTGACCACCGGACAGTTCTGCCGGTTTGCGGTGCAGGAAATCGTCCAGCTCAACCATCGCCGAAGCGCGACGCACCTTTTCGTCATGGGTGGCGGGGTCAATGCCGCGAACTTTCAGCGGAAAGCGAATGTTTTCATAGACATTCATGTTCGGATAGAGCGCATAGGATTGGAACACCATGGCGACATCACGATCTTTGGGCTCCATGTCATTGACGCGTGCACCGTCAATCAGGATGTCACCTTCGCTGGCATCTTCCAGCCCTGCAATCATGCGCATGGTCGTGGTTTTGCCACATCCCGAAGGACCAAGAAGAACCAGAAACTCCTTGTCGGCAATTGTCAGATCAAAATTGTCCACACCGACAAATGATCCCCAACGTTTACCGACATTGCGAAGTTGGATTTCGGCCATTCTGTCCTCCCTTGCGCATTCATTGTGCATACGCTTGCAGAAGCATAGACATTCAGAAAAGCCTATGGCAAGCTTTTTTTGCATGCGAATGCAAAGCCTATGGGCGGCACCACCGAAACCTCGTTAACACATTGAAAGCTAATAGAATGCCATATGAATCCGAGAAAAAGCTTGTCCTCGGTTTTTACGAAGCGCTGAGTCGATGCGAGGACGCAACCGTCGTGGAAACACTCCCAAAATACTGCGCTGACGGGCTTGTTTGGCGGGGATTCCACCCCTTCAACGAACTACAGGGAATCGACGAAGTCGCCCGCACATTCTGGCAACCACTCAGGGCCAGCCTGACCGGTTTGCAGCGCCGGATGGATGTGTTCATGGCAGGCGCAAACGAGATCGACGGGTTCAACTCGGTTTGGGTGGTGTCGATGGGTCATCTGATGGGCTTGTTTGACACAAGCTGGCTCGGCATCCCGCCCACTGGCAAGATGGCATTTCTGCGATATTGCGAGTTCAACAGGGTTGAGAACGGCAAGATCACCGAAACCGCGATGTATTTCGACATCCCACATCTGATGATGCAGGCCGGTCTGCACCCCTTTCCGCCGCAAACCGCCGCCCAATTGGTTCAGCCGGGACCGATGACACATGATGGCCTGATGTTCAGGCCGCAGCCCACTGAGGAAGGCGACCGGACCCTGGCCACAATCAACGCAATGATCTCTGATCTTGGCCGTTGGGACAGCGGCCTGAGCCTTGAGGACGAGCTGCGCCGCACATGGTGTGAGGATATGATCTGGTGGGGCCCCTCTGGCATCGGCGCGACTTACACGATCGAACGCTATGCGAAACAACATGCAGGACCGTTCCGGGCATCGTTCGCCGAGCGTTCCAAGACCAATCACATCTGCCGTATGGCTGAAGGGCACTATGGTGGGTTCTTTGGCTGGCCGAACTTCACTGCACGTCCCACCGGCGGTTTCATGGGCATGCCTGCGACCGATAAGTCGGGTGAGTTCCGGGTGATCGATATCTATCGGCGCTCCGGGGATAAACTGGCCGAAAACTGGATATTCATCGACCTTCTTCACTTCTGGAAGCAACAAGGGGTCGATATTCTGGCCCGAATGGCCGAGGTACCCAGAACATGACCGATTGGATCGACGCCCATCACCATCTTTGGGACCTGAACGCTGTCCACTATCCCTGGCTTATGGCGCGCGGGGTGAAACGGTTCTTTGGCGACCCGACACCTATTCAGCACGACTATCTGTTATCCGAATTCCGGTCGGACGCCGCAGATTCCAGTATTCGCGCCTCGGTTCATATTCAGGTGGGCGCTGAAAGCGGGTTACAGGAAGCCCGGTGGGTGCAATCCGTCGCTGATGCTAATCCCGACTGGCCCATGGCGCAGGTGGTGTTTTGTGATCTCACTTCAGCGGATTTGTCCACGCAGCTGGACACCTTCCAGACATTGTCAACGGTGCGGGGTGTGCGCCAGATCATTGGACGCGCTCCAGGGGAGGATGCGCAGACCGGCACCAACACTCTGCTGGATCACCCTGGCTTTTTGAGTGGCCTGACAGAAGCCGGTCAGCGTGGCCTCAGCTTTGACCTGCAGCTTATTCCCGAGCTGATGAACAAGACCGCCCGCGTGTTGGAACAAGCGCCTGACACACCTGTCGCCCTTTGCCACGCAGGATCACCCCATGACCGAAGCACGGCCGGTCTGAAGGACTGGGCCCAGAGACTGCGCAGCCTGTCCGAGCTACCCCATGTCACCTGCAAACTATCTGGATTGGGAATGTTCGATCATGGCTGGACCGTTGATAGCATTCGTCCGATTGTCGAAGAATGCTTGGATCAATTCGGACCCAAGCGGGTCATGTTCGGATCGAACTTCCCCGTCGATAAGCTTTACGGCGACTACGCCACGTTGATGCGGGCATATCAGAAGCTGATCCCAGTCGACGCGCATGCGCCCGTGTTTCGGGACACAGCCGTGCACTTCTATGGTCTTTATACGTCGGCCAAATGAACTTCCTGTATGAAACAACGGGGTCAGAATGGGCCGACTTTAAGGGGCCTATGCACGATGCCCAGCAAGATCCAAGCTTAAGTTTCACAATGGATGTGAGTTAGAAAGCAGTCGGGTTTCATTTGTCTTCTGAACCTGGGATTTTGGTGGTTCTTTGCTTCTGCAACACCACCAGCCGTCACACCCCATTCAAACAGTGCAACTATAGTCGTTCTATGCCACAAAATCGCCAACGCCTCGAACACAAGGATTTCCAATGAACACCTTCAAAGCAGTTGTTTTTGATTGGGCAGGGACCATGGTCGATTTTGGCTCCTTCGCGCCCATGGGTGTCTTTGTCAAAGCATTCGCTCAATTCGGTATCGAGGCAACAATTGAACAGGCCCGCGCACCAATGGGCGCTCCGAAATGGGATCACATTCGTCAGATGATGGACATGCCCGACATCGCTGCTCAGTGGGAAAGTCAATATGGTGCGGCGCCTTCTGATACTGATGTCGACAGAGTTTATGAGGTTTTTGTGCCCATGAATGAAAAGGTCGCTGCCGATTACGCTGATCTTGTACCGGGTGGCAAAACTGCAATTGATGAGCTACGTGCCATGGGCCTGAAGATCGGCTCGACCACAGGCTATACCCGCTCCATCATGGAGCACGTGCTCCCTGTTGCGGCACGTCAGGGGTACTCACCCGACAATCTGGTGTGTTCAGACGACTTACCCGAAGGTCGCCCTGGGCCTCTGGGCATGTACAAATGCATGGTTGATCTGGTGGCCTACCCACCTTCGGCGATCATCAAAGTTGACGATACCGAACCGGGCATCAAGGAAGGCGTTGCAGCCGGTTGTGTCACAGTCGGAGTATCCCTTTCGGGCAATGCCGTCGGCAAAACACCGGAAGAGTTGAATGCGCTATCCGATACAGAAGTAGATCACCTTCGCGTGCAGGCTACCAAGATCCTCACAGACGCCGGGGCCAACTATGTCATCGACACAGTTGCTGATTTGCCAGCATTGGTCAGGCAGCTAAGCAGTTCCGCTTAGCATCAAGTCAATCGGTGCGACATCAGTGTCATGCGTTCATTACTGTTTTACGCAGCATCAGTGAGGCCATCTGATCCAGATCATCGTCGTTGACCGAACAGGCCGCGTTTTGGGCCATACCAATATTGGCAGAGTTCCGCATTTCGATCGCCAAGGCCTCCACTGTCACGCTGGCGCATTCTGCTGGCAGATCTGGCGATATCTGGCACTTGCGCATCAGGTTCGACAAAGACTCTGGCAAAGCCTCGGCGCTTTCTGCTGCCCCCATCGCCTTCGCTGCGCGCGCATAGTTTTCAGCACCTTCAGGGCGTGCAACCAGCCACGGCAGGCTGGCCTCTAACGCCAGACCCGTCGCCAGCCCATGATGGATACGCACTAAAGACCCCAGAGCGTGGCTGATATTGTGGCCCATATGCGTGTTGCAGTTGTGCAGCGCAAGACCCGCAACCATACTGGCCCAAAGAACACGTCCGCGTGCCTCGAGGTCGGTGCCGTCCGCCACGGCCCGCGGCAAGGCATCGGTTAGAATACGAAGCGCTTCCAAACCGTAAAGCTGACCTGCCGGGCTGGTGTTGCGCGCTGTTGTACCCTCTAGGGCATGCGCAACAGCATCTATGCCGGTCCAAGCTGTGAGGGTCGCCGGCAAGCTAAGCGTCAGTTCAGGATCCAGCACCGCCTGTGCGAACATAAGTTCTTCGCCCCAGAACCAAGTCTTGCTGCCATCTGCTTGCGAGATTACGGACGTTCTGGTCATCTCTGAACCGGTACCGGCAGTGGTCGGGATCGCTATTGCCGGGATGCCACCTGCGGGCAACGGCTGAGCCGCCAGCGCAAATTCGGCAGCGGCTCGACCGGACCGGGCTATCGCAGCCACCAGCTTGGCCGCATCCATCGCCGCACCGCCGCCGAGACCAACAACCACACCGGCATCAATCTCGCGTGCAAGCGCACTCAGACTATCCACCAACGCTTCTTTTGGCTCACCGGACACATCGGCTGCCAAGTCAAAGGCAATGCCTTCGGCAGACAACCCTTTGGTCAACTTTTCGGTGGCCCCGATTTCAGCAAGAAAGGCGTCACATACAATCAGCACCGGACCGCCACCTAACTCGCTGACGATTTTTGGTACTTTCGCAATCCTGCCCGCACCGAAAGTTGCCTGAGGAACCCGGCCTACGTTGAATGGTGGCATATGCATCTCCTGCCGTCTGTGTTTCCAACAGAGTGTAACGACGCACCTTCATCTGGGTAGAAAGAAACGACACAGATGTCCCTGAACCGACAAATTTTTTACTCAACCAGTGTAAATGCGCATCGGAGCCTGAATGCCCGGGCCAGACCTCTGCAAAACCACGGCGGTATCTCGCTGTTTTGAAGTCATCGATGGACATGTAGACGGGCTTGAGCATCAAATTCTTGCCCTTAAACACCTCACCATCCTCCAACCGAGAACACGCAACTTGCCTGCCGAGATCAATGGCTTCGTCGCAGACAAGCGCAGTAAGCAACCCAACGAGTGTGCACTTTTGGAAACGGCTCGATATCAAAAATCCGATTCGCCACCCCACCGCTGGCGCAACTTGCGCTACTCTCGGGAAAGCCTCATGATTTGCGAGGTTTGTGACAATTTTAATCACACATTGTCGAATGATCGACGCCAAGAAATCATCGCCCAGGCTATCGTCTCAGCAGCGGTCCACAGGAGTCATTTTGAACGTGCATCTACAGAATCTCATCAAACTCAGACAAGCATTCCATCGGGACCCAGAGCTTGGTTTTGATGAACACCGTACTAAGGCGGTCGTTGCTGCTCGTTTGCGCGAGTTGGGGCTCGAAGTACACGAAGGTGTCGGGGTCGTCGGAATTCTAAAGGCCGGAACCGGAAACCGCGCCATCGGGTTGCGGGCCGATATGGATGCCCTCCCAATCGCAGAACAAAGCACTCATGACTATGTATCCGCCAATCCCGGCGTCATGCATGCCTGTGGTCACGATGGCCATATGGCGATGCTGTTGGGGGCCGCAGAAATGCTGGTCAGTGACAAGGATTTCAACGGCACGGTCGTGTTCATCTTCCAACCAAACGAAGAACACGGGTTGGGGGCGAAAGCGATGATTGAGGAAGGGCTGCTGGAGCGGTTCCCGATTCAAGAGGTCTACGCCATCCACAATCTGCCCGGTGCCCCTGTGGGGCAGGTTTCGACCCGTCCGGGTCAAATTTGCGCCTCAGAAAGCCTGTTCGAAATTCAGATCACTGGCAGAGGCGGTCATGCGTCGATGCCGCAGATGGGGGTGGATGCGATCACAGTGGGTGCTGAAATGGTGCTGGCCCTCCAGACCATCGTCTCGCGCAAACTGGCCCCCAGTGCGTGCGCCGTGGTGTCGGTGACCGAGTTCACAACCGATGGGCAAAGAAACGTCCTGCCGGGGAACGCGGTTTTGAAAGGCGATGTTCGGGCACGGCTGCCCGAGGATCGTCAGGCCGTCGAACATTTCATGCGCCAGATCGTCGATGGTGTGGCCGCCACACACGGCGTGACGGCGACGATGCAATTCAACACGGAATTCATCGAAACGATTAACGCACCCGAACCCGTCAATGCGGTTCTGCGCGCCGCGCAGGCTGCCGGGCTTGAAGCCGATGGTCAGCGCCCACCGATGAGCTTTTCGGAAGATTTCGCCCATTTCTCTGCCGCTGTGCCGGGCTGCTTTCTGTTGCTTGGCAATGGTACCGAGGGTGCGCATGGCCAACCGCTGCATGCTGCGGATTATGACTTTAACGACGCGCTTCTGCCAATCGGCGCAGCCTTCTGGGCCGCGCTGGTGCGGGATCGCCTACCTGCCAAAGAGGACAAATCGTGACCGACCTTCTTCCAAAAGCCCATCTGGGCCATGTCGCTGTGACCCGCAAAACCGGTGATGCATCAGACAGAGTCCTTACCGCAGCAGATTTCGCCACAGCCCAATCCGAGATCATGGCCTGGGACAGCTATGCGCCCACACCCCTTGTGTCCCTGAAAACCCTGGCCAAGCAGATCGGTGTTGGCGAGGTTTTGTACAAGCATGAGGGCCCGCGCTTTGGCGTTGGTAGCTTCAAGGCCCTTGGCGGGGCCTATGCGGCCCTGCGTGTGCTGCAGCGCGAGATTTCAAAGCGCCTTGGCACCGAGGTTAGCTTATCGGATATCCGTCGGGGCAAATACAGCGATGAAGTAGCCAAAATCACGCTGGTTTCGGCCACCGATGGCAATCACGGACGCTCGCTTGCCTGGGGGTGTCAGCGCTTTGGTGCGCCCTGCCGCATCTATATTCACGCCGAGGTCAGCGAAGGCCGTGCCGAAGCGATGCGCGATTTGGGAGCGGACGTGATCCGGATCGCGGGCGATTATGATGAATCGGTCGTTCTGGCGAAATCCGAGGCCCACGAGAACGGGTGGTTTGTGGTCTCCGACACCTCGTGGCCCGGCTATTCCCTACCGCCGCGCGATGTCATGACGGGCTACGGGGTGATGACTCGCGAAATCTGCGAGGCATTGGCTCAGGCACCGACCCATGTTTTCTTGCAGGGCGGTGTTGGCGGGCTTGCCGCAGGTGTCGCTGCTGCGTTGCGCCAGTATTGGAGCGTGGAATCCCCGCGCGTGATTATCGTTGAACCAGAACTGGCGGCCTGTCTGTTCGAAAGCGCGAAAGCGGGTGCCGCCACCTCTGTCGCGATCGCTGAAGAGACGATCATGGCCGGTCTGTCTTGCGGCGAACCTTCGCCTCTGGCGTGGGAGATCCTCGCCGAGGAAGCCACCGATTTCCTGACGATCCCGGAAAGCGTCGTTGCACCGGCTGTACGGCTGTTGGCGCGGCCGTTGCCCGGAGACACAGCGCTTGAAGCAGGTGAGAGCGCAGTTGCCGGTCTGGCGGCTTTGATCATGGCGCGCACGGATGACGATGTTTCGGCGCAGTTGGGTCTGGACGGCGAGTCTCGCGTGTTGCTGATCGGGTCCGAAGGTGTGACAGATCCGGCTATTTTCCAGATGATCATGGAGGGCCGCGATGCAGCCTAGCGCCCCCGAACGCGGCTTCCCCGAAGCAGAATTCGCGGCGCGCACCGCAAAAGCCCAGGACCGAATGATCCAAGACGGCCTTGCCGGTCTTCTTTTGATGACGGAACCCGAAGTCGCCTATTTTACCGGCTTCCAGACATTGTTTTGGCAAAGCCCAACGCGCCCCTGGTTTCTATTCGTCCCCGCTGCGGGCAAACCTATCGCGATCATCCCCGAGATTGGGGCAGAGCTGATGCGTCAAACCTGGCTGGATGATATCCGCACATGGAGCGCACCCTGCCCCGAAGATGATGGCATCAGCCTGCTAACCGATCTTCTTGCGCCGCTGGCAAAAGCTGGTGACAGGATCGGTGTCCTGAAAGGGCATGAGACGCAGCTGCGCATGCCTCTTGGGGATTGGGAGCGGCTGGTTGCCGCCCTGCCCGGCTTGCACATCGCCGACGCAACCCGCCTGATGCAACATCTGCGCATGGTGAAATCCGAGGCTGAGATCGAAAAACTCGCCCATATTTGCGCCATCGGCTCAGCCACCTTTGCACGGGTGCCCGAACTCGTGTCCGAGGGCATGCCGCTGGAAGATGTATTCCGCGCCTTTCGCCGTGAAGCGCTGGCACAAGGCGCAGATAACGCGCCCTATCTCGTGGGGGCAGCCGCACCTGGCGGATATGCAGATGTCATCTCGCCCCCGTCGCGCCGCCCGCTTCAGGCAGGTGATGTGATGATGCTGGATACCGGCTGTGTCTGGGATGGGTATTTCTGCGATTTTGACCGCAACTGGGCCATCGGTCACGCCGATGATGCGACCCGCCAGGCCTATGATACACTCTGGCGCGCGACCGAAGCCGGGTTGGAGGCCGCCATACCCGGAAACACCTGCAAAGATCTGTTCCGGGCCATGTCAGAGGTGATCGCTGAAATCGACCCCTCGGGCGGCGATGTTGGTCGCCTGGGACATGGGTTGGGACTGCAACTGACCGAACAACCCTCGCACGCGGCCTTCGATGAAACAGTTCTTGAAGACGGCATGGTGCTGACGCTTGAGCCGTCGCTGTCTTACGGGTCCGGCTTGATGATGGTGCATGAAGAAAACATCGTTATCCGCAAACACGGCGCAGAGCTTTTGACCACCCGCGCACCCCAGAGCCTAATCGTGATCTAAAGATTTGCTATCAACGCGCTTCCCGACTTCAATGTCTGGGGGCGCAATCGCGCCGTCACAGGATATCAAGCGATACTTTTACACGGTCCATAACAATGGAAGAGGTGAACCCGTTCACATTGGAATCGTCAAAGAAATATTCCTGCGTAAACGCCTCATATTCCTTAATGTCCGCTACAACGACGATCACAACAAAATCAGCCTCACCTGTCGTATAGTAGCATTGCTGGACCGCCGGGCTGTTTCGCATCAACCGCTTGAAGTTATCCAGATGCAAACGGCTTTCCCGAACCAATTTAACTTCGACGATAACCGTCAGTTCCCGCCCAAGCTTGGGCGGCGAGAGAACCGCAATCTCTTTCTCGATTACGCCCGTTTCGCGTAGCTTTTTTAAACGTTTCTGAACCGCCGGGGTCGACAAACCGATTTCCAAACCCAAGGATTCGGCGGTTTGACGTGCGTTTTTCTGCACCAGCGCGAGCAGCTCTAAGTCTTTGTCATCCATACGATCACAATGCTCTTACTTGGCGCCACTAGCAACGCGAAACCTCACCTAACGAATAGTGTTCGACGTCAAACCTCGCCATCATTGTCTAAGATGACGACAGAATGTTTCTTGAATAAATGCTCAATCCAGCGCACCACGGAAGCCATGTTGGCAGAAACAAACCCAAAAAATGCAGTTACGTCTTTGCATCTGAGGGACGGTTTTGTCCTGAACGGTAAGCGTATTTCCATCTCCCCCAACCATGATGAATTCATATCAAAGGTTGCTTTGCGAATTGTATGCTGGCTCATGAGACATGCACGTCGCCGAACCATCTGTGGAACGATGCCAAAAAACCAAACACGCAAGGAAGCCATATATGTTTGACGAAAGGCTGTCCCGGTTTCAAACCAAACTGGCCAAGGCGGGAATCGACATCGCGCTGATCACCGATGACGACAATGTCTACTACCTGACTGGATATTATGACTATCTGCATATGGAGTTTGGCCGTCCAACCATATTGGCAGTTCCAAAAGATGGTCCTTCGCTACTGATCACACCGACGATTGATCTGAATGCGGCCAGGTATTCTGCGCGTGTGGACCGGATCGCAGCCTGGAATGATGGGATGGGCGAAGAATGGCGCGCGGAACTGCCCAACGCAGTCAAAAGCGCCACCAAGGTTGGGATTGAACCGGACCATATGCCGCCCATTGTACGCGCATACGTGGATGAGCTTGTCGGAACAGACCGATTGGCCAGTGCGACCCCGATCCTGACCGATATGCGAATGATCAAATCACCTTACGAGCTGCAACTGGCCCGTCACGCGGGTGAGGTCGCTTCGACCATGGTGGCGGCGGGTCGTGCAGCCATTGGGGATGGGGTGCCCGAATATGAGGTTGCGATTGCCACCTCGCAAGCAGGAACCCGCAAAGCAGCAGAACTTTTGGCGGCGCATTATGAAGACAGCGACATGTCACCCAACATGCATTTCCTGCAGATTTTGGCCTCAGGCGATCAACTGACCAAGACCCATCATCGCGCGACCAACCGCATCATGCGGCATGGCGAGCCGGTGTTTATGTGTTTCTGCGGGTTGACCAATTTTCATCGCTTCAAGGTCGGATTTGACCGCATGTTCTGGATCGGCGATCCCGACCCAAAGCAGGTCGCAATCTACGAGGTCGCCGTCGCCAGCCAACAGGCTGCGCTGGATGCGCTCAAACCCGGTGTGTCCGCAGAAAGTGTGCATGCCACCTATGCCGAAGTCATTCAGGACGCCGGGTTTGAATATCCGTTTCGCTGCGGCCGGGCTACAGGATTCAGCTTTCTTGAGGCACCGCAGCTGGTAACCGGGGACAAAACCGTCATTCAGCCTGGTATGGTCTTTGCCGTCGATGGCGCGGTTGCGACCGATGACTTTCGCGCACAGGTTGGCGACACATTCATCGTTACTGAAACCGGCTGGGAACAGGTTACACATCACCCCAAGGCAATTGAGGAGGTCATCGTCTGATGTTTAAGACCGGAGATATTGTGCACTCGATACCTCGCACGCCGCTTATGGGAGGCGGTATCGCTAATCGTGGCAGCTTGGGCTTCATTTTGATGTCGACCGATCTTGCCAGCGAGGCGGATTTAAATGCGATGGCCCCTGAAGGTGTGGGCATTCATATCACCCGCCTGAAGACTGACGACTATACAACAAATGAAACTCTGGCCCGCCACATCGATCACATGGCCGACGCCGCTTCGCGCCTACAGCCCGATGTGAAACCATCCGTTATCAGCTACAGCTGCACGTCGGGGTCGATTGTTTGCCGCGAAGAGAACGTCTTTCGAGAAATCCGCAAAGGCGCGCCATATGCGCAACCGATGTGTATTGTCACTGGCGTCATGGACGCCCTGCGTGAGGTTGGTGCCAAACAGATCGTCGTTGGCACACCTTATCTGGATGACGTCAACACCGCCGAGGCCGAATATCTATTGGCCGCAGGGTTCGATGTTCTGGACATTCAAGGCCTGTGTCTTGCAACCGGTATTGAGTTCGGCAAGGTCGAGCCATCCTATTGGAAAGAATTCGCCCTAGAGATCGACCGGCCCGAAGCCGATGCAATCTTCTTGTCCTGTGGGGGTATCAGATCATTGGAAGTGGTGGATGAGATTGAACAGGCAGCAGGCAAACCGGTCATCACATCGAACCAGGCGCAATTCTGGTCCTGTCTACGCCGCGCAGGAATTATGGATAAGCTTGAAGGATTCGGACAAATCTTCGAACACCCTGGTAGGCATCTAAGCAAAACTGGCTAAGTTCTTCAAATTCCAAACACTACTCGACCTCAGATACATCGAGATTCAGCTCTTTGAAGCCGCTTCCTTCTTCAATACGAACTTGAACGCGATCCCCAACTGAAAGCTTCAGATCATCGGTATCCGGAGGCAGCCGAAACAACAGCATTGCGCGTTCCTGCGCCGTCGATCCGACCCCTCTGCCATACAAAGTTGCGCTGCCGATCTGCCGCTCATTCTCGTTTGCATCAATATGCCAGGCCTGAAGAAAACCACCCGCTTCTGGGACACGGCGCAGCCAGATCCTTAGAACCCTGTCTTTGACAGCTTTATCCGTAAGTCTAACGTCCAAGGATCCAGCCCCACCCGTTTAGTTTTTGGCATAGGTACGCAAGGAACACTGATCGTAAACCAGCGCCTCGGGCGCGACGGCCTCACCTTTGTCATCCAACGTAACAAGGTAAATCTTAAGGTCTTTTACAGTCTTTTTTCGGCCAATGAAGCGCCGCAAGCCGCGCGTGATGTCCAGCCGATACCGCGTATGTTCATATCTGAGCGGATGCTTGTATCTTTGGTCATAATCGTCGCGGACGGCCAAGGCCGGGTTACAATGACCCGGCGCACCCGGGCAGGTGCCGTGACCAAAAAAGACAAGGCGCCCTGCATAGCTTTTGTCTTTGTACCCTGTCGAAGCATCGCAACTGGCGTTGTCGACATAGGCGCGCAGCTCAAAGCTTTCGGTCGGCGGGCGCATGCGATGGAATTCAAGTTCCGCCCTGACAAACCCGGCTTTCACCGTGCCCAGCCGAACCTCGGTCACATTGCTGGCCGCCGCTGACAAAGTGGCCACTGGCGCGCTGTCTGCGGTGCCCAAAGCACCAATCGCGGCTTCAACGGAATCCTCGGAATAGATGTATCGAAGTGAGGTTTCCGCATCGATCAGATCGCGGCCCACCCGACCATCATATACAACTGTGTCCAGAACATGCTGTGGAACATTGGCCGCTGGCCACAACGCCTGCCAATCTGCCCAAACCTTGTCGCACATCGCATGATGCAGCCAGAAAACGGGATCGTAAGACGCGGACACTGTGCTGCCCATATCTCCAATCGAGCGGTGCAATGGCGACGATGCATCCGTGCCACCCGTTAAAACGTGGATACCGCCATGAGCCGCAAAGTTGAAGTCGGCCTGGAAGGCTTCAAAGTTTGGATTGGTCAGGTAACGCTCAACCTCATCCTCCAGCAACGGGATATTGCTGCGCAGGCGCGTTGTGTATCTGCGTGTAAAGACCTCGTCGCCGGTCAAACCCAGCGCAATGCTACGATAGATGCTGTGTGCGCGGGCAAGCGGGTTTGGAACATCATCCCCGGCACTGTTTGTGTAGGTCGCATCATCCACCACTTTGGGCAGCCCGTTCGAGGCATGTGTCGCCGTGGCAAACTGGGTCCAATCCCAATAGGGAAGCGTAAGTTCTAGTTCGTCATCCCCGCGCTTCCACTGCAGCGCGCTGTTGAGCGCTTTTTCGAAGGAATAAACGTAGGACCGGTGCCAGGTCAGAAACGTGCGGTCATCGTCATGGCAAAGGTCTTGATCATAACCATGCCCACGCGCCAGAGCGAAATATCCGCGCCGATCACCCATCGCGATGTCCGAGATTTCGTACATCGCAGCATAGGCGTCGCGCAGGTCCTGAATATCCTCCTCGCGCAATCTGATCAGGTCGAAACGGATCAGCGGCAACCCGGCTTGTTTTCTTAGAAAGTTCAGTTTGGCAATCGTTGTCATCTAAAAATCCCCCTTAAGGAGTGCTTCAATGCGCCCAGTATAGCATAAAACCATCGCCGATGGCGGTGGCACGCTCAAACGCTCGGCACAACTAGATGACGATTGGCAGATCTAACGCTGCTCTTTTTCATGCAGCACGCGCCCAATGATGTTCATTAGCAACTGGGCCGCCAGGATTTGGGTGGAGCTGGTGGCGTCATAATCCGGTGCGACTTCAACAAGATCGAGTCCGACAATGTCGCCCCGCTTGGCCAGACCTGCCATGAGCTCTAGCACTTCGTAGTAAATGAATCCGCCGTGGCTTGGTGTACCTGTACCTGGGGCGATGGATGGGTCGAAGGCATCAATGTCTATAGTCACATAATACCGCGCGCCTTCTGGAATGCGGGCCAGCATCCCATCGACCCCCATTTTGCGGAATTGCCGGACAGATTGGATGTCTGATCCCATGGCGCGGGCATCCGCATAGCCATCCTTAGCGGTGGACGACACATTGCGAATGCCGATCTGACTGAGGCCGGTGACATAGGGTTTTTCGGCGGCACGGCGCATTGGGTTTCCGTGGCCATAGCGCACCCCATGCCGTTCATCGACAAAATCCAGGTGCGCGTCGATTTGCACCACATGAATTAGTTCTTGATCATCAAAGGCATTGATGCAGGGGATATTGATCGAATGATCGCCGCCCAAGACGACCGGTAGCGCCCCCGCCTCCAGTATTTTGCGCACCCCAAACTCGATATTTGCATGGCTTTTCATTGTGTCGGTATGCACGATGTCTGCATCGCCGATATCAACAATGGTTACTTTGGCCGGATCCAGATAGGTGACATCATCTTCGTGGTCATAAGCGCCAGCATGGCCGAATGAGAACAGCGTCGACGCCTCACGGATCGCGCGTGGCCCCATCCGCGCCCCGGACCGCCATTGACAGCCAAAATCAAACGGGGCGCCAAGAACCGCAACGTCGGCGTCAATCGCGTCCCAATCCTCGACATAGGGATACTTGCCAAAGGTACAGATACCAACGAAAGGCAGGTTCAATCGGCCGGACTCGTAGCCATGGTTCGACATATGAGGGTTCTTTCTGTTCAGATCTTCAACATTTGCGAACATTAAGGCACCCGAATGCCACGCCCTGTAAAGCCTTTTGCATGGATTGAACTCACTGCCATTTCAGCTTTGGCGGACATTTTCGGCGTTGTCAGATTGCGCCAAACCCAGTGGACATAGTGAATCGCGTATGAGACAGTGAAAGCGATGGTGTCCGGCTCGGTTCGAGTCGGCTGAAAAGGGAACACGGTGCGGGTTCATACCCAATTCCGTGACTGCCCCCGCAACTGTAAGCGGCGAGCGACCCCGTTGGAAACCACTGAGCCCTAGGGTTCGGGAAGGAACGGGAAAGCGTTGACCCGCAAGTCAGGAGACCTGCCATCTACGGTGTGTGATGCCATGCGCCGCAGTCAACTTGAACCCGGGCGGGGTGCCTTGGGAACGGCAGAGACGACCGAAGGACCAAGCGTCCCCGGCACATCACCGTGACCAGCCACACTCCTCCCTTTTGCGCGGAGGGCGCGATGTTATTGGAACGGACGATTATTCAACTCGATACAGGCCCCATGCCTGCGGATGAAGCACGTCAGATGGGACAGCTTGGCTATATGCAATGGATCGCGGGTGTTCCTGGCAATGCCTGCTATGAAGTAGCTGCGAGGCATGCTTACGAAACAGCTGCACCATTTAAAGATCACTCACCTGCCGTTGCAGCGTTCTGCGACTTGCTTTTGACTTCGCTGGAACAGCCGTTCAGACCTTTGCCACTTGCCATGCCAAAACGTGAAAGGCGCGGGGGTGCACAAGCCCGCCGATCTTTTCGCATGCCGCTGTGACATAGAACAGGCTGCGGGATCATCGCACATCTTTAGGCTCTTAAACGCAATCGAATACCCACCTCCGGCGACTACAAATTTTACCGGCACAACAGGTTTCATTTGCCGAGTCCGGTGTTTGCGTGGATAGTCCAGAATTGCATGCTTGCTTGCGCCCGCTGACCCACACGTAAACGCCAAAGGACATGCTATGGACCAGGTGAAATTCACGCAGATGAAGGACGGGGACAAAGAGGATTACACCTTCCTCGATACTCTGGAGCGTGAGTACTGCAAAGGAACGGCAGATCGTTTGCTGGAAGCGATGGAGCGGCTCGACAAAAGCCTGTCCGGCTATCAAGTCACACGTCTTGGCCATTCGGTGCAGTCAGCAACCCGCGCCTGGTTTGACGGGGCAGACATAGACTGGATCGTTGGCGCCTTGCTGCATGATATCGGTGACATCTATGCGCCGCATAATCACGATGAATATGCGGCCTCAATCCTCAAACCCTTCCTGCGCGAACAGGTCACGTGGTGCGTGCACACCCATGGGGATTTTCAGCTTGTTTACTTCGGACAGCACGTAGGCGCGAACCCCGAAAAACGCCAAGCTCATCGTGATAGCATCTATTTCGATGACTGTGCCGAGTTCTGCGAACGTTGGGATCAATCGAGCTTTGACCCCGCTTATCCCAGCAAACCACTGTCTTTCTTTGCAGATATGGTGCGTGAGGTGTTTGATCGCACACCCTATGATCCGGCTGTTGTTCAACCTGGCGTCCGGGTTCCGCTCACCGATGACGCCGTTGCTGAAATGCGATGGGCGTAGGATGTATTCGATCTAGTCAAATCACGGCCTGCTTTGTTCAAACATGCGGAGTTGGTAGAGGTGATTTGATACTCGTTGAGCACAAAAGCGGGCCAATCAGCACTACAAGAATCGCAGAATTCAGTTGTGACAAGCCAGTTTGTAATAAATACAGACGCCCCGCGACATCAGTTCGACGCCAGCTATCAACGCCTAAGAACAAACCTTTGCAACAGAGAAAGCTATGTTGTCCTGATCTGGATCATCAAGGCCAATCAAGGCTCTGATCAACTTATCCGCAATAGCGTCGCAACTCACTTCATGATTGCGCGTAACAACCTCTTGAATGTCCTTGTCTTCTAGAAACTGAAGCCCATCCGAAGCTGCAATGAGAACATCATCTGGCAGAAGCTTAAACGGGTCTGAAGGGCAATCGATCTTCGCGATGTCGCCACCATGTATGACAGACGTAAGCATGTTTCTATCGGGGTGATTTCGGGCCAAATCGGGATCCAACATGCCAAGTTTCGCCATCATATCGATTTGAGGCGCCATTGAATGATCCTCGTTCAGCTGTATTAGCTCGCCAGACCGCCAGAGATAGAGTGGCGAGTCCCCGACGGAAAACCAAAACGCGCGATCTTCGATGCAGATCAGTATGAGAAGAGTCGCTCCCATTCCCTTTACATTCAGATCGTTGCGGCTGGCTTCGAAAATCTGCTTGTTCGCGCGCTCGGCACTGTCATGCAAGAATGCGACGACTTCCGAATTTGATGAGTCTTTGTTCAGCCCGGCGGCCAACCAACCTTTCATCACCTCACAAACGATCAGGTTAGAGGCAACATCCCCTGCCGCGTGGCCACCCATACCATCTGCCAGAACCACGAACCCTAACTCAGATCCGATCGGCTTTTCAGAAAGAATGGCATCTTCCTGATATTCACGAGCACCCTGGTTAAGCACGGTTGAAATATCGAAGACTTCACGCTGGCGTTCCTCCGCCTGTTGAAATCTGGGCTCGTGAACTTGCATCAGAGATCTTTCAGAATGAGACACTTGAATTTCCTTCAAGGCAATGTAGGCGGCTCTTAACTATAAAAGCCGCCAAAGCATTAATGCGTAAGTGGCAGATCCACCGATTGAAGTTCACCATTCCGCGCGATGGTCAACAACGCAAGCTCTGCACCTGTATTGCTAAGCTCTTCGAACAACTGAGTAATACCGTTCTCACCCTCGACGGAAATTTGCGAAGCGGTTTCTGATACGACAATATCGCCCACGCGAACTGATTTGGCCGAAGCCGGAGCGCGCAATACCTTACTGATCCATTTCCCATTGCCGTTGGTGACCGTAATGAACTGAACTCCATTTGTGAGCTCAACCACCTTACCCGTTTGAAGGGTCAGGTTCTTTTCAGAAACCGGGCTATCTTCTTCGGTTCTGACCCGCATATCCACGAGAATCTCGCCACTTTCGGGATTAGCCTCACGTGATTGGATTGCGCGCATGATCGAGTTGTCATCCACCACCAAATGACCATTTACGGAATAGATGATCGTGCCGGATTTCAACCAATCCGTTGTCGCCTGATCAAGGTCAGATCGCACCAGCGATACCATCGAGAACCTGCCCTGCGGCTGCGATGTTGTAACGGTTGCAAACGGTAGATCCACAGCGGGACCAGTCCACGCTATCCAGTTTGAATCTGTCGTCGCTGGTTCCGAAGCAACACTCTCCACCGCTGGCTCTGCGACTACAGGCCGGGGTTCCGGTTCCGATTCCTGCACCGTCGCGCCGCTGCTTTCAGGCTCTTCATCGGTGGCTGGTTGCGGAGCCGCCTGCTGGGTAGCAGCAATCGCGACCACATCCTTATCCACTTCACCACCCTGGCTGAAATAGTACCCTGCTCCACCGATTACTCCGGCGACGATCAGCGCGATCATCAGCATAGAGTTTGAGCGTTTGCGCGGCGCTTTGCTGTTGACCGCGACCTTATCGTTGAAGTCGACCGCAGCGACCGGTTCGGGCTTCGCTTCGATCGGCATCCTTTCTTCAATCGCATCCTGCCATTCCTGAACAGATTGGAACCTGTCTTCAGGCGGGATACTCAGGGCACGATCAATCGCTCGCAAGAAACTGACAGGATAACCCTCGACCGCACCCTCAAGTGGCTCGTAGCAATCTTTGCCATTCTGAGCCAAAGCCGCCAACCGGGTCTGGCTGTCCTGCGGGGCAGCCCCTTTGATCACATGGTAAAACGTAGCCGCCAGCGCATAAAGATCGCTGGATTGATCCTGTTCCGCGCCTTGCAGATAAAACTCTTGCGGCGAATACCCTTCCTTTACGACCCTCAGCATCGACATTGCGCGGTCAGATTTGGCGGCGCTCTCACGGGCGGCACCGAAATCAATAATCATCGGTTCGCCGTCTTGGTTGATCAGGATGTTATCTGGCGAGATGTCCCGGTGCAGCATGCCTTCGCTATGAATAAAACCGACGGCTTCCAGCGTGGTGCGTAACAGCTGTTCAACCTCTTCGGGCGGTATCGTCTTACGTTCTTCGATCGTGTCCAGAAGATCTTTGCCCTCGATGAAGTCGATCGCCATATAGGCGGTCTCATTGTCTCTGAACACCTGGTGGACACCGGCAATGTTGGGATGCACAAGTTTTGACTGATTGCGCGCTTCTTTTTCAAAGGATTTCACCAGCGCTTCGTACGAGGATGTATGCGACTGGGACCGCGGGCGAACCGCGGTCTGGCTGCGACGGCAGATCGCCTCGGGGAAGCATTCCTTGATTACGATCGTGCGCTCAAGGCTGTCCTTGGCAAGGTAGGTGATGCCAAAGCCACCGCTGTTGAGAAACCGCATGATCGTGTATTGACCGGACAGCAATTTGGTACCCGGAGCAAGCTCGTCCGGGAACTGATCGTTTGTGTGGGCTGATTGTACCATAAGAAACACTTACCTTGCTGTAGCCGGATGCAGACGCGCCCGTGCTTTTTTTGCGACCGAAGCTTGAGGGAAACTGACCTCAGAAACCGCAGTTCTTTTCATTATCCACCCCATGCGCGTATCTCCGCATCAGGGCTGCTCACTTCACTCCAGACTTCGACACGGCGGTTCTTTGCGCGACCCACTGGGTTGGTATTGCATGCAACAGGGGCCATTTCCCCATAACCGCGTACTTCGATCACTGTGTTAACGGGACCGTTGGCTTCCATGCTTGATGAAAGCTCCCTCAGGACCTGATTGGCGCGGGCCAGCGAGAGCTGACGGTTCTTTCCGTAGCTGCCGCCAGCATCCGCAAATCCCGCCAAGACGATTTTGTGGGGTTCGACATCGCGGATGTATTCGGCAATCCGTTCGATATCCCGTTTCGCCTTGTTGTCCAGAAACGAAGATCCAGGCGAGAAGCGGAATGTTGTCGACAGACGTGTGGTTGTCAGCTTGTCACTCACATACGAGCGGAGTTCGGACGCATTGGCCGAGACTGTCATCTCGGCAACGTCTGATTTTAGTCTGGCAAACTTCTCGTCTTCACTCTGAGCGATAACCGAAAGGCTGGTGATACCGGATTTGGACACAAACCCATCTATTCTTGGGCTGTCCAGAAATTCGACCAATGCCGTACCCACACCCGAAAGATCGCTGCCGTTGTAGACGGTCACCCGGTTCTGCAGCCCATATTCTTCGGTCTTCATTGAAAACTGGTTGGGCTGATGAATGATTCCGCATTCACTGCGCAACGGCACCGGGCGTGAGTCACGAATATTCGAAAACCGCATGACGGCGAAGCCATATGGGTCAGTTTCAATCGCTCGGGAAAGCTCTCGGTTCGAGTTTACGATGTTGCTATCGGTCAGAAAATCGCGTTCGAAGGGCGAAAGGATAAGCCCATCGACCCTGTGAAACGCTTCTGAATTTTGTGGTAACGTGTAGACGTTGATCTTGTGATCGGGCCCACCAAACTGAGTCCAATTTACAATCTCACCCGACAGAATTTGCGATATCTGCTCGATTGTCAGGGACAACAGATCGTTCTCAGGATTGACAGTAGCCGTATAGCCATCAACCGCCAGAACATGTTCCTGCTGAAATGAGGTCAGCTCGCCCAGACCACTTTTTCTGGCCTGCGTATAGTTTTGAGGCGAGACCGGTTCTTCGCTAACGATCAGATCGCTTTCGCGCGTCATCAAGGATTCAAAGAGGTTCTGACCCGAAGCCTCTTTCACAAGAATGCTATGAACTGGGCTGGCCTCTTCATCCATGATCAGAATGTCGAAAGCCTCAGATCCGATCGCGCCAGAGACTGTATCGTCTTGCCCAAACGCATGTTGTTCACCCAGGGGAACACCTTGCAGATCAAAAACATCCGAGAAGAGTTCCTGTTCTGCGGCAAACCCTTCGGCAAGCAACGGAAGAAGGATGTCTGCCAAACCGGCGCCACCAGCCACAACGAGGTCGGTATCTGTTGGCAGGCTTGCTGGGCAAGCCGCGCCGATGCAATGAAACTCTGCTGTGTTTAGTGAAAGAACCCCGACATTCGATCGTACGATGAACTTGCCGGGTTGGATCGTAACCAGCTCGCCAGTCACTGACCTAGAGCCGTCTTTCGCGGTCAACGTTACTTCCTGCGCAAGCCCCGAAGACGCGATGCAACCAAAGGCTATTGCTGCAGCATATTTTGACCAACTTTTCATACTCGCCTCGAACCCTGAAGAAACTACACCTGTGACGCGCAAGCCGCGACGTGATTGCCGCGGCTTGCTTTTTCTCACCTTAACCGGCGATCCATACTTCGACGCGACGGTTGATCGCGCGGCCACGTGGGCTGTCATTGCAGGCGACAGGCTCAAGTTCGCCATAACCAGCTGCCTTCAGGGTGATCCCTTCCAGTTCGCCACCAGTGGCAACCTCGACCAGATGGTCCAACGCAGCCTGAGCACGTTCCTGTGAAATCAGCAGGTTCGAGTCGAATGGGCCCTTGTTGTCAGTGAACCCGACGATCACAACTTCGCTCGGCTTGGTTTCGGCCAGATAGTTCACCATACGCATCAGGTCGCGTTCAGCTTTGTTGTCGAAACGCTTCGATCCCGGAGCAAAACGGAACGTTGTCGACAGGCGCGCGTGGGTGTTCATGTTTTTCAGCAGGTCTTCGACAAGCTCTGCCTCATACTCATTCTCACCCTCTTCCAGCTCGGCGACCAGACGTTCTGCGGCGCGCTCCTGGCTGTCCGAAGTGATCGACAGGTCGATATAGCCCGCTTTAGCGACAAGGCCGTCCAGGCTGCCATCATCCAGGAAATCAACCAGTTCGCGGGCATAGCCGTCGATATCCGAGCGGTTATAGGCCACGACACGTTCCTGCAGATAGTATTCCTCGGTCTTCAGGTTGAAGAGGCTTGGGTCCTGAACAATCCCGCAGGTTGTGCGCAGCGGAACTGCCCGTGCATCGCGCTTGGAGGCGTAGTTGACGATACCGAAGCCGGCCACATCTTCCATGATCGCGGTGGTCAATTCCGTGCGGTCGTGCACAATGCTCGACTCGTTCGTCAGTGTCTTATCGGACTTCTTGAACAGAAGCTTTTCGATGTGATGATACGCTTCGGTATCAGGGTCGAACGAGTAGACATGGATGGGTGCATCCGAACCGCCAACTTCAGACCAGTTCACGATATCACCGGACATGATGTCACGAGCCTGCTTGACGCTCAGATCGGGGATCTGGTTCAGCGGGTTCACAATCATTGCAAAACCGTCCACCGCGATAACACGCTCCTGATCAAAGTCGCGCAGATTGCCGCCACTGCTTTCAGACACAATCGAGCGATCAGCCTTACGTGCAGAGGTTTCGCTAAAGATGATCGAGGCATCTTTCTTGGCAAGACGCTCGAACAGGCGTGCACCATTGGCTGTATGGATGCCGAATGTGGCAACATCATCGCCTTCCAGATCGGTCAGCAGCAATGCAAAATCATGCTCCTCGCCGTATTTGTGGTCGCCCACATCAACGGTCTCGGTATCGACCGGCTCTCCGTTCTCGTCATAAAGCTGGGCCTCTGCTTCCAGAGCGGCAGCGGCATATCCTTCTGCGATGATCGGAACCAGAACCTCTGCGATCTCATCGGGGGCGGAAATTTCAAGGTCGTAGACATAGGTCTGCTCGGTCGGGCAAGCCTCACCTTCGCAGGTCACCAAGTCCTGATTGATCACAAACTCGCCGATATCCGTTTCGACCAGATACTTCCCGTCTTTTGACGACAGAAGATTGCCGATCACGTCGATATTGCTGTCCTTCCCGACCAGGCGAACCTCTTGTGCAAATGACGCGGTGGTGACAGCGCCTGAGATGATCGATGCGGCAACACAAAGCCGCGTGAATGGTGAATTTAACATTTTAACTCCTCGAGTTAGCACTCATTTAGTATTTTTCTGATGCATGTTTTGGGCATCAAAGTAGTCGCAATTTGGTTTTGCTACGAGTTCCGTTCAGGTGCTGTAGTTTGGGGCCAAATCACGTGAGACATGGGTTAGCGTTCAGGAATCCAGCTTGATGGCCTCTTCATAGAGAAGCGCGGCCTTTTCGGACTCAAGCTCAAGCACATCCATCTCGGCACAGAAGTGAGCTACGTCATCGACGTTTGGCACGTCTACGCTGTCAAGTTGCTCGACAACCGGCTGCAGTTTTGCCCAATGGGTCTGAACTTCGGTCAAGGCCTCAAGCGCCGCGTTGCTTGGCGGTTTGGCCATCGTGATCGAACTGCTTCCACCTTCAATCAGAACGTCGACAATCTTGCCGAACTTCTTGGCGTTCTTCTTGAATTTCTTGTGGTGCTCTTCGGTGTCCTGACCTGCTGCTGCCAGCGCGATTTCCTTGCAGATCTTCTGTGTCAGCATTCTCTGACGTCCTGCAAAGTCCAGAGCCAATGCCAGTGCCAGATCGATATCCACGTCGCCATAGGCCTCTTCCAGCTTACGAACGACTTCGTGGCAGGTTTTTTCCAGAACCTCATCATTGCCGACAATTAGGTGCAGATGCTCATCATCCACCTTTCCTGCCTCGATAATCTCTTCGATCGCCTTGCGGTAAGGCATCCAAAGCTTTTCGACCTCTTTCAGCGCGTTGTTCACGGAAACAAACCGCTCACGGTCAACGCCCGAAGATCCCTTGCCCTCGCGAAAGCCCAGCAGAATGTCGTCAAACTCGTCATGGGCTTCTTGCAGTTCAGCCAGATCCTTTTCGACTTCGGCACCCAGGCTAAGCAGCACAACTGCCTTCGCAACCTTCTCGGTCAAGAAACTCAGCTTGTCTGCGGCCAGTATGCGATGCGCAACCTGCCCTGCAGCCATCGCCAGCGCACGACCGCCGACCGGCACCATAGCGACACAGGCCGCCAGCGATGCACTATTCACAAATACTCGTCGGTTCATTCTCATATTGATCAACCTTACCCTTGCTCACTTTGTACCCACCGATTGTGTTAACAATGATGAGAAATTGAGCTGCATTGTGGTTGGCCCAAGAAAAGTTTGTGTTGATTTCTTGACTTACCTTAAGATCGAACTAAGCATTGAAATCATTCAATATTTCTTGCTATCGCTGTCAATTTGATACGCAAAAAGAAGAAGAGCACTCCACATTTATGCGAAGCGCTCTGCTTTAAGGAGAGTTTACTTTAGATCAACTCAATCTTCTTGCCAGTCGAACTCATCATCGCAAAATGCGGTAAAGCGCATTGTGGTGTCACTGATGCGAATATCGTCACCACTCGACAATGGAACCGTGCTAAGCACAGGCCCCGAATTTAGGCGAACCAAATTCGCTTTACCCCCATGACCCAAATAGCACTTTCGGGCTTCTGGGTCATAAGCGATCACTGCATGATTACTGCGAGAGATACCGTTGTCGCCAAAATCGAGTTGGATGGCTTGATCGTCATTCCGACCGATCTGCATCAATCCACCCGTGAGCATCACACTTGTTCCGCGACCGGGGCCTTTGGTCACAACCAACCAACCGACCGGATAGGCTTTGTGTTGTTGGGAATTGTTTTTCACAGGCTCCGCGGTTTTTAGAATATCTTCGATCGGATCCGCCTGGTTCCCAAAGCCCAGGAAAGTTGTTTTGACGCGCCGGCCGCGTTTAGCATTCGAAGCATCAGCTTCAGGGGCTTCGTCGTTTTCTCCGGGTCCCGGATAAGGATCGGGCATCGGAGCCGGTTCAACTAGCTGAGGCGCTGGGACATCGAGAGCATTTTCCACATTGGGCGTATTCAGCGCCTCCAATCTTTCCGCAAACGCCAGAGATGCAATCGCATCCGATCCGGCCAACTGAATTTCGGATTGAAGGGCCGCTTCCGCCTCGGGCGTTTCAGGTTCTGTAGGTTCAGTCGTCAATTCTGAATCTTCGGCAACGATGACACCACTATCGACCGTTTCGTCTTCAGCGACGCTGGGCATATTGGTTCCATCAAGAATACGGCTGAGCGGGCTTTTGTATTTGAACATCTGTTTCACCATCTAACTTTTCACAACTTTTGAGCCAATCCTATGATGGCCAAACGCGCATGGACGTAGGAGCAAGGCTCGCATCAGGTCCAAGTTCAGACGAGTTAGCGAGTGCAACAATCACCCCAGAATCCAGCGCCAACCCAAAGAATCCCTTCAATGTGCCCAAAGTTTGTTTTCTTCCTGCCTTCATTGGGGAATTGGTTAAGATAGAAAAAGCGGCCCGAAATCACCGTTTTCGCCCATGGAGCGGGTGAGCAGACTGAATGGGAACGGTCTGCATTCTCACTTTTGTGAGTTCGGCATGACAGACGACCTGCCCTCTTATGTTTCGCCCCCAGCAGAGCTTTAAGCGCTACTGAAGCATTGCGAGTTTGGGGTGTTTCAATTGCGGGATCGTCGCCCACAATCAGTAAAAGAACTGCACTATTGGCGAAACTATTTTGACCAAATGCGTGGTGTCACTTTCGAATCTCAGTTGCGAGTTCTCGAAAACGACACGGATTTCAACGACGCTAGAAACACTGGCGGAACAACCAGCTTCATCAGTGTTTCTAATTTGTCGACAATCTATCACATTTAAAGCATTATATCATAATACACTATGCTTTGGCCCGGAGGATTGGGCGGGGCATATTTGGAAGATCGCACAAATGGGGGAACGTGCAATCAGATATCTCATTCCCGGATTCTGGCCCCGAATTGGGATTTAGATACCTAAATGTCTTGGTTTTGATGCCTTTTAGAAAGACGCCGCTGTAACCAATACCTGTTTCCCTTCGTGCAGAGTCAAAAAGACCCTGAGGAAGCTGGCCAGATGAGTGAAGTTGTATGTAAGCGGTGCGGAGTTCCTTCCCAGGCTGGTGGGAATTTCTGTTCAAGCTGCGGTGCCCGTATCGGAGAAACCAGCGAAGCAAGATCACAATACATGACCGTTCTCTTCGTTGATCTCGTTGGTTCTACGGATGCAACACAGCATTTTGGCAATGAAGCTATGTTCGAGGTGATCCAGAGCTTTCAAAGCCAGTGCCAGCAGGAAATCCAGAATGCGGGTGGCTTTGTTGCGAAATATATGGGCGACGGCGCCATGGCCTATTTTGGTTATCCAAGGTCGATCAAAAACAGCGCCGCCACCGCAGTTGTTTGCGCAATTAAGATCATCGAAATCGCCTCTGCGCTGAAGATAAAAGGAAAGCTTTTGCAAGCCTGCTGTGGCGTCGCAACAGGATGGAGCGTTGTAAACACTGTGCGCGCTGGCGAGGCGGCTCAGGAAGCCTTGGCTATCGGTAACGCGGTGAACCGCGCTGCGCGGCTGCAATCGCTGGCGAGCCCAAGCAGCATCTTCTTTTCATCCGAAGTCAGGCGGTCCATTGATCAGGCGGCGCTTAACCTTAGAGAGGTTGGTGAGACGGCGCTCAAAGGCTTTCGCAATCCAATTGATGTTTGGGCGATTGACGTTCCGCACCTGACCAGTGATCAGGCCATGCTGGCGACAGGCAGTATCCTGAATGACCAACAAGGTTTTCAGGATCAACCCGCGCTATGGGACGGGCAAGTGGAATTGAACCCGGTCGGACAGCCATTGCTGGGCCGCTCTGACCTGATAAGCCAGATCAGCACCTGTTATGCAGACGCTGTTTCGGGCCGATTTGCATTTGCAGACGTTATGGCCCCCGGAGGCTATGGCAAGACAATGCTGGCCGAGCAATTCCTAACGTCAGTTCCGAATGCAAACGTCATACGCGTCGTGGGATCCCTTCACCGCAGCGAGCAAAGTTTTGCATGTTTCAATGCCGCGATACGTACGTTGATCGCTCAAGAGCAGAACGGAAAGGACCCCGCCGCTTCCCTCGAGGAATGGGCCCCGGAAGGTATGCTAGACGGCCTTCAGCGCCTCTTGAATATGTCGCAAATACCTGTCGCGCCAATCGTCCGCCAAGGCCGGATTACAGAAGCATTACAAGCAATACTCGAACGCGAGCTTGCCAAGGGACCACTCATACTGTTCATCGACGATGCCCAATGGCTTGATGAGGATTCTGTTGCATTCCTTACCGTGCTTTCGCAGGTTTTTCGCAACCAGCCGCTGTTTTTGTTGGCGACACACAGGCTGGAAGGGCGAAATCTGCAGGTAGAAGCAGACTTGCGTATCGATCTGACCCCACTTGCAGATCACGATGCGGGTAGACTGATAGGATTTCTCGACCCAGATAACCGGCTCAACCAATCGACGCGCGAAAAAATAATCGAACGCGCGAATGGCATACCGCTTTATGTGTACCATTACACGATGACCCTGCTAGAGCAGCCGCAAGCGAGTATCGAGGCAGCCATACCACAAACCCTGATAGAAGCACTGCAGCAACGGCTGGATGTCGATGAGGATGAAAGGCAGTTGGTCGAGGTCGTCGCCGTCCTGCAGGACTATGCAACAACGGACGTGGCTGCTGCCATGATGAACAAACCAGTGCACGAGGTCCAAAAGACTACGGACACGCTTGTCTATCGCAGTTTGCTTCGGCAAAGGGGTACCAACGAGCTTGCGTTCGATCATGCACTGCTGCGCGATGCGGTGGTCACATCTATGTTGAACACGCGCGCCCGCAAGCTGCACGGGGACGCGCTGCAGGCCTATCGGGCGATCGCACCTGAATCTCTGAAGGCCAATCCTATCATCGAAGCAAAGCACTTGATTGGGTGCGAAGACTATGCGCAAGCCATCCCTAAACTGGCCGAGGCCGCTCAGGTCGCAACCATGCGCGGTGAGATCGCCGAAAGCGTGCGTGTCGCGAAAATTGCCAAGGGGCTACTAGAGAAAATCGAAGATCAGGATCTGCGCAATCGCCTGGAAATGTCGACCGAATTTGTACTTGGCAACGCGCTGGTCCAGCAGGGGGGGTTTGGATCCCCTCGTGCGGCAGCGGCCTATGGGAATGCACTGGCACTGTGCGAAGCTATCGCCGGGGGTGGTGAGCTTGAATTCCAGATTGCGTGGGGCATATGGACTCACGCTTACACCTTGTCAGATGTGTCGGGCACCGTGCGGATGGTTGAGCGCATGGAACACATCGCCAAAGTCGATCCCAAGCTGGGCGTTGTTTCTAACTGCGCACGATCGGTTACGAGCTTCAGCCTTGGTGAATTCGCCGAGCAAGAAGCATCCTATCAGCGCACCGCCGAACTGTATGACTTTGATCAACATAAGCTGCATGTAATGACCTATTCGATGGATTGTCTGGAACTGGTCCATCTATTCCGGGCGCACGGGCGCTTTATCGCGGGTGATGCTGATGGCTGGGAGCAAGCGTTGGCCTCGGCCCGCGCGCATGGGGAACGGTTGGATGTTGCGCCACTTGTCCCATATATTCGCGTTTTCCGCACAGCAGCACGTTGTTACGCGCCAAGCGGCCTACCGATCCGCGACGAACTGGAACAGGCCAAGTCGCTGGCTGAAACATTTGGGCAGCCCTTTTGGATTGTCGGCGCAAATCTCTGGATGGCTGCTGCGCGCTACCACAACGAAAGCCCCGCCGCGGCGCTGGCTGACTTGGAAGCCGCCATCGCGGGGGCTGAGGCTCTGGGCATTCGATTTTTGACCAGATACCACGAAGCATTGCTCGCGCATGCCTATGCGTGCGTGGGGCGACATGAAGACGCCGAAGGATTGTGGGCAACGATTGACACGCCCGAAAACGCCCAGGGCAACACGATGATCTGGCCCGAAATTCTGCGGCTGCGCGCGGAATCTCGCTATCTGGCAAAAGCACCTGCAGATGTACTGGTGAGAGATTTGGACCACGCAGAACAAATGGCCCGAGATATCAGGGCACTTGCCTGGCTGGCCCATATTCTAGACAGCCGCAGACGTCTGCAACTGTCTTCATCCGAAGAAGTTCTGTTAGCAATTCAAAAGATTATGCCAAGCGGCGCGGAACGTCATCCTTCATTCAAGCTATTTCTAGAGTAGTTTTGGTCTACCCGCCTGTTGGGGCGAATCCCGGCTCTGGCCAGCCCGTAGATCAGGCATCAACCATTATCAGATCGCTCGCTTTTTCACCGATCATAATCGCCGGTGCATTGGTGTTGCCACTGACGATTTCGGGCATGATCGAGCAATCCGCGACGCGCAGGTTCGATATTCCATGGACCTTCAGTTTGGCATCAACAACCGATGTCTCGGCCTGTCCCATCGCGCAGGTACCGGTAGGGTGATAGATTGATGCGGTGTTCGATCTGGCCCAATCCAATGTACCTTCATAGTCGTCAAGGCTCAGCTCTGCCGATGGTCGAAACTCCTCAGAGATTTTCGAGGCAAGTGGATTCTGTTTGGCGATCCGCCGGGCGATGTTCACCGCATCGACCATGGTACGGCAATCGGTTTCTGTTGATAGGTAGTTCGGAATGATTTTTACGTGCGTGGATGGATCAGGGCCGTTTAACTTAAGCTCCCCACGGCTTTCCGGGCGCAACTGGCAAACAGACATTGTGAAGGCTGAAAACGGGTGCACGCCCTCCCCCGGGCTATCGGCGGACCAGGGTTGGACATGGAACTGAATATCCGGCGTTTCGACATCTGGGCGGGTCTTTATGAAACCTGTGGCCAGGCTGGCCGCCATGGTCATCGGGCCCGCGCGGAAAAGGGCGTATTTCAAGGCGATACGCGCTTGATTGAATAGACTGCGCACCTCATCATTCAGTGTAGGTTCATTGCATTTGAAGACCAGCCGAGCCTGAAGATGATCCTGAAGACCTTTGCCAACACCCGGCAGCGCGTGCAGCGGTTCAACGCCGTTTTCCTTGAGGTGATCCGGGTCTCCGATCCCTGACAACATCAAAATCTGGGGCGAGTTGATCGCACCACCCGACAGGACAATCTCGCTTCGCACTTTCAGAGTGTGCTCCACCCCAGATCTATCACGGTACACTAACCCGACGGCCTTCTTGCCGTCCAGGATCACGCGCGATACCAAAGCTTTGGTGATGATGTTCAGGTTTTGGCGATCGCGAATGGGCTTCAGATAGGCGACAGCAGCACTACAACGGCGACCATTGCGCGTGGTCAGCTGAAAATACCCAACGCCCTCTTGTTCGGCGCCGTTATAGTCGGGATTAAAGGGGTAGCCTTCGGCCTGCGCGGCGGCGACCCATGCATCACAGATTGGGCGCTGAATGCGCATGTTCGACACAGACAATGGCCCGCCAACACCGTGGAACTCATCCACGCCCCGTTCCTGATCTTCGCTGCGTTTGAACAAGGGCAACACATCGTCCCAGCCCCAGCCTTCATTGCCCATCTGGCGCCAACGGTCATAGTCTTCTTTTTGTCCGCGGACATATAGTAGCCCGTTCAGCGAAGATGAGCCACCTAAGACTTTGCCGCGCGGCCAGTCGATGGACCGACCGTTCAGGCCGGGGTCGGGTTCGGTGCGATAACACCAGTCGACTGACGGATTGTGCATCGTTTTGAAGTACCCAACAGGAATGTGAATCCACGGGTTTGTATCGCGCCCGCCGGCCTCTAGCAGAGCAACTGTGCTCTTGGGATCAGCGCTAAGCCGATTGGCAATAACGCAGCCCGCAGACCCCGCGCCAACAACCGCATAATCCACTTCCATGACTGCCTCCTCCCAAAGTCGCTGAAAAAAACTCTATGCAAGATGCAAGAATTATACTAGCATTTTTTGATACAAATAGTCTCATTATTTGCGATCAGGGAGGTAAGCAATGGAGATTGGTCAGAAACTAAGTGGTATTTCGCGGCGGGATTTCTTCCGTGTGGCCGGACGCTATGGCATGAGCTCGACGCTGCTAGCAGCAGGCGGGTTCGGCGGCGCGATGAGCCTGGCGAATTTGGCGCAAGCCGCTGAGTCAACCTATGAAAAGCGCTTTTCAAAAGAGCCGAAGCACACGCTGAAATTCGGCGCTTCTGGCTTCAACACCCGCAACCTTCTGATCGAACGCGCCGGAGCCATCGAGTTTGCGCGTGATCTGGAAGAGCGTACGGACGGTGAGATTCGCATTGAGTTCATCGGCGATAACCAAATCTGCGGTCAGCTGAGCTGTGTCGAGAAAACGCAGCAGGGTATCGTCGACATCTATGCAGCCTCAACTCAGAACTCTGCAGGTGGCGCACCCTATTTGAACGTGTTGGACTATGCCTATATGTTCCCAAGCCGCGCAGCGCAGTATCACTTCTTCTACAGCCCCGCGAGCCAGCGCATCCTGCGCGATCCGCTTGAGAAACGGCATGGGCTGAAGTTCCTGTTCACCCATTGCGAGTTGCGTGGTCTGCAAATGGGTTCGAACTTTGCCGACAAGCCAACCGTGACCAAGCTGGAAGAACTGTTTGGCACCAAAAACCGTGTAACAGGTACACAGCTGGGCCGGATTGCCATGCAATTGCTGAATCTGAACCCTGTGCCTGTCGCTTGGGAAGAAACCCTGGACGCGCTTAAAACGGGTCTGATTGATGGGGCCGAAACTTGGGCCTCGGCCGTGGCCTATGCCAACATGGCGCCGGTGGTTTCGCAGTCGGTGAACCTGAAGTTCTTCTGCGGCACCGAGCATACCTCGATGTCGGCCAAGGTGTTCGACAGCCTGGGTGGTGATTTGCAGGACGCAGTCATGGAGTCCTCGTATTTTACGCAGGCTCTGATTCAGGGCGCCAATGAAGCTGCATTGTTGAACACGGTTGGCTTCTCAGAGCCGCAATTGCCGAATACGATCTTCGCCGAGAACGGTGTGCGTCCGGCCTTCCTGGCCGATGACCAGATCAAACTGGCCGAAGAGATGTGCGCGCCCAACTACAACCCCGAACCCTGGGCACAGTGGCGCGAGCGTTTGAACAAATGGGCCGGTGGCATCGACACCTATCAGGAAATCTACGACATCGCGCGTGAAATTCCGGCTGACACCCTGCCCGAAAATGTCGAGCCGCGCCGTTGGTGGATGGGCCAAGCCTAATCTAAGCTCTTCAAGAACCGGCCCGTTTGGGCCGGTTCCACAAAACACCGACTGGGAGGACGGGGCTCATGTCATTTTGGGCAGACATAGGCGCAATCTTTAGCGCTCTTCTCACCTTTGATTCATTCGAGATACAATCTGCACTGGAATCCGACGCGACATGGGTTTTGGGCGCAATCGTCGCGGCCTTGGGTGGGCTTCTCATCATGTGGGTTTACCGGAAAGTGCCCTTTGTTGAACGCCATTTTGAACGGTCCGTGATGGTCTATTCCTACCTGGCGATTGCCTTCATCATCTTCTGGGGCGTGATTGACCGGTTTGTGTTCAACGATCAAGAACCCTGGTCAACGACCATTCCGCCGCTGCTGTTCATGGTGATGGCATGGTTCGGTGCCTCCTACAACGTCCGCCTGCGTACACATCTGAGCTTTAGTGAATTCCGCACCTCCATGCCCCGCGCCGGTCAACTGGCCTGTTTGATCCTAGACGCGGTCCTTTGGTTCATCTTTGCGGTGATCGTCATCGTGACCACCACGCGGTTGGTGGCGCTGTCGGCTTCGAACTTCCAGATTGTCCTGGGGACTGACAACATCATGCAGTGGTGGTTCCTTCTGGCCGCACCGCTTTCGTTCTTTCTGATGGTTGGACGGGTGTTTCAAAACCTCGCCGACGATCTGCACAATTGGAAAACAGGCGAGCCGCTGATCAAGCAAGCCGTGATCGGAGCAGACTGATGACAGATGGAACCATGGTTACACTGATCTCGCTGGGGGTCACCTTCCTTTTCATGCTGGGCGTGCCCGTTCTGCTGGTCATCGGCTACTGGGTCATCGGCTGTTCCTTTGTCCTTGGCCTGACGCTGGACAACATGGGCGCAGAGCTTCTGAATGTTTTCAATAAAGGCTTTGCCCTTCTGGCGATGCCCCTCTTCATTTTGACAGGTGACCTGATCAACAAGTCTGGTATCGCCCGAAGGCTTAGCGACTTCGCCTATGCCTGTCTCGGATGGATACGCGGCGGGCTTGCGATGGCGTCATTGGGCGCTTGCGGATTGTTCGCTGCAATCTCAGGATCAAATTCTGCAACCACCGCTACTATTGGTTCCATGTTGCATCCGGAGATGGTGAAGGGTGGTTATGACGAACGGTTCAGCGCGGCAACCGCTGCGGCGGGCGGCACGGTGGGGATTATCATTCCTCCCTCGATTATCTTCATCGTCTACGGATTCCTGATGAACCTGCCGATTTCTGAGCTGTTCGTCGCAGGTATCCTGCCCGGCGCGCTGATGGTCTTTGGCATGCAGTTTGCCTGCTGGATCATCTGCCGCATGAATGGCTGGGGCCACTTGATCCCGCTGCAACTGAACCGGGTGCTAAAAACCGCGTTCGGAGCTTGGCTTGGCTTCTTCGCCATTGGCCTGGTGCTGTGGGGCATCTACACTGGCAAATTTTCCCCCACTGAGGCGGCGGGCGTGACCGTAGGCTTCTGCGTCATCGCGGGACTCGTCAGCTATCCGATCAACCGCATCATGGGCGCGCGGAATGACATTCCACCCACCGAAAAAACCTTTGCCGAGATGTTCGTTGTCGAAGGGTTCACAATTCCGGAAATCCCTTCGATCGTGATCCGATCGGCGCAGATCACAGGTATCCTCGCACCACTTATCGCAATTTCAGTCGTGATGCAGCAAATCCTGTCTTTGCTTGGCGCACAGGAAACTATCGGTAACTTCGTAACCTCAATGGGTGGCTATCATGCGGTTTTGTTCACCTCGATGGTAATCGTCTTCTTCTCCGGCATGGTGTTGGAAAGTCTACCGGTCACGATTATCTTGGCCCCAATCTTGGCCCCCATCGCGGCCTCGGTTGGCATTGATCCGATCCACTTCTCGGTGATCTTCCTGGTCGGCGCGTCCATCGGCTTCATCACACCCCCTTACGGGTTGAACCTGTATGTCGCTTCAGGTGTGACCGGAGTGCCCTATTTCCGGCTGCTCAGATACACCGTGCCTTATCTGGTATCTTTGCTGTCAGTATGGATTTTGGTTTCACTTGTGCCCGATCTGGCCTTGATCCTGCTGCCAAATAACTAGACTGTTGCGGGATGGCCCTGACGGAAACACAAGAAAAAGAAACTCAGATCCCGACCAACTTGCGCCTTCTCCTCATACTAGAGGAGGTGGCGCGGCGCGGGGTTGCCGTTAAACCATCTGATCTTATCGACGCATTGGGATTGGCAAAACCAACGGTCCACCGCCTATTGCAAACCGCCGAGGCCGAAGGATTCCTGCAGCGTGATCTGGATGGCCGCTCATATGGCCCCGGCCACCGGCTAAGATTGCTTTCAGTCAATACGTTGTCTTCCGAGCACCTGCGTACAGCGCGTCTGGCGATCTTGCGCAGCGTCGCCGAACAAGTGGGTGAGACCTGCAATCTCGCCACCCCGGACCGTGAAGGTATGATCTATCTGGACCGGGTCGAAACCAAATGGCCGTTGCGCATTCAATTGCCCGTCGGTACACAAGTGCCGTTTCATTGCACCGCCAGCGGAAAGATGTACCTTTCCACATTGCGGCAAAAGACACTGGACGGCTTTCTTTCCGCCGGCAATCTGCAACCGCAGACCGAACGCTCGTTGACCGATCCCGATGCTTTACGCACAGAAATCCAACGTATCGCCGGCAACAGGTATTCCACCGATGATGAAGAGTTCATGACCGGGATGACTGCTCTTGCGGTGCCTGTTCAGGATGGGCAGGACAGGTTGGTTGCAACACTTTCCGTTCATGCGCCAACTCAGCGTCATGACGTAGAAAGCCTGATGTCTTTCTTGCAGACTTTGCAGAAAGGCGCGGCTGATCTTTCGGCGCTTCTGGCAGAATGATCCATTTCATAAATACCCATCACGACGCCAGTTGATCTACTGATTTGTCAACGTGAACCGCTGATGGGCCTGATCCACCGATCTGATACGGTGCAGATCAATCGCCGCAATCGATGAGCGAAAGGCCATCAGTTTTGGTTTCATCATCTTTTGACAAACCGACTCAAACGCCAGCAAATCGGAAAATTTCAAAGCCACATATCACGTATACCAGTGTCGCGTTTACAGCTGTGCCTAAAATGTTTCGCTGTCTTTGACAGATTGCATTGAGACATGGGTCGACGTGCTGGCGACGTTAGGCAGGGACGAGATGGTTTTTCCCAGCACTTCGCGAAATGTCCTCATGTTCGATGTACGGATCTTGATCAAATAATCGAATGCCCCCGCAATCATATGGCACTGTTCAACCTCTGGCACCTTGCGCACCGCTGCATTGAAAGCGGACAAAGCGGGCTCGGTCGTATCGGACAGCTTGACCTCGACAAAGGCCACTTGCTCCAGGTCCATCTTGGCCGGATTGATTACGGCCTGAAAACCAAGGATGATCTCATCTTCCTGCAAGCGTTTCAGCCTGATCTGGCATGGGGTTTTTGATAAACCAACCCGCACAGACAACTCTGTAACAGGTATTCTGCCTTCCCGCGCAAGAATCGCAATGATTGCGCGATCATGGCGATCTAATTGCCTATTCTTGCCCGATATTTCCACCATTATGCCTGCTTATTTCAGCAATTTCAGTACTTTTTTCTACCTTTTTGCCTTTCTTTAGGCAACACGAATTCTGGAACTCTGATATCCTACGCGGCAAGCGTCAAAGCGCAAAGAACTCAGGAGAGCTGCAATGTCAGAGTTGGCTACAATCAGGAACCGAATTCGCCAGAACCATTTGCGTGACGAATCCGAGGTTCTGAGAGAACTCACCCAAGCGGCTGAACTGACAGCATCTGATCGTGCAGCAGCACGCAACCGTGCAATTGCTCTGGTGAAATCGATCCGGGCCGACGACAAACCCGGCTTGATGGAGGTCTTTCTGGCCGAATACGGCCTGTCCACCAGCGAAGGCGTTGCCCTGATGTGTCTGGCCGAGGCGCTGTTACGCGTGCCGGATGCAGATACGATCGACGCCCTGATCGAAGACAAAATTGCACCTTCGGCCTGGGGCCAGCACCTTGGCAACTCCTCTTCCTCACTGGTCAACGCGTCGACATGGGCGCTGATGCTGACTGGCAAGGTTCTTCAGGAAGGCAGCGGCCTTGTTGCGACCCTGAAAGGCGCCGTAAAACGCTTGGGTGAGCCGGTGATCCGCGCGGCTGTCGGACGTGCGATGAAAGAAATGGGGGCTCAATTCGTTCTGGGTCAAACCATCGAAGAGGCGGTTAAGCGCGGCGAGAAGAAAGAAGCGCAGGGTTACACCTATTCTTACGACATGCTGGGTGAGGCTGCACTGACGGCAGCAGATGCAAAGGGGTTCTTTATCGCCTATCAGGACGCCATTGCCGCTCTGGCACGGGAATGCCGCTCCAAGGATATTCGCGAAAACCCGGGCATCTCGATCAAGCTGTCAGCGCTGCATCCCCGCTATGAAGTTGGTCAGAAAGACCGGGTCATGGCCGAGCTGGTGCCGTTGACACTGAAACTTGCACGGCAAGCGAAATACGCCGGCATGGGCCTGAATATTGACGCGGAAGAGGCTGACCGGCTCGACCTTTCGCTTGACGTGATCGAAGCCGTTCTGCGTGATCCATCGCTGGCAGGCTGGGATGGCTTTGGGGTTGTGGTTCAGGCCTACGGAAAACGTGCGTCTCATGTGCTGGACTGGCTGAACGCGCTGGCCACCGAACTTGATCGCAAGATCATGGTGCGTCTGGTCAAAGGCGCCTATTGGGACACCGAAATCAAACGGGCACAGGTCGAAGGGCTTGGCGGGTTCCCCCTGTTCACCCGAAAAGCAGCAACCGATGTCTCCTATATCTGTTGCGCCAAAAAACTGCTTGAGATGACGGATCGCATCTATCCGCAATTTGCCACGCACAATGCACATTCGGTCGCGGCCATTCTGGAAATGGCTGATGACAAGCGCGCGTTTGAATTCCAGCGCCTGCATGGCATGGGGGATTCACTGCACGATCTGGTGCTGGAAGGCGAAGGCACCCGCTGCCGTATCTATGCTCCGGTTGGCGCGCATCGCGATCTTCTGGCCTATCTGGTCCGCAGGTTGCTGGAAAACGGCGCAAACTCTTCCTTCGTAAACCAGATCGTAGATGAAGCTGTTCCGGCCGAAGCCATCGCCACCGATCCGTTCGAAACAATTGCCACCCCCGACCGCAACTCATCTGTGCTGATGCCGAATGCTCTATACGGGACCGAACGCCCGAACTCGCGCGGTTGGGATTTGCATGACACAACCGATCTGGCAGAGATTGAACAGGCCCGCACCCCCTTCCGAAACACCGTTTGGAATGTCGGCCCGATCATCGAAGGTGAGGTCATCGGTGACCGCGTTCTTGACGTAATCAACCCGGCTGATCACGCGGACAAGCTGGGAACTGCAAAGCAGGCCGCTGCAGAAGACATGGAAACAGCGCTGAGCGCGGCAAAGGCCTGGAGCGCGGATGCCCAAACGCGCGCAGAGGTTCTGAATAAGACTGCGGATCTGTACGAGGAGAACTTCGGCGAAATCTTCGCAGCCCTGACCCGAGAAGCCGGTAAAACCCCGATGGACGCCATTGCCGAGCTGCGCGAGGCCGTCGATTTCCTACGCTACTACGCAGCGCGTGCATTGGAGCTGAACCGCCCGGCGCGCGGGGTGATCGCGTGTATTTCGCCCTGGAACTTCCCTCTGGCGATTTTCTCGGGCCAAATCGCGGCGGCACTTGCAGCAGGTAACGGCGTGATTGCAAAACCCGCCGAACCGACGGCCATCATCGCCTCAATCGGAGTTCGTTTGATGCATCAGGCGGGTGTGCCTATCAGCAATCTGCAATTGATCCCCGGCCGTGGTTCCGTTGTCGGCGCCAAAATGACGTCTGACCCCCGCGTCAACGGTGTGTGCTTCACAGGCTCGACCTTCACAGCCCAGACCATCAACCGCGCAATGAGCCAAAAGATCGAACCCGGTGCCCCGCTGATCGCAGAAACTGGCGGGTTGAACGCCATGATCGTCGACTCCACGGCGCTGCCCGAGCAAGCGATCAAGGACATTGTCGCATCGGCGTTCCAGTCCGCTGGTCAGCGCTGTTCGGCCCTGCGTATCCTCTATGTTCAGGAAGATGTCGCAGATACGGTTCTGGAAATGCTCTATGGCGCGATGGACGAACTGGTCATCGGCAACCCTTGGGATCTAAGCACAGATGTCGGTCCGGTCATCGAGGGTGGGGCGCAGAAAGAAATCCTGGACTATATCGAGGTTGCACGCCGTCAGGGCCGTGTCCTCAAACAGTTTGCTATTCCCGACACGGGCACATTTGTGCCGCCCACCGTTCTGCGCGTTTCGGGTATCGGCGACATGGAAAAAGAGGTCTTTGGCCCGGTCATGCATGTCGCGACCTTCAAAGCATCGGAGCTGGATCATGTTGTCGATGCGATCAACCAAACCGGGTTCGGTCTGACCTTTGGCATGCATTCGCGGATTGATGATCGGATCGAGCAGGTCACATCGCGTGTGAACGCAGGCAACATGTATATCAACCGTAATCAGATTGGCGCGATCGTTGGATCGCAGCCGTTCGGGGGCGAGGGTCTTTCAGGAACCGGGCCAAAAGCAGGTGGCCCCTCCTATGTGAGGCGCTTTACCCAAGGCACGTCCAGCCAGCTTCCAGCCGAAACCGGAACCATGGCATCGCTAGCCGATGTTCAGAAGGCGATTGACGCAACGGCGACCCCCGAAAGGCTGGCGCTCAGTACTTCTGAATTACCCGGCCCAACCGGAGAATCCAACGTTCTGTCGACCTATGGTCGTGGTAAGGTTCTGTGCTTGGGGCCAAATCTTGTCGCCGCGCAACAGCAGGCGTCGATTGTTCGCGCACATGGCTGCGCTCCGATCACGGTCGCACCCGGTGCACAAGGCATCGGCGCAATAGACGGTGTACTCGACCCGGCTTCTCTTACCGCGCTCCGTGGCTTTGACCTCGTCGTTTACTGGGGGTCAGAGGCCGAACAGCGTGCCATAAGAAAAGCGCTGGCAGATCGCGACGGCGCCCTTATCCCGTTGGCCACTGAAAGCGATTTCGGCGAACGCTGCGTAATGGAGCGCCACGTCTGTGTCGACACCACGGCCGCAGGCGGTAATGCAAGCCTGCTTGCAGAGGCCAGCTGATGTTTGTGTTCTCAGGCGGCTAAAGCTGCGGCATTGCTTGACAAAGACGATAGATAATCACGCGCCAGACCTAACTCTGTCTGGCGCGTGACCCGCGATACCCACAACACCAAGGTTGAACATCAGTCGCCGTCGGCAACCCCTTTGGCGCGCGCGACGGCCCGACGCTGACGGTAGCTTGGAAGCAAAACCAGTATGACGGCGATCGCCAGAAGCCCTAAAGTCATCGGGCGCTCCCAGATAAAGCCCATGCCATCATAAAGCTGCATTGCACGCGAAAAGTTGTTCTCAAGCAGCGGCCCAAGGATGAACCCGATCAGCAGCGGCGCCAGTGGATAGTCTGCAAAGCGCAAGATCGTCGCGCAGACACCGAAGCCGACCAGTATCAGCAGCTCTGTCGCGTTGTTCTGCCCGATATACGCCCCCATGAGCGTAAAGAACAAAATAAAGGGGATCAGGAAATTGCGCGGCACCGCCAAAACCTTGGCGATGTAAGGGATCAGCGGCAGGTTCAGGATCAGCAGAACCAGATTGCCCAGATACATCGAAATGATCACGGCCCAGAAAATCTGCGGCTCATCGATCATCAGCCGTGGACCCGGGCTGACATTCAAGGCGATCAGAGCCCCAAGCAGAATCGCGGTTGTGCCCGACCCGGGAATACCCAGCGTCAACAAAGGCACAAACGATCCGGTACAGGCGGCATTGTTGGCACTTTCCGGTGCGGCAATGCCTTTGATCTCACCCTTGCCAAAGCGTTCTTGTTCTTCCTTCGGTGCGATATTCCGTTCGACCGCATACCCAAGAAAGGATGCAATGGTCGCGCCTGCCCCTGGCAAGACGCCAATAAAGAAGCCTTGAATTGATTGGCGTCCAATCACCGGTGCAATCTTCTTGGCCTCCTCCCGGTCGATGCGTAGATTGCTGATCTTGCCGCTATCACCATCGCCGGTTTTGGACCGATTGGGATCAAGCACCAGGTAAATCGCCTCGGGCAAGGCAAACATGGCCATCGCAAGCGTAATGAAGCCAAAGCCAGATTGCAGGTCCATGATCCCCATGGTGAAACGCGGCGAATTGAACAGAACGCCTTCGCCCACCGTGGCCATGATCAGACCTAAAAACGTCATCAACAGCGCTTTGCCAACCTGTCCTGTACCTGCAAATGCTGCAATGGCGGACAAGCCGACGACCATTAGCGCAAAATACTCTGAGGAATGGAACAGCAACGCCACCGAGGCCAAAGCTGGGGCAAAGACCATCAACAACACCGCCCCAATTGTACCACCCGCAAAGGATGAGATCGCGGCAACGGTCAGCGCCTTACCCGCTTGGCCCGAACGAGCCAGCGGATAGCCATCGAAACTGGTGGCCACTGTCGATGCCACCCCCGGCGCGTTGATCAAGATTGATGAAGTCGAGCCACCAAAGACTGCGCCGTAATAAACCCCTGCCAAGAGGATCAGTGCCGCTGAAGGATCGCCAATGGTGATGGCAACCGGGATCATGATCGCAATGATCGACATCGGCCCCAAACCCGGCAACATGCCAATGAAAGTTCCGATCAAACACCCACCGATCACCATCAGGATGTTTGTGAGTGTAAAGGCCGTTGCGAGGCCTGTCATAAGTCCCTCAAGCATATCAGCCTCCGTTTGCCATAGCGGTCAGAAATCCGGGGAACGGGCTTAGGAAAATCCCAAGCACCACATCAACAAGATACCAGACAACACCAGCAGCGACGCCGCCGACAACAGCCATCAGAACGTATCGTCGCTCTCCAAGTATGAAACTGCCAATGCTTAGAAACAGGAAGGTCGACGCCAGAAATCCCAAGGGGCGCAACAGCAGCGCATAGGCGACCATCAGCGCCAGTAACATCACAGCCTGGCCGACCTTGTATTCATGCAGTTTCGCAAGATTGATATCTGCCGGTTTTTCTTTCTCGGGCGTCTTTTCCAAACCCAGAATGATCGAAAGGGCCATCAGAATGGCGCCAATAACCAGCACTTTGGGAAAGCTCGAAGGCCATATCGGGCTGCGCCGCATGATTGGCGGCAGCAAATCATCCATGGTGAAAAAAGCCGCATAGCCATAGGCCAAACAGATCAAAAGAATGACAAGCGCAATCCAGCGATCCAGTGCCATTTCATCCCCTCCCCAAATTACTTGAGGCGCCCGGCTTAGGGCCGGGCGCCTTTCTTAGCTGTGAACGGTCGACTTAGAGGAAGCCAAGCTTCTTCATCAGATCGCCGATTTCCTGTTCCTGCTGTTCCAGGAAGGTACGGAAGTCATCACCGTTGTTGTGGATGTCGACCCAGCCGTTGCGATCACGAACTTCCACCCACTCCGGCGTACCGTACATCTGGGTCAAAGCGTCCTGATAAGCCGCCAGCTTGTCGTCAGGCAGACCAGGGGCCGCGAAGAACCCACGCCAGTTGACGAACGCGGTGTCATTGCCCTGCTCTTTCATGGTTGGAGCATCTGGATAGGCGTCCACTCGATCATCCGAGGTCACGCCAATGATGCGCACCTCACCTGCTTTGGCCAGTTCAACCGCTTCGGAGAAGCCTGTTGAGACTGCCTGAACTTCGCCCGACAGCAGGCCTGCCATGGTGGCACCGCCGCCATCATAAGGGACGTATTTCATGGCCACTGGATCAGCGCCCGCCGCCTGGAAAACCATGGCTGCAACCAGATGGTCCATCCCGCCGGGAACTGATCCGCCACCAACGGCGGTCGAATTTGGATCAGCATTGAACGCTTCGATCAGCCCGTTCAGGTCCTGAATTGGCCCGTCCGCCGCAACCACCAGCGCCGCATAGTCACCGATCGTTCCGGCCACAAGCGTCAGATCGCGGAAGTTCTGTGGGAACACGCCTGTCAGCGACCGGATTACGATAGGCGTTGAGTTGACCATCAAGGTGCCATGATTGCTGTCTGCGTTCTCAATCAGATAGCCGATGGCCTTACCACCACCACCGCCCGACATATTCTCATAGCTCGCAGTTCCGACAAGCCCTGACTTTGTCAGTGCCTCGCCAGTACCACGGGCTGTACCGTCCCAGCCGCCGCCAGCGCCGCCAGGAATGAGAAAGTGAATACTGTCCACGACTTCCTGCGCTTGAGCAAGCGTCGGCATCCCCAGCGACATCGCTGCCACCGCAGCAGCCGCAAAGGTCCGGCGTGTAAGTTGAAATTTTGCCATTGTTTCCTCCCATTGGTTGGCATTTCGTTATTTTTGTTAGATCGGATTCTGTGCCACCAGAATTCCGTCTTGATCACAGAAGATGTACTGCCCCGGCTCAAACAGAGTTCCACCAAAGGCGACAGGAACATTGATTGCCCCAATGCCGCTCTTGCCTGATCGAACCGGCGTCGTCCCAAGCGCTTTGATCCCAAGGTCAAGACGCGCAAGACGTTCACTGTCACGAACTGCCCCGTTTATGACGATCCCTGACCATCCGTTGGCAATCAGCCGTTCTGCCATCATATCTCCCAGCAATGCCGTGCGCAGTGATCCGCCGCCATCCAGAACAATGACACCGCCATTTCCCTGCAAAGTAAAGAGTTTCTCTTGAACCAGCTTGGTATCTTCAGCCGTGACTGCGGTGTGGATACGCCCCGCAAAGCTTCTTTTTGCTCCATAATCCGTGAACTGTTGACGTACCGGCCAGAGCTTGTTGGGATGCGCATCGCTCAGGTCTGCTGTGGGTTTATCGTTCGCATTGATCAAAGCGCACCCTCCGCCAATTCGGCCGGATACAGCACCGCACCTTCCATGAGGCGCCTTTGGGTTCGAAACGTTCCGGCAGATATCGCCTCAGGTCCAGATGGACGAGTCTGGACATTCGCAGTGGTCGGCAAATTACCCGACGGGTTGCCGATGCGCAGGTCCTGAGTTGTGGGTTGCGCGATCTTTTGCACCAGCGTGCCCGGTATCTGGGCAGCGACTGCAGCGCACATCGCTCCGGTCAATGTAATGGCACGATGAAAATTCCCCATCGAGACAAGCCGTACATTCACGTCATGGCTGCCCGGTCCATGCGCACGTCCATCAAGGGCCGTGAATCCCTTGGAGTCACCAAGCATGGCGACCTTCGGGCTTGAGCGTTTCACGTCTCCAACAGATGAGGCCATCCCCATCGCCACAGCCCCCGCTGCACGAATTTGCTCTATCAGCGCCATGAATTCAGGATCACCATCCAAATCCTGCGGAGGTTCGGTGGCCGTTTTGTTCAGATCCGCAGCACGGCAAAACACCACCGGATTGGCTGCATCGATCAAGGAGACCTCAAGCGCCCCGAACCCGTCAATCTGAAGAACATCAACAACATTACCTGTTGGCAGCAGCATCCCGGTGCCCGCACCACCGGGGGCCAGAAAGTCTATTGTTACCTTTGCCCCAGCCCCGGACACACCGGGAATCTCAAACGAGCCTTCTTCCACGGGTTGGCCATCGCGCACTGGAAAGCGCGCGTGATAAATACTGTCGGTATTGGTGCTGTAGATGCGAACAAGTACTTCGTATTGACCCGCTGCAACCGGAACCATCCCTTCCTCAACAGCGAAGGGCCCGACACAGGATGACATGTTTCCGCAGGCCGAGCCGTAATCGGCAACTGGCTCATCCACCGCAATTTGTACGAAGGTGTACTCCACATCCGCATCGTCCCGGCTCGACGGTTCAACAATCACCACTTTGGACAGCGATGACAGCCCCCCGCCCATTCCGTTCAACTGCCGGCCATAGGGGTCCGGGCTACCCAGGACGTGCAGGAATATGCGATCACGCACCATCTGATCCTTGGGCAAATCTGCACCGTTGAACACAACCGCCTTCGAGGTCCCGCCCCGATAGAATGCCGCTCGCAACCGCTCTGCCATCAGGCCGCCCCAGCCAGAAAACCGCGAAACGCGCGCGGCAACAATCCGCCCTCGGCAAAGGTCGCGCGTTCGCCGTCATTGTAGAGGCGAAGGTCCAGCGGCGTGGTTTGGGTACGACCATCCTTTCGATGGATGGTCAGAGAGGCTGTGTTCAGGTCCTCACTGAAATCGATATCAAAGGTCTCGGACCCGTCCAGTTGCAGGCTTTTGCGGTCTACACCTTCCGAAAAACACAGCGGCGCGATCCCCATATTCACAAGGTTCGAGCGATGAATACGCTCGAAACTTTCTGCGATGACGGCACGAATGCCAGCCAACCACGGGGCTTTGGCCGCTGTGTCCCGGGAGGAGCCGCAGCCATATTCCTTACCTCCGATCACGACGAGTTTCTGATCCCGGTCCAGATAGGTTTCGATCGCCTTGAAAATCGATGTCACGTGCCCATCGGGCTCCACCCTGGTCCAGGACCCTTCTTTGTCGGGGGTCATTTCATTGCGCAGGCGATAGTTCGCGAATGTCGAGCGAATAACAACGTCAGAACAACCGCGTCGGGTTCCGAAAGAATTAAAGTCGCGTTGCGCGACGCCTTGTGCCTGCAAAAACTGCCCCGCTTCTGACTCGGGCGTGATGATACCCGAAGGTGAGATATGATCTGTCGTTACGCTGTCGCCCAGAATAGCCAACGGGCGCAGATCCCGCAGGGGTTCAAGCCCAATCTTCTTGGGGCTGATGTCTTTTACGAAAGGCGGGAAAGAGACATAGGTCGAAGGCTCCCATGCATAGGGCCCTTTCCCAACATCCATGGCATTCCACTGATCGTTGACATCCCCGATGGTCGCGTAATTGTCGCGGAATTCTTCAGGCGTCACGTAGATCTCAACAATCCGCGTCACCTCATCCGCAGAGGGCCACAAATCATCCAGCATCACGGGGTTGCCATCTTGATCGGTTCCCAGCGGTTCGGTTGTGATGTCTTTCAGGATCGTTCCCATCAAGGCATAGGCCACAACCAGAGGCGGCGAGGCGATCATGTTTCGCGATGCGAGCGGGTGAATCCGCCCGGCAAAATTCCGGTTTCCTGACAAGACCGCAATGCCTTTGACATCATGTGCCTTGATCGCCTCTTCATGCGCGGGCTCAAGGGGGCCGGACATCCCATTGCAGGTCGAGCAGGAAAACGCGGCAACCTCAAAGCCAAGCGCATCCAACGGATCTTGCAGGCCGCTTTCAGACAGGTATTTGGCCACTACGCGCGAGCCCGGCGCCAAAGAGGTTTTGACATGCGGTTTGACAGTCAACCCACGCGCTACAGCGTTGCGGGCGACAAGGCCAGCCAAAACCATGTTGCGGGGGTTGGCTGTGTTGGTGCAGCTGGTAATAGCCGCAATGATCACGTCACCATCGCCAATGTCATGTGCCGCATTGGGCACGGGCACTCTGCGCTCGACCTCACCTTCGAAACTCAGGCGATCCGTTGCAGCCGCAAGATCGATCCGCTGTTCCGGGCGCGACGGGCCAGAAACCGAGCGGCCAATCTGATGGAGATTGAGTTCGACAACCTGCTCATAGTCAACCGAAGCATCCATACCCTCGACCCACAGGTTCTGCTCTTGGCAATACAGCTCGGCCAGTTTGGCACTGTCGTTGCGGCCGGTCTGACGCAGATATCCGATTGTACGCTCATCCACCGGGCAGAATACCATGGTCGAGCCATATTCCGGGGCCATATTGGCAATGGTGGCACGGTCGGCCACACTCAGTTCAGCATAGCCGCTGCCAAACAGCTCAACGAAGGTGTCGACCACCCCAATCGCGCGCAGCTTCTCGGCGATGACCAACGCAATATCCGTGGCGGTCACATGGTCTGAAGGCTTACCCGTGACCTCAAGCCCGATCACGCGTGGGACGTTTACTGGCGTGGTTTCGCCGAACAGCAACGCCTCAGCCTCGAGCCCGCCAATACCCCAGCCGATGATCCCAAGCGCGTTGATCATCGGGGTATGGCTGTCAGTGCCCAGGCTAGAATCCGGGATCAGTATATCGGGGTTCTCATTGGACGGCAGAACCGTCTGCCCAAGATATTCAAGGTTGACCTGATGGCAAATGCCCCCTCCGGGTGGGATAACCCGCAGCTTTGGGAACCTCGCCTCACAGGCTTTCAGAAACGCAAAGCGTTCGCGGTTCACCTCAAACTCGCGATCCATGTTCTTGGTCAGCGCAAGCTTTTCAGCCCAATGATTGATGGACATGGAATGATCGATTACCAGATCGACCGGCAAACTCATATCAACCACGTTCGGGTCGCCACCCACCTCTTCCAAACGGTTGCGCATGGCCATGATATCGATCAGCGCTGGAATACCCAGCATGTCATGCAGCAACAGGCGTGCAGGGCGAAACGGAACCGCATCCCCGGCCCGCGCGAGTACGTCCAGCGCCGCTAAACCACCCTCGGAATGACGCGCTGCATTCTCAGCCAAAACCCGCAACGAATAGGGAAGCGTCCGATAGTCGCGCCCCAGCAAGGCACAATAATCCACGGCCCGGAACGACGTATTGGCGATTGGTTTGTGTATAGCGTCTATCACGGTGGCCTCCAGAATTGCCACCAAGCTAGACAATGCCAAAGAGATACAGCAAGGTTGATCCAGTATCGTTTCATCTGACAGAACGCCATGCCATCGAACAGAACGGAATCCGTCGAGCGCGCCATGTCAATCCTAAGCGCGTTTTCGACCCAGCACCCCATCATGTCTCTGGCCGAGTTGGCCGAGGAAACCGGGCTGCACAAAAGCACCATCCTGCGCATAACAAATTCCATGAGCATCTATGGTTTCATCCAGCGTGACGAGGACGGCCGGTTCAGTGTGGGGCCCAGTGTCTGGCGGCTTGGATTGATTTTCCGGCGTGATTTTACCAAGCGCGAACATGTCGCCCCGTCCCTGAAAATCCTGGCTGAGGCCACCGGGGAAACGGCCTCTTTCTATGTGCGTTCTGGCAATGAACGCATTTGTTTATACAGAGAAAACTCACCTAACCTGCTGCGCTTTCACGTCGAAGAAGGCATGCGCCTGCAATTGTCGACCGGGGCCTCAGGGCTGGTACTGCGACACTTCTCGGGCGAGGATGTTGGTGACCTGGCGAAGTTCAACAAAAACGGCACAGCCAGTTCCGAAGGCCAAACCAATCCAAACATCTCATCGGTGGCCACTCCAGTCTTCGATGCCGAAGGGCACCTCATAGGCGCGCTGACGGTCTCGGGTCTGGCCAATAGGTTCGACGCCGAAACAAGGGCAAACACGATCCCTTTGCTTGAAAGTCTGGCGCGTAGTCTGACCACAAGTTGACGGATATTTCACCAGACAGAACGCAAGGTCGCTCAACTTGCCACATTAACCGGGCTTCGATAGGCATTCGGGTAACCCCACAAGCCGGAGGGCGCGCCGATGATGAATCATGAGATCAACAAAGCATTCCGCGAACGCCTGAACACAGGCACAGCGGTTCTGATGCCCGGTGCTGCCAATGCCCTTGCCGCGCGCGTGATCGATCAGCTGGGTTTTGAAGCGGTCTATATCTCAGGTGCGGGCTTGACTAACACCAATCTGGGCATGCCTGATCTGGGCTTTATCTCACTCCCCGAACTTGCGCAGCATACATCGGCCATTCGCAACATCACGGAACTGCCTATCGTGGTTGATGCAGATACTGGTTTCGGCAATGCCCTGAACGTACACCACACCGTGCGCACATTGGAACGTGCGGGCGCCAGCGCGATTCAGCTGGAGGATCAGATCAATCCAAAACGATGCGGCCATTTCGCGGGCAAGGATGTTGTCGATATGGTCGAAGCGCGCAACCGGATCAAGGCCGCCGTGGACGCGCGTCGGGATCCAAATTTCCTTGTGGTTGCCCGCACGGATGCCAGCGCCACGCAAGGGTTCGATGCCGCGATCGAACGCGCCGAGGCGTTCATCGAAGATGGCGCCGACATCACATTTGTCGAAGCGCCCCAAAGCATGGAAGATATTCGCAACATCCCCAGGCGCTTGAATGGCACACCGCAATTGATCAACCTTGTTGTTGGCGGCAAAACCCCAATCGTCGACTTTTCGGCACTGGATGAGATGGGCTACGGCCTTGTGCTATATGCCAATGTCGCGTTGCAGGGTGCATTGAAAGGCATGCATGATGCGCTGTCCCTGCTGAAATCAGATGGTCGGATGGACGAAAACGGACCGGTGGCGAGCTTCGAGGTACGGCAGGGCGCAGTTCAGAAAGCCTATTATGACGAAATGGAAAAGCGATACACGGAATGACATTTCGCACTCCGGTTGCTGACCACGTATTTAACTGCACCGAGCTGCAAGTGTCGTCCTGAATCACCAGTTGCTGCACGCCAAATTACAGACCTACAAGCATATCGGGCAACCAGGTTACGACTTCGGGGAACAGAATGATCGCCACCAGCACCAACATCTGCGCCTCGACAAAAGGCAATACCCCGCGATACATTTGGCCATAGGTCATGTCACGTGGCGCGATTGAGCGTAGATAAAATATCAAAAGGGCCATGGGCGGTGTCAGATATGAGTTCTGGATAACGACCGTTTCTGAAGGTAAATGCCCTTACTGGCCTCGATGTGCCGCTATGAATTTGCAAACAACACAGTTTGAAGGCGTCTCTGGAACAGATTAGCAGGATTGGCTTGGGCCAGGCACACGCCGGCATTTTGAACGGGCTGCGTTCAGAATTGTCACCTGAGGGTTTGGACTGGGCCGAAACGGCTTGTACTGCCATCTGGAAATAGCGGGGTGTGTACCCCTTCAATTCATCTTTGGGCCTCAACAGCACGCTTTGAGGCAATCATCTCAAGCAACTGTTCCTTGGTCCGCCGGATATGCGAGGTCAAAAGCTCGCAGGCGTCTTCCACCTTGCCGTCCCGGGCCAATTGCAGAAGGTCGCGGTGTTCCATCTTTGCCGGTTCACGCTGTTTCATGACACTCAGATGCATCCTAACATAGCGGTCTGATTGCATATTTATGCGGTCCAGCAGCTCTTGGGTGAGCTTGCGATCCGAGGCTGTATAAAGCGCCGAGTGATATTCGTGGTTCAAAATTCCCCATCTACTGACGTCGTTGTCGTCGTAAGATGTTTCCATCTGCTTAAGAATTTCTTCACAGCGGGCGAAGTCGCTGGCATCCATTTTGGGGATGGATCGGCGAAAAAGGTCGACTTCAATCAGGCTGCGCAGATCGAATATCTCTCCGATTTCACTGAGGGAATGTTTGGTGACCGACCCGCCACGATTGTTGGTCCACTGAACAAGACCTTCAGCATTCAGGCGCTTCAACGCCTCTCGGATCGGCATCCGGGACACGTCATAGTCTTCGGCCAGCGCCTCTTGTCGAATTGTTTCGCCTTCTGCCAGCTCGCCGCTGAGGATACGTTCACGCAGGTCATTTGCGATGACGTCTGGAAGGCTTTGCCTTGTGATCGCGCGTTTTCCCGCCATTTCCGCCCTTGCCCAGTTACGCTCTGAAGATACGCGTAGCGACTAGTGGTGGTTTTTCCAAGCAAAGCCGCATATCCGGTATCCTCGCATAGCTTTGAATATTTTAGCTTTTATTTTGTATCCAACATCTTAGCAGATCAAGTGATCAATGCACCGGCGCAATCGGACCGGCGTTCCTCAGACGCCCCAGGTGTCGGACAGACGGTAGCCCCCGGGCCATGGGTCATCGGGGTCTAACATATGTTGGTGGATACCTGTGATCCAACCTCGGCCACCGATTTCAGGGATAATCGCGTCACGACCACCGACCGTAGCCTTGCCCAGAATGCGACCGGTAAAGCTGGACCCGATGATCGAAGTTGCCTCGAAGGTTTGACCGGGCGCCATTATCCCTTTGGCCGCCATCAACGCCATGCGTGCGGAAACTGCCGTACCTGTCGGCGAGCGATCCACCTTGCCCGGCTGGATGGCGACGGCAGATTTGCTGGTCAACCCGATCTCTGTAGACGACAGAGGCCCGCAAAATGCGCAGAACGAGATATGGTTCCAATCCGGGTTTTCGGGATGCGAGAACCCAAGTTGTTCGTTGGCCGCATTGGTTATGCGCACGCCCGTCCGGGCAATGTCGCGCGCTTCGTGTGCGGCGATCTCAAAACCCAGCGCCTGGGCATCGACCACGACGAAACTGTCGCCCCCATATGCCGTGTCGACTGTAAGTGTGCCCAGGCCCGGAACCTCCAGCGGGACCGAGAGTTTATCCGCAAAGCTAGGCAAGTTCTGCACAAAGATACGTTGTGCCTTGCCTTCACGACATTCTGCCCGCACTCGCACCAACCCTCCAGGCGCTTCAAGCACCATTCGGGTCTCGGGTTCGCGCATGGGAATGATCCCCCCATCCAACAACACCGTTGCAACACAGATCGAGTTTGATCCAGACATCGGCGGCGTGTCTTCCGGCTCCATGATAATCCAGGCGGCATCAGCCTCGGGATGCTTGGGCGGCACCAGTAGATTAACATGCCGGAACACACCGCCACGGGGCTCGTTCAGCACGAAATTGCGCAGGGCTTGGTCCAGAGCAATAAAACTGCGCTGATCCCAGAGTGTCTCTCCCGGCGGCGGGGCCACGCCGCCTACGATGACATCCCCCACCTCTCCTTCTGCATGGGCAGAAATAACGTGAATCGTTTTGCTGCTGCGCATCTGTCCCTCAATCCTACCAAGCGGCGAGTTGACCTAAAGTGTCGCAAATCGAGGCGTCCTTCGGATCAGAAACGCGTCGACGCGTAAGGCCGCATATCAATCATCGGTTCACTGCCCATGGCCAGATCAGCGATCAGCTCAGCTGTGCCCGCCGATTGGGTCAGCCCCAGATGGCCATGCCCAAAGCCGTAAAGAACCTGCGGAGAACGGGCCGAACGATCAATGACCGGAAGGCTATCCGGCAGCGACGGGCGAAAACCCATCCATTGCGTGCCACCGTCTGTGTTCAAGCCCGGCATGAAGCGTTTTGCCTTGTTCAGCAACGTCTTTGCCCGCTTGAAGTTGGGCGCCAGTTGCAGCCCCCCCAGCTCGACCGCGCCACCAACGCGCACACCGCCATTGATACGTGACACGACAAAGCCATGCCCGCCAAAAGTCAGATGCGTCCGCAGATCAAAGGCCCCTTCGGGTAGAGTCGTGTTGTATCCGCGCTCGGTCTCCAACGGGATGCGATCTCCCAGGGTTGCGGCCAATCGGTGCGACCATGCGCCTGCACAGACAACGACTTGCCCCGCTGTCAGCTCCCCCGTGCTGGCTGTCACCCTTACTCCGGCTTCAATGGGTGTCAGCGCAGAAACACCCGCAATCTCGATCTGCCCTCCGCGCGATGTGAACTGTTTGGCCAAATGGCTGGTCCAGAGGGCCGGGTCTATGGTGTTCAACCAGGTTGGCGTGAACCCTGCATGGGTGAATCTGCGATCCAGGCCCGGCTGAATCTCGGCGATCGCCTCCGGGTTCTCAAGCAGGTCAAAAGGAATACCGTGTTCTTTGCGCAGCTCCCAAGTGGGTAGGCTGGCCCGAAACTCGGCCTCGCTTTCGAACAGCTGCAATTGGCCGTCGCGCTGGATGAATGCCTCTCCGCCTACATCTGCAACCTGACGCTCCAAAGCGGCACGACAGTGGTTCATCAACTCTGCCTGCGCATTTAGCGACGCGATGTAACGATCCCGCCAGCTGGCCCGCCAAAAACGCAACATCCAAGGGGCTATATTCAGCGCGTAGGAAGGCGGGATCGATAACGGCCCTAGCGGGTCAATCAGCCACTTCGGCGCCTTGCGCATAATCCCTGGCGTCGCCAGCGGTTCGATTTCAGTAAAAGCAAACGCCCCGGCATTGCCTTGCGAGGCCCCTGCCCCAACCCCTTCCCGATCCAGCACCAACACCTGTTTGCCGCGTTTTTGCAATGCCAGTGCCGTGCTGATCCCGATCAGGCCTGCTCCGATCACAATAGTATCCGGTTGAATGCTAGACTGCATGGTTGAGTGCTTTCACATTGCGTTTCCCATAGGGTCAGATCGCTCTGCCCCGAAAGAGCCTTTCAAAAGGATATACCTGCACGAAACGGGTCATCTTTCGCGAAAATCAACTTACCTTCCCCCATGACATGGGCCTGCCCGGTCAGGCTGGGAATGACGCCGCCATTTGCACCTAGCTGATAGCTCAACCGATAAGGACTGCCGATAACGCTTTCCTGCACGATCTCTTCACCCGGCGCCAACACCCCATCGGCCGCAAGGCAAGCCAGGCGGGCGGAGCTGCCAGTTCCACAGGGCGAACGGTCATATTCATCATCGGGACACAGTACAAAGTTGCGGCTGTGGATACCTGCGAAATCGGATTGTCCCTGCAACACCACATGGTCCACAAGCTCACCTTTTTCGCCCGCCACACCTTGCGCGATACACGCTTTGCGAATGGCGATCGCCAGATCACTCAGGTCACGGATGTTGCGCGGCTCCACAGCGATTGGACTTGGGTCAACGATAAAGAACCAGTTCCCGCCATAGGCCAGGTCTCCGATCACCTGCCCATGGCCCGCAACTTCAACCGCAACAGAGGAGCGGACCCGGCGACTTTCGACATTGGTGACACGCACGGTATTTGCATCTAACAGGTCTACCGAAATCAGACCGGCTGGGGTTTCAAAAATGTGCCTGCCGGGGGCGATCCGGCCCTGATAGGCCAGCGTGACAGCCAAACCGATAGTGCCATGACCGCACATGCCAAGAACCGCATCAGCGTCGAAATAGATCACACCTGTTTCACTACCCGGGTCCTGCGGATCAACCAGCAGCGCCCCAACCATCCCAGGCTGACCGCGCGGCTCCAGCAGAACGGATTTGTAGAACGCCTCATGCTCGGTCGCCAGACGGTGGGCACGTTCAGCCAGAGACCCTGAACCCAGATCAGGGCCACCATCCAGGATTACGCGTGTGGGCATCCCGCCTGTGTGGCTGTCGATCACATGCATTCAGCGATGATCCCGCCCTGTTTGGACCAATCTTTGAACCAAGCGCGGAACAGGGCATATTGCTGTTCGCAATAGTTGCGTTGCGCGTCCGTCAGTTCGTCTGTTTCATTGAAATGCAAGCGGTATTCCTCTTCACCGTTTAGCACCAGAAGGTATTTGTAGTAGAGCACCAGATCTGTGCCTTCGTCAAAGCTGGCCAGCACTCCAAAAGCCTCTTCCAGTTCCAGCGCACGCTGACGCGCCTCGGCATGACCTACGGCTGCCTTTTGGCATAGCGCCGCCAGCAACAGCGCCTCGCGCGGTAAGGCTGTGCCAATGCCTGTAATCGAACCGGTTGCACCGCAATTGACGAAGCCATGGTAAACCTCGGTGTCCACACCAACCATCAAAGTGACCTGATCATCTTTGGATGTGATGTGTTCTGCTGCATAACGCAGATCGCATTTGCCGCCGAATTCCTTGAATCCCACAAGGCTGGGGTGTTCAGAGCGCAGTTCCAGAAACAGATCGGCACGGGTTGCAAAGCCATAGACCGGGCTGTTGTAGATAATTGCAGGTATATCCGGAGCCGCTGACAGGATCGCCTTAAAATGGTTCCTCTGTGCCGCAATCGACGAGCCGCGCGACAGCACGCGCGGGATCACCATAAGCCCGGCCGCCCCGACTTTTTGCGCATGTGCCGCCAGAGCAACCGCAGATTTGGAATTGATCGCACCAGTTCCGACGACAACGGGCAGCCCGGCGTCGATCAAACGCTCAACCCCTTCCATGCGCTCGGCATCAGACAGCAACGGCCAATCGCCCATCGAACCGCAATACACAACAGCCGACATTCCAGCCGCGATCATTTCCTTGCCCTTTTTCACCAGCGCATCAAAATCCGGTGTCCGATCCGGTTCGCACGGGGTCATCAGGGCCGGCATCGTGCCGGTAAAAATGTTCTGGGACATGAACGTAACCTTCCTTAACGTGTCGTTTGGCCAACTGTTTAGCGTACATTGGCCAGAAATTTGCGTGTATTCTCGGACTGTGCATCACCAAAGATCTGACCGGGTGGGCCAATCTCTTCCATCACGCCCTGATGGAAAAAAGCAACCCTGTCCGACACATCCCGTGCAAAACCCATCTCATGTGTCACACAGATCATCGTCATGCCTTCTTCTGCCAAAAGGCGCATGGTATCGAGGACCTCACCCACCAGTTCAGGATCAAGGGCCGAGGTCGCCTCGTCAAACAGCATGTATTCAGGCTCCATCGCCAAGGCCCGTGCGATGGCAAGGCGCTGCTGCTGACCGCCTGATAAGGCCGACGGGTAAACGTTGAGCTTTTCGCCTGCCTCATTATGCCAGCGCGGCAGTTTTATCTTGAATAATGTATCCATTATACATTTCTAACTGTCAACAGGGAATGGCATTATCGGATTTTGGCGCATCAGACAGGCAAATACCTTTGTGCGGGCGCTAAACTTGGGAAAGCAAAGAAGCGGAAAAGAATGGCCCAGATACACCAATACTGCTCAAAAGCAGGAACCGAACTCAGAGCCGCACCGATGATCGCTCAGATCAACTTGACCTGAGATAGTGTCATCAACGATGCGCACTGTTCAGCTTAGGACCAGTTGTGGATTGACTTCACCCAATCCGAAAACGCACGCACCTCGTCGCGCTTTTCCGCCCCCTCACGTTCGACAATGAAATGAGCCGGTCGGATCGCAAGCTTTTCTGGAATCGGCCTTACGACGGCGCCGCGATCAAGAAACGCGCTGGCAAAGCTTTCGACAACAATGGCCGTCCCGTAGCCGGAACTTACAAATTGCAACGCCATCAACGACGAATCAAAGCGCGTCACCTTTTGCGGGACCGGCGAGGTTAATCCTAACTGTTCCATCAGCTGCGGCCAATCTGTTTCGGAGCCATGGATGGTTGTGATGTGATCGGCTGCAAGCTGATCAAAGGTGGGCGCGTTTCCAAACCGCGAAAGATGGTCCCTGTGGCAGACGGGTATGGCATATTCATGGCCTAGATGCGTAACGTGACCGTCTGCCCAATCTCCATGGCCGAACCGGATGTCGACATCCCCTAAACCCTGCTGAAAACGGCCTGCCCAGACAAAGGTTGAAAGCTCAACATCAATGTCTGGATGTTCGGCTAGAAATTCGTTCAGGCGGGGCGCGATGATGAGGGTGGCATATGAGATCGAGGCCCTGACCTTGATCTGTCGCTTCCTGGCAGCACCAAACAACCCGGCTGTAGCGGTGCGCATGTCGGCAAGGCTTTGACGCACCGGTTGCGCATAGGCTTCGCCCATATCGGTGAGCGCAACACCACGCGGCAAGCGTTCGAACAGAGTGGTCTTCAGGTGATCTTCCAACAGACGCATCTGCTGGCTGACAGCGGCAGGGGTCAGGCCCAGCTCGTCAGCCGCAGCAGAAAAACTGGCAAGCCGAGCTGCAGCCTCGAAGGTTCGCAGCCAAGTTGGATGAGGCAGGTCCATGTCACATAACCGTTAAGTAAATTTTAGCCTATATCCTAAAATCCATTGTTTGATTTAACAATACTTCTGCCAGAAAGATGCCCCCAAGGATCGTGGATGCCTGTTGCACGCCACGAAAGGGAGGCAGGTTGTCGCGATGGGCGGCTATGATTTCATCATTATCGGCGCCGGGTCTGCGGGCTGCGTTTTGGCTGATAAACTAACAGCTTGCGGAGGTCACAAGGTCTTGCTGATCGAAGCGGGCGGATCGGATCGTCGTTTCTGGATCAAAATGCCTTTGGGCTATGGCAAAACCTATGACGACCCAAAGGTCAACTGGTGCTACACAGCCGCATCTGATCCCGGCTTGAACCAGCGACAGGCCTTTTGGCCACGCGGGCGTGTGATCGGCGGGTCAAGCTCAATTAATGCAATGGCCTATGTTCAGGGCTTGCCGCATGACTATGACGATTGGGAATATGCAGGTGCTAAGGGATGGAATTGGGCCGCTGTTTCAGAAACCTTTGCCGCGCTCGAAACGCAGCATACCGAGACGGGTGATACCGGAAACGGCCCAATTCACGTCTCTGATCTGAGCCAAAAGATGCATCCGTTTTCGAACCACTTTCTGGCCGCGTCGCGACAGGCGGGCTGGCCCATTCTGGATCATCTGAACGGGTCAGCGCGCGAGGGCATGGCGCGCCTACGCAGCACCGTCAGAAACGGCAGGCGCTGGTCGGCAGCAGACGCGTTTTTGCATAAGGCCCGAGGCCGAACCAATCTGCACATTGTCACTGACGCTCTGGTCGAACGGATAGCCATCAAAAACGGTACCGCAACAGGGGTCACGTATCGACAGGGCGACTGCAGCATCGTGGCGCACGCCGCGTGTGAAGTAATCGTCTGCGCCGGGGCCGTGAACTCGCCGCAGATCCTGCAGCGGTCGGGCATCGGCCCTGTAGCATTGCTGAAAAAGCACGGTATCGATGTGCAGCATCAACTTGAGCAGGTGGGTCAGGGTTTGCAGGATCATCTGGCAGTCTCTTATCAGTTTCAGGCCACTGAGCCGACACTGAACAATCGCTTGGGCAACTGGCCAGGCAAGATCATTGCCGGGGCGCAATATGCTTTGATGCGGCAAGGCCCCCTGGCCGTACCCATCAATCAGGTCAGCGGCTTTGTGCGGTCCGGGCGCAACAGGCACGCCGATTTGCAGATGTATTGCAATCCGATGTCCTATCGCGTGAATGCCGCCGGAAAGCCCGATGTGGACAAGAAGGCCGGCTTTTTGATCTGCGCGCAGCCCTGCCGCCCCACGAGCCGTGGCGCGGTTCTGATCACATCAGCGGACCCGAATAAAGCGCCCGAAATCCGGCCACACTCGCTGTCGACGAATGAAGATTGCGTCATGGCAATCGCCGCAGGGCGCAATATCCAGAAGCTCGCGAACACGCCTGCGATCCGTGCTGTAATCCGCGACCGGGCCGAACTCACGGAATGTTCCGATGACGCGTTGCTAAAGGATTTCCAAGCACGCGCCAATTCGGTGTATCACGCCAGTTGCACCTGCCGGATGGGGAACTCGGCCGCAGATTCAGTTCTCGACTCGCGCCTGCGGGTCCATGGCATGACCGGGCTGCGCGTGATCGATGCGTCTTCGTTTCCAAACATCACCTCTGGCAACACCAACGCGCCTGTCATGATGCTGGCCGCGCGCGGGGCCGAGATGATCCTGGCAGATGCAAAAATCTCGGGCGTGCACAGGCGCCCGGCATGAAACGCGATCGGCCGACAGGCGCACCAACGCAGGACCAAGGTCTTTCGAAAGGCAAAATCAATATGAAAAACCTGAACACCCACTATATCGACGGTGCCTGGGTCGCACCCCTGTCGAGCACAGGCTTCCCGATCAGGAACCCGGCAAATGACTCTGTGATCGGCACGGTTGCGCTGGGATCGGCTGCGGATGTAGACCGCGCTGTAGCCGCCGCGTCGCGTGCCTTTGCAACCTTCTCGAGAACCTCCAAGGCCGAAAGGCTTGCCTTGCTGGAGCGTTTGCTAGAGGTCTACACCGCACGTCTTGAGGACATGTCTTGGGCCATCACAAGCGAGATGGGCGCACCTATCGATATGTCACGCCAAGAGCAGGCAGGCTGCGGGATCGAGCACATCAAGGATTTCATCCGTGTGCTCAAAGACCACGACGCGCGCGAAACTCTGCCCAGTGGTGATGTACTGTATCGAGAGCCGATTGGCGTTTGTGGTCTGATCACGCCCTGGAACTGGCCGATCAGCCAGATCGCCCTTAAGGTCCTGCCTGCGCTTGCCGTCGGGGCCACCTGCGTGTTGAAACCTTCGGAACACACGCCCCTATCCGCCGCGATCTTTGCCGAGATCGTTCATGAGGCCGGTTACCCTGCGGGCGTTTTCAATCTTGTGTTTGGCGATGGGGCCGAAGTCGGCTCTGCAATGTCGCGGCATCCGGACATCGCAATGATGTCCTTCACCGGCTCGACCCGCGCGGGCATCCTGGTGTCGAAAGACGCCGCAGATACAGTCAAACGCGTGGCGCTGGAACTGGGAGGCAAATCCCCCAATCTGGTCTTTGCTGACAATGGCGCCGATCTGAAAGCGCGCGTCGAAGCGTCTGTTATCAGCTGCTTCCATAACACTGGCCAATCCTGCAACGCCCCAACACGGATGATTGTCGAACGCATCTGCTATGATGAGGTCGTTAACATCGCCGCTGCGGCGGCACAGGCGCAGACGGTGGGGGACCCGGCCCAGCCCGGCGATCATATCGGTCCGCTTTTTGATCAGATCCAATATGACCGCGTGCAGCGGATGATCCAGATCGGCATTGACGAAGGCGCGCGCCTGATTTCCGGTGGCCTCGGCAAACCGGATGGATTTGAAAGCGGATGGTATGCGCAGCCCACGATTTTCGCAGATGTGACAAACCAGATGGCCATCGCGCGAGAAGAGATTTTTGGCCCGGTTCTCGTCCTGATCCCGTTCGAGACCGAGGACGAGGCCATTCAGATTGCCAATGACACTGTCTATGGCCTGGCGGCTTACGTTCAGACGGGCGACGCCGAACGTGCCGAACGTGTCTGTGCAGCATTGCAGGCAGGTACTGTCACCATAAACGGACAAAGCACAAACTATGGCTCGCCATTCGGTGGGTACAAACAATCCGGAAACGGACGTGAAGGCGGGACCTTCGGGCTTGAAGACTATCTGGAACTGAAGGTCCGGGGTGGGCTTGGCCTGCCTGTCTAACCCATACGCAACAGGCCAGCCCCCGGCACTTTCCGCTTAGGGGGCTGGCTTAAATCGCCGAACACAGCTTGCGGGCAACTTCGGTCAAAGAAACTTTTTTGCTTGGGAGGAAGCAATATGTCCGACATGGACCTCAACCTGGCTCTAGAGCCAAGCCCCGCAAGTGACACGCCGCAAAACCCCTGGTTTGCGTTTCGTGATGATGCCCCGATTGAGGGCGGTTTCGACCCCAAATTCGGAGATGTCACCTGGAGAACACTGATCTGCAAAGATCGAATGAACTCGGACGATATCGTGCTGGGCACAGCCCATCTTCCGGCGTTCGGTCGCTTGCCGCTTCATCGTCACGATCCGGCCGAGTTCTACTATTTCATTTCGGGCCACGGCGAAGTTACCATCGAAGGCAAAGCAACCGCTGTATACCCGGGCATGGCGGTATTCGTTCCCGCTGGGGCCGAACATGGCGTGACCGCCAGCGATGAAAGCCTTGAGTTTGTCTATGGCTTCGCCCAGCATCGTTTTGGCGATGTGGTCTACAACTTCTCAGAACAACAGGACGCAAAACAATGAAAATCGGATTTATCGGCCTTGGCAATGTCGGTGGCAAGCTGAGCGGCAGCCTGATCCGCAATGGGCACGATGTGATGGTCCACGACCTGAACGCCGAATTCGTAGCTAAAAAAGTTGCGCAGGGCGCGACAGCCGGGGCCAACCCGGCTCAGATGATGCGGGAGTGTGACGTGGTCATCACGTGCCTGCCATCGCCTGCGGCCTGCGAAACCGTGCTGCAACAGATGCTGCCCGAGGTACGCGAAGGAAAGATCTGGATGGAGATGTCCACCACCGATCAGGCCGAGGCTGTTCGTCTGGGAAATCTTGTCATCGCAGCCGGAGGGGCTGCGGTGGACTGCCCGGTTTCGGGTGGCTGCCATCGCGCAGATACAGGCAATATCTCGATCTTTGCGGGCTGTGATCGCGTCACGTTCGAAAGGGTTCTGCCCTTGCTGACAACCCTTGGTCGCCGCGTGCTGCACACGGGAGAGTTGGGTTCGGCCTCGATGCTTAAGGTGCTGACCAACTATCTGGCCACCGTTCATCTGGTGGCCAATGCCGAGGCGCTGGTCGTGGCCAAAGCCGCCGGGATGAACCTCAACACCGCCTATGAGGCCATCGCGATATCGTCTGGCAACTCCTTTAGTCACGTAACCGAGAGCCAGGTCATCCTGAACGGGTCGCGCGATATCTCATTCACTATGGACCTTGTGAAAAAGGATATCGGGCTGTTTCAGGAGATTGCCGAGCGCAACAATGTGCCACTGGAAATCTCGCCGCTGATCTGCAAAATCTTCGACGATGGCATCGCGCGCTACGGCGACCGAGAGCTTTCGCCAAACATTATCCGCCGTTTGGAAGACGCAACTAGCCTGGACATCCGCGCCCCTGGCTTCCCAGCCGAGATGACAGATGATGAGCCTGAGGAACCCGGCTACGAGGTCACTCCAACCGGACTGGGACGTTAAAACCGAGCAAGAGCTTGTGATCGAACATCTTGGTTCAATCAACCGATGGATTGGTCCATGTCGATGGCCGAAACGGTCGCTCAAGAGCGCGTTCCACAAGGCTCAGGTGGTCTTGTCCATAAAACGGGTCGCCATCCACGATGTAGGTTGGTGACCCAAATATGTTGAAAGTTCGGGCCCAGGCCGAGTTGTCGCGCAGTTTTTGTTGGATCTGCTTCGATCCAGCCTGATCCAACAGCGTGGTTGGATTGTGACCCAACTCTGCCGCCACGGCCGCAAGCGTTTCAGTATCGGAAAGGTCTGCGTCGTCGCGCCAATGGGCTTCGAGCAATCTATGAGCCATGGCGTCAGTCTCCTGCCCTGTCTCACCCAGCGTGATGATCATACCAGATGCCAAGCTGTAGTCCGCATCGTGATATGTCGGCCTGAACCGGATAACCGGGACATCGCGATACTCGGCCCAGCGTTCGATTTCACGCCCGAAAAAGTAATCCACATGTGCTTGCGTGCGCGCATGGAAAGGCAAACTTCCCTGCGCTTCAACAACTGGTGACAACAGGACCGGTTTGTGGATTAGAGTGACATCGTGCTTGGCGCATATTCGGGCAAGTTCGGCAGAGCCCAGATAGGCAAACGCAGAATGTGCGGAATAGACATATTCGATTGCTGGCATATCGCTTTTATGTGGAAAGCCCACGGAAATGTATAGCGCGATTGCGCGTGGCGTTTCTACGCGGACGCGCAGATCTAAAGATGAGGCTGCTATAGTTAGACGAAACCCGAATATTGGCCCCCATTAGACTTGCGCCTAAAGCTTTCGAATACCGTGGACTGTCAGGGTGCAGACGAGGTCAGCATATTCGGTACGCGCCTTGGTTCCGGCCCCGGTGTTCCACATGTAATACCAGTTGAGCATCCCGAAGACCGACATGGTGGCACCGCGCAGTTTGTCTTTGTCATCACGCAAGGTCTCTGGGGAAAGCTCCTTCAGGAGCTCGCGGATAAAGCTCACCATGTCCAGCTGGTAGGTGCGCAGTGTTTTCTGCTGGTCTTGGGTCAAGGACCCCATGCCGCTGATCTGCACGCGATGTTCGTCATCGGCCCCTTGATAGGCATACAGGATTTCGCGCACCGCCTTACGGAGTTTTTCCTCGGGGCTCAGGCCGCCTAGCTCTACATTGCAAATGCGATCACGCAGCTCGCGAAGATAGGTTTCAAGGATGTCATAGAGGATAGCATCCTTGCTGTCGTAGTAGTGATAGATATTCGCCTTTGATATCCCACATTCTTTTGCCAACAAAGTCATGGAGGCACGGTCAAATCCCTGATCCGCAAAAATCTTTGCAGCGCGTTTCAGGATCTGTTCCCGCTTCTGGTCATGGTCTTTGGCGATTGTTCGGGCCATGGCCTATTCCTTGTCGCGGTTGTCGATGATGCGCTTTGCCTTGCCCTGAGAGCGTTCGACCTCGCCGGGATCACCTACAACAATTTCTGTTGAGACACCAACCATGTCCTTGATGCGCTTTGTCAGCATACGGGCCGCTGCCGTTTTGGACATTTCATCTGTCGACCCCTCAGTTGCCTCGACAAACACCCGCATCGCATCCATGCGACCGGATTTGTACAGCTCGATCTGATAGTGAGGGGCCAGACCGCCCGTCGCCATGACTTGCTCTTCGATCTGGCTGGGGAATACGTTGACACCCCGCAGGATCATCATGTCATCACTGCGCCCGGTGATCTTGGCCATCCGCCGCATTGAACGGGCTGTTCCGGGCAAAAGACAGGTCAGATCGCGCGTGCGATAGCGGATCATCGGCAGCCCTTCTTTGGTCAATGTGGTAAAGACCAGTTCGCCCGTTTCGCCATCTGGCAGCACCTCTCCAGTCGCAGGGTCGATGATCTCGGGCAGGAAGTGATCTTCCCAGATCACCGGGCCATCCTTTGTTTCAACACATTCGCTGGCCACGCCAGGCCCCATGATTTCGGACAGGCCATAGATGTCCACTGCATGCATATCGAATGCGGCTTCGACCTCAGCGCGCATGGCATCGGTCCAGGGTTCCGCGCCGAAGATACCAACCTTGAGAGAGCTTTGCCGGGGGTCGAGCCCCGCTTTGTGAAACTGTTCAAGGATATTGAGCATGTATGACGGGGTCACCATGATCGCGTCGGGTTGGAAATCGGTGATCAAGCCGACCTGTTTTTCGGTTTGCCCGCCGCTCATCGGCACAACGGTCGCGCCCAGCCGTTCAATCCCGTAATGAGCGCCCAGACCACCGGTGAACAGGCCATAGCCATAGGCGTTATGGATCATATCGCCTTTTCGCAAACCTGCGGCGCGCAGCGAACGCGCAACCAGATCCGCCCAATTGTCGATATCCCGTTGGGTATAGCCCACGACAGTTGGTTTTCCGGTCGTGCCGGATGACGCATGCAGCCGGATCACGTCTGAACGTGGCACCGCAAAAAGGCCAAACGGGTAGTTGTCGCGCAGATCGTTCTTATAGGTGAACGGGAATTTCGACAGGTCCGAGAGGTGCTGCAGATCATCGGGATGCACGCCAGCCTCGTCAAAGCGCTGCTTGTACATCGCGACGTTGTCATAGGCATGTCGAACGGACCATTTCAGGCGTTCAAGTTGTGTTACACGGATTTCGTCAATCGAGGCAATTTCTATCGGATCCAAATCCGCTTTGCTCGGTGAGAGGTCATCCATAGTGTTGCTCCTCCGACGTCGTTCTATTCTTCAAAATTCTGCCCGCCAATTGCACGTGACATGCCACGGAACTCGGCGATTATGGTGTCATCCTGGTTGGTGACGCGTACGTCATACACACCGCTACGACCCGCAACCGTGGTTTCGGTGGCCGTTGCGGTCAACCGATCACCCAATTGCCCTGGCGCCAGATAGCTCATCATGGTGTGCTGCCCGACCGTCGCCACATTGCGGCTGTTGCACGCAAAGGCAAACGCGCTGTCTGCCAAAGCGTGGGTCACGCCACCATGGCAAATCCCATGCCCGTTGCAGTGATGCGGCGCGACGGTCAACGCCAGAACGGCGCGGCCTTCGTCAACTTCGACAAGCTCCATGCCAAACCACTTGCTGGCCGCATCATGGGCCCACATGGCGGCGGCGGATTTGGCTGCGCGTTCTTGAGGGGTCATTGTCATTTACCCTGAAAAAGCGGGGCGCGCTTTTCGAGGAAACTGGATACGCCTTCGGCATAATCCGCGCTTTCCCCACAGATTTTCATGGCATCTGCTTCGATTTCAAGATGATCCGAAAGCGTGGTTGTCGCAGCAGCCTGAATGCACTGTTTGGTTTTGCCCAGCCCGACGGTTGGGCCATTGGCCAATTGGCTGGTCAAGGATCGCGCTTCGCTCAGCAATTCCTCATCAGGAAGCGCCTTCCAGATCAGACCCCATTCCTCTGCTTGGCGTGCGGACAAGGGTTGAGCGGTTAGCGCCAGACCTTTGGCTCTGGCCTCTCCAACCAGATGAGGCAAATGCCAACTGCCGCCCGTGTCAGGGATCAGACCGACCTTGGCAAAGCTTTGAATGAACTTGGCGCTTTCGCCTGCCAGGACCATATCGCAGGCCAGCGCCAGGTTGGCCCCGGCCCCGGCGGCGACCCCGTTCACGGCGCAGACAACGGGTAAATTCAGCGACCGGATCAATCGCACCAACGGGGCGTAGTAGGTCCTGACGGTCACGCTCAGATCAGGGGGACCATCTATTTTTGACGGATCGCGGTCGCCAAGGTCCTGGCCGGCGCAAAACCCACGACCCGCGCCTGTCAGCAGGATCGCGCGCGCGCCGCTGTCTCCGGCGGACTTCAGGGCATTCTGTAACGTCTCATGCATCTCTTCATTGAACGCATTCAGCTTGTCGGGCCGGTTCAGGATGATTTCCACCCAGTGTCCGTGATCTTCCACAAGAATCGTACTACTCATGACCGTCCCGCTTGATGCTGCTTTAACTAAAGCATTGCATTAACCGAACGGTTGGTCAATATATAAACCAGCTTCGATTCTCAACCGAATAAAGGGCACAACCATGTCGCACAGGTCACTTGTGACTGTTGAATTCAAGGGCGATGTCGCATGGATCACCATTGACAATCCGCCTGTGAATGCGACCTCTGTCGGCGTTCGTCAGGGGCTGGTCGATGCCGTTGCCGCAGTCAAAGGTGCACGAGTGGCAGTGCTGCGATGCGCTGGCAGAACCTTCGTTGCGGGTGGCGACATGTCCGAGTTCGACAGACCGCCGGTCGAGCCACATCTACCCGATGTCATTCAGATGATTGAAGACAGCGAGGTTCCGTTCGTCGCCTGTATGCATGGCAATGTTCTGGGCGGTGGGTTTGAGATTGCGATGGCCTGCGCATGGCGCATTGCGGCACCCGGCACGGGCTTCGGACTGCCCGAAGTCAATGTCGGGCTGATCCCCGGCGCGGGCGGCACGCAGCGGCTGCCGCGCCTTGTGGGGATGGACTTGGCGATTGACCTGGCCTGTTCGGGCAAAATCCTGAAAGCCGAGGCTATGCAACAGCACGGTGCCATCGATCTGGTGGCAGATCCTTTGGAAGATGCGGTTGATCGCTTTGTCTCTGATTTGCCAGAACGCCCCGTGCCCGTCAGCCAGCGCCCTGTTGCTGATTTTGCGCCTGACCTAATCGAGGCCTCGCGCCGTAAACTGGAGAAGCGCGCCAAGGGGCAGCAATCACCAATGGAAAACCTGACCGCACTAAGCTGGGCGACGGAACCATTTTCGGCGGGGCAACCGAAAGAACGCACGCTTCATATGGCGCTGCGACAAAGCGCGGAAAGTCGCGCCTTACGCCACGCATTTTTTGCCGAACGCGTCGTCTCGAAACCCGCCATGATCAAGGGTGTCGAAGCACGCGAAATTCATCGCATTGCCGTTGTCGGCGGCGGATTGATGGGGGCTGGGATCGCAACTGCCGCGCTCAGCAGTGGATTATCCGTTACGTTGATTGAGCGGGATACCGAGGCTGCAAAAGCCGCTCATGACCGGGTTAACGGTCTGTTGAACGGTGCGGTCAAACGCGGAAAGATGACCGAGGCTCAATTCCAGAACGCCCTGTCCCGGTTTCGCGCCGTTGACAGCTATGCTGAGGCGGCCGACGCGCAACTGGCAATTGAGGCCGTGTTCGAAGATATCTCGGTCAAACAACAGGTCTTTGCCGAATTGGTGCAGCACATGAGCGTCGAAGCCATTCTGGCCACCAACACCTCGTATCTTGACCCGGTTGAAATCTTCACAGGCATCGAAAACCCGGCGCGCTGCATTGGCTTGCATTTTTTCAGCCCGGCTCATGTGATGAAACTGCTCGAAATTGTGCATACACCTCAAACGGCACCAGAGGTTGTCGCCACAGGGTTCGCGCTGGGTAAGAAGCTGCGCAAGATTTCCGTCCTGTCAGGCATTAGCGACGGGTTCATCGGCAACCGTATGCTGGCAGCCTATCGCCGCGCAGCCGACTATCTGCTGGCAGATGGCGCCCTGCCCTATCAGGTGGATGAGGCGATGCGTGGGTTCGGAATGCCCATGGGCCCATATGAGCTGCAGGATCTGACCGGTCTACAGATCGCGTGGGCCAATCGAAAACGCAATGCCGCAACGCGCGATCCGAACGAACGCTATGTGACCATCGCCGATCAACTCTGCGAGATGGAGCGGCTTGGCCAGCGCTCGGGGAAAGGCTGGTATCGATACGATGCCGGGGATCGCAAACCGATCCGCGACCCCGAGGTTGAGGCTCTGATCAAAACCTATTCAGCCGCCGAAGGCATTTTTCGGCGTAGCTTTAGCGCTCAGGATATTTCTTCGCGTCTTCTGGCCGTGTTGGCGAATGAGGGCGAGCGGATCATTGAGGAAGGCATCGCCGAAAACGCCGAGGCCGTCGATATGGTTCAAATCCACGGCTATGGCTTTCCACGCTGGCGCGGAGGCCCCATGAACTATCGCAATGAAATCGGAAGCCGCACGTCAGCGGCGACCATGCGGGTTGTGGCGGAAGAAAGCCCCGCGTCTTGGGTCATCGCGGCCCAAGCAAAACGCCAATAACATGTTGATAGTTACAAAAGTAACCATTAGCGCATTCTGAATGCATGTTTCAAAGGGAGGCACTGAACATGAAACTCACCAAGTTAAGCACCTTGCTGGCATCGGCCGCTTTGGCCGTTTCAGGCACCGTGGCACTGGCCGCAGATTATACGCTGACGATTTCCAGCTGGGCGCCGCCGACCCACGGCATCAACGCCAAGATGTGGCCAAAATTCGTTGAGATGGTTGAAGAAGCGACAGACGGCCAGGTCACAGCGGAACTGAAGCTGGGCATTGCGCCCCCACCCGCCCAGATGGACCTGATCATGGACGGGGCAGCGGATGCGTCGATCATCTTCCACGGCTATCAGCCCGGTCGCTTTGTCACCACCAAAATGATCGAACTGCCCGGCTATGAGGGCTCGGCCGAGGCCGCATCGGTTGCCTATTGGCGCGCCTATGACACGCACCTGAAAGCCGCTGACGAACATCGCGGCGTAAAAGTGATTGCCTTGCACACCCACGGACCGGCGCAGCTGCATTCCAGCAACCCTGTTACGTCACTGGACGAGGTTTCGGGCCTTAAGGTTCGTATCCCGGGCGGTGTTGGCGGCGATGTCGGTGCAGCACTTGGCGCAACCGGCATCCAGGTGCCAGCCCCGAAAGTGTACGAGACACTCGCGTCAAAAGCGGCCGATGGCGTTGTGATGCCGTTTGAATCTCGCAAAGGCTTTAAGCTGACTGAAGTCGCGCAGAACGTCTATGAAGTTCCTGGCGGTCTGTACCGTGGATCCTTCGCGTTCATCATGAATGAAGACACGTTTGCTGATCTGCCTGCTGAGCTGCAGCAAGCGCTGGAAGAGCAGGTATTTGGCGAACCGCTGAGCCGTGAAATCGGTAAAATCTGGGACGAAATTGATGCCATCGGGCGCGAAGCCACCGAAGGCACAGACGGCAATGCGATCAACACCGCATCTGCCGAAGACCTGGAGAAGTTCAACGCGATTGCCGTGGATGTCCGCGCCAAGGTCATTGATGAGGTCAATGGTGCAGGTGTCGACGCACAAGCCGCCTATGACCTGATCGTCAACGAAATGGCGTCGCAGTAACCAAGCCTGGCTGGCGGAATCAAGCCGCCGGCCACCCCCAAGCTTGCGGGAACTAAACATGCAATCCCTTGTGACCTTTGCGCGTCGCGTCAGCGTCGCCCCGACGATACTTGCCTGTCTGGCGCTATTCGTGCTGATGGTGATGACGTTCTTTGATGTCGTGTTGCGATCAGTCTTCAATGCCCCGATTGAGGCGGCAACCGAACTGACGCGCATTCTGATGGCAATCCTCGTTTTTTCGGTTCTGCCGATGGTATCCGCAGGAAAGGGCCAGATTGCCGTTGATCTGACCGACGGGCTGTTTTCACGATTCCGGCTTAGCCGCGCCAGGGATGCGATTGTCTATCTGATCTCGGGCATCATGCTGTTCTGGCCGATTCAGCGAGTCTGGATCCTTGCCGAACGGGCACGGGACTATGGAGATGTGACCGAGTACCTGTCGATCCCCGTTTTCTACATCGGCTGGTTTATCGCTGCATCCACTGCGGTCACTGCCGTTGCAATGATCACAACCGGGTTGCTGTACATCTTCGCGCCCCAAGTTCTGACGGAGAACCAGCAATGACTGCTGCGCTGATCGGTTTTGCCCTTGTCCTTGTTCTCGTGCTTCTGCGTCTGCCCATCGTGTTCGCGATGGGCTTGGTCGGAACGTTGGGCTTTGCATATGAGCGTGGTGGCAGCATCCTGTCCGAACGCGGTTTGAAAGCGGCCATGTCGATGGTCGGTCGTCAGATCACCGACACAGCACAGGACTACGGCCTGTCGGTTATTCCGCTGTTCATCCTGATGGGACTGTTCGTGAACAAGGGCGGTCTGGCGCGCGAACTCTACGCCGTATCAAATGCGTTTCTTGGCCACTTCAAAGGCGGCATCGCGATGGCTACGGTCGCGGCCTGTGGTGGGTTTTCCGCGATCTGCGGGTCGTCTTTGGCAACGGCCGCGACGATGTCCAAAGTCGCCATGCCGGAAATGCGCCGCTATCGCTATTCAGATGAGCTGTCGACTGCCTCAATCGCGGCAGGCGGCACGCTGGGTATCCTGATCCCACCCTCTGTGATCCTAGTAATCTACGGTTTGTTGACCGAAACATCTATCGGCAAACTGTTCGTCGCCGGGATCATCCCAGGTGTATTGGGCATCCTTTTATACCTGTTTGCAGTCCGCTGGACCGTCTGGCGCAAGCCAGAGTCGGGACCGGCCGGTGAGAAGCATGGGTGGGGTGAGAGATTGAATGCCCTGCGCTCTGTCTGGGCAGTGTTATTGCTGTTCTTTCTGGTCATTGGCGGCCTCTATGGTGCCTTTGATTTTCACCCACTAAACCTGACATTCAGCCCGACGGAAGCCGCTGGTATGGGGGCCATGGGTGCCTTTCTGATTGCCCTGTCGCGTGGCGGGCTGAGCCTGAGTTCCACCTTCGAGGTTTTGAAAGAAACTACGTTTACCGCCGCAGCACTGTTCTCGGTCCTGATCGGGGCGCAGATATTTTCGAACTTCATCAACCTCGCCGGTTTGCCCGAAGCATTGATCGCATTGGTCACCGCATATGATTTAGAACCCTTTGTTGTGATCCTAATGATCCTATGCATCTACATCATCTTGGGCTGCGTGTTTGAATCGCTGTCGATGCTCCTGCTGACTGTGCCGATCTTTTTCCCGCTTGTTACATCGCTGGGCTATGATCCAATCTGGTTCGGCATCGTGGTTGTTGTCGTGACCGAGATCAGCCTGATCACCCCGCCAGTTGGCCTGAACGTGTTCATCCTGAAAGGCGTGGTCGGAGATGTCTCGACCGGAACGATTTTCAAAGGCGTAACGCCATTCTGGATCGCCGATATCTTCCGTCTGGCCCTTATCGTTCTGGTGCCATGGCTTGTGCTGGTCCTGCCTGAACATATGGGGGCGATGGGTCACTGATGTTTTCCCTGACCGCGCTTCCAGACGGGTTTCACGAGAACCCCTATCCAACCTATGCCGCATTGCGCGAGGATATGCCGGTTTGCCCTCAACCCGACGGCTCAATGATCCTGTCGCGGTACGTGGATCTGGATCTGGTCTATCGGGATACAACGCGGTTCATCTCGGACAAAAAGGCAGTGTTTGGCCCGAAATATGGGGTCGACAGTCCTCTATACGAACACCACACCACCAGCCTGGTGTTCAATGACCCGCCCTTGCATACCCGTGTCCGTAGGGTAATGGTCGGGGCGATGAACCCGCGTGCTTTGGCGCAGATGGAGCCAGGATTGATCGAACTGGTCGATGCTCTGCTGGATCAGATGCAGGCCAAAGGCAGCGTCGAGTTAATCCAGGATTTCGCCGGAGCAATCCCGATTGAGATTATTGGCAACCTGCTGGGCATTCCCCGATCCGAACGCGGACCCTTGCGCGATTGGTCTCTGGCCATCCTTGGTGCGTTAGAGCCCCAATTGACACCCGAACAGGAAAACTGGGGCAATCGTGCGGTCACCGAGTTCAAAGAGTTCCTGCACCATATCGTTGACGACCGAAGACGTAATCCCGGCAACCCGGACACGGATGTTCTGACCCGGTTGATACAGGACGATGCGGATGGCGGTCTGACCGCGGTTGAGTTGTATCAGAACTGTATTTTCATCCTGAACGCTGGGCACGAAACCACGACAAACCTGATCGGCAACGCGCTGGAGCTGCTGCACCGACACCCGGATAAACGGTCCGAGTTGCTGACCTCCCCCGACCTCATCACCTCGGCTGTGGATGAATTCCTGCGACTGGAAAGCCCAAACCAGTTTGGCAACCGCCTGACGACCGAAGAGGTTACGTTTCATGGTCACACCATTCCGGCGGGGACTGATATTCATCTATGCATTGGGGCCGCAAACCGGGACCCTAGGCAGTTTGACGGGCCTGATAACGTGCAGCTGGATCGCAGGCCCAATAAACATCATGCGTTTGCCGGTGGTCCACATACCTGCGTCGGCCTGACCCTTGCCCGGATGGAAGGCAAGATCGCGGTCAGCCGGTTTTTGAACCGTTTTCCAAACTATCAGATCACAGACGGCGCAATACGCGGCGGGCGTATCCGTTTTCGCGGTTTCGCCCAATTACCGGCAGAGGTTTGAATTGACGAGAACAACAAATAGGCAGTCGTTAAATATTGACCGACCATACGGTTAATAATATGCTTGTCTTCATCGCGCGCAAGCCGGCGCAGATCATCTCAGGACTGAGGAGTGGCTCATGACAATCCAGCAGATTTCAAGTTTCGCAGCGGGCGAATGGATTGCCCCGGGCGACGGGGCCCGCACTATTGCCAGCGCCGTAACGGGCGAGGTGATCGCGACCGCTGGCAACAACAGCTTGGATGTGCAGGGCATGCTGGACTATGCCCGCAACGTTGGCGGGCCTGCGCTGCGTAAGCTGACCTTTCACGAACGCGCCAAGATGCTCAAGGCGCTGTCTCTGCATCTGGGGCAGCATAAGCAGGCCATGTATGACCTGTCGTTTAACACAGGGGCCACGCAATCAGATCACCTGATCGATATCGATGGCGGGATCGGTACCATGTTCGTTTTCGCATCAAAGGGCCGCCGCGAGATGCCCGACGGACACGTGTATCTGGACGGTGACGTCGAGCAGCTGTCGCGCAACGGCACATTTTTAGGCCAGCACATCTGCACCCCAATGCAAGGCGTGGCGGTCCACATCAATGCGTTTAACTTTCCGGTTTGGGGCATGCTGGAAAAGCTCGCCCCGACTCTGCTGGCCGGCGTTCCAGCGATCGTCAAACCGGCAACAAACTCCTGCTATGTCACCGAACTGTGCGTGCGGCTGATGCTGGATTCGGGCATTCTGCCAGCCGGAGCACTGCAGCTTGTTTCAGGCGGTTTGGGGGATATGCTGGATCGTCTGACCTTGCAGGATGTGGTCAGTTTTACCGGTTCGGCCGACACGGCCCTAAAACTGCGCTCCAACCCTGTCATTCTTGAGAATTCGGTACGGTTTGTTGCCGAACAAGACAGCCTGAATTGTTCGGTTCTGGGGCCCGATGCTGAACCGGGAACGCCGGAATTTGACCTGTTCATCAAAGAAGTTCAACGGGAGATGACCACAAAGGCGGGTCAGAAATGTACTGCAATCCGCCGGATCATCGCGCCTGAACCACAGGTCCAGGCGGTGATCGAAGCCCTTTCCGCGCGCCTGTCCAAAACGGTCATCGGCGACCCGAGACTTGAAACCACGCGCATGGGAGCGTTGGTCTCGAATGGTCAAAAACAGGATGTGCTGGAAAAAGCCGCGGTCATTGGGCAAGAGGCCGAGCGTGTGTTTGGCGATCCGGATGACTTTGCAGTTGACGGCGCAGATGTCGAAAAAGGGGCATTCCTGCCGCCGATGTTGTTCCATTGCGCCAATCCGGATGCGGCAACGCGCGTCCATGACACCGAGGCCTTCGGCCCGGTCAGCACGATAATGGGATACCGCGACACCGATCATGCGATTGAGCTGGCGAATAAGGGACAGGGCTCTTTGGTTGCATCGGTCATTACGCATGACACGGATGTCGCTTGCAAGTTCGCTATGGACGCCGGGGCCTATCACGGGCGGCTTTACTTCAACAACCGCGACTCGATGAAAGAATCCACCGGCCATGGTTCCCCTCTGCCCCATATGGTGCATGGCGGTCCCGGCCGCGCGGGTGGTGGCGAGGAAATGGGCGGCGTGCGGGGCGTGAAACACTATATGCAGCGCACGGCCATTCAAGGGTCTCCGGACATCCTGGCCGCGATCGGGTCCAAATGGGTTCCGGGCGCAACCGAAATCAAAGGACCCGCCCACCCCTTCACCCGACGCTATAACGATCTTGAAATCGGCGAGACACTCCACACTGCGCCGCGCGTTGTAACGATGGATGATATCGAACATTTCGCCGAATTCACGGGCGATACGTTCTATGCGCACATGGATCAGGCCGCGGCGGAGAGGAACCCGTTCTTCCCCGGTCGCGTCGCGCACGGATACCTGCTGTTGTCCTTCGCCGCCGGGTTGTTTGTCGAACCGAACGAGGGCCCTGTCCTGGCCAATACCGGCCTTGACGGGTTGCGCTTTATGAAACCTGTTGTGCCGGGGGACACCATCAAGGTCCGCCTGACCGTCAAGTCAAAGACGAAACGCAATGATGAATATGGCGAGGTGCGCTGGCACGTCACGCTGACTCAGCAGGATGATGAACGTGTCGCTGAATACGAGCTGCTGACCATGGTGGCCTACTAAAGGCTTCGGGCCGGATGGCAATTCAGTCCGGCCCGCCTATACTGCGGTCATGAAAGACGCGCCCAACGACTGGTTTGACTCCTGTATCGGTCGACTGACATCCACCGACTCCCTGCGGGTGTGGTCGGTTTTGGTGACAATTTTTGGCGATCTTGCGCAAAACAGATCGGACCAGATCAGCGGCTCACTTATTTCGGCGTTGACGGGTCGCGTCGGCATCAAGGCTGAGGCAACAAGGGTTGCCTTGCATCGGTTGCGCAAAGATGGGTGGATCGAAAGTACCCGCATCGGGCGCGCAAGCACTCATCACCTCACGGACTATGGGCGCAATCAAAGCGCTGCAGCCGCACCGCGCATTTATGGGCGTGAAGTCAGCATGCCGGATATCTGGCACGTGCTGATTGCAAACAACTCCGACACATCCCGCAAAGAACTGGCTGACCTATTGCTGACCGGCGACTACGTGTCACTCAATCCGGCAACAGCTATGGCTTCGGGACCTATGCCGGATGGTCTGGAGGAATTGCTGGGCTATGAGACCAGCGCCATTTCTGTTCCTGACTGGTTGCAAGACCTGTTCGGGCCGCAGCCGTTGAAAACAGCATATGCTGATTTCTTAGAATCTGTTCATATCGTCGATGGCCTTCTACCTAGAACCGGTGTGGACGATCCGATGGAAACCGCGATGTTACGCGTCCTCGTCGTACACAATTGGCGCCGCATCGTACTGCGCCACCCGGTGTTTCCATCAGATTTCCTTCCCTCCGATTGGAAAGGGTCAGAATGCCGAGCAGCCGTTTCTGACCTTCTGGACCGGTTGCCCCGGCCAAATCTCTCTGCGTTGGAAGCTGAATTGAACAACTAAGCTTGATCACGGCCAACTCGTGCCAAGCATCGGTGGTGACGATTCAATATGTTACCGATATTTCGATAAGCACTATTTTTTGGTAACATGATACTTGCCTCGAATCGGTAGAAACCCTATAAACCGACCATACGGTCTATGAATAACGTGAGCACGTAGGAGACTTCACGGATGGATGCATTCATTTGCGATGCGACGCGCACTCCGATCGGGCGGTATGGAGGTGCGTTGTCCTCGATCCGAACGGATGATCTGGCGGCCATTCCGCTGGCCGCTCTGAAAGAGCGGAACCTGCAAGTGGACTGGTCCAGCGTGGATGACGTCATCTATGGAGATGCCAATCAGGCCGGTGAAAGCAACCGGAACGTAGCGCGGATGGCTGCCTTGTTGGCCGGATTGCCGGTCGAGGTGCCAGGAACCACAGTGAACCGTCTGTGCGCCAGCGGGATGGATGCGGTTGGGATGGTGGCTCGCGGGATCAAGGCAGGCGACTATGACCTGGCAATCGCGGGTGGGGTCGAAAGCATGTCCCGCGCACCTTTTGTGATGCCCAAAGCGACATCCGCGTTCACGCGCAGCAATGCGGTTTATGACACAACGATTGGCTGGCGCTTTGTAAATCCAAAGATGAAGCAAGCCTATGGCATTGATTCAATGCCACAAACCGCTGACAACGTGGCTGAAGACTACGGTATCAGCCGCGCAGATCAGGACAGTTTCGCCGCGCGTAGTCAAGCCCGTTGGGCCGCCGCGCACAAGGCAGGTCTGTTTGCGGATGAGATCACCCCGGTCTCGGTTCCACAGCGCAAAGGCGATCCGGTTGTGATCGATACTGATGAGCACCCACGCCCTGGCACAACGGCAGAAAAACTGTCGGGCCTTAAAGGGGTGAATGCACCAGACAATACAGTAACGGCGGGTAATGCATCGGGCGTCAACGACGGCGCCGCAGCCATATTGATGGCGAATGAGGGAGCGGCCGCAAAGAACAGCCTCACCCCAATCGCGCGCGTCGTGGGCATGTCTGTTGCCGGGGTTGAACCGCGCATCATGGGGATTGGCCCAGTACCGGCCAGTCGCAAGGTGCTGGCCCGGGCCGGGCTCACCATCGAACAGATGGATGTGATAGAGTTGAACGAGGCCTTTGCCTCCCAGGGATTGGCAACGCTCAGAGAGTTGGGCCTACCCGACGACGCAGCACATGTGAACCCAAATGGAGGCGCAATTGCCTTGGGTCACCCGCTTGGCATGTCTGGCGCGCGATTGGTGCTAACGGCTGCGTATCAACTGCGCCGGACAGGCGGTCGTTACGCGCTATGCACTATGTGCGTGGGCGTCGGACAGGGTGCCGCTTTGATTTTGGAACGGGTTTGACGGGCAGATCACTGAACGGACCGTGCTGAGCGGTTCAATTCTAGATCACCCCGAACGGAGGACGCAAGATGTACGCACAAATGGTTAAATCCGAAGCCACTAATGATGACCCCGAAAAGCTTGCCGAATTTCAGGCAAAGATCGACGCGGACATCAAGATCGAACCGAAGGATTGGATGCCGCAAGGCTATCGCAAAACGCTGATCCGCCAGATCGGTCAGCACGCCCATTCCGAAATCGTCGGACAACTGCCCGAAGGCAACTGGATCACCCGAGCGCCCACATTGGAGCGCAAGGCGATCCTGCTGGCCAAAGTGCAGGATGAGGCCGGGCATGGGCTGTACCTGTATTGCGCGGCAGAAACACTGGGCGTCAGCCGGGACGAGTTGACCGAGATGCTGCTGGACGGTCGGATGAAATATTCCTCGATCTTCAACTACCCCACGTTGAACTGGGCCGATATCGGCGCGGTGGGCTGGCTGGTCGATGGGGCCGCGATCATGAATCAGGTGCCGTTGCAGCGGACCTCCTACGGGCCGTATTCGCGTGCCATGATCCGCATCTGCAAGGAAGAAAGCTTTCACCAGCGTCAGGGATACGACGCCATTCGCAAGATGGCTGAAGGCACGCCCGAGCAGAAGAAGATGGCACAGGATGCCCTGAACCGGTTCTGGTACCCATCGCTGATGATGTTCGGGCCATCGGATAAGGACTCGGTTCATTCGACCCAATCGATGGCCTGGAAGATCAAGATGAACACAAATGACGAGCTGCGTCAGAAATTCGTCGACCAGACCGTGCCGCAGGCCGAATTCCTGGGCCTGACCGTCCCCGACCCGGACCTGAAATGGAACGAAGAACGCGGCCACTACGATTTCTCGGAACCCGACTGGTCCGAGTTCTTTGACGTCATCAAAGGCAACGGCCCTTGCAACACCGACCGTCTGGCCGCCCGCAATAAGGCCTGGGACGACGGGCAATGGGTGCGGGACGGCCTGCTGGCGCACGCAAAGAAGAAACGCGCCGGTCAAGTGGCCGCTGAATAAGCCTGACCTGAGGAGGAAACCCGATGAAAAACGAATGGCCCCTTTGGGAAGTCTTTATCCGCGGTCAACACGGGATGAGCCATCGCCATGTCGGCTCGCTGCACGCGGCTGACGCGGAAATGGCAATCAAGAACGCACGCGATGTCTATACGCGCCGCAACGAGGGCGTGTCGATCTGGGTGGTCGAGGCGAACAACATTGCGGCCTCATCCCCCAGTGACAAAGGCCCGCTATATGAGCCCAGCGAAAGCAAGGTTTACCGTCACCCGACATTCTTCGACATTCCCGATGAAGTGGGGGCGATGTAATGAGTCGCGACGAAGCCTTCCTGCAGTTTCTGCTCAGAATGGGTGACAATACACTCATCCTGGGTCATCGCGTCAGCGAATGGTGCGGTCATGCACCCGTGCTGGAAGAAGATATCGCGCTGGCCAATACCGCGTTGGACCTGATCGGCCAAACCCAGATGTGGCTGGGCCTCGCTGGCGAAATCGATGGCAATAAGAGCGCTGATGACATGGCTTTTCTGCGTGATGCTTGGGATTTCCGCAATGTTCTTATGGTCGAGGTTCCGAATGAAGATTTCGGCCGGACCCTGATGCGCCAATTCCTGTTCGATTCGTGGCATTCGATCATGCTGGGGCGCCTGATTAAGTCTTCAGACGACCGTGTTGCGGCCATCGCTGCGAAGGCCAGCAAAGAGGTCGCTTATCACCTGGAACGCTCAAGCGACACGGTTGTTGGATTGGGCGACGGAACAACCGAAAGTCATGACCGGATGCAGGCGGCGCTGGACTATCTGTGGCCCTATGTGGGTGAGATGTTCGCCAGCGATGAGGTGGATGCCGAGATGGTGGCAGCAGGTATCGCGCCCAATCCCGCTGATCTGCGCGCCGAGTATGACACATTGGTCCAGCGGGTTTTGGCAGATGCGACGCTGACCATCCCCGACAGCGCATTTGCGCATAAGGGCGGACGCAACGGGCAGATGCATACGGAACATCTGGGGCATCTGCTGACTCAGATGCAATGGCTGCAACGCGCCTATCCCGGCGCTAGCTGGTAGGCCCACATGGAACGGGTGCCAACGGACCAGATTTGGGAATGGCTGGATGCTGTTCCTGACCCCGAAATCCCTGTGATTTCAGTGGTCGATCTTGGGATCGTGCGCGATGTGCACTGGGATGCGGGCACACTGACTGTGACGGTTACCCCAACCTATTCCGGTTGCCCTGCGACCTCAGTCATCAGCATGGACATCGAAACGGCGCTGCGGGATCAGGGGATCAAGGATCTGAAGATCGAAACCACCATCGCGCCCGCCTGGACCACGGATTGGCTCAGCGACAAAGGCCGCGCCCGGCTGGAAGAATACGGGATCGCCCCGCCGCAACCGGCAGGCGGCCCCGAGCGTTGCCCACACTGCGGCAGCAAGGCAGTTGAAAAAGTCAGCCAGTTTGGCTCGACCCCGTGCAAGGCGCATTGGCGTTGTACCGACTGTCTGGAACCCTTCGACTATTTCAAGTGCATCTGAGGAGAAGCACCGGATGGCACGTTTCCACGATCTGAAAGTTACCGATATTCACAAAACGATCCGCGATGCGGTGGTTGTGACGCTAGAACCTGTGAATGGTGCAGCGGAAGAATTCGACTTTACCGCCGGTCAGTACCTGACATTCCGGCGCGATTTTGAGGGCGAAGAACTGCGCCGGTCTTATTCGATCTGTGCAGGCAAAGATGATGGTGTTCTGCAGGTTGGCATCAAACGGGTCGATGGCGGCGCGTTCTCAGGCTGGGCCAACGCTGAGCTGAGTGTCGGTGACATTGTGCAGGCCATGCCGCCCATGGGCAGCTTCCACGCTCCGATCAATGAAAATGCTGAAAAGCAGTATCTCGGCTTTGCGGGTGGGTCCGGCGTGACACCGGTTTTGTCGATCCTCAAAACCACCCTCGCCCGGGAACCTCAATCGGGGTTTACATTGATCTATGCGAACAAAGGCATCAACACGATCATGTTCCGCGAGGAGTTAGAGGACCTCAAGAACCTCTATATGGGCCGTTTGAATGTGATTCATATTCTGGAAACGGATTCTCAGGAAATCGACCTGTTCACCGGGTTAGTCACACAGGAAAAATGCGCTGAGTTATTCAAGCACTGGGTTGATATCGAAAACGTCGATACCGCGTTCATCTGCGGGCCGGAACCGATGATGCTGGGCATTGCCGCCGCCCTGCGCGACCACGGGCTGGATGAAAGCCAGATCAAGTTCGAGTTGTTCGCCAGCGCTCAGCCCGGTCGCGCAAAGCGCAAGGCCAGCGCGGCGGATGCCAGCCGGACGGACAATCAGACTAGTGCGTCCATTACATTAGACGGCTCGACCCAGGCTCTGACCATTCCCAAGGACATGTCCGTGCTTGATGCCGCCCTGGAAAACGCGATGGACGCCCCTTACGCCTGCAAGGCCGGTGTGTGTTCGACCTGTCGCTGCAAGGTGCTGGAAGGTGAGGTCGAGATGCTCGCAAACCACGCGCTTGAGGATTACGAGGTTGCGAAGGGCTATGTCCTGAGCTGTCAGGCTTATCCGCTGACAGACCGCGTGGTTGTGGACTACGATCAGTAGAGAGGAGCCCGATATGAATGATGCGATGACCCTCAACACCTATCTGGCCTCCGGTGGTGTGCTGACCAACCCCACCAACGTTCCGCCCCGCTATCGCGCGGAACTGTTGAAACTGATGGCAACATTTGTCGACAGTGAGCTGGCAGGCGCAGCAGGTTTTGCAGATGTGATCAACCTTGGACCGGGTATCAAGGAACGCATCGCCGCCTCAAAGATCGTGCTTGAAAAAACGGATCATGCAGATCGCGTTTTGAACATCATGGGCGAGTTTGGCGTCGATACGGACCGTTATGCCAATCATCACCCCTGGACGGCGCGGCTGAACCGGGATGCGGATATCGGGGCCACCCGGTCCGAACATGACATGCGTCTGGCCGTGTTCAACTATCCGTTTTCGGGCTGGTCGGACGCGGTGATCATGAACCTGCTCATGAGCGGTGCTGTGGCCGAACAACTGGCCGAATATTCAACAATTTCATATCAGCCGCTGGCCGAAGCTTTCCGCGCAATTGCTCCAATCGAGGCGCATCATGGTGAATTGGCGAAGGAGGGGGCGATCAAACTGATCGAACAGGGCGAAGCTGAGCCTATGCAAACTTCAGTCATCTACTGGTGGCCCCGCGTTGCTGGCTCATTCGGTGGTGACGATGATAAGCGTTTCGAGCTTTTGAAATCACTTGGGCTGCGGCGGACCACAAACGCTTCATTGCGCGACCGTTGGCACAAGACGACGGCTGAGACCCTGAAAACGCTGGGATTGTCGGCGCCTTCCTAGAAGCGTGGGGTTGGCTTCAGGTCTCAACACCGTCCAGATCCATGGCCGAGCGCGGCTTGGCCTGCGGGTCCTTGTCCAGAACATGATGCATGCGCTCCATGACATCAAAGAATGTTGCCAATTCGTCGGGGCTGGCGACCGCCAGCAAACGGTCTTCGATCTCTCGGGCAGCGGGCAATATGCCAGCCAACGCTTGGTGTCCGGCGTCGGTCAGCGAAATCGAAACAAGCCGTGCATCGGTATCACCCGGCACCTTTGTGACAAGCCCGTCCGCCTCGAGTTTGGAAACCGCGCGACTGACCCGTGGCTTTTCAAGGTTCACATAGGTTCGGATATCGCGGACCGATGCAGTTACACAGCGCTGAAGATGCACCAACACCCGCCATTCTGCAGCAACCAGCCCATGTGTCCGGTCATATTCGACCGACAAGCGGCGGCTGACCCGCTCGGACAATATCGCTAGCCGGTATGGCAAGAAGGAAGACAGGTTAAATTCGTCAGACATATAGGCAATATCCAAGGTCGTTGCATCTAGAACGATATTGACTTTTGCCTCATTTGCAAAGACAAACAGCTCGTTGCAGATGAAACAAACTGTCGCTTCGCATGCAAACGGGCGGCCGTATCAGGGAGAAGCCGATCATGGCCAAAGCATTCGCAAGCCAAGGGGATATGTCTGAAAAGAATATCTCATTCACCGAGATCGGCGAAGGGCTTTACGCATTCACCGCCGAGGGCGATCCGAACTCGGGCGTGATCATTGGTGACGATAGTGTCATGATCATTGAGGCTCAGGCCACCCCGCGCCTTGCACAAAAGGTGATCGACTGCGTGCGCGGCGTGACCGACAAGCCAATCTCTCATGTGGTTCTGACCCATTATCATGCTGTGCGTGTGTTGGGGGCCTCAGCCTTTGGCGCAGATCAGATCATCATGTCCGATACGGCGCGCGCCATGGTGGTGGAGCGCGGACAGGAAGACTGGGACAGCGAGTTTCAGCGTTTTCCGCGCCTGTTTGAAGGGCATGAAAGCATCCCCGGTTTGACCTGGCCCACAACAACCTTCGACGATCAGATGACCGTCTATCTGGGCAATCGTAAGGTTGTGATCAAGCAGATCGGGCGCGCGCATACGGCGGGTGACAGCGTCATCTGGGTTCCCGATAGCCAGACGATGTTCACCGGTGATATCGTCGAATATCATTCAGCCTGCTACTGCGGTGATGGCCATTTCGAAGATTGGGGCGCAACACTGGATGCAGTCAAATCTTACGATCCGCAAAGCATTGCCCCCGGACGCGGGGATGCTCTGGTCGGACGTCAGATGGTCGATGCAGCCTTGGCCAACACGCGTGATTTTGTTGATAGCACCTATAACGCGGTAAAACCTGTTGCCGCCAAAGGCGGCTCGCTCAAAGACGCCTGGGACGCGGTCCGCGCCGAATGCGATCCCAAGTTCAAAGACTACGCCATCTATGAACACTGCCTGCCCTTCAACGTCGCGCGCGCCTATGACGAGGCCCGCGGCATCGACACACCCCGGATCTGGACCGCCCAGCGCGATCTGGACATGTGGGAGGCCTTGCAGGGTTAAACCGCCATGGTTACAGCACGATATCAAACGGCCTTTCAGCTTTATCCCTACGAAAGGGTCCCCGATCAGGATGCACCCAGACCCAGCCGCTATCCGGTAGTGATCGTGGGTGGTGGCCCCGTTGGTATGGGGCTTGCACTGGATCTTGGTAAGAAAGGCGTTGGGTGCCTTGTGCTGGATGACCATGACGGCGTGGGCATGGGTAGCCGCGCGATTTGTTTTTCCAAACGAACACTGGAAATCTGCGACCGTCTAGGCTGTGGGGAACCCATGGTCGAGAAAGGCGTGGTCTGGAATCTGGGCCGGGTCTACCGTGACACGGAAGAGATATACTCGTTCAACCTGCTGCCAGAGGAAGGCCACAAACGCCCGGCCTTCATCAACCTGCAACAACCCTATTTCGAGCAATTCATCGTCGAGGAAATTCGCCGCCAGCAAGCTTTGGGCGCGCCGATTGAGATTCGCGGACAGAACCAACTTACAGCGCTGACACAAAACCAAGATCACGTCCTTTTGGACGTCGATACGCCGGATGGACCCTATCAAGTCGAAGCCGACTACCTTGTAGCCTGTGACGGCGCGAGCTCGCCCACGCGCGAGATGCTTGGGCTTGGCTTCGAAGGCCGCGTGTTCGAAGACAACTTCCTGATCGCGGATATCAAGATGAAGGCGGATTTCCCGGTCGAGCGTCGGTTCTGGTTCGATCCGCCGTTCAATCGTGGTGAAACTGCCCTGATGCACAAGCAGCCTGATAATGTCTGGAGACTTGATTTCCAGCTTGGATGGGACATTGATCGCAAGGCCGAACTGGACCCTGATAAGGTCGCCACCCGCGTATCAGCGATGATTGGGGAAGACGTAGAGTTCGAGCCGGTCTGGTCATCAATCTACACGTTCCGCTGCTGCACGATGAAAGAGTATCGCCATGGTCGGATATTCTTTGCAGGCGACAGCGCGCATCAGGTCAGCCCTTTTGGTGCCCGAGGCTGCAATGGCGGCATTCAGGATATCGACAATCTTGGGTGGAAACTGGCCGCAGTGATCCAAGGCCATGCGCCAGATGTGCTGCTCGACAGCTACCAGACCGAACGCAAGCATGGCGCGTTGGAGAACATCAAAAACTCCAGCCGTAGCGCTGATTTTCTGACGCCCAGGAACCCTGCACACGCGCTGTTCCGCGATGCGGTGCTTGATCTGGTCACCGATTTTGATTTCGCGCGCCCTTTGGTGAATTCGGGTCGCCTGTCGGTGCCGTGCACCTATGATCTTTCGCCGCTAAATAGTAACGACGGGATGCCCGAGGGACCAGCCTGCACACGGCCCGGCAGTCCACTACCTGATGCGCCTTTGGAAAACGGGTTTCTGCTGGATCGTCTCAACACTGGTGCATTCTCAATCCTCGCCCTGAATTGCGATCTGCCCACGCGGATAGATGTAGCTGAGCAGTCGCTGGATTGTCTTACCCTTCAGAACGTCACGGGCCATTTGGCTGAACGCTATTTGGGCGAGGCTCAATCAGCCGTTTTGTTGATCCGCCCCGATCAGCATGTCGCCGGTCGTTGGCCACAGCTTGATCCAATTGCCCTTGAAGCAGCAATGCACAAAGCCTTGGGGAGGAGCTGAGCCATGTCACACCTGATCCTGACCCCAAACTTCGACAATGGCGACGATTTCTATGAGGCGCTGCTGAATGCCCATGACGGGCTAGACGAGGCTGGCGTCCACGCACTGAACGCCCGATTGATCCTGATTCTGGCCAATCACATTGGCGATCAGTCGACACTGGAGGCTGCATTGCTTGCAGCCCAAAAAGCTACTAGTAGATAGGTGCTCAGACGCAAACTGCGCAATGTCCGGACGCACAGAAAGGCGCTTTGCTTGAAAGATCATCCTGCACCGGGAAGCAAACCACCCATTGGATGGTTTGCTTGATACGTTTCAATAGATCCACGGCTATTGCATTGCGCACAGCCTGTCGACTTTCCGAGCCAAATCAGTCGTAACCGCCGACCAGACCCCAGGCGTCAAAGTCTCGGTGCAGCGTGTTCGACGCCAGCGTCAACGCTTCTCCGTGACGTTCGATCAATTCCGCCCGGCGGGCCGGGTCGCGGGTTGTTTCAATTGCGCCCCAGATCGCAGCCAGTGTTTCAGCCGCATCGCGCAGACGGGTCAACGTGTCCGCATCTGCTGCTGCCGATACGATCGCAGAGGCGGATACTTTTCCGACCCCGGCGACAGTATGTGCGCCGCCGCTGGTATAGCCCTCGGGGATATCACCCTTGCAGTTGATCACTTTGCGATAGCGAATAGCCGACAGGATCTGATCGACCGCTTGCTTGGCCCCTTCAACGCGTGAGGTGTGCTCGGTATCCGCTGCCGCATGGGGGAGCAGCTCCAATCGCCCCGGATAGGCGTCGATCAGCGGACGGTAAGGCACCATCGGGCCAAATAGGCTGCCATCCTCTGCGATGAACAGATCGGCATCGATCGCTGCATAGGCCACCTTGCCTGATGCCATCGCATCGTTCAGCGCGTCTGCATCGACAACCTCGCCACGGTCGTAGTTGACCAGAACCGCGCCGTCATTCAGGGCATTCAGAACCGACGCGCCAACAAGCCCCGCATTGGCAAAGACACCATCCGCACCCCTGGCACCAAGGCCGGTATGAGGCGACAACACATCAGCGCCTGCGGCGGCCTCTTCCGGAGTTGCAGCGTAGATGAAACCTTCGCTTTCAATCCACTGACGGTGCCGCGCGCGCGCATGTATGGCGACGGTCATTCCAAAGGCTTTGCCCAGCTTCGCTACTTCGCGGCCGATATTGCCATAGCCGATCACAGCCAGCCGTTTGCCTTCCAGCTTTTCGGTCGGGTAATCGCGCAGGTGCTTGCCGGTGTCAAAGTTTCCTTCAACGACACGCTTGTGCATCTCATCAACCTTCAGGTCCGGCAGAACACGCAACAAGGCCTTCATCGCGGTCTGCGCCGTCGCGCGGCTGTTGAAGCTGGGGGTGTTCATCAGCGGGGCAGAACCGCCCGCGCCATCACCGCCGCCCCAACAGGCACAGGCCATGTTGCCGGTTCCGGCACCGATACGCACGCCCCCTTCGGGGAACGTTGCATTCTCGGGGAAGAAGGTTGCCGCCGCGATGACCGCATCATACTGGTTGCCGCAGCATGTCGCCGTCAGTTCCTCATGCGTTGACAGGTCTGGCAGATAGAAAAAATGCTGGCCAGCAGGCAGATCGGAGCCATCCCAGCCACCATAGGTGAAGGTTGCGCCCTGTTCCTCGACATAGGCCTTAACCGCCGAAGCATCCGGCTGCCCGTCCGTGCCAAACTTCAGGCCGACCAGATCCGCGACCAGAATGCGATAGGCGCGGTTCGGGTCATCTTTACGCTGGTCCGCGCCGCCTGTTGCTGAGGCTTCAAAAGTGGTGCCTTGCGCGGCCAGTTCCTCTTCCAGCACCACAACCTTGGCACGGTGATAGGCGTAAGAGATGTTGTCCAGCAGACGCACGATATCCTCGGGCTCGCGAATGCCACCGATCCAGGCGCGATAGTCACCAGGGGTGCCGGGGAAGGCATTTACGTAGCGGGCCGCGTCCAGACCCGGTTCATAGTCGTCATTGGGATGGGTCAGCCCCTCGTAACCCAGCAGCTGCTTCGACCGGGCAATGATGCGAGCGTGAATGGCTGGATCGGTGATGCCGGGATCGTTGACCGCAAGCAGGGTCACCGCAGCGCCCCGTTTCTGCGCATCGCTTACACCGGCAACCAGCAGGTCCTGCCCGGCCAGCCATGTATCGATCTGCGCACGGTTGGCGGCCGAGCGATGGTTCATCACCGCAACCGAGCCAAACATCTTTTCGACACGCAACAGGCCATAGGTCGTTTCAGCGAAAGCCAGCGACGAGAATGTGTTGATCACTCCACCCGTCATCCTGTCCGCCGCGGCGTCATAGAACGGGCCAAGACCCACTGTCTTTTCACCGGTCAGCGGCTTTTTGGCATCGGTCGGAACAACCAGCTTCAACTGGCGCGAAATCGCCCAGGCCGGGTTCTTCTGGTTGTCTTCAATCAGCTGCATTGCTGCTGGGGTGAACGACGCCAGGAAGTAACCCGAAATCCCACCGATGGCTTTCTGGAACGGGGTGAAGATGTTGCATTTCGCCATGAAGGACTCGACCACGTCTCGCGGCCAGGGCATCCCGCCCAGCATCGACGTTGCATCAATCATCGCGTGGCGGTTTGCCGGGTCGCGGTCCAACCAGTTCAGAAGCGAGGTGACTTCTTCGGTGGTATAAGTGGTCGCCCCGGTGGTTTCGTGCCCAACACCGACAAACAGGGTGATACCCATAGCCTCCAGCTCGTCCGCTGACGGGATTGTGCCTTCGGCGTCCGCGAACACAACCTTATCTTCGTGCCCATTGGCGGCAAACTGCTGTAATTCCAGGATCTGTGTTCCCCAGCTTTGACGGAAGAACCCGCCCTTGGTGGCCTCGTCCGATTCCGGGCGCGGGGTGTCTACAAACAGTTTCTGACCATCCAGATTCGGGTTCATCAAATGCATGATGGCGACGGTAAAACCACTATGGCCGCCGCCAAGACCCACAGCCATCGGATTTGATTTGGGGAAGCCAAAATACCGATGGATATGGAACATCATGTCCCGCAGGATTGCATCCGCAGGATAGCCACGGTGCATCGAACGGCCTATTTCTGCGGTGGTGAACGGCCCCAGATCGTTACCGTTGTCGTCAAGCTTGCGATAGGTGGCTTCCAACCAACGGTCAAAGTCGAAACGGTTTTTGCGCCCTTCAGCCTCATCCTGAATCACGTCGGTAATGGGCCCCACGCCAAAGAACGGGTTGATGGTCCGAGGCGGAGGCCCGCTCTGTGTCGCTTCGATGGAGATTTTGCGCTGCGCTTCAAGTTCGCTCATGGTCTATCTGTCTCATTTCAACTTCATCCGATTTGCGCACATCGTACGCCCTTGTTCACTATGGGAAACATCAAATTGCGAAGTTTTAGCGCTGCCAAACGTCAAGTTCGCGCCAAGCATGAATTTTTCGTATTTGTTGAGGAATGAGGCGGAGTTTATGCATCGATAAAGCGTAACATCTGCGGGCTCGAAGCCTATTTTGCGAGGCGGGTTTAAGTTCTGCGGATCATTTCACGATAAGGACAGACATCATCCTCAAACGGAACATGGCGCCGGCGGAATTGAGTATCAGGAACGACCGTAGGATCAGCAATCCGGTCCATTCTGAAGTGACGAAAGTCTTTGCGCGACGGGTCCCAGCCCACCAGATACCATAGTGGCGGTAGTATGAGCATGGCTTGAGGTTCGACTTCGCGCTGCGTTTTCTGACCTTTGGCGTCACAGTAAACAAACCGGATGAACTGTCGCTGAAGAAACGCGGCTTCGAATGCAGGAAGAAGCTCAGGCTCGGTTTTTCTTACATCTGACAAGTCCTGTAACGGTGAAAGCTGCCCAATATGGAGACAGTCCAAAAACCTGCGTAGGTCTTTCACTTTTTCTGCCGGTAGCGCCTTTTCGATTTTCGCAAGGCCCGCATCGGCAAGAGCTGAAAAGGGTAAGCTTCCGGCGGCACGTGTTGTTGCGACGCTGACTAACAACGCAAAAACCTCGGACACCGATAGCTTTGCTGTTGTCTGTATAGAGCGCGGATCAAGCTGCAGCCCGCCACCCCGCCCTACATCAGAGTAGATTACATAGCCTTCATCCCGCAGTGCAGAAATATCGCGCAATATTGTTCGGCGCGAAGCTCCGACCTGTTTGGCAAGCGCGTCGACGGTAGATGTACTATTCCGACGAAGGTTTCGCACGATGGCGTCATGTCTGCTTCGAATGTTCATAGGAGCATTCTAACATCAATAGTGTCAAATTTTGTCACCGTTTCATCTTACCAAGGCTTTGGAAACAAAACTGAGGAGATAGTGATATGAAACGGAGAGCTGTGAACCCTTGGGATTGGTCGATCAAGCTTGGCTACAACCAGGCTGAGATCATTGACGGGGTGTCACGTCAGGTAATATGTGCGGGACAAACGGCGGTGGACGGGGATGGTAATCCCCAGCACCCGGGCGATATGCGCGCGCAGATAAATCTTGCACTCGATAATTTGGAAGCCGTTCTCAGCGCGGCAGACATGAACCTGAGCAATGTCATCAAGCTTGGGATCTATGCGACCGACGTTGACGAGGCGCTCAAGAATTTTGACTTGCTGGGAATGCGGTTCGGTTCGCATCAAGTGGCTCCGCCAATGTCGCTCTTGGGTGTAACGCGCCTCGCTATCCCCGGATTGTTGTTCGAAATCGAAGCAACAGCGGCAGCGTGAATTCTGAAACGGCTATGGTGCTACGCCCTGTGGTCGTTTCATCCAGGAATCCCACAAATTTTCTCAGCTTGTGAATTATTGACCACCAGACAAATCCTCCCCATCGGATCACAGATAGGCTGGTCGTCGTTTGCTTATAGGTGGCAGAGTGATCGTCCCGACACTATCCAATTGGACACTGGTCGTTGTCTGGATCAAACTGAACCACTCCACCACCAAAGTCCAAGTGACACGAGCTAGTATCGCGTGATAGTCTTTGGATCGGAGGATAGCTTCGTGAAACACTTTACGTATCCAATCCTAATCCTTGCCCTTTCGTTCGGTGCGCATGCAGAAGAACCGCCTGTGTTCAAAGAAGATGAACTTGGTGTTCTAAACCCACAGGACACAGGCCGTGAGATGCTGACCCGCAAAATCGAAATGGGTGTCATCGACTCGGTAACCTGTTCCTTGGGCATTAATGTTACAAAAAACGACAACCATGAGCTTGCAAGAAAGCTAACCCGCAAATGCGCAGAGGCTGGTTACACCAAAGCCATGACGTGGATGAGCCAGCTGGAGAACAACGGTCTTGGAGGCGACTATAACCCGGATGCATCCGCCGAATGGGACCGTCGTGCCGCTGAACTCGGAGATCCAGTCGGAAGGTTCAACCACGGCCTAAACCTCATGCGAGGTCACGGCATCAAACAGGATGAGGCATTGGGGCGCAGCTACATAGATCAAGCAGCAAAGGACGGCTTGGCAATTGCGAAAAGGTTACAGAGCGCCGACTATGATCTGGACGAAGTAACGCCCGATGCTGACGAGTGGAAGTACAAGCCCCTGTTCTAAAGTCGGGAAACAGGGCTCATCTCTCTCAAGATCGCGATGAGCCCATGATGGTCTCTAGCGTCATCCTGAACAGCTGCGCATCAATTGGTTTGTGAAGCAGTGGCAGGCTTGCCGATTTACATTGCTCTGTCAGCTCCGCTGAACGATTGGCTGAAACAATGCAGGCGGGCAAGTTGCCGAACCTTCCGGTCAACGCAACGACCGCATCGGTTCCTGTTTTTCCGTCACTCAATTGGAAATCCGCAACAATCACATCAGGTAAAATATCAATCTCTTGCAACAGGTGGAAGGCTTGGCTTTCGCTATCGCATTCCAGAACGTGTAGACCCCATGCTTCCATGGTCATGCTGAGGGCTCCACGCAGACTTTCGTCGTTTTCGATCAGCAATGCGATCTTCGAGGCCAGTATATTGGATTCTGGTTCGCCGACATCCGCCGGATCTGGTTGTTGTTGAGTTTTAGACTTGGCCGAAGGTACGCCAATTGAAAAACCAGTTCCACGGCCAAGCTCTGAGCGAAGATGAATAGGATGTTTAAGCAATCCGCAGGCGCGTTCCACAATGGCAAGCCCCAAGCCCATTCCTTCGGCTGCACTTGCGTCAGAGTTCAAGCGCCGAAACTCCTGAAAAACAACATTTTGCTGATCGGTCGCGATCCCGATACCAGTATCCCAAACTTCGATCGAAAAACTATTCCTCTGCCGCCGCACACCTACAAGCACTTTTCCGGTTTCAGTGTAACGGATCGCATTTGACAACAAATTCTGCAGAATTCGACGCAAATAGGTGGCGTCGCTTCTGACCAGCGCATCAGTCGCGACGAAACGCAGGTCCAGCCCTTTGGCTTGGGCCACCGGCCCGAATGCGTCTTCCATTTGCGAGAAAAGCTCTTTGATTGAAACAGTCGACATGTGTACCGATGCGCGACCAGAATCCAGCTTGGAAATATCGAGCAAGGCTTCGAGAATATGCTCGACGCTGTTTAGCGCGCTTTCGGCCTTAGATGCGACGATACCAGCCTCGGACGGGTCCAATCCACCGCCCAATGCAGCGACATATAGCTTTGCAGCCGACAAAGGTTGCAGCAGATCGTGGCTTGCCGCAGCAACAAACCGGGATTTCGATGCATTTGCACGCTCTGCATCGTTCAACGCATCCGCAAGTTCCATCGTTCGCGAGGCAACGCGCTGCTCCAACAGCTCCTTAGCCTCGTACAAAGCCTGCGCGGACTGTCGTTCGGCGGTTACATCCGTAAACGAAATCACAAAGCCCCGGTCCGGCATTTCCTGGGCAAACACGGAAAGGATTTTTGACCCGCCGCTTTGCATCTGAAACTTTAGCGGAGGCCGGTTGGTCGGACGATTGACCCAGGCCAACAAATCGGTGTCTGCCACACCACCTTCCAGGCTGATTGTCGTGCTCAGGCGGTCGAAAAGGGATTTGAACCGTGCACCCATCTGAAACTGAAATATAGGAATGGCCAACAACTCGCTGGCGCGATTGTTCCAGCCAACCAGTCGCAGCTTGTTATCGAATATACAGACACCCTGATCGATATGTTCCAAAGTGGCACGGATCAGGCGCGCTTTGTCATCCAAAATGCGGTCCCGCTCTTTGCGCTCAATCCGCATGATATCTGTGACATCGGTTTGCAGAACAACAGTCCCACCATCCGGTGTGCGGTGTTCTGAAACCTGTGACCAGCGATTTCCGCTAAGCCGGACGTTGAATACAACGTGATCATCCGCATGGCGCGCCAACCTGCGCTGTGCCCATTCCTCAGTTGTGACCGTTTCCGGAAGAGACAGATATTTCGATCTGCTGACCAAATCGACATATTCAGTGAAACGCAATCCAGGAAGCAACTGATCCTGGATGTCCGGCATATGAAGTCCGAAACGGCTGTTGCACAAAACCAACTCTTCTTCGAGGTTGAACAGAGCAAATCCTTCTTGCACGGTTTCAATCGCATTGGCTAGGTTTGCCCGTGCAGCCTCGGTTTCTTGATTTGCGGTGGCCAGGCGGGCATTCGAATCGTTCAGCAGCTCTAGCGCCCGTTCCAAGTCGTCTGTGCGGGCGCGCACCTCCTGCTCCAGCATCGCGGCCCTTTGAAACTGTGCATATGCTGCTCCGGATTCGTCCGTGGACTCTTCCACCCGCTTCATCAACGCGGCCACGATCTTCAAGAGTTTTTCGTTTTGACGCGTGAGCGTGTCAGCTGGATTGATGAGGGCCTCAATCATCGCTTATCCTTTGTCCGGGGGATAAATCGCAACTCCGGTCAGTGTCTGATTTACATGGATCGAGTTGTATTGTTCGCCATATGTTGAGAACCCAACAACGTGGTTCTCGCGTAAAACTCGAGAGATCGCCCCTGTCTTTTGCTTCTCCTGAGCCTCCAGACGGCGCAAAATACAATCACAACCCAAAATGGTATCTGGCACCTGATCCCGCGTTAACAGCCCAATCTCTTCCTTGAGATGTTCCACCATATCTCTGGGTTCCGCCAAGGTCAGAACCAAACCTTCGTCAATCGCGGAAAAAAACACCAAATCACCGTTTTCATCGACCCTTTGAATGGATCTTACGTGATGCTGCCCGCCTATCTGTACCACTACAGGATGGGCCGCAAAGGTGAAGGTTGTCAGTTGTTCAGGGTCTTTACCAAGGATGCGGGCATATTCGCGCGCAGCGGGCTCGGCGTTGATTTCCTGAACGATGCGTTTGACGGGGTCGGCCTTTGTCACAACCATGCGTTGGGCGCTGGGGATAAAGTGATCGGTTTTGAACACCTTGATCGGACACCGCGTGCGCAGTTGGCAAAGGACGGCCGCATTTTGCAAGGCCTGCCCATCCGACAGCACAAAGGTGCTATCAAAACGCGTTCCGTCTCCGGCGGACCCACCAAACAGCGGCACAGGGCCTAAGCCAACGGCAAGCTCTGAAGTCAGCGCATCTTCTTTGGTGGACAAACCATCTATCATCAAAAACGTGAACTCATGTCGCCAATCCGGTGCAGCAGTCATCATCTGATTTCGGTTGTCGATCATCTCATTGATGATGTCTTTGGACGAAAAATCATCAAGATCGGGCACCAATACGGTACGGGCTTCGAAATGACTTTGCGGAAATCCAATCGCGACAATCAGATCTTCACTATATCCACAGTCGGCAAGCTCACCTGCTGTGGTGCAGCCAACGACAGGTGCCGGCGCAAACACGGCGCGCGCATCCGAGATCACTGCACCAGCATCGGCGTTGGCGCTTACAAAAAGGATAACCAGCGCAAAAGGGTCACTATCAAACGCGCCCGCCAACACAGACGCTGCATCATCTGTGTCGCAGTGGACGAACTCTGTTCTCACAATACCTGGCGAACGGGTCTGGGCCGTTGCCCACCCGACAGCTTGGTTCATCGAGCCATCCTCCCTAAAAGGCGCGACTTTCTATGAAAGTATGCTGTTAGACCCTATTCTTGCAAGACGCTGGCAAACGAGGCCTTGTTGGCGATCAGCACGGCCTGGGTCCGGCTTTGGACGCCAAGTTTGCGCATTATTGCAGTAACATGTGCCTTTACGGTCGTTTCAGCAATCGAAAGATCGTATGCGATCTGCTTGTTCAGTTTGCCTTCGCAGATCAACTGCAGAATCCGAGACTGCTGGTTCGTTAAGGTCATCAACTTGCTTACTGCAGCGCTGTGTTCGCTATCTTCATCCGCGTTAATCAGCACACATCCATCGGGAACGAAGACGCCTCCGGTTTGGACGGTTTCAATTGCGGCGCGAAAGATTTCTCGCTGACTGTGCTTGGGAACGTAGCCCGACGCTCCGGCATTTATGACCTGACTGATAACCCGATTCTCTGAGAGCGAAGACACCACGATAACCGGGGCATTCGCGACAGATTTGAGGCGTATCAGCCCTTCAAGCCCATCTACATCCGGCAAGTTCAAATCAAGCATCACCGCGTCAGGCCTAAACCCTTTCGCGATCAGCTCGATTGCGTCTTCAAGCCGATCTGCTGTGTGGATTTCGCCAATCCGCGCAACACTTTGCAACGTCATGGACAACGCGTCGCAAAACAGCGGATGGTCGTCTACGATTAGAACCTTCTCAAAATCGTTTTCTCTAGTCGCTTCAGCAAGCATGTATTCTGGCCTCTGCAATCAAATTGCCCCAACCTGACCAATCCTAGCAAGTCGACCGGACCCCGCCTACTGTCGGAAAGTCGTACATGCGTTAAAAAACGCGCGCCAAACCTGACGCGCGTTTTTCTTCCACTTGGCCAGCAGTTCAGTTTGCTGAGGCAAGTTCCTTCGGCAGACGGAACGTCCACAAGGTACCGCCCTGGTTCAGGTAGTTGACCTTCTTGGCTACTTCACCGCCCCAAAGCGGAACCGCACCGCCCCAGCCGGAGATGATCGAGACATACTGCTCGCCATCCTGTTCCCAGGTCACAGGCTGACCGACGATGCCGGAACCGGTCTGGAACGACCACAGTTTCTCGCCGGTCTCGTCATCCAGCGCGATGAATTCGCCCTCGGGGGTGCCGAAGAAGACAAGCCCACCAGCCGTGGTCATCACGCCCGACCACAGCGGAGCGTCGTTCTTGTATTCCCACTTCCACTCACCGGTATCGGGGTCGATGGCCTTGAGCGAGCCGATGTGATCTTCGTAGTTCGGCTTGATGGTAAAGCCCGCACCCAGATAGGCGGCACCCTTCTTGTAGGTGATCGGCTCATTCCAGATATCCATGCCCCATTCGTTCGAAGGCACATAGAAATTGCCGGTGTTCTGCGAGAAGGCCATCGGCATCCAGTTCTTGCCGCCCAGGAAGGACGGCGAGGCAAAGATCACCTCACCCTTTTTGCCATCAGCGGCCGCGGCCGGATCACCAGGGCGGTTGTTTTCGACAAAGATTGGTCGACCCGTTTCATCAATACCGTCGGCCCATGAGATGTCCTTGACGAAAGGTGTAGCCGAGACAAAGGCGCCATCTTCACGGTTCAAAACATAGAAGTACCCGTTCCGGTCGGCGGTTGCGAACCGCTTGTTTCCCTCGCGATCGGTATAGGCAACTACTTCGTTCACACCGTCATAGTCCCAGCCTTCACGCGGGGTAGTCTGGAAATGCCACTTGATCTCGCCGGTTTTCGGGTCGATCCCGATGCGGCTGGCGGCATAGAGGTTGTCGCCCTTGTTGCCTTCAGTCGGGGTACCCGCATCGCGCAACCAGCTGTTCCAGGGGGCCGGGTTACCGGCACCAAAGACCAGCGTATCGGTGTCGGCGTCATAAGACCCGCCAAGCCATGTCGCGCCGCCCCCGGTTTTCCACATGTCACCAGGCCAGGTTGCGTTCAGCTCACCCGTCATGGTGCTTTCTTCGCCATTCAGCGTGCCCATGTGGCCTTCGATCACCGGGCGTTCCCAGACCAGATCGCCAGTATTGACGTCCCGCGCCTGGACCGCACCAACGATGCCGAACTCACCGCCCGAGTTGCCGGTGATGACCAGACCATCAACGATCAGCGGAGCAGCGGTATAAGAATAGCCTGCCTTATAGTCGGCAATCTTGTCGCGCCAGACCACGTCGCCCGTGTCCTTGTTCAGCGCTACGATCCGTGCGTCCAGCGTGCCGAAAATGACCTTGTCGCCATAGATGGCAGCACCCCGGTTGACCACGTCACAGCAGGGCAGAATGCCTTCGGGCAGGCGCGCATCGTATTGCCAGACCTCTTTGCCGGTCTCCAGATCAATCGCATAGAGGCGTGAATAGGACCCGGTGATGTACATCATCCCGTCATAGATCAGCGGCTGGGTTTCCTGCCCGCGCTGCTTTTCGCCGCCAAGACTGAAGGCCCAGGCCGGAAGCAGGTTCTTGACGTTGTCCTTGTTCAGCATGTCCAGCGGGCTGTAGCGCTGTAGGTGACGTCCCATGCCATTCGTGACGATTTGATTGGTGATCGTTTGGTCATTGGCCAGATCGTCTTCGGTAACTTCTGCATAGGCTGCGCTTGTCGCGATGACGCTTGCAACCGCCGCCATGATAAACCGGCTCATCGGTATCCTCCCTAGACTTGTGTCTTTCCTCCACGCCGAATCTCCGACGCGTCGGGATTGTTGGCGAGTGTATTATTCGCGGACCGGACCATGAGCGAAATTGCACAATGGTCGTAGGGGGCAACCGCCGGATTTCAACTAGATTGACGCAACTTTTTTGTCAGGAGGCTACAGTGTCGAGGTTCTTTCCGTTCCTACTGATCAGCGTTTTGGGATTTGAAACAAGTGCGTCCGCCGCGCCGCTGGACGGACAAAAACAAATCTACGCGCTGGACAGCTCAAATCGCAAGATACTGATCGGTCACGTGAATTTCGTGGAATCTGAAGGGACTTTTTCATACACGATCGATTTGAGTTCCGGTCCTTTCACCGAGCACTTCTTATCGATGCGCCCGTTTCGATGTCTGGAGGGGCCAGAAAAGCACTGGTGTCACGTCCCCTACCCCTACACCTTGCGACGTCAGGTGTCGCAAAACGATCTGACAGATCTGGAATACGATCTTCTGTTCATACACAAGGGGGCCACCGAGTATGGGATCGATATGTGGAACGGTGTCTACTACCAGCTACGCATTGACGGCGACCACCTTGTCGGCACCCTACATGAAATGGATATGGGCCTGCTGTCAGCGCCACCCGAAGACGGAAATCTAAGACCTGTTTCAGAACAGGATATTCACGCATCCGATCCGGACAGTCATTGGCTGCCCCAGCTCATAATCGAATGACGTTTAGAACAGCGGTGCATACTTCCATTCATCCGCATCAGGCGTGACCTCGTTCGGATCATAGCCCGATTCCTGAAGGCGCTTTGCAATTTTTAGCCCGTCCTGTGCTGCGCTATCTACATAGTCGCGGCCCAACCGTTCATCCTGTGGCACACCGTGTCCGCGCAGTAGATTGAGCCCGTAGTTGAACTTGCCAACCGGATCTCCAAGATCTGCGGCGCGCTTATCCCACGCGGCGGCCGCGTCCGGGTCGTATTCCGCACCAAGCCCGTTGTTGTCCAGTTGGCTCATCCAGGTCATCGCGCCGGTATATCCCGCTTCGGCACAGCTTTCGAAAAGTGTGCGGGCCATTTCATGCCGACCAGACTTGGTGATGTAATAGCCGGTGGCGCAGGTGGTCATGTCTGTCACACCGTTTTCAATATTGCTCATTACACGGCCAAAGCCGGTGTCTTGGGGATTAAGTGTCCCGAATTCATCCTCGACCGTCTGCGCCGTGACAGACGTGCCGAGAAACAGCAGGCAGTATGCAATGCGGATCATGATCAAACCCTCCGATTGAAGATAAGACTATCGCATTGGGTGGTTTATTTCATCCCTGCTATGGTCGTATATGGGTTATCGCCCCGGTCGTTTCATTCCACGTGCCGGGTCGTAACCCCAAAGTGCGAAGCCTAAAAAGACAATGCCAGCGAGGATCGTCCAACCCAAAGCGGCAAGATTGAACTGCCCGTAAAGCGCGAAACGAATTAACTCTACCGCGTGGGTAAACGGATTGAGGGAACAGATATCTCTCAGCAGACGTGAACTTTCCGCCATCTTCCACAATGGATACAGAGCCGAAGACAGGAAGAACATCGGGAAGATGACAAAATTCATCACTCCCGCAAAATTCTCAAGCTGCCGGATGGTCGAAGATAATGCCATCCCCAACGCACCCAGCATAAGCCCTGCGATGATGAGCGCAGGCAACACATAGAAATACCCGATAATCGGCATGTCGATTCCATATATCGCTGCAACAGCGAGAAAGGTGTAAACCTGCAGAATGGAAATTGATGTGCTGGCCAGCAAACGGCAGAATAATAGCCACCACCGAGGCAAGGGGCTGGTCAAGAGCAACCGCATCGAACCCATCTCGCGATCGTAGACAAGGCTGAGTGAGCTTTGCATCCCGTTGAACAGCATGATCATCCCGCACAAGCCTGGTACGATGTAGATCTCATAAGTAATATATGTCTGATAAGGCGGCGTGATCGACAGACCCAAAGCAGCGCGGAACCCGGCTGCGAATACGATCAGCCAGACCAATGGGCGCACCAGAGCTGCAATGAACCGGCTGCGTTGCCTCACGAAACGCAACGCCTCGCGGACCAATATCGCGTGCAAAGCAACAAAGGCGCCTTTCATTCAGTCGATCCAGTCATGGACAGAAACACCTGTTGCAATGGCTTTGCCCCTGTCACATCCCGACAGATCCCTTGATGCAACAACTGCCCCCGGTGAAGCACCGCGATCTGATCATCGGGTTCGATCTCATCGGTTAAATGGGTGGCCCAGAGCACGGTCAGACCACTATGCGCCGACAGCTCATGAACCTGCGATGTGATCGAACTGCGTGCCGCCGCATCCAGACCCACGGTTGGTTCATCCAGCAGCAGGACCGAGGGCTCATGTATCAGGCACCGGGCGATTTCCAAGCGTCGGCGATGCCCACCGTTCAGATCGCGCGCCCGTTCGTCCATACGTTCGCGCATATCCAGCCGTTCCAGAGCATCAATAATCCGCGCCTGAGCCTTGTGGCCTGAAAGCCCGTGAAGCGCAGCAAAGTAACTGAGGTTTCGATGAACGGTCAGATCCAGATCCAAGGTAGGCTGTTGAAACACCACACCGATCTGCGCAAGGGCTTCGCGAGGCTGTCGGGACATGTCGAACCCCGCAATCTCAATGATGCCCTGTGCAGTGGTAAACAAACGGGTCAGCAGGGAAAAAAGTGTGGATTTACCTGCGCCATTGGGCCCCAGAAGCGCGCAAAACGTGCCCTGTGGAACGTGAAAACTCACGTCATCAAGGGCACACTTTTCGCCATAGTCGTAGCTAACATTCCGGACTGAAAGCCCTGTCACTTAATGGTAATCTCCAGCCTTTGTGTTTCGCCAGTGCTACCCGGCACCTTCAGATAGTAACTGCCTGGTTTGATGGCGACAAAGCCTATTTCCATCTCGCCCGCCTCATCGAACTCGATTGAATCGACACCCAGTGGTCGGATTTCCAGCCCTTCGACCACAATCTCATCCACCCAGATTGCGCGAAAAAACTCTGGCCCGACAATGGCAAGTTCCTGACTGCCATCGCCTTGAATTTCGAACTCATAATAGGTGCCGGACTTCAACTCCCAAGGCGCTTCAGACAGGGGGACACCAGCAGACAGGGTGATTGGTGGCAGATCTTCCTTATTCTTGGCCGACAACAAGCCCGCCAGACCAAACCCATCATCATCGTCATCATCATCTGCCAAAGCCACTGTCGGTAGAGCCAAAGCCAGCATCGCGGCCAGAGTTGTTAGTCGAACCATCTTATATCTCCTTGTTTTCATTCAATTGGTTGGGCGGAAAGCCGCGCCCCATGGGAACCGACCAACTTTGATCGTCTTGATGGGTTCGCGTTTCGCAACATCGATCACCGTCACGTCACCCGACACACCGTTAGTGGTAAACAGCAGCGACTTGTCCGCGTTGAAATCCATGTGCCAGACCCTGCGCCCGACCAAAATGTAATCTTCAACTTCGTAGGTTTCAGCATTCACCGCCGCCACGTGGTTCGACGGTCCAAGGGCTACGAACGCAGTTTCATCACCGTTCGATAGTTCAAACCCAACCGGCTGCACCCTATCTGGGTGGACACCTTCAACCTCAAACTCGATCTTGGCTTTTTCCGTTTGGCTCTCGACATCGAACACTGTGATCGTGCCGCCAATTTCAGAGCTTACCCAAAGCTCGGTTCCGTCTTTCAGAAACTCTGCATGGCGCGGCCGAGAATCGACCAATGTGTTGGCGAACAGCTCACGCGTTTCGGTATCGATCCAATGCGCCATGTTGGTCGTCTCGGACGTGGTAATCGCAATCTTCCCATCCGGAGAGACCGCCATACCCTCTGGCTCAATTCCGACATCAATCTGGGCGATCACCTCACGTGTTTCTGTGTCGACAACAGTCGTGATCGCATCGTCTTCATTCGCGATATACAAATGCCGATCATTGGGATGCAGTACGAACTGTTCCGGGTCTTCACCCGATGGTAAATCATGCAAGATTTCGCCGGTTTCAGGGTCCATAACCTGTACTGAATCACTGTCTGATGCGCAGATATAAAGGACCGAGTAATCCTTTGAGAACGTGATGCCCCGCGGGCGCTCTCCCGTCTCGATGGTTCTGATCACCTCAAGTGTTTCAATATCGATTACACTTAGTGTGTCGTCTTTCTCATTGCTTATCCAAATCTCATCCGCAGCCGCCGGAGCGCAAAGCGCGGTTGCTGCCAAAAGTGCTGCTAGTCTCATCCTTGTCACTCCTTGAATGCCTGGCATTGGCTTTCGGCTTCATCGATACCCAACGTGTCCAACTCGGTACGTTGGTGCAAAAATCCTTCAAGCGGGGCCATCGCCACTACCGCCCGATCCGTCACCAGAGGGATCGGTTGGCGCAACTGACCATTCCAATGGCGAAAATTCATTGCGCGCCCTTTGAAACCTGCCAGTTCGAAATCGTCCGACAGGATATACGCCCGCAGTGTTGCCGGATCCGCAGAATTGGTGCGCGTGACGGCTTCGCCCAAGGACCGGTACGCAGCCCATGCGGCGTAGTCTTTCGGCATCATTGCCCGACCGGACTGTTCAAAGAAGCGGTTCTGCATCTGCACCGCACCCCATTGCTCAACCACCCGAGACCAGGTGACGGGCTGCAAGCCTTCAGATCCGGCCACGGGCCGTGCTTCCCATGTGTTGAACGGGATATAGCGTCCAAAATCGTCCAACTCATCCGCGACCAGCAAAACATCATAGTCGCCGAAGTCCTGCGTGAATAGCGGCACTTCCTGCGCGGCGTTGCGGCGAAGGTCAGCATCAAAAGCCCAGGTCTTCTCTGCTTTCAGTTCTAGTCGGAATTTCTCAAGCGAACGTTTGATCGAGTTTGCAAATGCCTGATCACCCGGATGATCCCCCGACACCAAAACCAACCTCTGCCACCGGCGCTTGACCAGAAATTGTGCAAGCGCATCCGTTCTCATGACGTTTGACGGCAACGTATGCAGCAAATTCGCCCGACAAGCTTCATCCCGGATTGAAATTTCAGAAGCAGAGGCATTAAACAGAACGGCCCCTGCCGCCTCGGGTAGATCCGCCACATCAAGCTGCGCCTGTGCAGGCGCATCTAGTATAAGGTAAGGCGTTTCGGCCAGCGCCTGCCGCGCGGCGGCCAACCAATCGCCATCCTCAGGCACCGATTGGATAGTCAGGGAGTACTTATGCCCCAAAAACTTCGCCGTTGTCAGATTGTCTGCAAGCCCCAGCTCGGCCCCGGCAATACCCAGATCCTCTGGCACCGGGTCCAGATTGGACAGAACCGGCGGTCTGGCTGTCTGAAGCTGCAGATACGTAACTGAGATCTCCAGTTCGGCCATGGCCATACCGGGTAGCAGGGTTAACACCGCAAAAACACGGAAAATCCTGAACATGTATTGGCCTCCTCCCTCTGGTTCAGAGTAAAGCTGGTGGCGCTTGTGAACGCCTATTAGACCTTAGTCGACAATCGAGGTGGATGTGCAACCAAGGTCGAATTTCGCGGTGATTCTGCTTGGGCTATGACCGAGGAAAGCATCATAAGGAGGAGAAGATGCGTCTTGGTTTTTATAGTGCAGTGCTGGGCGCCGTTACCGCCGGGGGCATGGCGCTGGCCCATGGCGACGTCGCACCGCAACCGGTGAACACGGATGTTCTGCCCGACGTGAGCGAAGAGTGGCTGATCGAAAACCCCTATCGCAGTCAGGGGGAAGAGGTTTGGCAAGCGGCCATCGAAATCGGAGACTCGGGCTACAACCAGAACTGCGCCCGGTGCCACGGTCTGGGCGTTGTCTCGGGCGGGCTGGCACCAGACCTTCGCTACCTTGAAGCCGAAGAGTACGGCGATGAATGGTATATCGAGCGCTTCCGCGAAGGCTATACTCAGAATGGGATCACCAAAATGCCCGCTTTCGGAGACCTGCTGGGTCAAAAAGCGGCCTGGGCGATCAGGACCTATATCGAAACCCGCCCCGATGACGGTGCCCTGGATGATCATTCCGAGAGACTGAAAGAGATCAGAGATACACTCGCGGGAATGGCAGATGGTGGCGATGGGGATGCAAGCGCTTTGCAGGCAGAGCTAGACGAGATTGCCAGCTCGATCGAGACAGGATCGGGCGCGCCGGTCGCAGACAGTGTCGCCCTGCGCGCGGCTGTCTTGATCTCGGGTGATAGCCCGGATTTCGCAGAAGCCGCCGAACAACTGACTATCGGATTGTCTGCAGCGCAATAGCGCGGCAGACTGAGGCGCATGATCAGATCGCTCTTTTTACTCTCCCTGTTGGTTGCCGCCCTTACGTCCGGGTCGGCTCTGGCTAGATGCGAAGATCATGTGCCTCAACCTAAACCTCAAAATGCCAGTCGGGATATTGTCGGCGCCGATCTCGATACCATTGTCGAGCGCGGCTATATCGACTTTGCCGCCTACGAGGACTTCCCACCCTGGTCGTTCGAAAAAGATGGCAAGATACAGGGCGTAGATATCGAAATCGGCAAGCTGATCGCCGAGGATCTGGGGGTCGAACCTAGGTTCAAACTGGTCGCCGCAGGAGAGAACCTAGAAGCAGATTTGCGCAACTGGATCTGGAAAGGCCCGCTGATCAATGGTCGCGTGGCAAATGTGATGCTGCATATTCCCTATGACAGTGAATTCGCCTGCCGCGTCGAGCAGGTTGTCTTTACCGGACAATATCACGATGAAGAGATCGCCATCGCTTATCGCCGCGACGCCTACCCCGAAGACCCCCCGGTCCCAGCTTATTTCCGGTTCGATACGGTGGCCGTGGAAAACGACTCGATCGCAGATTTCTACCTGTCTTCCTTTCCGGGCGGCCAGCTTTCGCAAAATTTACACAGGTTCCCGTCCGCCGAACAGGCGATGACCGCGCTGGCCGAAGGGGAAACGATGGCAGCCATGGCCCCCCGCGCGCAGTTGGAGGCCGGTCTCACTCAGGATCTGGACATTCATACTCCGCCGCTGCCGAGTTTTGCCGTCAGCACCTGGACCAGCGGCGTCGCCGTTCATTTTGCCTATCGGGGTCTCAGCTACGCGGTCGATGACGCTATATATGCTGCTTTGCAAGATGGGCGGATTCAAAAGATCTTTGAAACCTACGGCCTGACCCACACCCCTCCGAAACTTCGCTGACTACTCCCAAGGTCGAATAGGCAGCACGGTATTCACCGCGTAGCGTAGCAAGAAATTTGGAGGGAATGGCATGGAGCTACAGGATAGCCGCGTCATAGCGGCACCAAGGTCCAAGGTCTGGGATGCGTTGTTATCTGCAGAAGTGTTGAAAGACTGTGTACCGGGCTGCAAAGAAATGTCGGGCACGGCCGCAGACGGATTTGAAGCAACGGTGGTGCAGAAGGTCGGACCTGTCAAAGCCACGTTCAAAGGCTCGGTCACATTGTCTGACATGGTCGATCAGCAAAGCGTCAAACTAACAGGTGAAGGCAAGGGCGGTGCGGCCGGGTTCGCCAAGGGTTCTGCCGATGTCACCCTGTCCGACGCACCGGAAGGGACGTTGTTGGCCTATAGTGTTGATGCCCGGGTGGGTGGCAAGCTGGCGCAACTGGGTGGCCGGATCATCGATGGTGTGGCCAAGAAGATGGCCGACCAGTTCTTCGAGAATTTCCAGGGCGCGGTCGAAGTCGAACCGGTTGCTGCGAAAGATGAGGCCACGGCAGAGCCGATTGAGCCAGTTCAAGAGACAGAAGAAAAGAAAGGCTGGCTCAAACGCGTTCTGGGCGTTTGAGCAGAGAGTTTTAGGGAGGATGTTATGGCCGAGATTTCAATGACTGTGAACGGTAAGGCTGTGAGTGGCGATGTAGAGGGTCGGACGTTATTGTCTGGTTTTTTGCGGGATCATTTGAGTTTGACTGGGACGCATGTTGGGTGTGACACG